>CAVZDM010000017.1:0-16175 GCA_963773955.1 uncultured Acidobacteriaceae bacterium | reverse complement strand
TGTCGGGTTTGCCTGGAGCCCGGGCAGCAGCCGCAATTGGAGTATCCATGGCGGCGTCGGACTTTACTACAACCGCACCGAAGAGGAATTGGCCCTGCAAACACTGACCAATCCTCCCTTTGCCCTTAGTTCAACCGGTGCTACGGCGGCCTGCGGATCCCCTGGCTTTGCTAATCCATTTCTGGGCATCGGAAACAGCGTAACCCCCTGCTCGGTCGTCAATGCGTTTCCCTATTCGCCGCCGAAGCCCGGCGCCGCTGGTCTTCCCGGCGGGATGCCCATTTCCGTCTTCTTTCCCATTGGTTATGGCATGAACACCGAGGATTCCAAGTTCACCGCGCCTAGATCGACCAACTACAACTTGACGGTCGAGCGGCAACTTTCAAAATCCACGATTCTTTCCGTGGGTTATGTTGGAAACATCGGACGTCACGAGGAAGGCGCCTTCAACCTCAATAATGCGGGGCAGTATCCTGGCACGAATACGGCGGCGGCGGCATACAACGGAGGGAGCTGTCCTAGCGGGCTGTTTCTGGCTGGCTCAGGTTGCCCCGCAGCCGGAACCCCGGGTGGGCCCGCACTCCCCTTGAACAAATATGGAATGACAGGGGTTCAGGCCACCGGCTACAACTCCAACTACAACTCCATGCAACTTGTGCTGAATCGACATTTCAGCGGTGGTCTGCAGGTTCTGGCGGCCTACACCTGGTCGCGTTACTTCGACCAAACTTCGAGTCTGGAAAACACCGGGTTCAACTTTCCCGGAATCAACCCCTTTGATCCAAAGCAGGATTATGCTCCTTCCGCCAACGACGCGCCGCAGCGCTTCGTGGTGAGCTACACCTACACGCTTCCGTTCTTTAAGCTGACCCACCGTTGGAAGCGGCTGACCGATGACTGGAACATCTCTGGCATTTACACACTCCAGCACGGTTTGCCGGATGCGTTATTCGATCTCTATGCTGGCTCACTTACGTGTGACGTTGGGGGCTACTCGTACTACGCGTGCCCGGATCTTGCCGTCCCGTACCAGCACTCCCCTGGGCATCCGCAACCCCAGAAACCCTGGGAACTACTGGTTCAATCCGGCAGCCTTCACTACTCCCCTGGCTACTTTTGCTGGGACGGGCAACGTTGGAGTTCTGGGCACCGCACTCCGCAACCCGATCTATGGCCCGGGACTCAATTACACCGACATGGCGCTCGAGAAGAACATTCACATCGACGAGTCGCGGTATCTGCAATTGCGCCTCGAAACCTTTAACACTTTCAACCACGCGAATTTTTCGAACCCGATTACACCCGGTTTCAACTCTGAAGACGCGTCCCTTGCTGACAGCGGCACTTTTGGCCAGATCTTCGGGGTTAAGGCAATCTCAACCAACGGCGACGGTCGCGTGGTGCAGCTGGGGGTAAAGTTCTACTTCTAGAGGTTGACAGTAGCAAGTCTTGCAAAGGGCGTCCCGAAAGATGGGACGCCTTTTTTGTACGGATGGCAACCGCAATCTGCAGAACCAGAAACGAAAATCGGGAAGTCAGCAAAGCAGAACCTACTTCACCTTCGCCCGCTCCTTCTTCGCATCTTCGGTGCGTCCCGCATGATCATATGCGTCGGCCAGCGCCGTGTGAGCGGGCGAGAATCCCGGCAGGCGTCCGGCGGCAATTTCGAGGTGCACGATGGCGGTTTTGAAATCGCCAGTCTTTAGCAAGCATGCTCCGATTTCGTAGTGCGCCCAGGCGGAGTCGGGCTGGAGTTCAATCGCTTTGTGCAGATGCTTGGCCGCCTCGGCGTATTGCCCTTTCCGGGACAGCGCCACACCGAGCGTGTACTGCGCCAGGTAGAGGTTGGGATCGGCGGAGACGATCGGCTCGAGCGCGGCGATGGCCGGGCGTTGCAGCGTCGGCTTCGACGGGTCGCCCGTCCCAACACAGCGCTAGCACTTTATTGGCGGTCGCTATTTTGTCCTTGGGATCGGTTCCTGCAACGGCGGCGGCAGAGGCCGACGACTTTTGCAGTCCGACGTATCCTAGCGACGCCAGTTTCTGCATCTCGGAAGAACTCAACTCGGCGGAAGACTTGCCGGCCTCGCCGCTGAAGTGGCGGTCGAAATTATCGAGCTGCGCGGCCATCGTGTCGAGCGTGGCCTTCGAAGTCTGGGCCAGGTTGTGGACGGCGCCCGGGTCAGCGGTCATGTCGTAGAGTTCGGGCTTGGGGGCGCGAATGTAGAGATACTTGCCCGCGCGCCAGGATTCGAGCGGGCTCCAGCCGAATCCGCGTTGGGGCAGATCGCTGCGGGAATATACGGGCTGGTCAAGTGCCACTACCGCTACGCCCGGACCTTGATTTTGCGATCCGCAACAGCGACTGTCCCAGCATTTGCGACGGGAACTGGGATCGCGGCGATTTCCAGCAGAGTAGGAGCGATGTCGACGAGCCTTACCTTGGCCGCAACTGCGATGTGGTCGCGGGCTTCGCGGCGGGCTGGCCTTCGGGGAGTTTTATGAGCAGCGGGACGTGAATAGTCTCGTCGTAGAGGAAGATGCCATGGGTTTCTTCGCCGTGGGCGCCCAGACTCTCGCCGTGGTCGGCGACGACGACCACCGCGGTGTTTTCGTAGATTTTCCGCTGCTGCAAGGCGCTGATTAATTTGCCGACGGCTGCATCGGACGCGGTGATTGCGGAATTGTAGGAAGTGCTGGGTGCGCGGGCATCGCTGAATGAGCATCAGTGATCTGAACATCAGCGATATGAACCCACAGAAAAAACTGTCCTTGCGCTTGTCCTTGTGCGTGCGCATTGTGGTCCAGCCAAGCGAGGGCGCGGGCGACAACCTGGTCTCCGCGGCGCTCGGTTACTGGAGGGCGGGCGTCACCGGGGATCACGGGTCGAAAGCCAGCGTCGTAAGTCTGGAAGCCACGGTCGAAGCCCTGTGCCAGCCCGTTTAGCGGATCGAGATCGATGGAGCCAACAAAAGCGGCCGTCCTATAGCCTTGCGTCCCCAGCAGCTCCGGGAGGTAAGCTAGAGATGCTGGTAGCGTTCCGCCAATTTCGCTCATACCCGTGCTCTGAGGGTAGGCTCCGGAAAGAATGGTGGCGTGCGAAACCACGCTGGACGGAGCCTGGGAGTAGGCACGCTCGAAGACGATGCTTTCTTTCTCCGTGGCAAGACGATCGAGGTTGGGCGTGAGCGCTCTCTTGGCGCCGAGGAAGCCCATGCGGTCGGCGCGCGTGGAGTCGAGCGTGATCAGCACCAGGTTGGGCTTCGATGCGGCTGCGGCGAAAGAGAAAGTCAGAAGGATAAGACTCACGCCGGCCACGATTTTTCGGATCATGACTGTAAGTGTAAAGTACAATCTGTGTACCTGCTCCTCGGGATCTCCAGTCTTGTGGTGAGGTCGTGATCACGATCCATCGTTAGCCGGTAAGGGCTCGATGCCGCCTCCGTGAAGCCGGACCGTATTTGCAGATCATATTTCGCAGATCTTGCTTGCATCTGATACTTGTAGTGACCGAGCTTTTCAGAAAACGTCTTCGGATGGTGAGCCTGCTGGCGTTGTGCGCCGCGGGTCTGAGCCTGTTTGTTTCCTGCCAGCGTGCGCGGGGTGGGGCGGTTCGGTCCAAATCCGGGAAGTCCTGGAAGGTGATCATCCTTGGCATCGACGGGCTTGATCCGGACCTGCTCACCAAGTTCATGGCCGAGGGCAAGATGCCGAACTTCGCGCGGCTGGAGGCGCAGGGATCATTCCGGCGCTTGACGACCAGTATCCCGCCGCAGAGTCCGGTGGCGTGGTCGAACCTGATCACGGGAATGAATGCGGGCGGGCACGGAATCTTTGATTTCATCCACCGCGATCCGAAGACTTTTCAGCTTTATTTTTCCACCTCGCGGGTCGAAGGCCCAAAGCACAGCTTGCGTCTCGGCAGTTGGGTGGTTCCGCTCGGCGGCGGTTCGGCGGAACAGTTGCGGCACGGCAAGGCCTTCTGGGAGATTCTGGACGAACATAGCGTGCCGAATTATGTTTACCGCATCCCGGCGAATTTTCCTCCGATCACGGCGAAAGGGAAGACGCTTTCCGGCATGGGCACGCCCGATCTGCGCGGCACTTACGGCACGTTCACTTTTTACACCGACGATCCGACCGCGGCCGTTGGAGCCGTCGAGGGCGGAGAAGTGGTGCAGGTCGAAGTGAAGAACAATCGGATCGCGACCAATCTGATCGGACCCGACAACACGTTTCGCAGGAACTCGCCTCCTTCTACAGAGCCTTTTACGGTTGACGTGGATCCGCTGGAAGCGGTGGCGCGCATCAGCGTGCGGGACCAGCAGTTCGTTCTGAAAGAAGGCGAGTGGAGCGGATGGATTCCGGTGGAATTTCAGCTCATGCCTGTCTTTGGGAATTGGATTGGCAGTGTGAAGGGGATCTGCCGCTTCTATCTCAAACAGACGCATCCGCGTTTTCAACTTTATGTGTCGCCCATCAATATTGATCCGGAAGACCCGGCGCTGCCCATCTCCACGCCTTCGAGTTACTCGCGCGATTTGGCGAAACAGATTGGCGAATTCCATACGCAAGGAATTGCCGAAGACACGAAGGCCCTTACTGCTGGCGTGCTCGACGACAAAGAATATCTGGAACAGGCGCGCACCGTGCTGGCTGAACATCGACGGGCGTTCGATACGGAGTTCCCGAAATTTAACGACGGACTTTTCTTCTTCTATTTCTCCAGCCTCGATCTGAATGCGCACATGATGTGGCGGCTGACTGATCCCCAGCATCCGGCGTACGACGCCGCGCTCGCTGCGCAGTACGGGTCGTCGCTGGAGGAATTTTACGAGCAGATTGATCAGGTGCTCGGCGAGGTGATGCCGAAGGTCGATGACAATACCACGCTGCTCGTGCTTTCGGACCACGGATTTGCTCCCTATCGGCGGTCTTTCAATCTGAATACGTGGTTATTGAATAATGGCTACATCACTGCGGAAAGAAGGCGCCGCGGGGATTCGAGCGAGCCTTTTGCCGACGTGGATTGGAGCCGCACGCGCGCTTACGGACTGGGGTTGAACGGACTTTATCTGAACGTGCGCGGACGGGAGCGCGAGGGCGTTGTCGAGCCTGGTGCTCAGGCGGACGCCCTGCTGCGGGAAATCCGGCAAAAACTTTTGGAGGTTCGCGATCCGAAAGATGGTTCTCAGGTAATTACGCGAATCGATCTGGCCAGCGAAGCCTACCAGGGACCATATGCGCGCACGGGTCCGGATGCGCTGGTTGGCTACAACCGCGGATATCGCTCCGGATGGAAAACGATTCTGGGCGCGTTTCCGGCGGACGTGCTCGAGGACAACACGAATGCGTGGAGCGGCGATCATTGCATGGACTTCACGAAGGTGCCGGGAGTGCTGCTGAGCAACCGCAAGATTGAAGCGCAGGCTCCGGCGCTGACTGACATCGCACCCACGATTCTGTCTGAATTCGGAATTGCGAAAACGAAGGATATGATGGGGCAGTCGGTGTTTCAGTCGCGTTAGGCGCTTGGGCACGGGGTGGAGCGACGTGCGTCTCGCCCGTCCAGTTGTCAGGTGGCCGAGCGGGGACGCCCGGCGCTCCATCAACAAAGCTTCACAAACGGGAGAAATCATGTTTGGTTCACACAAAGTGAAGATCGAAGGCGAACTGCTGGAGAAGGTCAAGCAGTGTTCGGATGCCGCCGGATACGAATCGATCGACGAATTCGTGATCCACATGCTGGAAAAGGAAACCAAGAAAATCCTGCCGGACGAGAGCAACACGTCGAAGGAAGATGTGCAGAAACGGCTGCGCGGATTAGGGTACATCGAGTAGCTTGACTGTTCTCTCCAAACCGATGGCGATCGCCGGTCATGCCGTGGCAATCGCGGCGTTTCAGTTTTTTCTGCTGACCAGTCCGCTGGCGATTGTGGTCGTCGTGTCGCTGGTGGTCGGATTGCTGATGGTGGTGTTGTTCGGCTACACGTCGGATCAGAAAGCAATCGGCGTTGCCAAGGATCAGCTGAAGGCGCACTTGCTGGCGGTGCGGCTGTATCGGGATCAGATTCCGGTGGTGATGGGCTCTTACGGCAAGATCCTGCGCGGCACTGGACGCTACCTGAAACTCGCATTCAAGCCGCTGCTGTACGTCATCATTCCCATTACTTTGCTGATCGTGCAGATCGATCGTTATCTGGGCCAAACGCCGATTCCTGTAAATGCGCCGTTTCTTTTGACGGTTCAGCTCAACGGAAGCGACGGACTGAATGACGTTACGCTTGACCTGCCGCCCGAGATCACGATGACTGCGCCTCCAGTACACATTCCGGCGGCAAATGAGATTGTCTGGCGACTCGCTGGCTCGAAAGAGGGAAAATATGAAGTGAAGATCGCCGCTGCCGGCCAGAGCGTGGCGAAGTCCGTTTGTGTGGGGAGTGATCTGGCGCGAATTTCGACTGTCCGCTTACGTGGACACTTCTGGGCGCGTATGTTTTCGTCGGCAGAGCCGGCGCTGCCGGAGAATAGTCCGATCGAGTCCATTTCGATCAATTACCCGGATCGCAATATCGAGATCGCCGGGTACGGCATGAACTGGATCTGGCTGTTCTTCATCTTGTCGATGGTGGCAGGATTTATTTTTAAGGAACTTTTGGGAATCCAGATATGACGAGACTGTGTGGGCGGCGCTATCGCGTCGCGGGACGGGCGCGGGACGCCCGTCGCTCCATTTGTATTTCTTCCTGTTGCTCGCAGTCGTGCTGTTCCCAACGCTCGGTCATGCCTACGCAGGTCCCGGCGCGGGATTTGCGGTGCTGTCGTCGTTCTGGGCGATCTTTGTTGCGTTCCTCTATTCGTTCTATGCGCTGATGACATGGCCATTCCGCCAGTTGTTCCGTTTCATTCGGCGGCGAAACGCGTACGGAAAGGCGACGTTTGAGCGAGCGGTGATTTTGGGATTCGACGGGATGGATCCGGATCTGGCCGATCGCTTTATGAAAGAAGGCCGGCTGCCGAATCTGGCGAAGTTGCGGGACAAAGGAACGTTCAGCAAGCTGCGCACGACGTTTCCGCCGATTTCTCCAGTGGCTTGGTCGACCTTCATGACCGGAGTGAATCCAGGCAAACACAACATTTACGATTTTCTGGCGCGCGACACCAGCAACTATCTTCCATTTCTTTCGTCGGCTGAAATCAAAGGGCCGAAGCGGCATCTCAAGATCGGCAAGTATTCCATTCCCTTCGGCAAAACCGAAATCAAAGCCATGCGAAAGGGCACGCCGTTCTGGCACTGGCTGGGCAACGCGGGGATTTTCAGTTCAGTGATTCGCGTTCCCGTCACGTTTCCGCCGGAGAAGTTTCAGGGCGTGCTGCTCTCCGGGATGTGCGTACCCGACCTGAAGGGCAGCCAGGGCACGTTTTGCCTGTGTACGACGCGCGCTTCGAGCGACAAGTTTCGCGAAGGCGGTGTGCGCGTGCCCATCGAGCGCAAGAACGGTGTTTGCCGTTCGTACATTCCGGGACCGGACAATCCGTTGGCGGAAAAGGCCGGACGAACTGCGTGTGAATTTCGAAATTCGGCCGGAGCCGGGATCGAAATCGGCCCGCTTCGTGGTCGGTTCGGAAAAATTCACGCTGAAAGTTGGGGAATACTCGGAGTGGATTCCGGCGGAATTCAAGGCTGGCATGGGTTTCACGGCGCACGGCATCTGCCGCTTTTATCTCAAGGAACTTTCGCCGGAGGTTGAAGTCTATGTCACGCCGGTGAACATCGATCCGGGGCATCCCGACCTGCCAATCTCGCACCCGGTTACCTATTCAATTTATCTGGCCAAGCTCTTCGGGCCGTATGCCACGCTCGGCCTGGCGGAAGACACGTGGGCGCTCAACGAGCACGTGCTCGATGACGATGCCTTCCTGGCGCAGGCTTACGGCAATCATGAAGATCGCGAGCGGATGCTCTTTGATGCGCTGGAGAAAACAAAGCAGGGGCTGTGCACATGCGTTTTCGATACGACCGACCGCATCCAGCACATGTTCTGGCGTTACCTGGAAGAAGATCATCCGGCAGCGCGCGATGTGCCGCACAGTCAGCATCCCCCGGTGATTCAGGATTTGTACGAGCGCATGGATCGCCTGATCGGGCGCGTGATGGAAAAAATTGATGACGACACGCTGCTGATGGTGATCTCCGATCATGGATTCAAGTCGTTTGCACGCTGCATGAACGTGAATGCGTGGCTGCACCAGAACGGATATCTGGCGCTGAAGGATGGCAAGACCGAGAGCGGCGACTGGTTCGAGGACGTGGATTGGTCGCGCACCCGCGCTTACACCATGGGCCTCAACGGACTTTATCTGAATATCAAAGGCCGCGAGAAGCAAGGAATTGTGGATCCGTCCGAAGCCGAGGCGTTGAAAGACGAGCTGCAAAAAAAGCTGAATGGGCTGGTCGATCCGGCTTCTGGCGCAGTTGGGATCACCGGCGTGTTTATTACGGACGAGGTTTATCGCGGACCGTATACGGAGAATGCTCCCGATCTGCTGGTCGGCTATGGAGCCGGCTATCGCGCCTCGTGGGATTCGGTGATGGGCAAAGTTACCGGGCAGATTTTCGAGGACAACATCAAGGCCTGGAGCGGCGACCACTGCATCGACCCGCGGCTGGTTCCTGGAGTTCTATTTTCGAGCCACAAGTTCATCGCAGAGAAGCCTGCGATTGTGGATGTGGCGCCGACGATCCTGAAACTGTTTGGCTTGGCGCTGCCCGCGCATTTTGACGGCAAACCTTGGACGCTGGCGGCGAAAGCGACGGCCTCACGCTTGAAACTTGCACGAGCTAGGAATCGTCTTAGTCGGGACTGGCGAGGACGCCCATGCCGACACACGCTAGCATTCCACACCAGCCAAACGTCCGCACGATGGCAGCGATTGTCGTGTCGTACTGCAGAACTCCTAGACTCGAGAAAATCGTGTTCCAGTCGTGCTCGACGTAATCGGAGTCTCCGGTGGTCACGAGTGGCAAAGCCATGGCGCGGGCGTCGGCCATGTAGGTGGCGGTGTAGAGCCAGTTCTCAAAGAAGAAAAACAGGCAGAACACGAACGCCGCGGGCTGGCGTTCGTGGAAGAAATAAGCGGCCAGCAGCAGCGGGACCAGCCACTGCAGAATGGTTCCTCCCCAGAGACCGAGCGTTGGGCCGAACCACCCGAAGAGCAGGTGGCCGCCTTCGTGGACGACAAGGTTGGCGGAGTCGATGAACAGATAGCCGCCATGCATGCTGAAGGCGTAGATCAGGAAGAGAACGTAGAAGACAAGCCACGCCAGGACGGCCCAGCGCGAGATGGGACGCCAGTCTTCCAGGGCGCCGGACCATTCCACAATTGAGTCCAGGAACTCGCGCATAGGGGGCTCAATTGTAGTAGCGATCTCCCGCACCTGTCTTCCAAACACTATCCTCTACCAAACATGGGATAGTGACTTGCGGCCCCCATCAGAAACAGCATGGGGAACGAGAGCACGAAGTTCGCGCGCGATGCGAGAAACGCCTGCCGCGCGAGATATTTTGCTTTGTCCGGCATCGCTGTGCCATTGGCCGCGTTGTCGGCGGTCCACTTTATGATTTTCTTCTGCGCGCGCCAGATTACGCCCCAGACGTTGAGCATCATCACCCAGCCCATCCCCCCGCCGATGCCGATGGCGAGCAGGCGATTGCTCTCCCATCCATGATCGTTGAAGCGCAGAAACAGGCAGGAGGCCGCGACGACGATGACGGTGTAAATCACGGCGAGCACCGGTGCTTTGTCGAGCACGCCTTTACCCGGAATCGTGCAGGCATACATTAGCGCCCAGGCAACGGTCCAGATCACAAAGAAGGTCGCCATCGGAACACCAGAAGATGCGCCTCCGTTCTTGGCGTCGACGGCAACGATTTTGCCCCAGTATGCCACGCCCATCAACACGGTGAGCACCGATCCCCAGCGAAACCACCACAGGGCGCGAGACATCAGGCTGGGCAGGACTTTGCCTTTGGTGGCGGGATCAAGTTCCTTCATGAACGGAACATTGACCAGATTAAAGAAATACAGCAGGCCGAGCCAGGTCACGCCGCCAACAAAATGCAGCCAACGAAACAGCATGAGAAGGTTAGTGTTGAAGTCGGTGGGGAAGTTGATGTCGGTCAAGTTCAGGCTCCTATTCTGAAGCTTTGCTCTGGAACTCTGTTCTGGAACTGACGATTGTAGATGGCTGGCGAGGGAAATGAAACCCGGTCGATCTGGGTGGTGTCTGAGAGTCAGATACTACGGTCTTTTTTGATGGACGGAAACAGACCGCTGGGCGCGCCAGGCGTAGGGACACTCCGGAGAATATTATTGGGCGGGAAGTTGAAAAGCGCGAGACAAGGCCGTATTGTAGGAGCCGACAGGAGAGCTGCAGCCAATTGCCCTCCCTAAGCTCATGGCGCAGCATCGAACCCGAAAAAAGGAGATCGGCAAATGGAAGCCAAGCCGGCACAACAGAACATTCAGGATTCCTTCCTCAACACCGCACGAAAGGAACGGCACAATATCACGATCTATCTGGTCAGCGGGGTGAAGCTGACAGGCCGCATCCGATCGTTCGACAAATACTCGGTGGTGCTGGAAACCAGCAACCAGGAGCAGCTCATCTTTAAGCATGCGATTTCGACTGTCGTTATCGCGCGCGGAGCTTACAGCCACGCGGATGCGAAGCCGGCGGCGGTGGCGTCCCAAGGGGAGGCGGCGATTCCAAATTCCGCTTCCGGCACTGAAGGATGAAGTGAGTTTGCTTGCGCCGAGATGACTCCAGACTGAGCAGCCGCGATAGTTCGCGAAATAGTTCGCGGAATGAGCCCAAGGCGGTGCTGAATCCATCGGAACAGCAGGAACGGGCGTTCCTGGTGGGGGTGGAGTTTCGCACCAGAGAGCGCGCGAGCCATGCGGGCCACACGGGAAAGATAAATTCCGCAACCATCACTCCAGGGGCGCAGGCGGCTCGGGATCACGCCACCAGCGTGGCTGCATCGTCCTCGTCCATGCCGGCGGACTCACCGGATTTCAGCTCCGAAGAATCGCTCGACGAACTGCGGACGCTGGCGACGAGCGCGGGCGCCGAGATCGCCGGCGAATTCACCCAGCACCGCGACCGGCCGGATCCCGCCACGCTGATCGGTAAGGGCAAGCTGGAGGAAATTGCGGGCGCGGCCGCCTCGGTTTCCGCGGATGTGATTCTATTCGATCACGACCTCTCGCCTTCGCAACAGCGCAACATTGAGCGCGTGGTCAACACGCGCGTCATCGATCGCACGCAATTGATTCTCGATATCTTCGCGCGGCACGCCCGCACTCGTGAGGGTCAGTTGCAGGTGGAACTGGCACAGCTCGAGTACATGCTTCCGCGGCTGGCGGGGCGCGGCGTGGAAATGTCGCAGCTCGGCGGCGGCATCGGCACTCGCGGACCGGGCGAAACTCAACTGGAGACCGACCGCCGGAAGATTTACCGCCGCGTCCGGCACGTCAAGCAGCAAATCGAAAATGTGCGCCGCATCCGGGCGCAGCAGAGGCAACGGCGCGAATCGGTTCCGGTGGCTACGGTGGCGCTGGTGGGGTATACGAACGCGGGAAAGTCCACGCTGTTCAATGCCCTCACGAAGTCGAACGTGGTGGCGTCGTCGCGCATGTTTGCCACCCTCGATCCGACCATCCGAGGCGCTGATCTGCCCTCAAAACGCAAAGTTCTTTTCTCCGACACCGTGGGTTTCATCCGGCATCTTCCGCATACGCTGGTGTCGGCGTTCCGCGCCACGCTCGAAGAAGTGCAGCGTGCCACGCTCATCATGCAGGTCTCGGATGCCAGCAGCCCGGTTTCCGCCGAGCAGGACGCGCAAGTGGAAAGCGTCCTCAAGGAACTCGAAGCCGACAAGAAGCCCCGGCTGCGAGTGATGAACAAGATCGATCTGCTGCTTCCCAAGCAGCGCGAGTCGCTGCGCGACGACACAGCAGACCATCCACGTCTCGGCGGCAAAGGGAATCGGATTAAGCACGCTGCTCGATCGCATCGATGCCGTACTCGAAGGAGACCGCCCCGAGCGTGTTCGCCTGCGCATCCCGCAAAAAGAGGGCAAGATGCTGGCCCAGTTGGAGGCCGGCGCCCGTATCTATTCCCGACAGTATCAGGACGGTCTGGTGGTGCTGGAAGCGGAAGCGCCCGCCTCGCTGCTGCGCCGCATGCGGGAATGGGTGGTGGAGTAGGCTTGAGCATGAGCTTCGGGAAGCGAGCGCACTTCTGCCGCCAGAGCCGACCGGGGGTCACAGAAGGAACTTGTCATGGCTGACCGGTCTGGTATGAGATAGAAGTCATGAGAACCCGCATGGCATCGAGGCTGACTTTCTGCCTCCTCGTTTGTCTGACGATTCGCCTGGCTGCGCAGCAACCGGCCGACGCGGCGGCACAAGTTCGCAAGCTGGAAGAAAAATGGACCGAAGCGTACAAGGAACGAGATCTTGATGTTCTGTCTACGCTCCTGACCGAAGATTTCGTAATTACGGTGGAGGATGGCAGCACCTACAGCAAAGCGGGCTACATCACGCACAGCGCTGACCCACGGTTCACGTGGAAGTCGCCGAATTGTCGGACCTCCATGTGCGGGTTCGCGGCGGCGGCAACATCGCCGTGGTGACCGGGGCGTATCACGAGCGGGGAAGTCCAACGGCAAGCCTTACGAGTATCACGACCGGCTGACCGATGTCTGGGTGAAGGTTGGGAACAACTGGCGGGTGCTTGCTTCGCATTACGCCGTCCCGCTGAAACAGTGAGTCCACGTTTCGATCTTTGCGCTATGCCTTCCCGAACGGGTTCTCCAGCGATGGGCTTTGCGGAGTGAACAATTCCGCTCCGCCTTCCATGATGTGCATGTCGTCCTCCAGACGGATGCCGAATTCTCCGCGGATGTAAATGCCCGGTTCATCGCTGAAGGTCATCTCCGGCTGGAGTTTCGTCGAGTTGCCGCGTACCAGATACGGCCACTCGTGGCCGTCCATGCCCATGCCGTGTCCCAGGCGATGCGTGAAGTACTTGTAATCCGGGCCGAAGCCCGCGTCGGTCGATGATCTTGCGCGCGGCGGCGTCCACGGAACCGGCTTCCACTCCGGGCTTCGCGGCCGCCAGCGCGGCGCTCTGGGCCCGATGCACGATGTCGAAGACCTGTTTCATTTTGTCGCTGGCTTTGCCGAGTACAAACGTGCGCGTGATGTCGGACGGATAGCCCTCCACCGAGCAGCCACCGTCGATCATCACGATCGTGCTTTCCTGAATGCCCTGCGGTGCAATCGAGCCGTGCGGGAAAGAGGAAAACTCGCCCACCTGTACCTCAGCGCCGCCCTCGAATCCCAGTCTGCGGTGCGCCGTTTCCAGAAGGTCTCCGACATCCCGCTGCGTCATGCCCACTTTCAGCGAACGATAGGTTGCCTCGTAAGCGGCGAGCGTGACCTTTGCCGCCAGCCGCATCAGGTCGATTTCGTGCCGGCTCTTGATCATGCGGCATCCGGCGGTGACCGGAGTCGCGCTCGTGAACGTGGCGCTCGGTGCGGCTTTCTTGCAGGTTGTCGCTGAAGAGAAACTTCACCGTCTCTTCGACGCCGACCGTGCCGCTTGCGATTCCGCGGTCGCTGAGTCCTTGCGCGACGCGGGCGTAGGGGCTCTCGTCTTCCTGCCAGATGCGGACGTCGGAACTCGGAGTTGGGCTTGCTGCCATCGGGCGATTGCGCGATCTGCTCGCGTGCCCGGCCTTCCTCGAACGCCGGAGACACGTAAAACGCTTCGCCCTTGGCGGGTAACACCATGGCAAAGAGGCGTTCTCCGCCCTCCCAGCGTATGCCGGTGAAGTAGGCGAGGGATGTGCCCTGGGCCAGCAGGATGGCGGACAGGTTGTTTTCACGCATCAATTGGCGAGCCTTTTCCTGGCGCGCGGCGCGCTCTTCAACGGTGATGGGCTTGGCTTCTCCACGCAGTGTGCGAAGAGCGGCGATGGCTGGCGGAAGAGATTTATCACCTTCGGCCGCTTGAGCTAAAGTGGGCAAAGTAACGCTGATGCCAGCTGCGAGCGAACCGGTCTGCAGGAAACGACGGCGCGAGACCATGAAGCCTCCGGGAAAAGAAGAATCATTATATAGAGAGACGGAGGACCCGCGGCACAGCATGGACGGCGAGACGCCCGTCGCTCCACTCTACGCTTGCGCGTTCTAAAATGCCCATGATGCGGCTATGTTTGCGCCGGTTGCGGAGAATGGAACGAGACCACGGTGGATGAGTCCGCCGGCAGCCGCCAGCGCTACGTCGAGGACTGCCAGGTCTGCTGCAAGCCGAATGTGCTGTGCGTCAGTTGGGATACTGGCGCTGGAGAATTTGTGATCGACGCTGAATTAGAATGAAACGCTGTTGTGGCGACAAGGTTATAGCGACAGTCTTTTCCGGAGGAGCGATGGGCAATTATCCCGTAACCGCAGGACGTATGGTCGCCCATAACATGGTGACCACGCAGTTCGAGCTTGATGGCTTTCGCGTTGTGCGCACGCTGGGCGTGGTGCGCGGAATCGTGGTGCGTTCCCGGTCGATCTTCGGAACCATCGGAGCTGGGCTACAGACGCTGGTCGGCGGCAACATCACGCTACTGACCAATCTATGCGAGAAGACACGCGCCGAAGCTTTCGACCTGATGTTGCAACACGCGGCGCAAATGGGAGGCAACGCCGTCGTCGGCGCCCGCTATGACGCCACGGAAGTGATGCAGGGCGTCACGGAGGTGCTTGCCTATGGCACGGCCGTGTTTGTGGAAGCTGCCAAGCCGGGTTAGGGGAGCAGTTCTCAGTTCTCGGTTCTCAGTTCTCAGCGGGCCAGGTCGATCAGCGGGCCGGGGTCGATCGAGACGGGTTCGGCTGAAAAATTTTATCTTTACGGTTGTTTAGAATCATTGGTTTAGGGAAAAATTCCTCCCAAATCTTTGGGTTTAAAAGGGTTATGTGGAAAATATTATGGATTAAGGACTTACGGGTTGTTCATGGGTGTTGGTTCTTGGTCCTTACGTTCCCGGATCTCTGAAAACGGCTTGCCGCTCTGAGTTTCTGACGCAGCCGCTGATTCGCGCTCAGGCCGGTCCAGGAATTTTGGATCGCGGGCCCCGCCTTCAACTAGCCGCTTCCAGTGGGTTTCAAACTCCCGGGCTTTATCTTTGGCGGCGTTTTTTTCTGCTTCATCCTTCTGCCGGTTATTCTCTTCGTCAGTTTTCTCCACGAGGTCGTACTCTTGGCCTTCGACTGTGGACCAGGCGGTGGCGCCCAGCGGGCGATTCTCGACGCACTTGGGATCGATGACGACCTGGGTGGGCTTGGGCTCGAGGGAGGTGAACTTGACGTTGGCAGCGGCGGTGCGCAGGGCGCGCAGGAGCAGAGAGGCGGTCCGGTGATCGATCTGGCGGGTGACGAGCAGGCGCATGACTTCGGCGAGACCGAACTGGATGGAGTTTGCGTCCTCGAGCGTGGGGAGGGTGATGATGCCGTGCTCGGTAAACTTCATGTTGATTTGGCGGCACATCACGCGGCATTGGTCGTGGAAGTAACAATGTCTTTCGTCGCGCAGGGCGGGCGATCCGCATTGGATGCCGTTGACCTTGATGTGCTGGCAGCGGCGGATGGCTGAGGGATAGGTGGACATGGGGTTGGCTCCTTGGTCAGGTCTTAGTTCTCAGTTCTCAGTTCTCGGTTCTCAGTTCGGGACTTCGCGTTCTTTGCTTTCATGGATTTGGTGTCGGGTAATCGGGATGGGGGTGTTATTCGTGGCTTTGCTTGGGTTGGTGATGCTGATGGGGAGATGGGGCGGCTGCAATTGAAAAAGGGTGCGGGGATGGGATCCGCACCCTTTTTTTCTTCTACTATTTTTATTATATCAATTCGTACCGGGGTACACCGACAAGTTCTCCGGATTTATTTTTCTTGGCTGTTCATCGACTTAGCGGGAAAAACGGCGAAAAGGGGGCTTGACAAGATTTTCGACGGGGGTTGCTAGCGTAGTCGTCTGGTTACAGCAGTTAATCAAATTTCAGCCGGTTGTCGCAACATCCCCATTGCGCTCAATGACCAGTGGTCAAAACGTGCAATCG
>CAVZDM010000016.1:0-17798 GCA_963773955.1 uncultured Acidobacteriaceae bacterium | reverse complement strand
GAGACTGGACGATGCGGTTAATCTCGGGCTGCGAGACACCGACGGAGCTCTTGTAGTCCTTCTGGAAGAACATCATTTCGACGCTGCCGTCGTCCGAATAGAGGTGAATGGCGAGCCGATTCTGCCGGACTTGAGGATTGCCTTGCTGAAACCCCTGATAGCTTTGGGTTTGCAGGTTAAAGATCCCAGTATCAGCCGACTCCAGCGGCATTATGGATTTGATTATCAAAACGCCTTGTTCACTATAGTGAATACCTGGCGAGACCGCCCAATAGTGCATCTTTTCCGGGGTGAACTCGTAGACGGACTTGACAAAACTATAGTCTGACCGTACTGCTTCCTTTCCAAAGGCCGATGCGACGGCAATAACTGCGCCCCTAATAGCACCATCGGGATCGTTGATCCATTCGTGGGCGGGAAGCGCAGTAACCCATAGTCGCAATCCCGAACGGAAATGGAGATCAACTCTAATTTTCTCCGGCTTGTTCTCCGGATACAGTTTGGTCTGGGTCGCATCGAGGTCGTCCCACGGAATCTCGAACTCGTAGCCGAAATACGACAGCTTTGCTCCCGGAGCGTCAGAAACGGACTTGTCTTTCAATTCCGTCGGAACAATTCTGGCGACGGGGAGAGCCTTTCTCGCTGCATAAAAGGAAAGCGCGACCGGAGCAATCCAGTATCCGCCCGCGAAGACAACCGCGAGCGTGACAACTACCGTAATTAGAATACGTCGTAGTAGTCTCACGATTGCCCTCCGGTGTATTGGGTACTAGGTTTTCGCCTTGGCTTTGAGCTTCACCTGTCCACCCTGCGTCTCGACCGAGTAGACCACCGTATCGCAGCCGTGCTGCTTGCGAAGTTCGCTGGTTTTTTTCTTGACGAACGCCGCGAAAGAGTCGAGGTTGCCGGAGACTTTTTCTCCGGACTTTTGTTTCGCCTCGCTGAGTGCTTTGTAGAGGGATTCGACTTGCTCGCGCTCGGCCGCCGCGCCAGAGCACTGTACCGAAAAAGGCTGATCATTGCCCGGATCGCCGCCCGGCGTCCCGGCGCCGGCAGTTTGGGCGTGGTGACTGAGGCCATAGGCCTGATGATGTTTCGTTTCGCGCTCTTGGCTGACGCGCACGCCCTGCACCGAGAGCAGCGCATCCTGGGGCCGGCGATAGCCTTCTTCGCGAATCCGCATTTTCTTGCGCCACAGGTCGCTTTGCACCGCGTAGCGCTGCGCCATCTCGTTGTACCTGTAGCGCTGCGAAAAACTCAACCGCGGGCTATCGCTGAATTTGCGAATTAACGAAAGAACCTTCCATTCGACGTCGGTGGGAGGCCGTTTGGCTGGATTGTTGAAGAACATCTCGTACTCGATCTTCAGCCGCCGAAGTTGCTGCTCGAGCAGATTCAGTTCTTCATCAATGGTCACAAGGATTCCCCAGTCAACAGCTTAGCGTTGCAATTTGTAGTTGGCGAGGTTCCCGCAGGACACGATGGAGATGGTACGAAAGTACCTTGGGACCAGCCATCAGCTCTCAGCCATCAGCGACACCGGGTCGCCCGAACGCGGCGTCGAAGGGGCCATCTTGGCAAGAACGACTTAGCAAGAACGGCGGACTGATCGTGTGGCCAAAACCGGCGGGGGTTGACTGACGGCTGATAGCTGAAGGCTGATCGCTGGGCTATTTCGTGCTCGCTGCCATCTTCTTGACCATCGCCAGCACCAGCTTCCGGTCGCTGTCATTCAGATTGGCCGAATAGCGGCGCATCTGGCTCAGGAAGCGGACTTCATCGTCGGAGAGCTGCGGCAATCCCTTATGGCCGTTGCTGCTGCCTTCAGCAAAGAATTGCGACAAAGCCAAATCCATAGCCCCGGCGATCTTGGCGAGGGTGTCCAGCGACGGGATGGTGTGCCCGTTTTCGACCCGCGACAGGTAGCAGCGCAACAGGCCAGTGCGTTTTTCGATATCGCCCTGAGACATGTTTCGTTGGAGCCGGAAATTGCGGATGGTCTCGCCGATGTTCATAGGTGCGCGACTAACTCGATACCAGGACTCATTACGAAGATAAAGATGCGTGCATAGTAACCAGAGTAGTACCTTCTGGCAAGTGGAAATTCCTGGCGTGCTCGCCGCAACTGGTTTCCCGCAATGTTCCTGGGAAGGGGCACGGCAACGTTTTTGGCGCGGGCACGGCTTCAGCGCCTGCTCTGAGCAAAGCCGAAGGGCGCCGCTGAAGGCCGCAAAAATGCAGGCTTTAGCCCCACGAGCTACGCCACGCACAGCAGGCAAACGGGTGTAAAATGCGGGGCGTTTTCGAAGTCAAGAAGGAAATACGTGTCTATATGGGGTCCCGATTTGAATTCGACCCGGTGAACAAAATCCTGCTGATCCGATTTGAGGGGCGGCTCACGGATCAATTGTTTGCAGAATTTTACCGGACGGCGCAAAAGTATTGGGCTGCAACCGATGCCAGCGCGGTCATTTCGGACTACTCCTCTGCGGAGTGGGCCGTGTCCGCCGAACTTATACGCCAACTGGCAAGTGAGGAACCAGCCGTGACAGAGCCCGCAAAGCGTCCTCGTATTGTCGTTGCCCCAACCGCGGTTGGATTTGGTCTAGCCCGCATGTTTCAGATCGTGGGAGAGCCTAAACGGCCCCTATTTAAAGTCGTGCGCACCATGCAAGAAGCCTTTGCAGAACTGGGCATTCAATCGCCACACTTCGAACCTCTAGAGTGACCAAGGCAGGTGTCAGGAAACCCGTCAAAACCCAGAACTGACACCTAAGACCTGACGCCTAACACCTGCCCTTACGGCGTTCCTTCAAACAGCGGCCAGAGCCCGTCGGCGGTGACGCGGTAGATGGCGTAGGCGCTGCCATCGTCAAAAGTGCGCCGGAACAGCAATTCGCCGCGGCCATCGCCGTCGGCATCGACCGCGTCGATCAATTCCATCCGCGGAGCCACGTCGAGATGTCGCGAATCCGTCTGCGAGAAAAACAGCTTACGCAACTCGCCTTCGAGGTTGGTGCGGGCGATCAGCGTGATCTCCTTTGGTTCTCCCGCATTTTCGGTTGCAGGCGGATGCGTTTTCGCCGAGAGCACCAGCACCGGCTCATTTGAATTGGAGAGATCAAAAATGCGCAAGCTCACATCGTCGAAGGCAAGCTTCGGCAACTTGGCGGCGGATTTTCCAGCGGATTTGCTGGTGGATACTTTCTTGTTCGCGGTCGCTCCCTCTTTTGCCGCGGCGCCTGCTTGAGCGCCCAGCTGTGTCGCGGCCAGATCAAGCATCTGGTTGCGATAGACGGCTTCTTCCGCCGGCTTCACATCGTAGGTGTAGGGCCGAGGATCTGGCCCGCCGACATCGGAAATTGCCGGGATCATGACGATCTGCGGCGTAAGCACGGTGGAATTCTTTGCCGTTGCGTCGGGCTTCCCCGTACCAGAAACGGCGCCCGGCTTTGCGTCCGTCAAAGCGTCAAACGTCGTGAACGGTTCAAGGTGCGCAGTCGAGTCGGGCTTCCCGCGTCGCAGACGGGGCCGATTCGGATCGGCGATGGGCTCGTCTGCGTCAGAAGCAGAAGCAGACGCGGACACAGGAACCTTCGCGGTCTCCGCCGGTGCGGGTGCATTGGCAGCGGGAGCCTTGGCCGTGTCGGACGGGGCCGGCGCGGGTGTCGGCGTGCTGCTGGGCGGAGCAGTAGTCGGCGACGGCGCTGCCGTGGTGGCGGGCTTTTGCTGGTCTTTGTCCTTGTCTTTATCCTTGCTATCAGAGGCGCTGTCGGATCCGGATTTTTCACCGCGGCGGTGAAGTATGGGTGGCCCTTCCTTGTCGTCGTCTGCGATCACCGGCGCCGAGTATTTTTTGCGTTTGTTTGGATCAATCGCTCCCGCTGGAAGCCACCGGCCTTCGGCGATCCAGACGTGGTTCAGTTGTCCGGGCTGCGTGATCGTGAAGATGCCTTGTGAGACGCCGCTGCGAAAGCCCTCGTAGACGATCCCGAAGTCCAGAGCCATGGGAACGGGCGCCGCTTTATAGGAGCCCGCGTCGTAGAATTTTCCGTCGATCATGATGGCAATGGGAATGAAGCGGGCTTTGCCTTTCGGTGAAAGCTGGACCAGTCCGAGCGCGCGCGGCCCCTTGTTGGACGCGGGCTTGTGCCCGTACTGCGGCGTCAAGCCCTGAGCCGCGACCCATGAACTGGCCAGCCAGGTCGACGCGGCCAAGGTGACGGCTAACATCCCGTTGCGATATAACTTGCGATGTAACCACGACCGGCGAGGAGAAAATTCCATGGAAGTTAATGATAAATCCCCAGACTTCAGTACGACGGACGAAAACGGCAAAGAGGTTGCCTTAAAAGACTTTCGCGGCAAGACCGTGGTGCTTTATTTCTATCCCAAGGCCGATACCCCGGGGTGCACCAAGGAAGCCTGCGGCTTTCGCGATAGCTATTCGGAGATCAAGAAAACCGGCGTGGTGCTGCTGGGAATTTCAAAGGATACAGCAGCCTCGCAGAAAAAATTTCAGGAGAAATTCAGTTTGCCGTTCCCGCTGCTGGCCGATGCGGAAAAGAAAATCGCGAATCTCTTCGGCGTGGTCAAAGAGAAGAACATGTACGGCAAGAAAGTGAAAGGCATCGCGCGGACGACCTTCGTCATTGGCCCCGACGGCAAGATCAAGCACGTGTTCAATAACGTAAAGGCTGAAGGCCACGCCGAAGAAGTGCTGGCCTACCTGAAGGGCGCGGCCTGAGACGGGCGGGCATGAGTTCGCTTGGCCGCGTCACTTTGCTGAAAGCGGAGTTCTTCGATCGCGACCCGCGGCGGGTGGCGCAGGCGTTGCTGGGGAAATTGCTGGTCCGGAAAACGCCTGGCGGGATTCTCGCCGGGCGAATCGTCGAGACTGAAGCCTATCTCGGCAAGGGCGATGCGGCCGCGCACTCGGCGGGGGGCCGGACGGCGCGGAATTCCGTTCTCTTTGGTCCTCCCGGCCACGCCTACGTGTACTTCATCTATGGCAGTCACTACTGCATGAATGTCTCCTGCCTGCCCGACGGAGTCGCCGGTGGCGTGCTGTTTCGCGCCCTGGAGCCGGTGACGGGCATAGAGCAGATGGCGCAGGCGCGAGGAATCGAGCTAGCGAAGGGAGCCGACCTCAAGAGAATTTCTTTGCTCAAAAAACTTTCGTCCGGTCCAGGGCGCCTCTCCGCAGCCCTGGCAATTACTCGCAATCGCGACAATGGAAAAAGCCTGACAAGCGCGCGCTCCGAACTCTGTATTCTCGATGACGGCTATCGTGTGCGCCGGATCACGGTTACCCCTCGCATTGGAATCGTGAAGTCCGCCGAACGGCCGTTGCGTTACTTCATCGCGGGGAATCCATTTGTTTCCGGGCACTGAACCCCGTCCAGCACAAGGTTGTCGATCAGGCGCGTATTCCCAACGTAGGCGGCGACCGCGACCAGCGTCTTTTGCGAGATCCGTTCGACCGGATCAAGCGTGTCAGGATCGACAATCTCGAAATAATCCAAACGGACTTGCGGCTCGTCAGCGAAGATTTCTTCCGCGGCCGAAATGAGATTCGCGGAAATTCTTTCTCCGGCTTGAAATTGCTGCCGAGCTTTCTGGAGCGCCCGTTGCAGCACCAGCGCGCGGACGCGCTCTTCTCGATTCAGGTATGCGTTGCGCGAACTCATGGCAAGGCCATCGGGCTCGCGCACGATGGGGCAGGCCACAATTTCTACGGGAAAGTTCAGGTCCTGCACCATGCGGCGGATCACGGCCAGCTGCGCGGCATCTTTCTGGCCAAAGAATGCGGTGTCGGGCTCGAGGATGTGAAACAGCTTGGCAACAATCGTGGTTACGCCGCGGAAATGGCCGGGCCGGGAGCGTCCATCGAGCTTTTCACTCAAGCCTTCGACCACGACCCAGGTGACTCGGTCATTGGAATTGGGATAGATCTCTTCGACCGGTGGCGCGAAGAGGATCTCGACACCTTCTTTTTCCAGCAACCGGCAGTCGCGATCGAACTGGCGCGGATATTTAGACAAATCCTCGGTCGGGCCGAATTGAGTGGGGTTCACGAAAATGGAAACCGCAACCGCGTCGCACCGCGCTTTGGCTGCGCGGACCAGCGACAGGTGGCCTTCATGCAGAGCACCCATGGTCGGCACCAGGCCGAGGCGTTTGCGATTGGTGCGCGTGTCGCGACAAGCAGCGCGAGCCTCCGGAATGGTGGAACATATTTTCATTCTGTGTAGAGACGCGGCTTGCAGCTTCTGCGCACGCAGCGTTTGGGCTCGCGTCCGGGAGACGGGGTAAACCCCTTCTCTACCGGCGGCTCGCACGCTCAGGGCGCCTCGAAGAATTGAACGTCCAATTCCTTGAGGGTTCCGAGGAGCAGGGCGCGGTTCTTGCGCAATTCCGCCTTCGTCTGATCGCTTGGGTTTTTAGGAACCGCTTGCGCGACCAGCACCACGCGGCCGTAAGGCCAAGCGCTCGACGGAAGCGCGACCAACTCAGCCGGGATTTCCTCCGGCTTCAGTATGTGGATCTCGCGATTGGAAAGATCGAGGAAGCCGATACCATTCTCGCGAACGATCAAATACGGATTCTTCCAACCGCTCAAATTGCTGAACGGCGGATATTTTGAGGGATCCGGTGCGGGGATGGACTCGAGGCCGGTCGGCTGCCGCGTTTTCGGGGCCAGGGTTTCCACGGGCGGAGCTTGCGGGGGTTTGGAGCAGGCCACCAGAGCCCCCAGCAGGATGAAAGTGACCATGGCTTGCACAGCGGTTTGCACAACGTCTCGCTCGATATTTCGCACAACGTTTTCTCCGTCCGCTATTATCGCCGCAGGGCGTGCTTGCGGAGGAGTACCGTTTCAAGTGCGGCCTGCGTTTCTTTCGGCAGGTGGTAGGACTCAGCGTCGTTGGGGAACTGGTGCGAAACGACGTCGGCCTTGAAGGCCAGCACGGATTGCGTAATCAGCGCGGCGGCGTCTCCGTAGCGGCGGACGAATTTCGCCGGGTGTCCAAATGTCAGGTTGACGAGATCGTGGAAGACAAGCACCTGGCCATCGCAATCGGGGCCGGCGCCGATGCCGATAGTGGGCGTTTCAACCTCGGCGGTTATCATGGCCGCAACTTCGCGCGGAATGCCTTCAAGGTAAATGCAGGTCACACCGGCGCGGTCAAGCGCGACCGCATCGCGCATAAGTTGCTCGATCGCGTTCAGTGTCTTGCCCTGAACTTTGTAGCCGCCCATTACGTTGACCGATTGGGGGGTCAGGCCGATGTGTCCAGCTACGGGAATCTCGGCATCGATCACGTGGCGGATTACGTCCACCCGCTTCTCGCCGCCTTCCATCTTGACGGCTTCGGCTCCGCCTTCCTTCACGAAGCGGGCAGCGTTGTGAATCGCTTCGTTGGGGTCTGCCTGATAAGAGCCGTAGGGCATGTCGGCGATGAGCAGCGCGTCTTTCACGCCGCGGCGTACAGCCCGGACGTGGTGCAGCATCTCGTCGACGGTGACCGAGAGCGTGTTCTCGTACCCGAGCATGGTCATGGCGAGCGAGTCGCCCACCAGGGCAATGTCGATGCCCGCCTCGTCGATCAGGCGTGCGGTGGCGTAGTCGTAAGCGGTCAGGCAGGTGATGGGATCGCGGTGAAGCTTCTTCTCGCGGATGGTCGAGGTGGTAATTTTGCGGCGAGGTTCGCCGATGGGCGTGAGACTCACGATGTCCTCCAGTGCCCCTCCGCAAACTGGGCGGATAGAGCCTGTTACGCGTGTTTGGATGACGCTGGGGGGATTATAGCTGCAAAGAGGGCGTTGGTCGATAGTTGTTGGTCGGGGGCTAAGCCGTGAAGTGAAGGCCCTTTAGTTGCTTCGGCTTAGAAGGTTGATTGACCACCAGAAATGGGCGTGAGAAACTTAGTATGGCTGTTTCTTATGACCCCTCGAAATATGGCGCGCATAGCAGTGCTTTGTTGCCTTGGGACCGGCTTCCTCCTTCATCTTCTGGCTGTGGTTGCGTCGGGGCAGAATTTCCCCGGAGCCCCGCAGAGGATGGATCGGGAGATGTCGGATGTGTACCAAGCCCGTAACGGCGAGACATTAGTGCGGCTTTTCGTGTTCGCGGATACCCTCAAGACTCACCTTGATCGGCAGTCGGTCGTAAAGATCACGAACCAGTCGACTCACGAAGTCACTTGGCAGACCACTGATGAAAAATCGCAAGCCGCACTCGGTCTGTTCTTTGGCAAGTACGAAATCGAGATTAGCGCTGTCGGGTATTTGACCGAACAAAAGGAGTTCCAGGTCAGTAACTCGCTCGACACCATTCGGGTGGACGTCGTCTTACGCAGAGACCCCAACGGATTGGACCTCAACATATCCGACGAAGGGATGCCCGCCAAAGCGCGCGGAGATTTTAAGCGTGGCATGTCCGCGCTCAAGTCCGCTAACGTCAAGGAAGCGCGCAAGAGCTTGGATGCCGCTTACAAACTGGTGCCGTCAAATCCGGATCTCAACTATCTGCTGGGCTACCTGGCTTATGAGCAAAAAGATCTCGTTCAGGCGCAGAACTACCTGACGACCGCTGCGAACCTCAGTTCCCACAACGTGCGGGTGTTAACGCTGCTCGGTCAAGTCGAGCTCAATCAAGGAAACTATCCCGGGGCGGCGGCGACGCTGGAAAAGGCGGTTGGCGCCGATTCCGAAAATTGGATGGCACACAATCTGCTTGCGAATGCTTACTTAAAACTAAAGAAGTATGAAGATGCTCGGCAGCAGGCGGAGTTGGCCATCGCCAAGGGGAAAGGTGCGGCCGGTGCTGCAAATTTGGCTCTGGGGCAGGCCCTGGTGAATATGGGGAAGAAGGAAGAAGGGATCCGGGCGCTCCAAGCTTTCGTCCAGATTTCACCCACGGACCCCACCGCCCCCCAAGTGCGCGACCTGATCGTCAAGCTCGAGCGACCCGATGCCGCTACTTTCTCGGGTACTGATATCGCGCGGAAAAGCACCGCGGACATAGACCCTATATTTGCCACTCCTGAACTCCCGGCCTCCGTCAACCCTTGGCGCCCCGCTGGGATCGATGAGGCCAAGCCGTCTGTCGCCGAGGGAGTCAGTTGCCCCGTCGACAGCGTAATCGAGATGTCGGGTGAGCGTGTGAAGCAACTGGTAGATGACGTCTCGCGGATTTCGGCCATCGAACACCTGTTGCACGAGCAGGTGGATGAAATGGGGAACTCCATTACGAAGGAAACCCGAAACTACGACTATGTCGCTTCGATCACGGAGGAAAAGCCGGGGTATCTTGCGGTGGACGAAGAGCGCCTGGAGCGCATGGCGCGTGCTGACTTTCCCGACAGGATTGCCAGTGGCGGGTTTGCCACGTTGGCTCTGGTTTTTCATCCCCACATGCGGGAAAACTTCGAGATGACGTGCGAAGGACTGGGGAATTGGCATGGGCAGGCAGCGTGGTTGGTTCACTTCAAGCAGCGAGCAGACCGGCCTGCACTTATCAGCGAGTACAACATAGGTGGCGAAACCTATTCATTGCGACTGAAGGGCCGCGCCTGGATCACGGCGGACAAATTTGAAATCGTGCGGATTGAGTCGGAACTGATAGATCCGATGCCGCAGATCCAATTGCGTTGCGAACAACAGGTGGTGGAGTACGGCCCGGTCCAGTTCAAGAAGAATGTGGGATTGTGGCTTCCAACCAAGGCGGAAATCTACCTCGACTATCGCAAACACCGCTATTATCGCAGCCACAGTTACGATCATTACCTGCTGTTTTCGGTGGATATGGTGGACAAGCCAAACGAACCCAAGGTGCCGTCGACTGTGCCCACAGAAAAGCCGACGGCTAACTAAGCGCTAAAATTCGGTCTGCATCGCGGAGGAAGTTCTCGCAGCCCTGCTACGCGCTGGCCGCTTCCGTGCTCCCCAGCGGCAGGAAATATTGCGTCCCCTTGATCGGGGCGGAGACTTTTTTCAGCAACTCCTGCAGGTCCTCGTTGCGGTCGACGAAATCGATCTCCGAGGTATTCACGATCAACAGGTCGGACTGCGTGTAGTGAAAGAAAAAATGTTCGTAGGCCTTCACCACTTCCATTAGGTAGTCTTCGCTGATGGCCTTTTCGCCGGCCGCATTCTTCTTCTTCAGCCGCTTCTTCAGCACTTCCGGCGTGGCCTGCAGATAGATGACGAGGTCAGGCGTAGGGAGTTGTTCGCGGAAATAATTGAAGTAGCGATTGTAGGTATCGAGTTCCTGATCGTTGAGGTTGAGGCAGGCGAAGAGCTTGTCTTTTTCAAAAATGTAATCGGAAACTACTGTCTTATTCGAACGCGGTCCCAGATCGAGCCCTCGCAGTTGCTCGAAGCGGCGGATCAGAAATGCGAATTGTGCCTGAAAGGCTGCGCCGGGCTCGCCTTCGTAGAACGCCTTCAGAAATGGATTGTCTTCCGGTTCGATGACCCGCTGGGCAGCCAGGCGCTCTCCGAGAACCCGCGCCAGCGTGCTTTTCCCAACACGTATGGGACCTTCGACCGCGATGTAACGGGGAAGCTCGAAAAGCTTGGCCATGGGTTATCGACTGTCGATTGTCGTGGGAACTGCTCAGCAGAATATATTGCTTCGCGTCCGCGCGCAATGTGGGAAAAGTTAACTGGAAGAAGTCGTTGGTTGTTGGTCGTTGTAGGTTCGCGATTCACCGTATGTCGGTCGCAACGTGCCTTCGGCGAGGAGTTCTTGCCAACGACTGGCGACTAACGACCAACGACTTGCAACGAACCAGCTAGAATCTCTCCATGCTTCCCGCCCTGATTGGACTCACGGCCGCGGCGGCCGCTTCGGCGGCGGGCTACCAGTCCATGGCGCCGACGGCGCAGTGGTACGGCCGGACGCTTACCGGCGGGATCCGTGGGAGCAAGCAAATCGCCCTGACTTACGATGACGGGCCAAATGATCCACACACGCTCAAACTGCTTGAAGTGCTGTCGAAGCACAGTGTGCGAGCGACTTTCTTCATGATCGGCCGCTTCGTGCGGCAGCGCCCCGATATTGCGCGAGCGGTGGCACAGGAGGGACATGTCATCGGCAATCACACCTTCACCCATCCGTTGTTGATCTTCGAATCGGAAGCGCAGACGCGCATCCAGTTGGTCGACTGTCGTCAGGCTTTGCAGAGCGCAATCGGCGAGCATTCGAGTTTGTTTCGTCCACCGTTTGGAGGAAGGCGTCCGGCGACGATGAGGATCGCGCGCGACCTCGGATTACAGACGGTGATGTGGAACGTGACGGGCTATGACTGGAATGCTCCGCCGGCCGTGGTGATCGAGAAGAAAGTCACGGAGCAGATGCGCGGCGGCGACGTGATCCTGCTGCACGATGGCGGCTATCGCGCCCTGGGCGCGGATCGCGCGCAGACTGTGGTTGCGACGGAAAACCTGATTCGGCGGTATAAGGATCAGGGCTACGAATTTGTGACCGTGGAAGAGATGCGAGCTGTCAGCTGTCAGCCATCAGCCATCAGTTAGAGCCGACGGATTCACAAAATTGGACGCCGTCCGCGAAAACCCCGCGGAGCTTCCGCTCCGCTGGGCAGACGAATGCGTCCACCCCTACGTGAGGACTGCTGATCGCTGACAGCGTTCTCTACGCGTGCACCGTCGCG
The DNA here is from genome assembly GCA_963773955.1 of uncultured Acidobacteriaceae bacterium. Classification (GTDB taxonomy): domain Bacteria; phylum Acidobacteriota; class Terriglobia; order Terriglobales; family Acidobacteriaceae; genus Acidiflorens. The sequence goes on along the minus strand of CAVZDM010000016.1, from coordinate 6,120 downwards.
AACGCTTGCTTCGCGGCTGCTACGGTCTGTTGTACGTCCTGTTCGGTGTGGGCTGCGCCCATGAAGGCCGCCTCGAACTGCGATGGCGGCAGGTAGATTCCATTCTCCAGCATCGCCCGGAAGAAACGTCCGAAGGCTTCGGTGTCGGATTTGGCGGCCGACGTCCAGTCGGTGACTGGGCCCGCGGCGAAGAACCAGGTAAACATCGAGCCGACGCGGTTGTGGCACATGGTCACACCGGCTTGTTTGGCCGCGGCGGCTACTCCGGCGACAACTTCGGCGGCGAGCTTGTCGAGCTTGGAGTAAACGTCTTTGTGCTCGCGGAGATAGCGCAGCGTGGCATATCCGGCGGCCATTGCCAGAGGATTGCCGGAAAGCGTTCCGGCCTGATACACCGGGCCGAGCGGCGCAATCATATCCATGATTTCGCTCGGTCCGCCGTAAGCGCCCACGGGCAAACCTCCGCCGATGATTTTGCCCATGGTGGTGAGGTCCGGTCGGATCGCGTAAAGTTCCTGCGCACCGCCGAAAGCCAGGCGGAATCCGGTCATGACCTCGTCGAAAATCAGCAGCGCCTTGTCCCGCGAGGTAATGGCGCGCAAAGCTTCTAAGTATCCGCGCGCTGGAGGCACGCATCCCATGTTGCCGACGACCGGCTCCACGATTACGCAGGCAATCTGATGCTTGAATTTTTCAAACGCTTGCTCGAGCGCGCCGGTGTCGTTATAGGGCAACGCGAGCGTGAATTGCGTGAATTCCTCCGGAACGCCTGCCGAACCCGGAATACCGAGCGTGGCGACGCCCGATCCGGCTTTCACCAAGAGCGCATCGGAGTGTCCGTGATAGCAGCCCTCAAATTTCACGATATACTTACGCTTCGTATAGCCCCGGGCCAGACGAATCGCCGACATAGTAGCTTCCGTGCCCGAACTTACGAAGCGAACTTTTTGCATGTGCGGAAACGCGGAAATTACCAGCTCGGCGAGATCCGCTTCGGCGGGAGTGGACGCCCCGAAGCTGGTGCCATTACTCGCCGCCGCGATGACGGCCTCGATGACGGTGGGCGCCGCGTGCCCGAGGATGAGCGGGCCCCAGGAGCCGATGTAGTCCACATACTCGTTGCCGTCGGCGTCCCAAATGTGCGAACCCTGGCCGCGTAAGACGTATAGAGGGTCGCAGCCGACGCTGCGGAATGCGCGCACTGGGGAATTTACGCCTCCGGGAATCAATTGCTCAGCGCGCTTCTGCAGCTTGCGGGATTGTTCTGTCTTGCGAGCCATGAGCCCTCCACAGCTTCGATCAATATAACAGCGGCGCGTAGTGCTCCCACAACGCAGCAGATCACATCCACTTGTGACCCCGGGCACTTCGGGAGGTCAGAGGTTAGAGGTCAGATTGCAGAGGTGAAGATCTACGGTGAACGACACCCGGCTGCGAGATTCCTAACCTCTGCAATCTGACCTCTAACCTCTGACCTGTTCTGTCGACTCACCAGATGTGGTAATAGCCGTCGCGGCGACCCAGTTCGACTCTAAGGCCGAATAGATTGCTCAGCCTATCGGCTTGCAGGACTTCTTCCTTGCGCCCGTCCGCCACGATCCGGCCGTTCGCCATGAGCACTACTCGTTCGATCTCTGGGACAATGTCTGGAATCTCGTGAGTAACCAGAATGATTCCTATTCCTGAGTTGGCCAGGGAGCGCATGGTTTCTCGCAAGCTGCGCTGCGCCAAAATGTCCAGGGAATTGCAGGGTTCGTCGAACAGCAGCGCGCGGGGCTTGTGGACGAGCGCCCGGGCGATTAAAACGCGCTTGGCTCCGCCCGATGACATTTCCCCGACCGCACGCTCCGCCAGATGCGCGACCCCGAGTTGGGCCAACGCGGCCTCGGCCAGCTCCCTCTGTTTGGGAGCGATGGTGTGATTCGGGAAGATGCGCGTGCTGCTGAAAAAGCCCGACAACACTACGTCGAGGCCGCTGGCGTCACCAGTGCATGAAGACATCAGGTCGTTGGACACGATGCCCAGCAGCGAGCGCAGCGCAAAAATATTCCAGCTCTTCTGGCCGAGGATGGTCATGCTCGACCCTTTGCGGGCCATCGGATAGCACTCGCGGGTGATGGTTTTGATCAGGGTGGATTTGCCGCAACCATTTGGCCCCAGCACGGCCACATGTTCGTCCACAGCTACGCGCAGGCTGAAATCGTGGAGGACAATTTTTTCTCCACGCATTACTCGCACGTTCCGCAGATCGAGCAGTGGGGGTTGGGAGCTGTGCGGAATCGAATTCATCGGAGTTTCACAAAATCGCAATGTTCCCGCAATGTCTCGCGGATATGTTTATACCAGTTGCCCTTCTAACCGGGAGGGTCTATGAGGACGGCCTTGGGGGGCTCCGGGCTGTCCTTTTTTGATTTCCCGGGAAGCCCGTCGGCACTGCCCCCATTCGCCTCGAACGCGCCATCACTTCAGGTACGAACGCACAATCTCAATGAGTTCGTCGGTCGCAAGGGCCTGCTCGGAATTTAATTGCTTGGGGTTGATGACGTGAAAGCGGATGTGGCCTTCGAGCAGTTCGGCCATCAAGCCGTTCATGGCGCCGCGCGCCGCGGTGATTAACTGCAGCACATCCGAGCAATCCTGGTCGGCTTCCAAAGCGCGCTCAATGGCGGCGATTTGGCCTTTGATGCGTTTGATCCGGAGAATGAGCTTGGGCTTTTCTTCGACGGTATGCATTTTTTCAGTTCCCTTGGTAGTATACCCCCCTATAGTATAAATGGAAGAGGTTAGTGCAATCGTGGCCGACCATCCGGGAGCTGTAACGCTCTCTTAACGGATGACGCGCATACTGATGAATTGGACTGACGAGCGAAATGGGGAACCGGAATTGCAAATCGATCCGCTGGACCGCAAAGATACTGCTGGCTGCGCTGTGGCTGATGCTGATGACCGTGCCGGGCGTCATCGCGGCGCACGCGCAGCAGCCCGACGCATCTCCGCCAAATAATGGGGGCAGTCCCGCCGCGAGTGCAGAGAATCCGCCCAGCCCGCCCGACGACGCCGCTGCGGATCCCGAATCGATGCTGTCGCATTTCAAGGACACGCGTTTCTGGCTCTCCGGGCAGGCGAACTTCATCTTCCAGACTCACCCCGACTTTCACGCCGACTACAGCGGTCCGCACAGCCTCAGTCCAGACTACGACAAAGCCACTTCGCGAGTAATGACGCTCTATACCGGCGTGCGGCTCACTAATTCCACCGAGCTGCTGGTGGATATCGAAGAAGCGGGCGGCGCGGCGCTCAGTACGGGACTTGGTTTAGCCGGAAATACGGATCTGGATATCGTGCGTAATCCGCTGTTGAGCAAGGAGCCGTATCTGGGGCGCGGCATGATCCACAAGGTGTTCGCGCTTAGCAAAGATAAGATCGAGAACCATCGCAGTTTTCTATCGCTGTTCGACGAGTTACCAAGGCGCCGCTTGGAGATTCGTTTCGGAAAGTTCAGCATGCCAGATTTCTTTGACCTGAATTCAGTAGGCACCGACACGCATTTTCAATTCATGAACTGGTCGGTGGATAACAACGGAACCTGGGACTATGCCGCCGATACGCGAGGTTATACGGTGGGCGTGGTGGCGGACTACGAGGACCGTAACTGGGGTTTCCGGTTCGCAGAAGGCCTGATGTCGAAGGTTGCGAACGGGATCGATCTGGTGTGGCGGCCATGGCAGGTTCACGCTGAGAATTGGGAATATGAGCTGCGCCATGGCGTCATTCCGAAAAAAGCGGGCGCGGTGCGACTGCTCGCGTACACGAACTATGCCAACATGGGTGTCTACCGCGATGCGAATACTCAGTTCGTAGAAGGTTTGGTCCCGGCTCCGGAAATCACCAACCATCCCTGGCACATCACCCGCAAGTATGGCTTTGGCATCAACCTGGAACAGAATCTAACGCGCTACGTCACAGGGTATGCCCGCTGGGGATGGGACAACGGAAGAACCGAGTCATTCGCCTACACTGAGATTGATTCGACTTTCAATCAGGGTATCGGCGTGAATGGCGCGCTATGGCATCGCAAACAGGACCGTGCCGGGATTGCGTTCGTGTCGAACGGCATCAAGAAGGATCACCAGGTATACCTGGCCGATGGCGGGCTCGGCTTTCTGCTCGGTGATGGCGGGCTGAACTACGGGCGGGAGAACATCGTCGAGTCGTATTACACGGCGCACATTTGGCGTGGAATCTATGTCGCTCCGGGAGTGCAGCACATCAACGACCCCGGCTACAACCGCGACCGCGGACCGGTGGTGGTGCCGAGCCTGCGGGCTCATGTGGAATTCTAAAGGCAGTTCTCAGTTGTCAGTGCTCAGTGAAATGCAAAACCCTTATCAAGACGGAACATGTACGGCCATCGGGAAGCCAGGCCGATTCTAAAGAAGCCTTTCAACCGTTGCGATTAATCCCGGCTTCTTGTTTTTGCACCGTGTGCAGTGCCCAGGCCATGCGCGGGGTGTTGTGGGCGATTCCGAAACGGCCTTGGGCATCGAGCAGAATGATTCCTCCATGGCCGTTGACGCGCTGCTTCAAGTAGTTCATCGCTTCCTTCGCGACCCACTCGGGCAAACTGCCGGATTCGACACGATCCGCCGCCCACTTGGCGAGCACCAGTTTCATGATGGGTTCGCCCCATCCGGTGGTGGAGGCGGCGGCGCTGAGATTATCGGCGTAGCAGCCGCAGCCGATGAGCGAAGAGTCACCGAGGCGGCCGGGAGCTTTGTTGAGCGTGCCTCCGGTTGAGGTCGAAGCCGCGATATTGCCATCGCGGTCGAGCGCTACCGCTCCCACGGTGTCATGTGAGATTTCGGGCGCGAACAGGTCGTTGCCGTGGGTTGAGGCCTGCGCTTGGTATTCGCGCAAGCGCTCGACCTCCCTGGGAATGACGAGATCTTCATTCCGGCAGAGGGTAATGCCGTGCTCGGCGGCAAAGCGCTCGGCACCCTCGGCGACGAAATAGACGTGCGGGCTGTCGCTAAGAATTTTGCGTGCGGCGCGGACCGGGTTGCGCAGACGCTCAACGCAACCGACGCCGCCGCCGCGCAGAGTTGCCCCGTCCATGATAAAAGCGTCGAGTTGCACCTTGCCGTCGCGGTTCAGGAAACTTCCGCGGCCGGCGTCGAAGGTCTCGTCGTCTTCGAGAACGACCACGGTTTCCTCGACCGCGTCGAGAGCGGAACCGCCGCGTTCGAGGGCGCGCCATCCAGCCGCAGCGGCCTTGCGCACGCCGTTGAGGTGCGCCTCGACCATGTCGTCGGGAATCGCCCAGGCACCGCCGTGTACGACCAGAACAGGATTGGTTGGCACTCGAAGACTCCCCGAAAGGTTGCGGGGAATAGTCTAGCACTCGAAAAGTTCAGGCAGCCTTGGCTGGCGCATCCATTTCGGTTGTTCGCTGCCAGGTGTAAATGACGCGGTGGACTACGGTGATGGTCGAAAGCACAGCGATCGCCCAGAGCACCGGGGCCATGGCGTTGAACAGGGCACCGATGATGAGAAGCACCAGACGCTCGGGGCGTTCCATGAAGCCGACCTTGCACAAGCCGATGAGCGACTCGGCGCGGGCGCGGGCATAGCTGACCATGATCGCGCTGATCATGGCCAGCGCGGTCAGCACGACGTAGAAGAACCGGTTGCCACGACCATAAAAAACCAGCAATCCCAGGAACAGCGAGGCATCGCTGTAGCGGTCGACGATGGAATCGAAAAAGCCTCCGAAGCGGGTCACCTGGTTGGAGGCGCGGGCGACTCGGCCATCCACCAGGTCGAAGAAGCCCGATCCGATGATGACCAGCCCCGCATAGAAAAACATGCGGCGCTGGTTGCCGCCGTTGGCATATCCAAACAAAAACGCCGCGTAGGTATTGACCACCAGCCCCATCAGGGTCAGAACGTTGGGATTAATGCGCGCGAGAGCGAGCAGGCGCACGATGGCGTCGAGCAGAACGCCGCAGGCGCGGCCGACGCCGCTTGTCCAAGTCATAGCCCTTTGCTCCTATGCTTTGCCGTTCATTCCGTTTCCCGCTCCGGTTCCGGCAACGCCGCCAGCTCCGCTTCCAGCTTGGC
>CAVZDM010000015.1:0-51206 GCA_963773955.1 uncultured Acidobacteriaceae bacterium | reverse complement strand
TTTAGATTACCCCAAAATTTTGCCGCCAGCCCTGAAAGGGCGAATGAGTTTTCCCCCATTCCGAATCGCCTCCACGGCGGTACGTGTGGGATTGAAATTTTTATTTCCGCCCCTTCAGGGCTCAGGTGTCGGTTTGGGTCCCGTTGACCCAGGCCGTTGGCCTGGGCCTTGTTAGATCGCCCCTTCGGGGCTCAAAAACTCTGCCACCTCATCGTTCCGGGCGAATCGGCAACTCGGAAGCTATCCCGAAACGGGGTTCTGGAATGTCTGGATCTGCTTCTCCTCTCCACTTGGCCGTATAACGCCCAAACCACGGTTGTGCGGGGCAGGCATGGTGGTCGAGGCGGCGGAAGTAACCCCTCACCCGCCTGCGGGCCGAAGCCGTAGTCGTTAACGGAACATAAGTTCCCTTCGGCGGGCAGCGGCCCGGCCCGCGACGGCTGGTGAGTACGCCTGTCGCGGTCCACCTTCTCCCCTGGGAGAAGGTTGGAAAGATCGCGGGGCGCGCACGCGCGCTAGATTTATAGCCCTCTCCGGGGGAGAGGGTGGCTGCCGCCGGCGCTTTTACCAGCCGGGGCGAGAAGGGGGCCCCACGTTCTGCTGGTCGTGGGGGTGAGGGGTCACTTCCTCGCCTTCTCGACCGACGCCCGGATAGCGTCCACCACTTCGCACACGAACTCGTCGGGGTGCTCCAGCACCATCCAAGTTGGGGAGATCCTTCTGGTGAAAACCACACGGGAAATCCCCGCTCCTCGGCTGGACATTTTGTCTGCCTTGTACGTACTGTCAAGCTAGGCTCACTTTTTACTTGACAAAGCCTAGAGATGTGTATATACTTATCTAGGGGGCTAGGAGCCGGTTCCGAGAGACTCCCATCTTGGGAAAATCTGCCCGCGCGGAAGGCTCCGGAGGATCAGAAGTGGCAAAAGCATGGAGGACCCCGACTTGCGCCGGATGTGCCGCCTTATCAATGCTTTCGGGAAGGTCCGGGAGGGAATACTGCAAAAAAAGATGTTAAAAAAAGTACGTTCGAAGCCGGTATGTGTATGAAAACAAACAAATCTCGGACAAAATGCCCGGAAAAAAGTCGGACATTTATGTCTAAGATTCGGACATTTGCGTCTAACCGGCACGAATTTTGCAGAAATTCGGGTGAATTTACGGTGAAACGACGGCATTTTCTGACCCAATCCTTGGCCGCAGGAAAGGTCAGGTGTCGGGTGCCAGGTGTCAGGTGCCAGGGATGCGTGCTGGACAAAATCTCCGGACCCCAGCACCCAAGACCAAGAACCCAGCCCCAGAGCCCAGGCCCCAGAACCCAGAAAGCCCGGAGCTTATCCCACGATGTGTATGAAAACACAAGGACTTAGGCGAAATTCGAGGGATTTCCGTGAAATCGTATCTTATTCAATGCAAAGCATTTACCGGATGTGGCGAGTCCGAGGGCGGGAAAAAAGGGGGAATTAAAAATGCAGGTTGATCCCACGATGTTATTGAAAACAAAGTGAGAAGTCGACATTTTGGAATGATCCCACGATATCTATGAAAACAAAGACCTTATGCGTTATATCCCACGATGTTTATGAAAAGAAAGGAACTTAGCGGAAACCGTCAGGAGAGGAAGCTCGGGACGCTACGCGGGATTTGCGCCTCACGTTTTGCCCCGCGAGCGGCTTCACCTCGCCCGGTGGCGCCGGGCTAGGCGACGGTTTCCCTGCCGAGAACATGTGCTTTCAACAGCCTAGCCTTAGAAGTGGCGGCCATGAGTCGTCAGCCTTCTGTTCAACGCTTTTGGGGAGGTGACCGGCAGATCGCCTTCCCAGGTAGTCACCCGCTACCTAAAAGAAATTCAGATGGTGCTACCTCAGAATTCGCGGTGGCGAATCATTTTGAGGTGCCACAGGTGTGCCCGGCCCATGAAGGTGCACGGCCAAGATCGCCGTGGCACGTCAATTGGGTTAGGTGCCCCACATTCGAAATATCGTTGCAATTTTCGACTGCTTAGCGCATCATTTTTCGTTTCGTCTGGTCGTAGCAGCACAAGTAGAGGCCGGGTGGGCTGCCGCTTCCGCGCCGCCTGGGTGGTTGGCCGCGCGCAGCGCCTTGGAGTACGGCGGTTCGACGCCGCCTTGGAATCTGGCTCCAGGACGCGGAGGCGACGCTTGACGCGGGCCATGACTTTTGGACCATCGCGGGAAAAAAAGGCGGCGTCGAGCCGCCGCACTCCAAGGCGCTGCGCGCGGCAGCAATGATAGGGGCCTGGAGAGATTGGAATCCGAGGAGGAACTCGACGGTGAACGGCAAAATCGTAAGCATTGATGAACCTAAAGGAAAACTTGGCGTCCTCATTCCGGGGATGGGTGCCGTGGCGACGACATTCATCGCCGGGGTTGAAGCCATTCGACGGAAACTGGCGCCACCCATTGGCTCGCTGACCCAGATGGGAACCATTCGACTGGGGAAGCGCACCGATAAGCGCGTTCCGCTCATTAAGGACTTCGTCCCTCTCGCCGGACTCGACGACCTGGTCTTCGGGGGCTGGGATATCTTCACGGATAACGCTTACGAGGCGGCGCTCAAAGCCGGTGTGCTAGAGCGTACGCTGGTAGACTCCGTGAAGGATTTCCTGAAGCGCATTCGCCCCATGCCCGCGGTCTTCGAGCAGAAATACGTCAAGAACCTGCACGGCGAAAACGTGAAGAAGGGCAAGACCAAGATGCACCTTGCCGAGCAGCTCATGGACGATATCCAGAAATTCAAGAAGCAGCACCGCCTGTCGCGGCTCGTCATGATTTGGTGCGCCTCGACGGAAGTTTTCCTGAAAACCAAGCCCGTGCATCGCTCCCTGGCGGCCTTTGAGAAAGGCCTGCGTGAAAGCAGTCCCGACATTGCGCCCAGCATGATTTACGCCTACGCGGCGCTCAAACTCGGCATCCCCTTCGCCAACGGCGCGCCCAACCTGACGCTGGATATTCCCGCCCTGATGGAGTTGGCCTTGCAGAATCAGGTTCCGGTGTGTGGCAAGGACTACAAGACGGGGCAGACCTTGATGAAGACGATCCTGGCGCCCGGTTTGAAGGCGCGGCTCCTCGGCCTGCACGGCTGGTTCTCCACCAATATCCTCGGCAACCGCGACGGCGAGGTGCTGGACGACCCCGCATCCTTCCGCACCAAAGAGGAGAGCAAGCTCTCCGTGCTCGAATACATCCTGCAACCGGAAGTTTACCCGTCACTCTACAAGGACTTCTACCACAAGGTTCGCATCAACTATTACCCGCCGCGCGGCGACAACAAAGAAGGCTGGGATAACCTCGACATCTTCGGCTGGCTGGGCTATCCCATGCAGATCAAAGTCGATTTTCTCTGCCGCGATTCTATCCTGGCCGCGCCCCTGGTGCTCGATTTGGTGCTGTTCCTCGATCTTGCCCAGCGCTGCCCGGAACTGGCTCGCCTGGGCATCCAGGAATGGCTCTCGTTCTACTTCAAGAGCCCCATGTGCGCGCCGCACCTCTATCCCGAGCACGACCTCTTTATCCAACTCATGAAGCTCAAGAACACACTGCGCCACCTGCGCGGCGAAGAGTTGATCACCCATTTGGGATTGGAGTACTACGACTAAGAGGCCGCGCGTGTCCGAGTGGAGGTGCCGGCACGCCCATTAGGTTTTCGCGGGGGCCTTCGAGCGAATCATCGCAGGGGCGGGTAACTCCGCAAGAAACTTCCCCATGATCGAACCCACGGTGGCAAGTTGCGCCAAGTCCGCCTGGGTGAAATCAGGACCCACGGGCTCGCCTGGCCGCGCCTTGCGGCTGATTTGGATCACGCCCACAACCTTCCCGTCCACGATCATGGGCGAACTCATGATTTTCTGGATCGGCACCGCTTTCTCTTCGTCAGAAAGGTCGACGGCTTCAAAAACCGTCGGGTGTTTGTAGGTGGGAAAATTGTTCACGATCTCACCGCGTTTGTCGCGAATGGTCTTGGCGGCCAACGAGTGGGTGGTGGTGAGGGGAATTGCCCCAATCACCGAGAGCTTGATGGGGAAGAGAAAACTCAGCATCCTCGCGTCGGCGGAAATGCGCAAGATGGCAACCTCTTCCTTCTTCGCCTTGAAACCATTTGAGATTTGAGCCGCCAAGCGATTCAAATCCTGGTCGGAGGGATGAGTCCCCGCTTTTCGCATCTCGTCAACTAGCTTGGCTACAACAAGGATTAAATCGATTTCCGCCATTACGCTTCGCTCCGCTCGAGAGCTTCAGAGTAGTTCGTAATTATACTGAAGCTGGTCACGGCAAGCAACGACGCAATATATTTTTCGGCAAAATTCCCCACAACTTTAGTCTCCGCTCGGATCTGATACCATGGGCGTCAGATTAGGTTTGACAAAACCTTCCCTGCATCCTGATAATTGCTAACTCCTGACTTATGCCAATTAGACGCTTGGAAATGCATGCGGCAACCTGGGCACTGCTGGTGTTTTGCCTGGGGCATGCCATCACACATAGGGCTATGCACGACCTCCGGCGGCACGGGCGGTTGCGCCACACAAACCACGCAGTCAACGCCTTAAAAAGGACTAAGAGCCATGACAGACGATCAGAAAAACCAGCCGACGAACGACGTGCAATCCAGAGACGCGCAACCCGGAGACCTCACCCGCCGCGACTTTGCGGCCATCCTGGTTGGTGCAGGTCTTGCCGCAACCACAACACTGACGACACAGCCGGTCGCAGCAGCGGGCAATGAAAATGAGTTAGTCGAAACCGACGTCGAGATCAAGACTCCCGATGGAACGTGCGACGCGGCATTTATTCGCGCGAAGTCCGGTTCCTATCCTGGCGTACTGGTCTGGCCCGATGCTTTCGGCCTGCGGCCTTCGATGCGTGCAATCGGCAGACGCATAGCCGCTGAGGGCTATTCCGTCCTCGTGCCCAATCCTTTTTATCGCGTGTCCAAAGCTCCTGTCGCGGATGCCTCCAGCTTCAACTTTCAGAATGCGGACGACATGGCGAAACTCAAGTCGCTGATGGCGTCGGTGAACGCGCCCGGCAACGCCGAAAAAGATGCCGCCGCTTACGTCGCCTTTCTCGACGCACAAAAAGAAGTGAACAAGGCAAAAAAGATCGGAACCCAGGGTTACTGCATGGGCGGTGCGCTGGTTATGAGGACCGCCGCGCTCTTGCCCGATCGCATCGGTGCGGGCGCTTCGTTCCACGGCGGAGGCCTGGTGACCGACAAGCCCGACAGCCCGCATCTGCTCGCGCCGAAAATCAAGGCTCGGATGTATTTCGGAATCGCATCCAACGACGACTCGAAACAGCCCGATGCCAAGGACAAGCTAAAGGAAGCCTTTGCTGCCGCCAAGGTTCCAGCCGAAATCGAAGTGTATGCAGCCCTGCACGGCTGGTGCGTGCCCGACATGCCCGTCCGCGACGGAGTGCCCATCTATAACAAGCCCGAGGCCGAGCGTGCCTGGGCGAAACTCGTCGCGTTATATAAAGCGGCCCTGGCGTAGTCGATACCCGCAGAATCCAAAGTAGCCCACTACCGGCCCCTGTCGGGCTTGACGTTAGTCGCTATTTTGTTATAGTTACCCTCACATTTTACGGACGTCGTAGTTGATGACGCGCCCGCAATCGAGTCGGGAGGGAAGGACCATGGTGGGTGCGCTGGCGACGCGGAGTGCGGCCTCAGAGACGATGGGAGAACAACTCCCGGTCGGCCTTCGTGAGCGGAAGAAGGCGCGCCTGCGGCAGCAGATCATTGACACCTCGATCAAACTGTTTCGCAAGCGCGGATACGAGCACACCCGCATCGACGACATCGTACAAACTCTCGAAATCAGCCAGCCCACTTTTTTCCGTTATTTCCCCAGCAAGGACGCGGTTCTACGCGAGGTCGGAGAACGCGGCTATGCCTGTATCTGCGACCGGCTGCGTTCGGAACTTTCAAGCCAGGCCGGGACAGGCGAGCGTTTACGGCGTTTGTATGTGACCATGGCGCGGGAAGTGGAGAGCGACCGGCAATTGTGGCAAGCAGTGGTCTTGTCGGGCGCGATGGATCCAGTGCGATCGGCGGAACTGCGGGGACACGAGGAAGCTGCTGCCAGCTTGCTGCGGGAAATCCTGACGCAGGGGCAGAAGCGGGGCGAAGTGTCGCGTGCGTTTCCAGTCGTGCATCTGGCGGAGTTCATGGAAGGGCTCTACAACACCGTGGTGCGCCAATGGGCAGTGGACTTGACCGGGCCGCACAAACTTACAGACCGGGTGCGGAGCGCGGTGGAGTTTTTTTTACGCGGCATCCGGCCGTAAAGCTTTCTAGCAGACCGCGGAAAAACTCGATGTTGCCCTCGGTCTTTGGTGGCACAGATATTGCCCTTGGTTTTGGATCGCGCAGATGTTGGCCTTGGTCTTGGGTGGCGCAGCGCTTCAGCGCTGCGGTAGCTGCATCTTCGCGGGTGCGGCTTTAGCCGCTGGGGTCACGCTTTCTGCTGGGAAACCACCGACTGGTGCCGGTCTAGTAGAGAAGGGAACGCGATGAAGGCCGCCGTTCTACACGAATTCAAGACACCGTTATCGCTGGAGGACGTGCCCCGGCCGGAGCCCACCGCGGACGAAGTCTTGATCGAGGTGGAGGTTTGCGGTGTCTGTCACTCCGATCTGCACGTGGCCGACGGCGACTGGACGCAACTGGCCGGCATCGTAAAAAAACCGCTGATCCTCGGGCACGAGATCGTGGGCCGTGTGGTGGAACGGGGCGCCGCAGTGCAGAATGAAGTGCAGAATATCGACGTGGGCGACCGGGTCGGCGTGCCGTGGGTGCAGTGGACATGCGGCAAATGTGAGTTTTGCCGCGAGGGCAACGAGAATCTATGCGTGCGTCAGCGCATCACCGGCGTCATGGTGGATGGCGGATACGCGGAATTTGCGAAGGCTCCCGCCAGCCACGTGGTCAAGATTCCCGACGCGCTTTCGTCAGAGCAAGCGGCGCCGCTGCTTTGCGCGGGAGTCACGGTTCATCGCGCCCTCAAGAAATCGAAACTTCGCGCTGGACAACGCCTGGCCGTTTTCGGCGTCGGCGGCCTCGGCCACATTGCGGTCCAGATTGGCGGGGCGGCGGGAGCGGAAGTGATCGCGATCGATATTTCCGAAGAAAAACTCGCGCTGGCGAAATCGCTGGGCGCCGCTCGAACGCTGAACGCCGCAACCAGCAACGTGGTGAAGGAAATGCGCGGCTCCGGCGGAGTGCACGTTGCTATCGTCACCTCGGCGGCCAAGTCCGCATACGACATGGCGTTCTACTGCGTGCGCCCGACGGGGACGCTGCTGGCGGTGGGTTTGCCCGCAAAAGATATTTCGTTTCCGCCGATTCTGATGGCCGCGGGCGAGATCCAAATCAAGGCTTCGGCCGTGGGCACGCGTGAAGATCTGCGCGAAGTTCTGGAAATGGGTGCAGCCGGGAAAGTCCATTGCCAGGTATCAACGCGTCCGCTCGCCGAGGTGCAAGCAGTGCTGGGGCAGTTGAGCCGCGGCGAAGTCTCGGGGCGGGTGGTGCTTCGGATGTAGGAGTAAGTTACACGGTGGAGCGACGGGCGTCTCGCCCGTCCAGCAGTGAGGCGGCCAGGCGGGGTGCCCGGCTCTCCACCAGCAATAGCGTTTGTTGACGTTAGCAACTTTAACATGATATTAACTATCACTTTTGCGTGGCATCGCGCCGCGGAAAGGCCGCTCTCCTGGTGAACATCAACGCGAACGTCGGAGTGAACGTCAAAGCCAACGTCAAACAACTTTTCGATTTGACCGGCCGCGTAGCCATCATTTCTGGCGGCTCCATGGGTCTGGGCCGCCAAATGGCCGAGGGCTTGGCAGAGATGGGAGCGAATCTCGTTCTTTGCGCCCGCAAGAAAGAGCGCTGCGAGGAAGCGGCAGAATCGTTGAGAAGCCTCGGCGTGCAGACGCTTGCGTTAGGGTGTGATGTCAAGGACAAGGCGGCGATTCAGCAAGTCGTGGATGCGACGCTCGCCAAGTTCGGCCGCATCGACGTTCTCATCAACAACGCCGGCGTATCCTGGGGAGCTCCGGTGGAAGACATGACGCTGGACCAGTGGGACAAAGTTCTCTCCACCAACCTCACCGGCACGTTCCTGTTTTGTCAGGCGGCGGGCAAAGCGATGGTGGCGCAGCGCTCGGGCAAGATCATCAACATCGCATCAGTGGCGGGTTTGGGCGGAGCGTCGGCGGAACTGCAGGCAATCGGGTACCATGCGAGCAAAGGCGGCGTGATTGCCTTCACCAAGGATCTAGCCTGCAAGTGGGCGCCGCACGGCATCCAAGTGAATGCGATCGCTCCCGGATGGTTTCCGACGCATATGTCGGAATGGATCATCGAACACCGTAAAGATTCCCTGCTGGAGAAGATTCCGCTCGGCCGCTTCGGTGCCGATCACGATCTGAAAGGCGCAGCCGTGTTTCTGGCGTCGGACGCGTCGGCGTACGTGACCGGGCACGTGCTGGTTGTCGACGGAGGCCAGACGGCCTGGTAAGAAACGTCGTAGATATAAGAACGTACGTTTATGAATATTCCGCTCACGCCGGTTCGCTTCCTTCGCTACTCAGAGCAGCAGTTCCCCAAAAAGACGGCAGTGGTATGCGACAACCTGCGGTTTACCTATGCCGAGTTTGGCGATCGCGTTGGCCGTCTGGCCGGAGCGTTGCGCGCCGCTGGAGTAAAGCCAGGCGATCGCGTGGCCTTCCTCAGCCTGAACTGCCATCGCCTGCTCGAAGCCTACTTCGGAGTTCTGGAAGCGGGCGGCATTCTGCTTCCGCTCAACTATCGCCTGGCCGCGCCCGAGCTTGCCTACATTCTGAATGATTCCGGTGCGACGGTGCTGTTCCTGGAACAAGAGTTCGTCGGTCTGGTGGATTCGTTCCGGCGCGACCTGAAGACCGTGCGCTCGTTTCATCAGCTCGATAAGGCGCCGCAAGCCCCGTGGCTCTCCGATCAGAACTACGAGCAGATGCTGGCCTCCGCCACACCCTACCGCGGAGAGCTGATGGAGTTTGATGAAAACTCCGTGGCCGAGATGTTCTACACCAGCGGAACCAGCGCCAGCCCGAAGGGCGTGATGCTCACGCATCGCAACGTGTACCTGCATGCGATGACCATCGCTTTGTATCATCGTGCCCGCTTTGAGGACGTCGGTCTGCATACCATCCCGCTATTCCACGCCAACGGTTGGGGAGCGGCGCATACGATGACGTCCGTGGGCGCAACCCATGTCATGGTTCCGCGCTTCTTGTCCGAAGAAGTATTCCGGCTGGTGCAGCGCGAAAAAGTCACCGGGCTGAGCCTGGTGCCCATTATGGCCACCGTGCTGGTGAACTCGCCGGCGCGTTCCAAGTACGACCTGAGCAGCGTGCAGTGGGCCGTGATCGGTGGCGCCGCATCGAATCCCACGCTGATTCGTGACGTTGAGCAGACCTTGGGATTTAAATGTTTTTCAGGATACGGCCTGACGGAATGTTCGCCCGGGCTGACGACCGCCGAACTCAAACCCGACATGCACTGCACGCCCGACGAGCGCTATGTGCTGCAAGCCATGACCGGCTATGCCTATCCGGGGTGTGAGGTTCGGGTGGTTGACGCCCAAGACGAAGACAAGGACGTGCCGCACGACGGCGTGACCATGGGAGAAATCATCGCCCGCAGCGACGGAATAATGGTGGGCTACTGGCAACAGCCCGAAGCCACGGCCGAGGCGATGCGAGGCGGATGGTTCCACACCGGCGACATGGCCGTGATCATGGAGAACGGGTACATCCTGATCGTGGATCGCAAGAAGGACATCATTGTAAGCGGCGGAGAAAATATTTCGTCGCTCGACGTCGAAAAAGTTCTGGTGGCGCATCCTGGCGTTCTTGAAGCTGCGGTGATACCGGTGCTTGACCAGAAATGGGGTGAGGTGCCAAAAGCCGTGGTGGTGGCGAAACCGGGATGCGTACTCAGCGAAGTAGAGTTGATCGAATTTTGCCGGGCGCGCATGGCTCACTACAAGTGTCCGCAATCGATTGAGTTTTGCGAGGCCTTGCCCAAGACCGCGACCGGCAAGGTTCTAAAAAGAGATTTGCGCAAAAAATATCAAAATCAAGCTGGAGTAGTAACGCTTCCTTCGGACACCCTATGAACAACCTCGTGAAAATAACTAAGAATAAAGATAATGACGTCGCAATCATCACCATCGACAATCCGCCAGTAAACGCTCTCAGTCCCGGCGTGCCGGAGGGAATCTGGGCGGCGATTGATCAGATCAATGACGAGATCAATGGCGACCCTGCCGTCAAGGCGGCCGTGGTAATCGGAGGCGGCCGCACGTTTGTCGCCGGCGCGGACATCAAGGAGTTCGGAAAAATGACGTCCGGAGGCCCGCGCAGAAGCCTGCTACCACTGCTGCTTCGCATTGAAGACAGCGGCAAGCCGGTAGTGATGGCGATTCACGGCACCGCGTTCGGCGGTGGACTGGAACTGGCCATGGCCGGCCACTACCGGGCAGCATCGCCCACGGCGCAAGTTGGTCAGCCGGAAGTGAATCTAGGAATCATTCCAGGTGCTGGCGGAACGCAGCGTCTGCCCCGATTAGTAGGTGTCGCGAAGGCTGTCGAAATGTGCGCCGGGGGCAAACCGGTTTCCGCGCGCGAGGCCGCCACTTTGGGACTGATCGACCGCTTGATCGAAGGCGACCTGCTAGCCGGAGCGGTGGCATTCGCGCGCGAAATCGCCGCCAAGCCCGCACCCAAAACGCGAGAGCGCACAGAGAAGCTGGGAACGGCTGCCGAGAACGCGGCAATTTTCGCGGCGGCGCGCGACGCAGCCGGAAAGAAACAACGAGGGCTGAAAGCTCCGCTGGCGGCAATCGACGCGGTGGAGTCGGCAACCAGATTGTCGTTCGACGAAGGCTGCCAGTTCGAGGCGAAACTTTTCACCGAATGTCTTTTCTCCGATCAGTCGAAAGCGCTCATCCACATTTTCTTTGGCGAGCGCGAAGTGGCGAAGATTCCCGACGTTCCCAAGGAAACTCCGGTGCTCCCCGTGAACCGCGCAGCAGTCGTCGGCTCCGGAACCATGGGCGGAGGCATAGCAATGGTCTTCGCCAATGCCGGCATTCCCGTGCTGCTCAAGGATGTGGACGAGCCAACGCTCAACGTGGGGATGGGAAAAATAAAAAAGAACTATGCCAGTTCAGTGCAGCGCGGCCGTTTCACTCAGGCATTCGTGGACGAACGTCTACAAATGATCAAGCCGGTGCTCAACTACGACGCATTCTTCGAGGTAGACATGGTCGTGGAAGCGGTGTTCGAAGGCATGGCGCTGAAGAAAACCGTATTTGCGGATTTAGATCGAGCCTGCCGCCACGGAGCAATTCTGGCCAGCAACACATCGACCCTCAATATCGACGAAATCGCCGGAGCTACGTCGCGGCCAGAGGCAGTGATCGGAACACACTTCTTCAGTCCCGCCAACGTAATGCGATTGCTCGAAATTGTGCGCGGGAAAAAATCCAGCAAAGAAGTGATTGCCACCTGCATGAGTCTGTCCAAGAAGCTCGGCAAGATCGGAGTGCTGGTGGGGAACTGCCGCGGCTTCGTAGGCAACCGCATGTTCGGCCCATACCGCCGCGAAGCGCAATTCCTGATCGAAGAAGGAGCGGAGGTAGAAGCCGTCGACCAGGCGCTAGTCGAATTCGGCAACGCCATGGGCCCTCTGGCAGTCGGCGATCTGGCCGGCCTCGACGTAGGCTGGCGCATTCGCAAGGAATATCGCCACCTCGAAGAACCCGGAATCCGCCAGCCCTTCGCCGAGGACCGTCTCTGCGAAATGGGCCGCTACGGCCAGAAAACAGGCAGGGGATGGTACCGCTACGACGACAACCGCCGCACGAGCGTCGATCCCGAGGTGACCGCGTTGTTGCGCCAGTGGAGCGCGGAAGCAGGAATCCCGCAGCGGAAAATCTCTGCCGCAGAGATTGTCGATCGCTGTACCTACGCGCTGGTCAATGAAGGAGCAAGGATTCTCGAAGAGGGATACGCGCTGCGGGCCGTCGACATCGACATCATCTATATCAACGGCTACGGATTTCCCGCCTATCGCGGCGGCCCGATGTGGCACGCCGACACGGTGGGATTGCAAAAGGTCTATCAGCGCATTTGCGAATTCAATCAGCAGCACGGAGCACTCTGGGCGCCAGCTCCTCTGCTGCAACGTTTGGCGCAAGCAGGCAAGACGTTCGCCGAGTTCGACAAGGAGCAGGCCGCGGCCGCGTAGTGAATCTGCAGGGGACAACGTGAGCCGAATCATCCTGGTGCGCCATGGGCAAGCGTCTTTTCTGGAGCGAGATTATGACAAGCTCTGCGCGAACGGCGAGATGCAAGCCAAATTGCTCGGCGAATATTGGTCGCGCCGTGGCGTGGCTTTTGACAGCGTATATTCCGGTCCGCGTGTCCGGCAACGGGAGACCGCCAGGATTGTGTCCGAGGCGTATCGCAGCGCCGGCGTTGATTTTCCCGAGACTGTGGTCATGAGCGAATTCGACGAATATCAAGCCGAGGCGGTGCTGCGGGAATGTCTTCCACAGTTGCTGCAGGCGAATGCCGAGATCGACGAATTGCACCGAGCCTATAAAGAATCCAGCGAATCCGGGGAATCCGCGCAATCCGGCGCCCGGCGCAAGACGTTTCAGAAGTTGTTTGAGGCGGTGATTAGCAAGTGGGTGGCGGGGGAAGTCTCGGCCGACGGCGTTGAACCGTGGCACGAATTCTGTTTGCGAGTTGAACGCGGGCTCGCGCAAGTAGTGCGCGACACTCCTCCGGCGGCAAGTGCGGTGATCTTTACTTCGGCGGGAGCGATTGGCGCGGCGACGCGCGGGGCTCTCCACTTGTCCGCCGCGGACACGCTGCAGCTGACCTGGATGTCGCGCAATGCTTCGTTCAGCGAATTTCTAGCTTCGGGCGAGCGTTTCACGCTGAGCACGTTCAATGCGCACCCGCATCTCGATGGCGACGGGTTGCTGACGTACCGGTAGTCGATATTTATACGGTGGAGCGACGGGCGTCCCGCCCGTCAGCCGGACGGAGGCGCCCGACTCTCCACCAGCAGGAATTGCGAATATGGTGGCACTTTGCGATCAAGCGGGAACGGTAAGGGCAGGCGAAGAACTAGATCTCGCCCGTCTGCAGCCGTTTTTGCGCGAGCACTTCGGCCACAGCGGCCCGGTTTCCGTCGAACAATTTCCCAGCGGCCACTCCAATCTCACGTGTCTGCTGCGACTCGGTGACGAGCGAGCGGGTAGCAGGGAAGTCGTGCTGCGGCGCCCGCCCTTCGGCAGCAAGGTCCGTTCCGCGCACGATATGGCGCGCGAGTATCGCGTGCTGTCGAAACTGCACACTGCTTATCCCGTCGCCCCGAAGGCGATCCTCTATTGCGATGACCTGTCCATTCTCAACGCGCCTTTCTATCTGATGGAGCCGATTCGCGGAATGATCCTGCGTCGCGATCCTCCTCCCGATATGCCGTTTCCGCCGCAGACAGCGCGTCGATTGAGCGAAGCCTTCGTCGATAACCTCGCGCGCCTGCACAAGTTGGACTACGCCGCCATCGGCCTGGCTGATTTAGGCAAGCCGCAGGGCTATCTCGAACGCCAGGTCAAGGGCTGGATCGAGCGCTACGGCAATTCGAAAACGCACGATCTGCCGGAAGTCGAACCCATCTCCGCATGGCTCACCGAACACATGCCGGTCAGCCACGGCACGGCGCTGATCCACAACGACTATAAGTACGACAACATCGTGCTCGACCCTGGCGACCCGACGAAAATCGTCGGCGTTCTCGATTGGGAGATGTGCACGCTGGGCGATCCGCTCACGGATCTGGGGACGGCGCTAGCATACTGGGCCGATCCACAAGATCCGGAGGAGTTCCAAGAAATTCGCAGCGCTCCCACCACTTTGCCGGGCACACTGACGCGGGCGCAGTTAGTCGAGCGCTACGCGGCCGCGACCGGCCGCGACCATGGCCTCGACACCCGCGACATGGTCTTCTATCTGACGTTTGCGCGCTTCAAGGTTGCCGTCATCATTCAGCAAATCTACTACCGCTACGCCCAGGGATTAACGCAGGACGCACGCTTCGCGGAGATGCCGCCGAGAATCCATACCTTGCTGCGCGCGTCATGGCGCTGCGCGGAAAGCGGGACGATATGAACACCCGCTCACTGCGGATAATACCGAACCAGCCACTCGGCCACACAGCAGGGCTTGTCAACGCCCTGACTCTCAACATGAATGAGAAAAGTGGCGTCCACAAACTCCACCGACTCCTTCACCGAAAGCAGCGTGACGCGAGCGCGAACCTGCGAACCAGAGCGAACAGCCGAGGGAAAGCGAACTTTGTTCAGTCCGTAGTTGACGGCCATGGCGAGACCCGAGCGAATCTGGATTGCCTGTTTCATCCAGTAGCTGAGCAGCGAAAGAGTGAGAAAGCCGTGGGCGATGGTGCCGCCGAAAATCGATTCACGCCGGGCACGCTCCGTGTCGAGGTGAATCCACTGGCGATCTTCGGTGGCGTCGGCAAATTTCTGGATCCGATCCTGCGTGACCACGAACCAGTCGGTCGCGGGCAATTCGCGTCCCTCGAACTGTTTCAAAGAATTCAGATTCTCAATTTCAAAAGGCGGCATAGGAGTATTTTATGACGACATTAACAGACACCCCGCGCAAGACGACAAAAGGAACTTCATTTCTGATCGAAGACTCGGCGCCCCAGGATATTTTCACCCCCGAGGATCTGAGCGATGAGCATCTCGCCGTCGGCCGCATGATCGATGAATTCTGGGCCAACGAAGTGGAGCCGAATCTGCCCGCGATCCGCGAAAAGAAACCGGGCGCAGCCATGGCCGTGCTGCGGAAATCGGTGGAACTCGGTCTGACCGCGATGACCATCCCCGAGGAGTATGGCGGCATGGCCATGGATCTGCCGTCGCTGATGGTGACCGCCGAACGCCTGGGGCGCGACGGTTCTTATGGAGGCTGGCACTCCGCCCACACCGGCATCGGCACGCTTCCCATCGTCTATTTCGGCAACGAGCAGCAGAAGCGGAAATATCTGCCGAAGCTGGCAAAGCTCGAAATGCTGGCCGCCTATGCCCTCACCGAGCCTCTGTCGGGGTCAGATGCGCTGGCGGCACGAACCCGGGCCGACCTCTCGGCGGACGGAAAACACTACATCCTGAACGGCCAGAAAATGTGGATCACCAACGGCGGCGCGGCCGACCTGTTTACGGTATTCGCCAAGGTTGGAGGAGAAAAGTTCACCGCGTTTCTGGTCGAACGGAATTTTCCCGGCGTGAGCAGCGGGGCGGAAGAACACAAGATGGGCATCACCGGCAGTTCCACTACGGCCGTGTATCTCGACAATGTTGCGGTGCCGGTGGAAAACGTTTTGGGAGAAATTGGCCGCGGGCACGTTATCGCTTTCAACATCCTGAACATCGGACGCTTAAAGCTGGGTCCGGCCGCGGTTGGAGCCGCCAAGAACGTGCTCGCAACTTGCCTGAAGTATGCCAAACAGCGCAAGGCATTCGGCACCACGATTTCCGAGTTCGGCGCGATCCAACACAAGCTGGCGGAAATGGCGATCCGGATTTATGTGGCCGAGTCGATGGCTTGTCGCGTGGTCGGACTGATTGAAAATCAAATGCACAGCGCGTCGACGGAATCCGCAGATGGTTCTCAAGAGCTGAAAGCCATCGAGGAATTTGCCGCGGAGTGCTCCATGATTAAGGTCTACTCCTCCGAGATGCTGGACTATGTGGTCGATGAAGGAGTCCAGATCCATGGCGGCTATGGCTACCACAAGGACTACGCAGTGGAGCGCGCCTATCGCGATTCGCGCATCAACCGTCTGTTTGAGGGGACCAGCGAAATCAACCGGCTGGTGATTACCGGCATGCCGCTGAAGCGCGCGTCCCGCGGCCAGTTGCCTCTGCTCGAAGCCGCTCGCGCTGTCGTGAATCAGACGGAGCCGGATCTGGGGGTGGCCGACGCGGAGCTGAGCCTGGTCCGCGGCGCGAAGAACATATTCCTGCTGACGCTGGGAGTTGCGCACGAAAAGTACGGCGCGAAACTTGAACAACAGCAGGAGGTCATCATGAATCTGTCCGACATCATCATGGAGGTGTTTGCCATGGAGTCGAGCCTGCTGCGCAGCCGGAAACTGGCCGCCGCCGGTGCCGGAGCGAATGCCGCCGATGCCAGCGCCGTGTACTTGCGCGATGCCATCGCCCGGATCGAATTCTCCTCGAGAACCGCGCTGAGCGCCTGCGCTCAGGGCGACGATCTGCGGCGATATCTTTCCCGCGTGCGCGGATACGCCAGTCATGATCCAGTCAATGCGATCGCACTAAGGCGCCAGATTGCCAGACGGCTGCTGGCCAACGAACGGTATACGGTCTGAGGGAATCCACTACCGAAGGAGGCAACATGGCACTCACCAATCACAAGTTTCTACTGGCGGCGCGTCCCGTAGGAATGCCGAAGCGCACCGACTGGACCTACACCGAAGAACCCGTGTCGGAGCCGAAAGAAGGCGAACTGCTGGTCAAGGTGTTGTACATCTCGCTGGACCCGGCGATGCGCGGCTGGATGAATGAAGCGCGATCGTATTCCCCGCCAGTGGGCATCGGCGAACTGATGCGGGCGCTGGGAGTGGGGATCGTGACCGCGTCGCGCAACCCGCGCTTCGCCGTGGGCGATTACGTCTCCGGAGTGTTCGGAGTGCAGGAGTACGCGCGCACCGACGGCCGGGGAGTGACGAAGGTTGACACAAAAATTGCGCCGCTGCCCGCATATCTCAGCGCGCTCGGCATGACCGGCATGACCGCATATTTCGGCCTTCTCGACACCGGCCAGCCAAAGCCGGGAGACATGGTAGTGGTCTCGGCGGCAGCGGGAGCAGTAGGCGCGGTGGTGGGTCAGATCGCCAAGATCAAGAACTGCCGCGTGGTCGGCATCGCCGGAGGAGCGGAGAAATACCGCTACATCGTACAGGAGCTGGGCTTCGACGCAGCCATCGACTACAAGTCGGAAGATGTGAAGAAGTCGCTGCGGCAGCATTGCCCCGAGGGCATTAACATTTATTTTGACAACGTGGGCGGCACAATTCTGGAAGCTGCGCTGGCGAACCTGGCGCGCGGCGCGCGGATCGTGATCTGCGGAGCCATCTCACAATACTGCAATACCGGTCCGATCGCGGGACCCAGCAACTATATGTCTCTGTTGGTGAATCGGGCCAGCATGAAGGGCATGTTGGTGTTCGATTACGCCGACCGCTACGCGCAAGCCGGAGCGGAAATGGCGGGATGGATGGCGGAGGGCAAGCTCAAGTCGCGCGAGGATATTGTGGAAGGGTTAGCAACCTTCCCCGAAACTCTGCTCAAACTTTTCAAAAGCGAGAACTCAGGCAAGCTGATGCTAAAAGTGGCCTAGCACTCTAGTAGAGACGCGGCTTGCCGCGTCTTCGCGGCGTGAATATGTTCGACCGCGAAGGAAGGGCTCGATGTCATTCGTCGTGAATCAAGAGGCAAAGATTTATTGGGACGAACAGGGCCAAGGAGCCCCAGTCCTGCTGATCATGGGCCTCGGCTATACCTCAGCCATGTGGTATCGCACGCGACCGGTGCTCGCGCAACATTTCCGCACGATCGCGCTCGACAATCGAGGCGTCGGCCTGAGCGATGTCCCCGCCGGCCCCTATTCGATTGCGACCATGGCATCGGACGCAGCCGCGGTTCTGGATGCCGCCGGCATTGCCCACGCCCACGTTTTCGGCGTCTCCATGGGTGGCATGATTGCGCAAGAATTCGTGCTCCAGTATCCGGCGCGGACGCGCTCGTTGATTCTGGGCTGCACCGCAGCCGGCGGGCCTTCGGCGGTGCGCGCGGAGAGCAAGGTGGCCGACGTGCTGATGGCGCGCGGCATGACGCCAGAGCAAGCGCGGGAAGCCATCCTGCCTTTCATCTACGACGCGGCCACGCCGCGAGAGAAGATCGAGCAAGATGTCGCCGTGCGCCAGCCCTGGCTCCCCACTCCGGCAGGCTACATAGCACAGCTGCAAGCGATCTTGGCGTGGGAGAGCTACAGCCGAATCGCCCAGATCACGGCACCGACGCTGGTCATCCATGGCAAGTCGGATGCGCTCGTTCCCCCGGCAACGGGGAGTTGATCGCGAAGCGGATTCCGGGCGCAAAGCTCGTCCTGCTCGACCATGCCAGTCACTTGTTTCTCACCGACCGGACCGACGAGGCACACAGGGTAATCCTCGAGTTTCTCTTGTCGCATGCGGGCCGAGAGCCGAATCCGGAAACAGGAAGGTCATGAGCGATTTCAGGGGCGCAAGCCAACCCGAGCTGACATTCCCGGCAAGCATACATGATCATCAAAACAATTCATTTGATGAATTTCGCGAACGCGGATACGCTCGCGCCCATCGTGATAATGCGGCGCTCTGAAGAGGCACGAGCGTGGGGAGTTGTTCGTTTTTATTCTGCAGACGCAGCAAACCAACACTGTGAATACGCCGCAGGTCGACAATCTACCGAATCTCAATTTGAGCTTCACGCAGGCTATCTACCGTTGATGTGTGAGCCAGCCAGAGTCGAGACGGAGTATTATCTTTCCGGTTAAATGGGAGGGACTTTATGAGGAGCACAAAGGGGCGGATACGCTCAGTCGGATTCGGTTTTGCTTGCCTGCTCATGCTGTTGGCAATGCTCAGTGCCGCGTACGCTCAAGGCGTGGGCGCGGCTGCCGGCATAAAAGGAACTGTGACTGACGCCTCCGGCGGTGCTATGCCCAAGGCAAACGTGGTCGCCGAGGACGCCGAGAAGGGTATCCGGCGCAGCACCGTTACCGACAGCAGTGGCGAGTATCGGTTCACGGGCCTGCCGCCGGCGACCTACAACGTGACGGTGGCGCTCTCTGGTTTTCAAACCGAGGTCCAAAAGGGCTTGGTTGTCACCGTGGGACAAACGGCGATTCTCGATTTCCACCTGAAGCTGGCTTCGAGAAAGGAGATCGTAGAAGTGTCGGCCGAGCCCCCCGTGGTAGACACAGAGAGATCGAGCCAGGCCGACACCCTGACCCAGGACTATATCGTGGATCTCCCGATTGACCGCCGCGACTACCTGACCTTCACCTTGCTCGCGCCCGGAGTCTCCGATTCCACTCGGCTGGCCGGCGACCAGGATTTCAGAGTCAAGCAAACGCCGCAAAGCGGCCTGTCGTTCTACGGCAGCAATGGCCGAGGAAACAGCATCACGGTCGATGGTGGTGAGACCTCAGGCGATAGCGGTGGCGTGCGTCTGACCGTAAATCAGGACGACGTCCAGGAGTTCCAAATCAATCGCAGCAACTACGCCGCCGAGCTGGGGGCAGCCACCGGCGCTTCCATCAATATCGTGACCAAGTCCGGCGGCAACAATATGCATGGCAGCCTCTACGGCTTTTTCCGCGACGATGGCATGGACGCTCGCGACCCATTCGCCTTCAGCTCGGCCCTGGCGCCCGACCCGACCTACGCTAATTTCAACACCACTTCTACCGGAGCTCCCATCAAGAATTCGCTCACCCGTCAGCAGTACGGCGGCAACATCGGCATCCCCATCCAGAAAGACAAGACCTTCCTGTTTGCCTCTTTCGAAGGTCTGCGGCAGAACTCACAGAATTCAGTTCCCCTGTTGACGGATAGTTCGATCTTCGCCGGACCCTCCTTGACCGCAACCACCAACCCCTTTTCGCCGACCACCGATCCCCAGAGGTATGCGCAACAGGAAGTTCTCACCACGCTGGCGACTTCCACGCAGCCGAGCGTGACTTGTTTCCCGGGCGTCCCCCTGCCGCCTAGTATTTGCGCCTTTGCCCTCCAGAGCATTTTGGCGGTGAACCCAATTTTCAACCCCTCGAACCCTTTCTTATCGCAGGGGCAAGCCGCGCTGAATGGCTTCCTGGTAAGCCAGTTTGAAAACCAGGGCGGAGTGTTTCCTTACGACTCGCACGAATACCTGGCGTCGGTCCGCTTCGATCACCACTTCAATGTGAACAACAACATTTCCGTCACCTACAGGTACGGACACGATCTGGAGAACTCGCCGGACGTCCAGTCCTTGACCGCGTTTTCGGCGGGAAGCTCCGACCACACCTACGATCATAATCTGCAGGCCGCCTGGTATCACCAGTTCAGTGCCACCGCTCAGAACGAGGCCCGGGCCCAATGGGATTACGACAGCTTCAACGTGATTCCCAACGTGCCCGGAGAGGTGGGGCTCCAGATTCCCGGTTTTGTCAATAACCTGGGAACGAACATTTTCATCCCCAACATCAGCATCCTGCGCCGCTACGAATTCGCCGACAATTTCACCCTCGTCCGCGGCCACCACACCTTTAAGTTCGGAGCTTCGGAAGTGCTCCGCGGCAATCACACCGAATCGCACACTTTTTTCCCAGGTCGCTTTGTGTTCGGGTCGCTCCCCGGGCTTTTGATCAGCCCATGCTTATCTCCCACCGGGAGCCCAGAGGCGGCTCTCTGCCCCTTAGGAACCATCCCAACTGGCGCCTCCATCAACCCCTTGCAATCGGCATCGTTCGGGCTGCCGCAGGTTTACCAGCAAGGTTTCGGAAATCCGGACTACGGGGATTACGACCGGCCGCTGACCGGGATCTACGCCCAGGATTCCTGGAAGATAACGTCAAACTTCACTCTGAACTACGGCCTCCGCTACGAACTGGACACGCAATTCGCCCCTCTAACCACCTATAAGAAGGATTTTGCCCCCCGCGTTTCCTTCGCCTGGGATCCCTCCAAGGATCACAAGACCGTGATCCGCGGCGGATACGGAATCTTCTACGGACCGGTTGACGCCCAGATCCCCGACGTCGACTTGAGTCTGGGGGTTCTCAACGCCAATAAGACAACCGTCGAGAGCGGCACCGGAGCCACCCAGGTCGCAAACCTTTCTTCGATTTGCGGCGTCTCTCAGTTCGGGTATCCGATAATCCCCGGTACCGGCGCTAGCCCTTGCAACCGGGAAATTTCTATTTATGTGGATCCGCTCACTCCAACCGGTATCCCTGGCTTACAACCCGCGAACACTGTTTTCACGACTCTGTTTGGTGAGGGATTGATTCAGTGCACAAACCCGACCGCAGGCAATGCTGCTTGCATCACGCCGGCCGCTATTGCCCCGTTGGGCATCAATGTTACCAATACCGGTCCCATCGCTCCGCTGCAAGTGGTTTTCGTGAACCAGCCGGGCTATCGCCCCCCGATCGCGCAACAGGCTTCGTTTGGAATCGAACGGGAGATTTCGCCCGGGTTCTCCATCTCCCTCAGCGCTATTTATTCGCACACCCAGAGACTCCCGGTCGCCATCGATACCAATCTGCTGCCGGCGCCAATCAGTACGGTAACTCTGGCCAATGGCCAGACGGTTTCCTATCGCAACTGGAATACGAGTGCGGGGGCCGACCCTCTGGGCGGTCAAGAGTTCCCAGGCGGAGTGTTTCCCTGTGCCACCACTGTTCAATGCTTCGTGGACCCGCTGGTTGTCCAGAACAACCAATACACCTCCGCGGCATCTGCTCTTTACGAGGGCGGTATTGTCGAAGTCAAGAAGCGCTTCCGTGAGCACTTCACCTTGTTCGGGAATTACACCTTTAGCAAAGGCTATGACACCTCCACCGATTTCAACTCCGACTACGGTCCACAGGATCCGACCAACCTTGGCTTGGATCGTGGTCTTTCCGAGTTTGATCAGCGCCATAAACTGGTGGTTGCGGGAGTGCTCGACAGCCCTTGGAAACAGAGTATCTTGTCAGGTTTCCAGCTAGCTCCGATTTTTGAAGTCCACAGCGGACATCCTTTCAACCTGCTCGCCGGAGGAGAAGTAAACGGCGACAATCACACCACTAATGAACGCCCCATAGGAGCCCCGCGCGACACCGGTCTGGGCCCCGACTACATCAACTTCGACGCGCGCCTCAGCTGGCAGCACAAACTGGGCGAGAAGTCGAACATCCAATTCACGGCGGAAGGATTCAACCTCGCGAACCGGACAAACTATGCCAGTGTGAACAACGAAGTAAGCCCGCTTTTCGGGTTCGAGCCGGGGTTCACGACGTTCACCGTGCGTGGGATTAAACCAGGCGCGGCCCTTGCGGGTGGCGGGACGGCGACATCCAGCACGCCGCTGGCCTTCACCTCCGCCTTCCCCAAGCGCGAGATCCAACTCGGGCTGCGCTTCACGTTCTGAGGCGGGCGGCTGAGGCGGGCGGATGCCGAACCAGGAAACGATCTACGAAGTCGCGGATCGAGTAGCAACCATCACGCTGAATCGTCCAGACAAACTGAATGCCTGGACCGCAACCATGGAACGCGAAGTACGTTCCGCGGTCGATGAGGCGGAGCATGACGACAACGTCCGGGTGATCGTGCTAACCGGGGCGGGCCGCGGATTTTGCGCCGGCGCCGACATGTCGCTGCTCAACGCCGTCGCTACCCAGGGTCTACCCGAAGATGTCGCCGGCAGAATTCAGTCCCGCGACGCCGCGCACGAAGGACTTCGGCCGGACTTTCAGCGAAAGTATACCTATTTTCTCGGGGTAGCGAAGCCCGTGATCGCCGCCATTAACGGACCGGCGGTCGGCCTCGGCCTCGTGATTCCGCTTTACTGCGATCTGCGATGGGCGGCGGAGAATGCCCGCTTCAGCACCGTCTTCGCGCAGCGCGGTCTGATCGCGGAATACGGCATGGCCTGGATGTTGCCCCGCATCGTCGGCCTGTCCGACGCCCTCGACTTGTTGTTCTCCGCCCGCACCATCACCGCATCCGAAGCGTTGGATCTGCGGCTGGTCAACCGGGTTTTCCCCCAGGATGGCGTCGGCTTCGCCGCCGCCGTTCACGACCAAGCCGCCAAGTTGGCCGCTAGCGTCAGCCCCCGTTCCATGGGCGTAATCAAAAGGCAGGTTTACGCCGCGATGTTCCAGACTCTAGCCGAGTCCTTTGATCTTTCCGTAGTGGAGATGGTGGCCAGTCTCCGAAGCCAGGACTTCAAAGAAGGCGTGGCACACTTTCTGGAAAAACGCCCCCCAAATTTTAGCGGCCGCTAATAAATCTACGCTGTCATCCTGAGCGGAGCAGAACGATACGCGAAGCGGATCGTTCTGCGGAGTCGAAGGACCCCCACACCCTCAACGCCATCTGATCGCGTCAGGGAATTCTGGCCACAAGTCTCGCCTGTCGTGCTTGTCCCGGCAGCCAGGTCGCGAACTAGCGGGACAGCAGGCTGATCCGGCTTGTTGGGATCGTTCAATCTCACCAGTGTAGAAAGCGTACCAACAAGCCAGCCAGTGAGCCGCCGATGAACGGACCAAGAAAGGGCACGGGCGCATAGCTCCAGTCCGAGCTCCCCTTTCCGGCAATTGGAAGGACCGCGTGGGCGAAGCGTGTGGGAAGATCTCGCGCGGGATTCATGCCATATCCGGTGGTTCCGCCCAGAGAAAGTCCAATGCCCCAAACCAGGCATCCGATTAGGTAGGGCCCAATAAGTCCGGCCAATCCCGGCGAAAGCACGGCTCGAGAAAAAATCGCTCCCCCAACAAAGACAAGAACAAAAGTGCAGACGATTTCGCTGAGCATATTCGCATACAGGTTGCGAATCGCAGGTACGCCGCAAAAGCACAGCCGTTTCAGCAGCGGATCTTCCGTTTCCTTCCAGTGTGGTCCGAAGTGAACCCAGACCAGTATCGATCCCACAAACGCCCCAGACATCTGCGCCAGTGAATAGGACACAACTTTGGCATAGCTGCCGGTGGCCACGGCGAGCCCAAGCGTGACTGCCGGATTGATGTGGGCGTCCCTGCTGCCGCATGCGATGGCGACAAAGATGGCCGACATCACGGCAAATCCCCAGCCGGTGGTGATGACCATCCACCCCGACCCTTGCGCTTTGGAATGCTTGAGCAGGACGTTGGCGACGCAGCCGTTTCCCAACAGAATCAAAACCAGTGTTCCCATGAACTCGCCCAGCAATGGTGAAGTCATTCTTTAAGTCCTTTCCCAAGCAAGAACATCAAGGTTGGAAAAATCGATAGGGTAGCCCACCCCTTGCGCTCGTATCGCAAGGGCCTTTACTGAGAACTGAGAACTGAGAACCGAGAACTGGTCTTCCGTCAGGCCGAGGCCACCCCCCTGGGTTTGTATTTCTGCAGCTCCAGTTTCGCGATCAAGGCGCGATGCACCTCGTCGGGCCCGTCCGCGATGCGCAGCGTGCGAATCGTAGCAAACAATTCGGCCAGAGGAAAGTCGCCGGAGACGCCGGCCCCTCCGTGCATTTGAATCGCCTGGTCGATAATCCGCAGGGCAATGTTGGGCACCGTGACTTTGATCTGGGAGATCTCGCTGCGGGCGCCCTTGGTGCCGACTTCATCGAGCATCCAGGCAGCTTTGAGCGTAAGAAGACGGGCTTGCTCCAGCATAATGCGGGCATTGGCAATCACATCGGCATTGGCGCCTAGTTCGGCCAGAGGCTTGCCGAAGGCTACACGACGAAGCGAGCGCCGGCACAAAAGTTCAAGCGCGCGTTCGGCCGCTCCCAGCGTGCGCATGCAGTGATGAATGCGACCGGGCCCCAGCCGCCCTTGCGCAATTTCGAAACCGCGGCCTGGTCCGGCAATGATGTGATCGAGCGGTACACGAACATTGGTGAAGCTAACTTCGCCGTGACCGAAGGGCGCGTCGTAGGATCCAAACACCGACAACATGCGTTCGATCTTGACGCCGGGAGTGTCGAGCGGCACCAGAACCATGGAATGGCGTTGATACTTCGAGGCAGCCCGATCGGTGATGCCCATGAAGATGAGTAGTCGGCAATGCGGATGTCCAACTCCGGAACTCCACCATTTCAAGCCGTTGAGGACGACCTGATCCCCCTCGATGAGCGCCGTAGCTTGCATGTTCGTGGCATCCGAAGAAGCAACGTCAGGCTCCGTCATGCAGAACGCGGACCGAATCTCGCCCGCCAGCAGCGGTGTAAGCCAGCGCAACTTTTGCGCTGCCGAACCATACTTCACCAGCACTTCCATGTTGCCGGTGTCAGGTGCGTTGCAGTTGAAAACCTCCGGAGCAATCGAGCACCGGCCGGTGATTTCCGCCAGCGGCGCGTATTCCACATTGGAGAGGCCAGCGCCATACTCCCCGTCGGGAAGGAACAGGTTCCATAGCCCGGCCGCCCGCGCCTTGGCTTTCAGAGTTTCCATAACCGGAGG
Organism: uncultured Acidobacteriaceae bacterium; assembly: GCA_963773955.1. GTDB lineage: Bacteria > Acidobacteriota > Terriglobia > Terriglobales > Acidobacteriaceae > Acidiflorens. The sequence goes on along the minus strand of CAVZDM010000015.1, from coordinate 25,839 downwards.
CTGCTTCCAGCCGCGCCAGTCCGGAAGGTTCGGCACTTGCGCGAGATACTCAGACTCCGCCGGCAAGACGTGCTCTTGCATGAACGCCAACAGGCGCTGGGCATAGCTCTGGGCTCTCGGTGACGGAGAAAAGTCCATAGATAATCGTTAATCCTTAATCGTCAATCGCTAGCACTGATCGGTAGTGGCTCGGTTCGGTCATCATCCTGACCAAATAAAAATATCCTGACTAAACAAAAATTTGTCATCCTGAGCGAAGCGAAGGACCTGCTGTTTGCCGGCCGCAAGCGGACTCGTGGCTCGCTTCCCGTTTCAGACTGAGCCACCACCCGCTAACCCCGCAGGCATCCTAGCCTAGCGATTGCAACAGAATTCTCCTAATGAATCCTGTGAATCCTGTAATATATGCGGCGTGCATCTAAGTCAGGTCGACCTGAACCTGTTCGTGGTACTGGAAGCCATCTATCGCGAGGGCAACCTCACTCGCGCAGGCCAGCAACTGAACCTCACCCAGCCCGCCATCAGCCATGCGCTGAAGAGACTGCGCGATCTTCTGCAGGACCCACTGTTCGTCCGCCAGGGGCCGCACATGGTACCGACGCCGTTCACGCGCAACATGATCGAGCAAGTGCGCCAGGCGCTGCAAATTCTGGAAGTGAACCTCAGCCAGAGCCGCAATTTCGTTCCCGAACACACGCGCCGGAATTTTCACATATCGCTGTGGGAATATGCCGAGGCCCTGATTCTTCCATCCCTGCTGCGACGCCTGACGCTTGCCGCCCCAGGAATGTCGATCACCACGTCGCGGGTCAAGCGCCGCGACCTGGAGACCGAACTGGCAAGTGGTTCGGTCGATCTGGCCATCGAGATTCCCATGACGATGAGCGATCGGATTCGGCATAAGTGGCTGCTGAATGAACCATTCGTGGTCCTCGCCCGGCGCGGTCACCCGGCGATCACGGACAAACTCGATCTGGATACGTATCTGGCGCAGCGCCATATTCAAGTCTCCTCGCGGCGCCAGGGTCCCAGCCTGATTGACATTGAGCTTAGCCGGCGGGGGCTTAGCCGACAGGTGTTTCTGCGCAGCCAGCACAACCTCACGGCCTCCATGGTGGTAAGTGAAACGGACATGCTGCTAACCTTGCCGGAGCGCCACGCGCAACTACTGAACCCAGGCATGGTGAACACGGGTCTGGTGAATCGCGTGTATCCCTTCCCGCTCCCAGTGCCCCGTCTCGAAGCTCACTTGTACTGGCATGAGAGTGTGGAGAATGATCCGGCAAACCGCTGGCTGCGCGAAGAAATCGAAAAGGTGTTAGCCGCGGAACCTCGAGCGCCGGGAGCGCCCCGCAAGCCCGGCAGGGCGCGGAGCCGGAACCGGGTCGAAGGCGAAAGCCAGAAATCCCGAGCGAGTTAATCAGCCGCGAATTCTTCCGGCATACAGCGCCATTCCCACCACGGCATCAATTCCCAGCGCGTCCAGGCTGTCGATCTCCTGTTGCTCGGTGATACCGCCTGCGACCACGAGGTGTCGTTGCGTGGCGCGCCGGATGGCATGAACCGTTTCCATGGGAATTCCGCCCATCAAGCCCTCGGTATCGATGTGTGTATAGAGGAAGGTTTCGCAGAAGTGCTCCAGCTCGCGAATCATGTCGAAGGCAGTAACCGCGGTCCGGGTGCGCCAGCCATCAATCGCTACGCGGCCTCCCCGGGAGTCGAGAGCAAACATCAGTGCCGCCCGCGGAAGCTTGTCCGCCAGCGCGCGAGCGTACGCCTGATCGATCCGGCCTTCGGTCAACAGCGCGGACCCGATGATGATCTTGCGCGCGCCCAGGTCCAGAAGTTCCTGCGCAGTCTTGAGATCGCGAATGCCGCCACCAACCTGGCATGGCAAGCGTCCGGCGATCTGCTTCACCAACGCCCGGTTGTCGCCGCCGCCGCGCGCCGCGTCGAGGTCAATCAGTTGGACGATGGGATATTTCGAAAAGCGCTCGATCCAGTAATCGAAGTTATCGAACTCCAATTTCTTCTTTTCCCCCTGGACCAACTGCACGATCTTGCCGCCCATAAGATCGATCGACGGAATCAGCATGGCCACCTCACCGGCACGTTGGCGGCCAGCAGTTCGCGTTTCAATTGCCCAATGTTCTCGAGGCCGAAATGGAAGATAGAAGCTGCCAAAGCCGCGTCCGCGCGCCCATCGCGGAACACGTCAATAAAGTGTTGCGCCGACCCGGCGCCGCCCGACGCGATCACAGGAATGGAAACCGCGTCGGCCACAAGCTGCGTCAACTCACAATCGAAGCCAGCTTTGGTTCCATCCCGGTCCATAGAAGTGAGCATGATTTCTCCCGCGCCACAAGCGGCGGCTTCGCGTGCCCACTGAATCGCGTCCCGGCCTGTAGGAGTGCGCCCTCCGGCAACGAACACTTCGAATCCGCGGGAACCTCCGCTCACGCGCCGGGCATCGATGGCCACCACGACCGCCTGCGACCCAAAACGAGCGGCAATTTTTCCAATCAGCGTCGGGTCTTTCACCGCGGCCGAGTTGATGGCGATCTTGTCGGCGCCAGCCTCGAACACGGCCACTGCGTCGGCGAGTTCACGAATTCCTCCGCCGACGGTGAACGGAATAAACAAACAGCGCGCCGTGCGCCGGACGACGTCAAGCATCGTCTGGCGCTCGCCGCTGGTGGCAGTGATATCGAGCAGAACGATTTCATCGGCGCCATCGCGGGCATGAGCAGTCGCACATTCCACCGGGTCGCCGGCGTCACGCAGATTCACGAACTGCACGCCTTTCACAACTCGGCCGCCGTCCATATCGAGACAGGCGATGATGCGCTTGGTCAGCACTTATCGAACCTCGCTTCGACTTCAATTTTGTTGGTGGAGCGCCGGGCGTCCCCGCCCGGCTGGACCGGCGAGACGCCCCGTCACTCCACCGTACGACAGAAATTCTCGAGAATTTGCAGTCCGACGGTCCACGATTTTTCCGGATGAAACTGCACTCCGAAAATATTTCCCTGTTCGACGACGGCGGAAAATCGCGTTCCGTATTCCGTCGCTGCGGTGGTGGCCGATACTACCGGCGCTTGAAACGAATGCGTGTAATAAACAAAGGATTCCGCTGCGACGTTGCGCAGCAACCGCGAGCCTTCCCGCACAGCCAGCGAGTTCCATCCCACGTGCGGCGATTTCACCGAAGATGGAAACTGCCGGCATCTTCCAGCAAAAATTCCCGCTCCCGCCAATTCGGGAGCCTCATCGCTGCCCTCGAACAGCCACTGCATTCCCAGGCAGATCCCGAGGAATGGCTTGCCCGCGCTCGCGCCCCGCAGCACGGCATCCCGCAAGCCCGTATTGTCGAGCGCGCCCAGCGCGGAGAAATGGCCCACGCCCGGCAGTACGATCCTGTCCGCCGCAGAGATGGTTTCAGGCTGCGAGGTCACGACAACTTCCGCTCCGAGATAGTCAAACGCCTTTTTGACAGAATTCAGGTTGCCGGCGCCGTAGTCGACAATGGCGATCGTTGACCGGATCATAGAAGCCCCTTGGTGCTCGGAAGCATGCGTCCGAGGCGCCGATCGCGGGAGCAGGCGACACGAAGCGCGCGCGCGAAAGCCTTGAACAGCGCTTCGATCTTGTGATGGCTGGAGCGCCCGTAAAGCACACGCGCATGAACATTGGCGCGCGCGCCGCGTGCGAAACCTTCGAAGAAGTCGCACACCAGTTCCGTCTGCAGATCGCCGACCCGCGTCGCGCGAACCTTAGTCTGAACCACGGCCACCGCGCGGCCGCCAAAGTCCACGGCTGCCAATCCCAGAGTTTCATCCATGGTCATCAGAAAATATCCGGCTCGCAGGATGCCGCGCCGGTTGCCGAGTGCGTGGTCGAATGCCTCACCCAGGGCAATCCCGACATCTTCCACGGTATGGTGCTGATCCACATCCAGGTCGCCCAGAGCGGAGAGTTTCAAGTCGAAGCCGCCGTGACGCGTGAACAGTTCCAGCATGTGGTCAAGAAATCGGATTCCGGTGGAGACTTCGTACTTTCCACGGCCCTCGATGGTGAGCGCAATTCGAATTTCCGTTTCGGCAGTTTTGCGATGCAGTTTGGCCTTCCTCATGCCCGCACCTCAGTGGTTCGCAATCCAATCCGCTCGACCACGTCGCGCAGAGCAACGATCAGAGTCTCAGTGTGTTCGTTCGATCCCACGGTTAATCGGACGCACCCCTCACAACCTGGATCAGAGTGCCGGTCACGCACCAGGATTCCGCGATCACGCAGCGCTCGAACAAACTCTGTGTGGGCTGACCCAATCCGTACCAGCACGAAATTGGCGTGGCTCGGCCAGTATTGCAGCCCGAGATGACCAAGCTCTTGTTGCAATCTCTCGCGGCCGCTTCGCACTTGCGCGACGTAGCCGCCGACATATTCCTGATCTCGTAGAGCTTCAGGCAGAACTGCGAGAGCAGCCGCGTTGACGCTGTAAGGCGAAGCCACGCGGTGGACCATCTCCATCTGCCGGGCATCTCCCGCAAGAATGCCAATGCGCAAACCGGCGAGCCCGTAAGCTTTGGAAAAAGTCCGCGCCACGAAAAGATTCTCGATCTTCCGCGGGGGGTGGAGAAACCCTCGATCGATCAGCGTCTCTCCATGAAATTCGAAATAGGCCTCATCGACCAGCATGGCCGCTTGCGGCGCTGCCTGAGCAATCTGAATCAAGACATCGCCCGCAACCGCTGCTCCAGTCGGATTGTTAGGATTTGCCACCGCGATGAGCCGCGTACGCGGACTAAGTTTCGCGAGCAGGTCTTGTGCCGGAAATGCGAAGTTGTCGCCGGCGCGCACTTCGACGACGCGCGCACCTTCGGCCTGCGCGAAGATCGCATACATGGCGAACGTGGGCACGACGATGAGCGCTTCATCGCCCGGATCGAGATATGTGGAACAAAGAAGATGAATCGCTTCGTCGACACCATTCGTGAGCAGAACCTGTGCCGGATCGAGCCCAAGAAAATTCGCGACCTCCTTTTCCACCGGCTCGCGCTCGGGATAGCGCGCCAGCAGTTCGGCATCCAGCGACCGCAGCCGGGCCAGCACGCGCGGCGAGCACCCGACTGTGCTCTCGTTGAAATCGAGACGCAGCCCCGTTCGCCCCGCCAACGGAGGCCGATAAGCGTGCAGCTTCTTTACCGCTCCACGAGCTTCAAGCATGCGAGCTCCTCACCGAGCACCTCACTTCGAATGCCTCGGCGTGTCCCTTCAGTCCCTCGGCAGTCGCCAGCGCGATGCCCGGCGGCGCGATGCCGGCGATTCCCTCACGGGACACTTGCTGGCAGGCAATGACACGGACGAAATCGAGCACGCTGAGACCGCCGCGCACACGGGCCATTCCCCCCGTAGGCAGAACGTGGTTCGGTCCGGAGACGTAGTCGCCCGCTGCCTGAGGTGTGAATTCGTCGAGGAAGACCGAGCCTGCGTGCTGCACAGCCGGCGCCAACGCCGCCGGAACTGTGAGATGCTCGGGCGCGATGCGATTCGACATCTCGATCGCCTGTTCAAGCGAAGCAACCAAAAGAATTGCGCCGCGACGGGAGAGCGATTGCGCGGCGATTGGATTTGAGCGCACGCGCATCCGCACCTCCTTCTGAACTCTCGTCGCCAGCGCGCGTGAAGTTGTAATAAATATGCACAGCGCGTCGGGATCATGTTCCGCCTGCGCCACCAGGTCGGAAGCGATGCAGTCCGGATCGCCGTCTTCGCTGATGATGACAGCTTCGGTAGGACCAGCCAGAAATTCAATCGCGCAGTCGAACGCCACCATTTTCTTGGCTGCGGTCACGTATCGGTTACCCGGGCCGACAATCTTATCCACGCGCGGAATCTCTTCCGTTCCATAAGCCAGGGCAGCGATGGCCTGCGCTCCACCGACGCGGTAGAACTCGTGCACGCCAAGGAATGCAGCCGCCGCCAAGGTTGCCTGCGCCGGTCGCGGAGACGCAACGCGAATCTTGCTGACGCCGGCGACCTGCGCCGGAATCACCGTCATCAGCAACGTGGAGGGCAAGGGATAGCGCCCGCCCGGCACATAGCATCCCACCGATTCCAGAGGCCGCACCAACTGGCCCACGACGACGCCGGGTTGAATTTCGCGCCGCCATTCCTCAGGCGCTTGCCACTCCGCATACCGCGCGATATTGCCCGCCGCCTGCTCGATCGCTGCTTTCAGTGCAGGGTCGGCTTTCTCCCAAGCCTCGCGCAGTTCGGCCTCGGGAACACGCAGCGCCTCGTCCTTACCCAAATCGTCCCATCGTGCGGCATAGCGGCGGACGGCGCGATCTCCGTTGCGCCGGACGTCATTCACAATGCGGCGCACTGTAGGCTCGACCTCCGCCAGATCAGTCGCGCCGCGCCGTGCCAGCGCGTTTACCAGGCGAGCTTGCTCATCGCCTTCAAGAATGCGCATCTCGTCATTGCTATTACGCGTTACCGCTTTACGTCTCACCTTATCGCCCTTCACATGACCACCTTGTTCAGCGGATATTCGACGATGCCCTGAGCGTTGGCTTGCTTCAGCTTCGGAATCAGCGCCCAAGCGGTGCTCTCCTCAATCACCGTGTTCACCGCAACCCACTCCCCATCGGCTAAGGGCGCGACGGTAGGATTTTTCAGCGCCGGCAAAAGCCCGAGAACCGCAGGCAAGTCTGGTTTGCGCACGTTGAGCATCAGACCCACCCGCCCCAGCGCAGCGATAGCCCCGCTCAGCATGACGGCCAGGTTCTCAATCTTTTGCCGTCGCGCGGAATCGCCCCAAGCCGTCTTGTTCGCGACTAGCTGTGTGTTCGACTCAAGAACGGTTTCGAGGATCCTGAGATGATTGGCGCGCAGTGAACTGCCCGTCTCCGTCACCTCGACAATGGCGTCGGCCAACAGCGGCGGCTTCACTTCAGTTGCGCCCCAGGAAAACTCGACTCGTACGTCAACCTTGCGGCTCGCAAAATAATTGCGAGTAAAACTCACCAGCTCGGTGGCGATAATTCGACCCTCAAGGTCTTCAAGTTTCTGAAACGCAGAATCCTCCGGCACAGCCAGCACCCACTTGACCCGGCCCATACTTTGTTTGGCATAGATCAGGTCGCAGACCTTGACCACATCAAGGCCGCTTTCGAGCACCCAGTCGAGGCCAGTCAAACCCGCATCCAGCGCTCCGTGTTCGACATACCGTGCCATTTCCTGGGCACGAATGAGCAGGCATTCGATCTCCGGATCATCCGTCGCCGCGAAATAAGAGCGGGCGTTGGTATACACGCGTAGCCCGGCGCGAGTGAACAGACTCAAAGTCGCTTCCTGCAAACTTCCTTTGGGGATTCCGAGTCGCAGTTTCATCGCTCTGCCCTCTCTCGCCCAATTGGGAGATCTACAAGCGCGTTTCCCAGCGGAAGTTCCTCGGTAAAGCAGGATCGCGTCCCGTTGTGGCAGACCTTGCCCTCGCCCAGCACGTGGACGCGCAGCAGCACCGTATCCCGGTCGCAGTCGGTGAAGGCAGTAACCACCTGCAGACGATTGCCCGAGGTTTCTCCTTTGGTCCAGAGTTTCTGCCGCGTGCGGCTGTAGAACGTGACGAATCCGGTGTGCAGGGTCATATCCAGCGCTTCCCGATTCATAAAGCCCACCATGAGCAGTTCTCCCGTCCCCGCATCCTGAATGACGGCAGGCGCCAGACCCTCCATCTTGTCGAAGTCGATCTCCATCGAACCCTCCTGATCTCGGTGTCCAAATTTTCAGCACTCGCACCAAAGCAAAAAGCCCGCTGCGCGAGTTCTGCGCCAGCGGGCTTGGATTTCCTATAAGTGCTTTATCCGTGCTCCCCCGCCGACACGCTCATCGCATGGTGATGATGGTGATGGCGATGGGTCGACGGAGTCATAACGAATTCAATGCTAGGGCAGTGGAGATGTCTTTGTCAATCGGTATAGGGGTGAGATAGTGGCCCACCGACCAAATAAAAATTTGTCATCCTGAGCGAAGCGAAGGACCTGCTGTTTGCCGGCCGCAAGCGTACGCGTGGCTCGCTTCCCGTTTGAAACTGAGCCACTATGAGGGGTGAGCGTCATATCCCGCACTCCACTCGGCAGTGTGTCCAATGTTATCTTTAGGAGGACATTGACATACATGGAAGTTCTCAAAAGACTCTTCGAGCAGCATTTCCACTCGCCGGTTGAGCGGGTGCAGCCGCTGCAGGGCCAGCTCGGCGGGTCGGGGCGCAAGATCATCCGGCTCGATAGCGGCAAGATCAGCGCGATCGGAATTCTCTATGACGTGCGTGAAGAAAATGTCGCCTTCCTCGAGTTTTCCCGGCACTTTCGCCGTCGCGGTCTGCCGGTGCCGGAAATTTATGCCGAAGATTTAAGCCACGGCGCTTATCTCGAAGAAGATCTCGGCAGCACCACGCTCTTTGAGTTTCTCTCGGATCATCGCGAAGGCGCGAGCATCGCTCCCGAAGCCGTCGCGGCCTATCGAAAAGTTGTCGCCTTGCTGCCGCGTTTTCAGGTCGAAGCGGGACGCGATTTGAACTACAAGGTGTGCTATCCGCGCGCCAGCTTCGATCGCCAGTCGATCGCGTGGGATCTGAATTATTTCAAATATTACTTTCTCCGGCTGGCGGGCATTCCCTTCAACGAACAGGCGCTGGAAGACGATTTCAGCCGCTTGACAAAATTCCTGTTGAGCGCCAGCCGCGATTATTTTCTGTATCGCGATTTCCAGTCCCGCAACATCATGTTGCGCAAAATTCTGACCCCAGCTCCGAACGAAGTTCCGAACCAACTTCCGAACGAAGACCAGCCGTTTTTCCTGGACTATCAAGGCGGCCGCAAAGGCGCGTTGCAATACGACATTGCTTCTCTTCTGTACGACGCCAAGGCTGACCTGCCCCCGGATCTCCGCCAGCAATTGCTCGATCATTATCTCGACAGCCTGGCCGGTTTCCTCGATCTCGATCGCGCCGTGTTCATGCAGTTTTACTACGCCTACGTTTACGTCCGCATCATGCAGGCGCTTGGCGCTTATGGCTTTCGCGGCTTCTACGAGCGCAAAGAGCACTTTCTGCAAAGCGTGCCCTACGCGCTCAGAAACCTGCGCTGGCTGCTTCACAATGTGGAGTTGCCCATCGCCTTGCCGACGCTGATGGAAGCATTCAAAACCATGGTGGCCTCGAATAAGTTGCAGGGCCTGACATCGACGTCCCAACCCGAAAAATTGACGGTTCGGATTTTCAGTTTTTCATTTCATCGAGGCCTGCCGCAAGACGACACCGGCAACGGCGGCGGCTTCGTTTTCGATGGCCGCAGCCTCCCCAACCCAGGACGCGAAGAGCGCTTCAAAACCCTCAGCGGCAAAGACGCGCCGGTGATCGACTATCTCAATCAGCAGGAGAGCGTGCATCAATTTCTCGCCAGCGCCATATCGCTGGTGGACGCCAGCGTAACCGCCTATCAGCGTCGGGGCTTCAAGCACTTGATGGTGTCGTTCGGCTGCACCGGCGGCCAGCATCGCTCGGTCTATCTGGCGGAGCAATTGGCAAAACACTTGCGCGACAAAGCTAACGACGCAGTGCAAGTGGTCGTGCGTCATCGCGAGCAGGAGAACGGGCCCGGTGAAAGCGCGATCGGCGAAAGCGGGATCGGTCGAACCGCTAGTTCGGTGAAAGCGTAACCAATGAGAATGAGAGCGATGATTCTAGCCGCCGGCCTGGGTACGCGCTTGCGACCGCTCACCGACAATCGTCCCAAAGCGCTGGTCGAAGTAAACGGCCGCACGCTGCTGGAGATCACCCTCTCTCGCTTGCGCAGCTTTGAAGTTAGCGAGGTGATCATCAACGTTCATCACTTCGCCGACATGATTGTCGACTACCTGAAAGCAAACGACAACTTCGGCATGCGCATCGAAGTGTCGCGCGAGGAGGTGTTGCTCGACACCGGCGGCGGCCTGAAAAAGGCCGCTCATTTCTTTGCCGCTCGTTCCGCCGAAGACTTCGCCCGTCCCGAAGAACCCTTCATCGTGCACAATGTCGATGTCCTCAGCACCATTGATCTCCGGCGCATGCTGCAATTTCATGCCGCAAGCCAGGCTCTAGCTACCTTGGCGGTGCAGGACCGCGACACCTCTCGCTACCTGCTGTTCGACGATCAGCTTCAGCTCTGCGGTCGGCGCTCCGGGAGGGAGGAACCCGAAATTGTTCGACCATCCCAGCATATTCAGTCGTTAGCCTTAGCCTTTTCCGGCATCCATATTATTTCTCCGCGCCTGCTGACGATGATGACCGAAGACGGCGCGTTCTCGATTATTACTTCTTATTTGCGTCTCGCCTCCCAGGGAGAAAAAATTGTCGCCTTCCGCGCCGATGAATATTATTGGCGCGATCTCGGCAGGCCAGACAATTTGGAGCTAGCGACTCAAGACTTAAAACTAAAAGTCATTACGCAGTAGGTCGAGGTGTTGTACTTGCTTTTGGGTGGCGCAGCGGTTCACCGCTGCGATAAACCGCTCCTGGGAGTCGGCTTTAGCCGCTGAGGTAGCTGCTTCGACGAGGGACGGCCGAGCCGTGCCCTATCAACTGATATTCTCAAGATGCCCACATTCAGGAGACCGCAAATCATTGCCGCCTATCGTCAACGCACAAGAGATTACGAAAGCCTTCGGGGCGAACCCGCTTTTCCAGAATGTTTCTTTCACCATTTCTGAAGGAGATCGCATCGGCCTGATTGGCCCGAACGGATCCGGCAAGTCCACTCTTCTGCGAGTTCTGGCCGGCGAGGTCGCTCCCGACAGCGGCGAAGTCTCGTTCCGCAAGCGAACCCGTCTAGCCTGCGTCGAGCAAGACTCAAGATTCAAGCCCGCAGCCACGGTGCGCTCGGTGATCGACAGTGCGCTTGATCTTAGCGGCGTCTCCGGGTCCGAGCGTGGCGCGCGTTTTGCCGAGACACTAGGCCGCGCCGGATTTGAAGATCTCGATGCCCAAGCAACCGAATTATCCGGTGGCTGGCAGAAGCGTCTCGCCATTGTCGAGGCCCTGGTACAGCATCCCGACATCCTTCTGCTCGACGAACCTACCAACCATCTCGATCTCCCCGGAATCACCTGGCTCGAAGATCTCCTCGAGCAAGCGGCCTTCGCCAGCGTAATCGTGAGCCACGACCGCTACTTTCTCGAGAATGTCACCACCGACATGGTGGAACTCAATCGCATTTATCCCGACGGCTCGCTGCGCGTCCACGGCAGCTACATCAACTTTCTGGAGAAGAAAGAAGAATTCCTGCACGCACAGTCCAAGCGTCAAGAAGCCCTCGAAAATCTTGTTCACGGAGAAATCGAGTGGCTTCGCCGCGGAGCGAAAGCCCGCACGCGCAAGTCCAAAGCCCGCATCAGCAAAGCCGGCGAGCTCATGGGAGAGCTAGCCGACCTGAATCAGAGAACGCGCAGCGCCACAGCGCAAATCGATTTTTCCGCCACCGACCGCAAGACGAAGCGCCTGATCGAACTGCAGGAAGTCACCTGCACCATGGGAACCCAATCATTATTCGAAGGCCTCAACTTCATCCTGACCGCCGGAATGCGCGTCGGACTCGTCGGCCCGAATGGCAGCGGCAAGACCACGCTGCTTCGCCTATTGCAAGGAGACCTGGCTCCAACCGGAGGTGAGATTCGCCGCGCCGATTGGCTGCGCATCGTCTACTTCGACCAGACCCGCAACCTCGATCCCGACGTAACTCTGCGCCGCGCGCTCGCCCCGGACGGCGATTCCGTCGTCTATCGCGATCGCGTAATTCATGTAGCCGGATGGGCCGCAAGATTCCTCTTCACCGGCGAGCAACTAAGTCAGCCCGTCGGACGCCTTTCGGGAGGCGAACGCGCCCGCGTCCTGATCGCGCAGTTAATGCTCCAGCCCGCCGACATTCTCTTGCTCGACGAGCCGACCAACGACCTCGACATTCCGACGCTCGAAATTCTGGAAGAGAGTCTTATCGACTTTCCCGGCTCGCTCGTACTGGTAACGCACGACCGTTATATGCTCGACCGTGTGTCCACCATCGTTCTCGGGCTGAACGGCAAAGGCGGAGCAAACACCTTCGCCGATTACGCACAATGGGAGCAGTGGCAGGCGCAGCGGTCGAAATCAGACGCAGCAACAGCGGCGACGCCAGTGGATTCAAGATCGGCTGCCCCGACGAAAAAGAAGCTGTCCTATCTCGAAGCGCGGGAATACGCGACCATCGAGCAGCGAGTGGAAGAAGCAGAGCAGTTAGTGCAGGCCAAACGCGCGGAGTTAGAAGACCCAGCCAACGCAACGGACGCTCCGCGACTGGTAAGCGCTCAGGCTGTGCTGGACGCGGCTCAACACGCACTGGATGAACTCTACACGCGCTGGGCCGAACTGGAAAAGAAGAACGGCTGAGACCCCGGCAGGCCAATGAGGGTGATTGGTGAAATCGAGATGTTACGACAATCATCTGTGTCTTGGACCATCTTGCACGCCCTACCTAGGCGTAGAATGCTCCGTGGCTGAGATTCTCCGTGGCAAATCCTGAGAAATATCCCATGCGCTTCGGAATGATTGTGGTCCTTCTGGTTTGTGGTGCTTTCTTGTTCGCACAAAGCACTCCCTCACCAACCATTCACAGCTATCGTTACGAGTTGTCGACGCGTTCGCAGGAATCCAAATTTGCCAACGAGATTTCGCCGACCATTCGTGTGGGCGGGACGCACTATGAGGTCGAGACGGATTCACAAGAGAGAACAACGCGGGTGGCTGTAATCCGCGATGGCCAAACACTTTCCGAAAGATTCTATCGTTTTGCAACCAGCGCCAAGCTTCCACACGAGTACGAGCGCTTCGTAGCCGGCGAAAAGACAGGTGTGGTACGAATCCAGCGCGACGAAGCAGGCAATCGCATTCGTGAGGACTATTTTACGGTCGGTGGAACTCTCACCCGCTACGAGTTGTACTCCTACAGCCCCGATTCCGTTGAGGACACGCACTACACCGCGGAAGGAAAGAAGACCCGGTACGAGATCCTCCATTACTCCGCGAACGACACCCTCACTCAAGTTTCTTCTCACAGTTCTCCTGACCTTCCGAACTACGTCGACATCGAGTTGGACCCTGACACTGGCCTTCACAAATCGCACCAGGGATTCAAAGATGGAAAACTCAGCAACACCTCTTCATACACGTACAACGCCGCCGACGACCTCGTGCGCGACGATGTCTATAGTCCCAACCACAAATGGTATTCAGCTGACGAGTTCAACCAGGGTTTGCGGACGAGACGGATCTACCAAGTGGGGGGCGCGACAAGAGAGTTGCAATATACATACGACGAGAAGCGCTGGCTCAAGGAAACAGCGCTTTACTACAAGGGAACTCTTGTCTGTAGGTTCGTATACGATCGGCTTCCCGACGGCACAGCGAAGCAGACCCGCGCGCTAGGCCCGAATGGCGAGCTCTGGGCTGAGTATCCCGACGCGGAGGTCTCAGACGTTAAGATCAATGGGGAGGGTCTTGCCGGGGAAAGCGTCGTCCATAAAACGGGTAATTGGTGGGGCGCATCGTCAACGAGTGCAGGCGATTACGTGAGCTCGGGCAGGCGCGGGTCGAAGGCGTTGGATCAAGTCGAAATTCTGACCGACACAATGGGCGTGGATTTTGGGCCTTATCTGACTCAGGTCATACAGGTTGTGAAAAAGAACTGGTATAGCATCATGCCGCCATCGGTGTATCCGCCGGTCTATAAACAGGGCAAGCTTGCGATCGAATTCGAGGTCCTAAAGGATGGCACAGTAAGCGGCATGACTCTGCGCACCTCGTCGGGCGACGTGGCGCTCGATCGAGCCGCGTGGGGGAGTATCACCGCATCCACTCCGCTCGCACCGCTGCCGAAGGAATTTCCCGGCAAACTCATCGGCCTGCGTTTCTATTATTTTTACAACCTTCAACCGGACGCAAAGCTCAGAGAAACGGCAACCGACGTAATAGTGTTGCCAGGTCAGGAGATTCAATTGGCCACTGGGGCAAAGCAGAAATTCTCTGTCACGGTACCCGGCGCTGCGGACTCGACCGTGATATGGAGCGTGTCGGGACCCGGCTGTGCGGCGGCGGCCTGCGGTAGCATTTCCGACGACGGAATATACACTGCACCCTTGAACGTTCCGAATCCAGCAACCGTGGCTGTAATTGCCACCCTTGCAGCTAACCCCGCCAAGACAGGCTCAGCAACCGTGGACATACAACCGAGTCCATCCCGGTAACTGCCAGAGGACCCAGGCGGCAGGTCTTACTGGTCCCGCAAAAGCTGGACAACCGTCGGCAAGTTTAATCCGGGTAGTTGTTGTAACCAACGCGATCGCGCCAGCCGATAAAAAGCGACCTGTGCAATATTGACCATCCTCGAGACCGGCTCCGAAGCTAAACTGGCCCTCAATCTCAACCAGCCACCGGAGGAACCCATGTCAAACCAGCACTCTGTCACCAAGCGCCACCGACGCCCGAAGTCAGAGAAGCGCACAGACTACAGCGCGCGAACCATGGCGGCCGTGAAGCTACTCGAACAAGCAGCAAAGCTAAAAGCCAAAAGCTAGTCGCCCGCCGGGTGCCCCACACATTCGCGTTCTTTGCGAATGTGTGGGTGCGCGTGCCACAACACTTGTAGCGCGGCCAGCCCAGCTCCGCTCGGGGGATTTGTCCGTCGTTACAGATTGCCCAAAGAACAGGCGCCATTTTTCAGGGCTTGGTGTGTCAAGAGGTCAAGCCGATTTAACCCTCGAAATTCGAGGCGAACAAAACGAGTAAGAGAGCCGCCGAGCCCCGGCAAAAAGCCCAGAAACTGCCATCTAAGTCCTTACCCCGTAGGATTTTACAAATAAGTCCTGTAAACTCAAAAATTTGGCGGCCACTTCCCGCTAAACCCATGATTTCAATAGGTCAAATAATTATTTTTTTCGCGCCCAGCACCACTGTAGTTACTCATGCCTAAACAGGGAACATTAGGCGAACAGACCGATAGCCGAAGTCCTACGCCTTCACAAAATCAATAAACCCGTGCTGCACATCAGTTCGCACCAGCTTCGCTCGCAGCTTATCGCCGACATGTAACCCCTGCGCTCCCTGTGCCAGCAAGCCTTCCATGTGGGGCTGGAAGACGCGCACAAACGTTCCCTTCGGAGTCGTTCCGGTGACCATGGCGTCGAAGGTTTCGCCCACCCGATGGCTCATCGCCATCGCAGCCAACCGCTTCGACATTTCGCGCTCCACTTTCCGCGCTGCGTCGCCCTTCTCGGTGCAGTTCGAGGCAATGGCGGCGAGATCGTTGTCGGTATAAGGCCCGGGTTTTCCGTCGAGCGAGGCCTTGATCAATCTCTGAGTTACGACATCGGGAAAGCGCCGGTTGGGCGCGGTCGAGTGGGTGTAATCCTGCACCGCCAGTCCAAAGTGTCCTTCTGGAGAATCGCCCGGCCGCTCCAGAACATATTCTCCGGGTCCGACCAATTTGATGACAGCCAGCGAGAGGTCGGCGAAGTGATCGGGATCGGCGGCTTTGCGTTTTATTAAAAAATCGTTGAGCGCCTTGGAATCAGGCGTGGCCGGCAGCTTCTCACCCTGCTCTGCGGCGAGGCGGACAATGCCGTCCCAATGCGCGGGAGTTCTGACGATTCGCCGCAAGGAAGAAACGTTCAACAACAGGCGCGCGACGACGCCGTTGGCGGCGACCATGAAGTCTTCGATCAGATCGGTTGCCCGATTCTTCGTCGATGTCACGACGTCGACAACTTGCTCGTTGTAGAGCAGCGGAACAACTTCACTGGTGTCAAGATTCAAGGCGCCGTGCTCATAGCGTAACTTCTTGAGCGTCTGGGCAACTTGATCCTGCAGTTTGAGCTGCGCCTGCAGTTCCGCGGACGCGGCCACTTTTGGCGGAGCGGGCGCCGAACCTTCGAGCCACGCACCGACGCCGTTGTAAGTGAGTTGAGCTTTGTTGCGTACGATCGCCCGATAGACATTGCTGGAACTCAGCGCGCCGCTGGCGTTAACCGAGAATTCAATAACCACGGCCGGCCTATCCACGTCGGGGAGCAGGGAAGATGCGCCGGTCGAGAGTTCGTTCGGCAGCATCGGGAAAATGGTTACGCCGGTGTAGACAGAAGTAGTTTCCCGTTCCGCGTGTTGATCGATGGGAGAATCTTTTCCTACAAAGGAGTCCACGTCGGCGACGCCGATCATCACTTTGATGTCGCCATTAGGCAACCGTTCGGCCACTTCGATCTGGTCAAGATCCTTGGAGGTATCGTTGTCGATCGAAGACCAAAGAAGATTGCGTAGGTCCCGAACTCTGTCGGAAGGCACAAGTTGCGGCGGATGTGCGCTGATGTCGGCCAGTTGTTTTGGAACTTCAGGCGGAAAATCCGGCTCGAAACCTTCCGCCTGCATGACCTGCCGCGCGATTGCCTGAAGATTGATGGAAGAAGGCCGAGGATCGTTCATTGTGCTCCGCTTTCAGGGAAGAATGGCTTGAAAAGGCTAACACGAATCCGCAATTGGCGTCCGCAAGCGGTGATGGTTCCCTGTGGCCTTTCCCTGTGACCTCAGTGACCTCTGTGGTTAAGCCTTTGGTTCTTGGCCGCGAGCTCGTGATATTCTAATAGCAGCAGCTGCGTCTTCCTCCGATACGATTAGGACCGATTCCCGCAGTTCCCTAAATATCATGATTTCAGTTGGCAATGTGTCCATGCGCTACGGCGCTAAAATTCTGTTCGACGAAGTATCCACCGGCTTTGTTCCGGGGAAGCGCTACGGCCTTACTGGCCCCAACGGCGCCGGCAAATCCACCTTCATGAAGCTTCTGACCGGCGAACTTGAGCCGCAGAAGGGGACCGTCGTCCGCCCCCGTAAGCTCGGCGTTTTGAGCCAGGATCAATTCGCCTTCGACAAATATCGCGTAATCGACGCGGTCATCATGGGCAACCGGCGCTTGTGGGCCGCTCTCGAGGAACGCGAAATCATTTACGCGAAGCATGAGATGACCGACGCCGATGGTATGAAACTCGGCGAACTCGAAGGCATCGTCGGCGAAGAAGACGGCTACACCGCTGAAACCGACGCCGCGATTCTGCTGCAAGGCCTCGATATTCCCGACGAGATGCACGAGCGCAAAATGTCGGAGATACCGGGCGGACAAAAAATGCGCGTGCTGCTGGCGCAAGCTCTCTTCGGACATCCGCAGGCACTGTTGCTCGACGAGCCTACGAACCATCTCGATCTCGACTCGATCCACTGGCTGAAGAATTTTCTGAATCAATATGAGGGAGTACTGATCGTGATCTCGCACGATCGCCATTTCCTCAACGGCATCTGCACTCACATTGCCGACATCGATTACGAAACCATCATTACCTACACCGGCACTTATGACGACATGGTGGTCGCCAAGACGCAGGTGCGCTCGCAGATCGAAGGACAAAACGCGCAGCGTGAGAAGAAGATCGCGCAGTTAAACGAATTCATCGCCCGCTTCGCCGCTGGGACGCGCTCCAGCCAGGTGCAGTCGCGGCGCAAGGAAGTCGAGCGCCTGCAGGTTACGGAACTGGCGAGGTCCAATATCCAGCGTCCCTACCTGAAGTTCGAGCAGAAGCGGCCGTCTGGCAAACACATTCTGGAAATCGAAGCGGTTACGAAGTCGTATGGAGAAGCCAAAGTGATTTCCGGGTTCACGGCAAGCGTGCTCCGCGGAGAAAAAATCGCGCTGATGGGCCGGAACGGTTCGGGCAAGACCACCTTAGTAAACGCGCTGCTGGCGAACTCGCCGACGGTTTCAGAATCGGAGCTCAGAAAAACCAGCGGCTACGATGGGCCCTTTGTCGACGGCGGCAAAGTCATCTGGGGCCACGAAGCCTCTGTGGGATATTTTGCCCAGGATCACAAGGCTCTGATCGAGCCCGGGATCAAGGTTCTGGAGTGGCTCCATCAGTGGGACCCTGCCGCTTCGACCGAAGAGATTCGCGGCATACTGGGCCAGATGCTGTTTCCGCGCGATGATGCCGAGAAGCGTACCGACGTACTCTCCGGCGGAGAAGCAGCGCGTCTTCTCTTTTGCAAACTGATGCTGCAGAAACCGAATATGCTAGTGCTTGACGAACCGACCAACCATCTCGATCTGGAATCGATCAACGCCCTCAACATTTCGCTGCAGCGCTATCCCGGAACGGTGTTGCTGGTCACCCATGACGAGGACCTGATCGATGAAGTCGCGACCAGGATCTGGCACTTCGAGGGCACCCATGAAATCACCGATTTCAAAGGCGCTTATGGCGAGTACGAGGCCGTTCTTACCTAACGTTCCGAGACCGCGGGACGAGCGAGCTACTTACTCTTCGCGTCCTCATGGACAATCGACAAAAGGGGAACTTTCTTCGCTTTCGGCTTGGCGCTCGATTTCTTTCGCGACTTAGAAGCTCCCCCGACGATGTCAGCGACGGAGGTGCTCTCCAGTATCTTGGCCGCGGCATCTCGCACCTCCAGGAACACTCCATAAAGCGCGCGATGATCGGGATCCGTGACGATGAGGCTGCGGAGTTGATCCGCATCTCCAAAGGGTGCCAGCGGACCATCCACCAGACGAATGATCTCGCTGAGTTTGATCTCGGCTGGTGGACGGCGCAGCCGGTAGCCGCCTTTCGCGCCCCGAACACTTTCCACGATGCGTGCATTCTTGAGTTCCAGCAGAATCAACTCAAGAAATTTTTCCGGCAGGTCGCTATCCAGAGCTATGTCGCGTATCTTTACGGTTTCCGTTCCGTATCGGCGGCCAAGAGTCATGATCGCCTGCAGCGCGTAAAGACCTTTTTGCGAGATCTTCAATCTTCTATCCTCCAGATGCTTTCTGGGAATCTCGGCCGCTACGCCAATCACTCCAGCAGCGAACCTTCCATATTGGACGTACTCTAGTGCTCTCGCGCCTGCTTTGCAACTGCTCTTGTTGCCATGTGCATGTAACAGTTATGTAAGTGCAAAGTGTTGCACGCGGAACAACAGGGCCGCGATTATCCTACGCTCATCTATCAGGCGACTTACTTCCACTGAATCACTCCAGTTTCAGCGCAAGCTTCGAGGTAGTCAGCGACAAGATTCACCGGCAAAGGCCCGTATTCAGCCGACACGGCGTCGCGGATCTCACCCACGGTGCGCTTTCCATTCACGAAGTTGACGATCTCGTAAGCATAAAGCTCAGACTGGTCGCGCACGTTCAGCATTGGCGTCGCTTCGCTGTTAATCAGCTTGATTTTCGCGTAACGCTCTTTACCCAGGCGTGCCAGCAGAACGTTATCGTTCTGATAAGTCAGGGGACCGAATTCTCCTACGCGTATGGGCACACGCTTCGCTCCGGAGTCGCCGGCCCATGGTGCGCTGGGCGCCGCTCCTTTTGCTCCCCGCACCTTTGCTTGCCTGTCGAGCCAGTTGTTGAAAGTTGCCGCTTGCTCCGCGAGGGCTTTGGCGCCGTCTGCATCCGCCCCGGCAGGCCCGCCCGTGAAATCGACTACGGAGTGCAGCGATGCGCTTTCACGCAGCAAGGTTTGATTCAGCAGATTGTGCGCCTCGTACCAGGCGACGCCCGCTTCCAGTCGAGGATCATCCACTAACTGCTGTGCCGCTCCGAAGACCTGGGCGAGGCGGGCTTCGGCCTGGGCCGTAAGGAACGGAAGCAACGTTGGAAGTTGTTGAGCAGCGACACTCGCATAGACGTATCCCGAGGCCGCTCCCAGCAGCGCCACACGTCGCAACTTCGTTGCATCGATCTGATCGAGGCTGTCGTGGTCGGTGTGAATGTAGATGTCTGGCCAGTCGCAAAGATAAAGCGATGGAACCGCGATGGTCGAGGAGTCGTAATCGTCATGATCGCTGCCGGCCGAGTAGGGCTTTACATCCGCGATCAATTCGTTGCGAGTGCCTTGGACGCCAGCCCGGGTTTCGACAATGCCAGATGCGGCTGGCATTTCGCCCCCGGCATAGCCGCTGGCGGCAGTGCGAATCGCATCGAGAAACACCGCACCCACATCAGTAACAAAACTTGGCAGCGACCACGGGGTACCCGTGACATGGAGCACCGACTTGTTTTTGAAGGGGTCGCCGCCAACCATATCCATGTGGATGTTGGCACGCAGCCGCTGCCTGATCTCCGGATGGCTTGCGAGAAACGCCATCGTGCCCTCGACCTCCGGCCCCCAGATAAAGCGCAGAGTGCGTTGCGGCCGCGGCAACTGGCCCGAACTGATCAAACGCGCCAGCACACGCGCGGATTCAAGGATGGTCACGCATCCGCTTCCGTTATCGTTTGCTCCCGGACGTTCGTGATCGAGATGGCAGCTGTAAACAATTTCTCCCGCGTCAGGGTGCGTGCCAGGAATTGTGCCGGTCACGACTGTCCAGTGGCCGGTGCCGACGGTTGCCTTAACGTGGGCGCTCAGAATCACGGGTTCGCCACTTCGCAAGCGCGAACGCAGCGCTTCGGCGGTCTGGCGGGAGACCATGAAAGCGAAACCGGACGGTTGACGCGCATCCAGATGGCCCCACCGAACCACAGTTGTGTCCAGACCGGACCAGGCCGTGGTCTGGTTGGGCATGTCGCTGACGATGCCTACGGCGCCATGCTGCGCGATCGCTAATTCCTGCACTCGTGCCAGAACGCCGTCGGCCAGCACGATCTTGCCGCGCACGTCTTTAGCCGAATAATCGGCATCGCCGGCGCCGTTGCCCACGTCGACCAATTCCGTTTCCGCGTCGGCGGTGTGACTATAGTCGGCGAGGCGAATGGGGTCCGTCTTCCAATCCCCGAGAAGAAGATGCTCGGGACGGACTTCCCACAGCCGCGCCTCTTCGACCGTCCATGCCAGGTACGAGCGCATCAAGCCATAGTGCTTTGCCCCGTCTATCGGGAACTGCTCGCTGTGGGCGTCGGCAAGGCCGTACTCGCGCGCGCGCTGCAAAACGAATTGCGCTGCCTGGTCAAATTCTGGAGTTGCGGGGACACGATGCAAGCCCGTCAGGTAGCGAAGGTTCTCGTAGGGAGCGACACCATTCGATTCATCTCGCAGCGCCGTCCACTGACGAACATCGAGGAAGGGTTGTTGGCCAAGAGCGCAGAGGGAGAACGCAACAAAGAAACAGATCAGGCGGAAGGTGCGCATAAGGTAACGAGGATAACACTGACGTTGCTTCACACACCGAGGTCGCTACCGCGTCGTGGCCATCTTCGTGGCAACGTCGCCAACCTCGTCGTGCACTTCGCCTTCGAGACAAACCCGATGCCACAACTCAAGATTGAGCAACCGCCAGATGCGATCGTAGTTGTCGCGATGCTTTGCGCGATGTTCGTCAAACAACTTCTCGATTGCTTCGCGCCGGAAGTATCCGCGATCCAGGCTGCGTGGTTCAAGCAGCATCTCGCGGATTATTTCCAGTCGCGGTCCGGCCAGCCATCCGCTCCACGGTGTTGGAAATCCCAGCTTCGGCCGGTACAGAATCGAGTGCGGCAGCAGGTCTTCCACCGCCTTTTTCAGAATCCGTTTGCCGGCCAGTCCGTGAATCTGCACTTCGCGTGGAATTCTGGTCGCGAATTCAACCAGCACGTGGTCGAGGAACGGCACCCGGCTTTCGATGGATGCGGCCATGCTCATGTTGTCCTGCTTCATCAGCAGTTCCACGAGGTACGTCTTGATGTCGGTGTAGAGCAGCCGTTGCAGCATTGCGCCCCCCGGTGTAGCTGACGATGAGTGCTCCCAGTAATCGATGACGTTCTTATATGCCGTCCTGGGCGCGGCTTCCTGCGCGAACTCGCTGGTGAGCAACCCGCTCTGCTCGGCTTCGCCGAAGGCGGAGAAGAAATTGTCAAAGTAGAAAGAAGCCCAGGAATTCCCGTCCTTGGCTAAGAACGTATGTTCCAGTTTCCGGCGCAGGGTTGCTCCGAGCAGCGAAGAGGTCGCTACCGCGTTGCGCAATCCGCGTCGCAGAGAACTCGGAACGACGCTGCGATATGCTCGATCCATGGCCGCATTTTTCAAGGTGAAGGCGTAACGAGTGTAGCCAGCCAGCGTTTCATCCGCGCCCTCTCCGGTCAGCACCACCGTAACTCTCTCGCGGGCGAGCCGGGCGACAAAGTAAAGCGACACGCTCGAGGGCCACACGATCGGCTCGTCCTCATGCCAGATCAAATGCGGGAGCGCCCCGAAAAAATCCTGCTCGCCGACCAGCACTTCATGATGCCGCGACTTGATATGCTCGGAAACCGTGCGCGCGAAAGGCAGTTCGCTGTATGTCTGCTCGGTGTAGCCGACAGAAAAAGTCTCGATCGGCTCCCGCCGTATTTTTGTCATCAGCGCCGCCACCGCGCTTGAATCGACGCCGCCGCTCAGGAACACGCCGAGCGGTACGTCGCTCATCAGGTGGCTGTTGACCGCACCCTCGAGTAACTCGCGGTAGCTCTGGACGTAGTAACCTTCATCTCGCGACTCGTGCGGCTTCGATGCATCCAAGTCCCAGTACTGCCGAATGTCGGCTTTGCCATCCGGGCCAACGGCCATTGTGTGCCCGGGCATCAGCTTGAGGATTCCGGAGTAGAAACTCTCCTCGCCCGACAAATAACCGAACGCCAGATACTCCGGCAGCGCCGCCCGATTGAACTCCGCACGGATCCCGCCGTGCGCCAACACCGCTTTGATTTCCGACCCAAACAGCAGCCGTTCCGGCGTTAACTTGTAGCACAGCGGCTTGATGCCCAGTCGGTCGCGCGCGATGAAGAGCGTTTTCGTGTTGCGGTTCCAGATGGCAAAGGCGAACATGCCGCGCAGGTGCTGCACACAATCCGCGCCGTACTCTTCGAAGAGGTGGATGACGGTTTCGGTGTCGCTGTGCGTGCTGTAGCGGTGGCCGCGCGCGATGAGTTGCTCGCGCAAGGCAAGATGGTTGTAGATTTCGCCGTTGAACACGATCCACAGCGTGCCGTCTTCATTCGAAATCGGCTGATGTCCGCCGGCCACGTCGACAATGCTGAGCCGCCGCATGCCGATGCCCGCCGCGCCGTCCGTATAAAAGCCTTCGTCGTCGGGCCCGCGATGAGTGATGACGCGGCACATTTCGCGCAGCGCCGTCGCGTTCGCCCGCGCGTCCCGTCCGAATTCAAGAATCCCGGCTATCCCGCACATTTAGTGTTTCTCCGCGTAGGGCGACGAACTGCGATTCGACGAATGCTTTGACGAGCCATGATTCAAGCCCGCCGATAAGGAGGATGAATCGCCAGTCAGCTTCTCGAACAATGATGTAACGGAAACGCTTCCTGGCGCCGCATTCATCGCCGCATCCTGCCTGCGCCACTCGAAAAATGCGAATGGCCCCGCCGCCGTCAGCAGGGGCTGTCCCTGAAATGCGACGTGCTTCCCGCCGATCACGACCAGATGTGCAAGCTTCTCGTTTTCAATGCGGCAATACAACACTCGTGCGTCCGAAGACCACGGACCGAAACTCCATGTCTCGTCGCCGAGCGCAAAAAAGAACCCGTGGCTTTCGTCATGAGAGTCGAGTTCGTATACCTGCACCGCGGCCTGGGTCATGCTGGCCAGCCGTTGTTCATCGTCCCGGCAGATTGCGCCAGAGCGTGGCACCAGCACAGTAGCCGTCTCCGCCGGCAGCAACACCCGCGCATGGCATCGCACCAAAGGCGCAGGCTCGAATGCACCGTAAGCGGGCGAAAGCAGAGTTCTGCTGACTTCCGTCGCCGTTTGCCAGACTGTTTCTTCCGGCACGATAAGGCTCATCCCTGATTCACCCGACGCGGCGCCAGCCTTCGATATTCTTGCTTCTACTCGTCCAGGTCCGACAGTTTGAACTTCGAGATCGGGCGCGAAGTGCCAGCGTATCTCCAGTTCATGATCCGCTCGGCCGATCGCCACATCTCGTACCAGCCAGAGACCACCCGCGTTTAGCACGTGCCGCCGATGCAAGACCGGATCCGCCAGCCGCTCATATCCATTATGACTGCCCACAAAGTAAGTGAAACTTTTCCCGGCGACCCAGTTTTCCGCATGCGTTGTCGGAAGGTGAGTCCACGAAAATGGTTCGTCCGCAACCGCCTGGTCGACTTCATCCACGCGCACGGTGTTGTGCGCACCCGTTCCGCGAAATGTGTCGCGATCCGCCGGGTCTTTCGAAATGTAGACGCCGCTGCCCGCGTCCACCAGCCACCGACGACCATCCATGGTGAGCCGAAGGCTGAGTGCGTCGGCATGTCCGTGCCCCGAGCGGCCCACGCCCTGCGGACCCGCATCCACCACCATCGCCTGCGCGAACGGTCGTGAATCTGCCAGCACATAAAGGCCGCCGTCGGGAAAGGCGAGTGATCGTGCAGCCGGGATCGCTTGTGGGATCGCGCGCGCGAGTTTCTCGACGGCTTGATCGCCAAACAACCAGATTGATTCCTCCGTCAGCCGCGCAGCGGAAAACTCCTTCGCGTACATCACCGCGCCCAGCGCCAGCGGGTCCGTCATCTGTTCTGTCCGGTTACAACGCGGATTCCACAGGCGCCCGCCGTCGTCATCGCCAAAACCCTCAGCCGGTCCGGCCTGCGCGAGCGCCGTTACTACCTCCAGCATTCGTCCCAGCACTGCGTCAAACGCGGTTGGAATTTCCATTCCATTTCGAGCCGCAAGCAAGCGCGCATATAGAAAGAAGTCGAGCGCATAAACGTGGTAGTACAGCGATTGCTCGAAGTAAACGCCATCCGGACGCACCTGCCGCGTTGCTTCATGCAGCACAATCCTCCACCCGGATTCCTTCCAGCGAGCGGCCCCCGGCATCTGCGGGTATAGAGTGCCCAGAAAGAACAGCGCGACCGCTTCGCCCAGCAGATGCGTATTCGGAGAAAAATAAGTAGATAGATAGCGCTCAATATAACGCCCGTGAAAGGCGAGCGCCGGTAGCAACTCCGCGCGAAACTGCGCGCACTCCGGAGTTTCCGCCAGCAACTGGTCCACCCACATCCACGACAAGCTGCGGAAGGCAACCTCCAGCGTGCTTCCCCAGTTGATCCCCAGCGGATACGGATTCGCCTTGATCCAGCTTCGCCACTGCGCCATCAGTTCGCGAGCGTACGTATGGTCTCCGCTCAGCAGTCCGGCCTTGGCTAGTGTTACCAGGTGCTGGTGGCGATTCAATTCCCACACGATTTTATGGTCGCCTACAACAGCGAAATCAAGAAACGGAATCTTGAACCACGGATCCATTGGCGCGCGCTTGCGGTGCACGGGATCGAGGTGCCAGTCGATGTCTTTGGAATTGTTGCCGCCGACACTGCCATCGTCGAGGTCGAAGGCAAGATTTTCGTAGCCCAGCAACCGGAAACGATGCCCGCAAATTTCATCGGCCTCGCGCAGAATTTCGGAGGCTTCGTCCGGCAGATGCTGCCGTAACAACTCCGCGCGCTCTGATCCTTCACGGCCGGAAAACTTACTGCCAGAAAAGAAGAATTGTCCTGACCGCGTCGCACGATCTTGATTCAGCCGAATCGCCCCAGCCCGCACGCCCATACGGTGCTTGAGCAGATCGCTCTGCTTGTGGAATTCCTGCCGCACGCGCACCCTTGCCTCTGCCCAGTCCATCCGGGATACGCGCACCAGCTTGCTTTGCCATCCAGACGCCACAGATTCCCCTATCTTACATGCTGAAAACCCGCTCCTCGACCCGCGCGTTACCGTTGGTACCTTCGCCAATCCGTGCCCACGGCGGCCGCGCAG
>CAVZDM010000014.1:0-3617 GCA_963773955.1 uncultured Acidobacteriaceae bacterium | reverse complement strand
CCGCCACGTCTGGCTCCTCGAGCCCGATAAAGCCCCGCCGCTGGAGTTCACGCCGTATAGTCCGCCGGTAGTTTCAGCTGCTCCCAAGTAGGCCCACTCGGAATCTGTTCTCCAACAGACACGTGTGTGGTCGAGCCGACCCGGTGCCAGCCTCCGAAACTCCGCAAATGTTGAGTTTTGTATACTTGAAGAATGGCAGAATGCGTGCTTCTCAGATCGGTCTGCAGGGTATTCACATGAAGAAATTATGGGTCGCAGGCCTAATGTTATCCCTCGTCGGTTTGTCCTCAACACTGACGCTAGTCGCCGGGCGCGCGGAAGGGAATCCCACTGACCCACCACTGACTCTCTATCATACCCGCACCAGCTTTGGCACCGGCGGAGTGGCTCTGCCAGTAGTGATGTTCTGGGCGTGGGAACGCCCGGAGGACTTACGGTTCCTGAATCCGCGGGACGCAGGCGTGGCGTTTCTTGCAGGGACAGTCTATCTTTCGTCGCCACAACGGGGCGCGGCCCCCATTTCGGCAGACGGCGTCACATTCCGCCCACGAATGCAGCCGCTGCGGGTGCAGCCTGGAACGCCGCTTATGGCGGTCATCCGAATCGAGACTCCAAATGATTCGTGGCATAGGCCGCCTTGGGCGCCCAACTCTGGCAGCCCCGTGCCGTCGCCGACGGGGCTTTACACGGCAGCGCAACTCCAAGCCGTGGCTCGGCTCATCGCCAATGTGGCGAGACTGCCCGGCGTGAAAGCTCTGCAAATTGATTACGACGCCTCGCGCAGCGAGCGCGGCGCGTACGCGGAGTTGCTACAGGATGTGCGTCGCCAAATGCCGTCGGGGATGCCGCTTTCAATCACCGCACTGGCGTCGTGGTGCATCGGCGATCCCTGGTTGGAAAAGTTGCCACCCGGCACGATTGACGAAGCCGTTCCCATGTTGTTTCGCATGGGAACGGACGCTGCGAACGTCGCGGAATACCTGCAATCGGGGCGCGAATTCGGGCCCGCCGTTTGCCGCGGCAGCCTCGGCGTGTCCACCGATGAGTCATTCTCGCAATCGCTGCTGAGCGGCGCAATTGCGTCGAGTTCCGCCCGGCGAAGCTCGAATCGGATTTACGTTTTTCTACCCCATCCTTGGACGAACCAAGACGCGCAGACAATCAATAAGGAGATGGAGACATGGCACAACGATTGATGCGGGTTTCCCTAGCCGTTCTGCTTGCACTGGCGCTCGTCGCGCCGTCGCCGGTGGCCGAAGCATGTGGGCCGTTTTTCCCCGAGACGATATTCATCCAGCGAATTCATCCCGATTTGCCATTCGAGGATTACGCCGCCGGAAAGATTGGCGTCGTTCAACCCACTTATGAGGACTCTTTTCTGGTCGTCGCGTATCGGTATTTCTCGGCTAGGCCGTTTGACGCCCAGGAACAGAAGCAATTGCTCGCTTTGTGGAAGCATGAGGCCAGCAACGAACCCGGAGGAATATTCGTGGCAGTTGATAGCGGCCAGATCGATTGGAGCGGCGAGTTAAAAGAAATAGGGTATTCTCCGGCGACGGACGCTGCGCTGCCGGCCGGGAGCACGTTCGCCGGCACTTCATCTCCGTTTGTCTCCTACCCGAATTGCCTCGACGATGCCTTCAGGACCGCCGCCAACACTCTCAAGGCACGAGTTCAAGAGTTCGGCAAAGGAAGCGCGGCCGTGACCAGTTGGATTAGTGCGCAGGAGTCCGTCTTCACAAACTGCGGAGCATCAAGACCAGGAGCGAACGCGGAACTGCCACAGGCGGCAGATCCGGGCCTTCCTCTATTAATTCGACAGGATCGCGACTATCAAACCGCCGCAGCTTATTTCTATGCTGGGCGCTGGGACGAGGCCGAAAAGAGGTTTCAGACAATCGCCGCAGATCCTTCCTCGCCATGGCGGGCCATCGCAGCTCTGGTTTCGGCACGCTGCGAACTTCGCGCGGCCACCCTTAGTGCTGAGGATGCAGCATCCGAAGACTCAAGATTGAAGGCAGCGGACGAACAGCTCCGAAAAGTCATTGCGGATCCTTCTTTCGTTACTGTTCGCACGGCTGCCAAGCGGTTACAGGGATTTGCGGAAATTCGACTCGATCCCGCTAAGCGATTTCTCGATCTCTCCAGCGCTATCGAAGATCGAACCTCTCCAGAAACCATTGCTCAGGATGTGAGTGACTACGACCTTCTGTTGGCTCGCTCATCGGAGACAATGACTCTGTCCGATACGGAGTGGAAGGCGACACAAGAAGCAAGCGACATGACCGACTGGATTGCGACTTTTAAGTCCGGCGGCGTGGAGGAATTCCCCCACGCTTTGGACCGCTGGCACACCACGCATTCCACTCCGTGGCTCCTGGCGGCACTGAGTCTTGCGATAAGCGAGTCTCCCGACCTTTCTTCGCTGCTCGAAAGTGCCGCAGCTGTTCCACTGAGTTCCCCCGCGTTCCTCTCGGCCAAATTCCACAGAGATCGCCTCCTTGCGGCTGAGGGGAAAACGGACCAAGCGCGTGCGGAGGTTGATTTGGTACTGAGAACGCCAAAGGGGCGTCTGCCGGTCTCGGCGCGGAATCTTTTCACGGCATTGCGCATGACTCTGGCCCGAAATTTGGACGAGTTTCTTAGATTTGCGCCGCGCGAGATCAGCGTCGTCAGCTCTGAATATACCGACAACGACATGACGGATAACGCAGGATGCTTCTTCGAGAACTGTAAAACCCTTTCCGCGGAACCGTTGAGATTTGACGTCGACGCTGCGACGGCGTTGACTGAAGACCTGCCGACGCATTTGCTTGCAGATGCCGCTGCCAGCTCTCGCCTGCCCGTTTATTTGCGGCGTCAAGTCGCGGAAGCCGCCTGGACTCGCGCAGTCTTGCTTGATGAAACCGAGATTGCTCAGCAGCTTGTGCCCACATTATCCGCCCTCTCGCCCCGTCTCGAACAAGGTCTGAAGCAGTACCATTCCTCCGAATCTCTTTCCGACAAGCATTTCGCAGCCGCGTATCTGATATTACAGTGGCCCGAACTGCGCCCGTACATTTCAGGCGGGACCGGGCGACTGACTTCCGCAGGTAGGATCGACTCTTATCGCGATAATTGGTGGTGTGCTCTAGCGCCTCCGTCCCCGGGCGATCTTGATCAGCAGCGGTTCGGCTGGGGATATCAGGCGTACAATTATGGTGCGCAGAATCCCCTACTGTCATATTTTCCGATAGAAAAGGGCTCAGCCCCGTCCTTGCTTGCAGGCGGCGACAAGCGCACTGCACAGAAAGAGTGGACTGCGTTGCAGCAGCTCGGATGTGGGCCGACATGGCTCGGCGAGCAGGTTCTCGCGTGGGCGAAGCTGCATCCGGATGATCCGCGTGTTCCGGAGGCCCTTCATCTTGTCGTCCACGCCTCACGTTGGGGATGCAACGACGGCGAAACGGGGGCTTATTCCAAGGAGGCGTTTGAGCTGTTGCACAAACGTTATCCCAAAAACGATTGGACGGCGGCCACTCCATACTGGTTCAATTAGCGAACTTCATTTGATCGGACATTAGCCCACCAGGAGAATCGCGGTGAGGCACGACGAGTGCCCCAAGCCTCTCCGCGTG
>CAVZDM010000013.1:0-57056 GCA_963773955.1 uncultured Acidobacteriaceae bacterium | reverse complement strand
ACGCCAACTGCATCCAGAGCGCAGCACGATAGAGGGGCTGCGGCAGGAACATGGAGGCGATCAGAAGCGCCAGCAAGGCAAAGGGCGCGACCAATCGCGAAAGTTTGTGGCTTACGAATTCAAAGCGAATCGCGTTTTGCGAACTCAACAGCCAGGGAGCGAACTGCAGGAGCTGATAGTTGCCGCTTAGAGTGCGCACTTTGCGCGAAAATTCGCGGCCTTCGCCCAAGTCGGGCGAGTCCCAGGCGCGGGCGCGGGAGTCGAAGGTTACGCGCGATCCCTGCCGCACGATTTGCATGGGCAAAAGGACGTCATCGAGGATCGTGCCTTCAGGCAATGGTGACGTAACGAGCAAACTGCGGCGGGCACAATAGATCGCGCCGGTGGCGCCGACGACGGAACCGGAGGCGGACTCCAGTTCGCGAATTTTCTTTTCGATGCGCCAGTACAGCCCCATTCCCTTTCCGGTCTCTCCGCTGGTGGGATCACCCAGCATTAACTCACCGCTGGCGGCGCCGACATCGGGGTCGGCGAAATTTTCGATCAGCAGACGCAAGGCGCCGGATTCGATGTGCTGTCGGGCGTCGGTAAACAGCAGCACTTCGCCGGTCGCCAGTTTGATCGCATCGTTGAGTCCGGCGGCTTTGCCCTGGGAAACCGGCTTCATCAACGTTCGCACCCGGGAATCGCGAGCATAGCCGGCGAGAATGGCGGGCGTGCGATCGTTGGAACCGTCGGAGACGACGACCACTTCCAGTTGCTCATGGGGATAGTCGAGGGTCAACAGGTTCTCAATCTTGCGCGCGACGACGGCTTCTTCGTTGCGCGCAACCATCACGGCAGAAACAGCAGGCGCAGAGAGGCTCTCGACAACACCGCGGCGCACCGGACGCGGCGACCATCGACTGCGCAGCCACAGCCAAACCGGATAGCCAAGATAGGAATAGCCGACGAGCGAGGCCGCGATCCAGAAGACGTATTTCATCTTCGTCATTGCGCTCATTACTGAGCACCTCGGCCCAACAGAACGGTCTTGACGGTCAGGAACATGATCAGGAGATCGAGACCAATGGAAGCGTTCTTGATGTAGAAGAGGTCGTACTGAAGTTTCTCGCGCGCATCTTCGACGGTGCTGCCGTACTTGTACTTGACCTGCGCCCATCCGGTGAGTCCGGGGCGCACCATGTGGCGCACGCCGTAGAAAGGGATCTGCTTGGAGAGCATCTCGATAAATTCCGGGCGTTCGGGACGAGGGCCGACGAATGCCATATCGCCTTTGAGTACACACCACAACTGGGGAATCTCATCGAGGCGCGAGGTGCGGAGGAACTTGCCGATGCGGGTGACGCGGGGATCGTTATTGCCCGCCCACTGCGCGCCGTTGGCGGCCTCGGCGTCTTCGCGCATGGTGCGGAACTTCACCACCTTGAACAGGCGCCCGTTCTTGCCCACTCGCGTCTGGGTGTAGAAAACCGGCCCCTTGGAATCGAGGCGGATGGCGAGGATGATAAAGGGAAACAAAGGCAGAGCGAGGATGAGACCCACCAGCGAGATAATGAAGGACAGCCCGCGCCGAGTCCAGATGAAGGCGGTACTGCGGCGAAAGCCTTCGCCGAACACCAGCCAGCTGGGATAAAGATTCTCGACCTCGATCTTGCCGGACATTTTTTCCAGCCACGACGTGGCCTCCTCGATCTTGACCCCCTGCTTGCGCAATTCAAGCAGTTCCTGCATGGGGATGGTACCGCGGCGATCGGGCATGGCGACGATAACGCGATGGACTTTTTGTCTGTCGGCAACTTCCATCAGGTCGGCGGCCACGGAGTCGCGGGTGACCGCGCCTTCCATCTTGCCCGTCCAACCGGCAATCTCGACGCCGATGTCAGGATTCTGGCGCAGTCCCTGTACCAAGCGTTGCGCTCGCTCGCCGGTACCGAGGACGTAAACGCGCTCGACCAGAATGGGCAACTGGACCAGCCAGGTGAAGCCGAGCCGCCATCCGATCAGCGCCACCGTAAGAATGACGAGGCCGACCTCCGAAGGTCCGAACCGGCCAACCTCTGAAGGACCAGCCCCCAACAAGTAGCTAGGCCGTACGAAGTCGACACCCGCCAGGACGAACGCGAGCACGCCCGGGACCATGAGCGAGCGGAAATAAAGCTCAGCTTTAGTGTTCAGGAGCGCGGTGTCGTACAAGTCAAACCAGTGCGAACACAGCAATACCAGCGCGGTAACGCCAACAATCTTGAAGACACCGTGCTCATAGACGAGCGCGATGTAGGTGTCCTGTTGACGTACTAAAAATACCCCGAGCAGGAACGAGGTCACGACGATCAGAGCCTCTCCGATCAGCAGGACCAGCGTGCGAACTGGGTAATAGACATTGAAGAGCCGGATCAAACTGCCCTCGCTTCGTCTTCATCTTCATCCTAGAGATCAGGAGTGGGTATTCACGGCCTCGCCGTAGTAATACTTCGAACGCGCAAGGTCCGCGGTGGTGGTTCCGTTGAGCACAACCCCGAGCAGCAGCTTGTCCGGAAATTCTTCGCGGGCACGGCGCGCCAAGTCAGAAGGCGTCGCATTGGAACGCACGACCATGAGAATGCCGTCACAGGAACTGGCGACCAGGGTGGCATCCGACACGGGAATCACGGGCGATGAATCAAGAATGATCCAATCAAACAAGGGCTCGACGCGCTGCAGGAACAGTTTCAGCCGGCCGTTGGAGAGCAGTTCGGGGGCATTCGAAACGGCGCGGCCCGCCGGCATGAAGAACAGGTTTTCCATGGGCCCGCGTTGCAGGGGGGTGAACTCGTCGCATTCGCCCAACAGGTAGTCGGACAATCCGGGCGACTGGGGCGCTCCGAGGTGGCGGTGCATGCCGGGGTTGCGCAGATCAGCGTCGATAACCAGAGCGCGGCGCCCGTGCTGCCGCACCATCACCTGGGCGAGATTGGCAGCCACAAAAGACTTCCCTTCCTTGGGAAGTGCGCTGGTTACGAGCAGGCGTTTGAGCGGCATTTTGTCGCGGATCTGGTAGAGGCGGGAGCGCAGGGTTCGAAACTCTTCTGTCCCTACTCGGGTGTCTTCTTCCTGGAAGAAGAGCATGGTGCGGGGATCGGGTTTCCAATCGATCTGGGCGGAGCGGGCGACGAGCGCTTCGTAGGTCAAGCCCGAGGTCATGGAGGGCATGATGGTGGTTCCCGAGGGGTGCAGCGCAGGTAGGCTTTCGCGCGGCCCGTCGTTTGGTAATTCGGGCTGGTTGAAGGCGGGCTCGCTATAGGTCCCCGTAGAGGTTGCTCTTTCCTGCTCGGCGCGTTTCAAAGCGTCATGGATGCGGCTCATAGTTTCCTTTCCTTGGGGAGATTCTGTTGTTCTGATTGGCGCAACCGGTCGGCCAGCGTTGCCAGAGTGCGTAAGGCTTCGACCAGATCAAACTTTTCGGAGGACGGAACCGGCGCAGTCATGGAGGCAGCGGCGTTGCCGTCGGTGAGATCGAAATCGCGGGCGACCGAATCGACGACTTCGACAGCGACGGTCTTTTTCTGGTCGACAAAGGCGCTGACCAAGCAATGCTCGCAGAGCAGGTTGATGACGCGCGGGATGCCCAGCGAGTAGCGGAAAATGGCGACCGTCGCGTCGGCATCGAAGATCGGCTCGCCGTTCGAACCGGCGATGCGGAGACGCTGCACGATATAGGACTTGGTTTCCTCAAGATTGAACGGATGAGTCTTGGCGCGCAGCGTCAAGCGCTGTCGCAACTGGCGTAACTGGGGCTGTTTCAAGCGCTGTTCGAGTTCCGGCTGTCCGACGAGAACGATCTGCAGGAGTTTCTCGGTGAAGGTCTCGAGATTGGTGAGCATGCGGATCTCTTCGAGCACTTCGTCGGAGAGGTTCTGGGCCTCGTCGATGACCAGCACAGCGGTTTCACCGGCGCGATAGCGATCGAGCAGCCAGTTATAGAGGCGCTGCAGCAGCTGGCTCTTGGACTTGGTATCGCAGGGAATGCCGAAATCGGCCATCATGAAATCGAGGAACTGGGGCACATCCATGCGCGAATTGAAGATGAAGGCGGTCGCCACCTGGTGCAGGCGCAGCCATTCCATCAATTTATTGATGAGCGTCGTTTTGCCGGTGCCGACCTCGCCCGTAAGCAACACGAAGCCTTTGCGGCTTTGAATGCCGTAGGTGAGGCAGGCCAACGCCTCTTCGGTGTGCCGCGTGAGGAACAAGTAACGCGGGTCCGGATTGACGTTGAACGGGTTGGCGCGAAGTCCAAAAAATTCTTTATACATAGGCTTACGCTAGACCTCGACGTGCTCGTGTTCTTTTGGCGATGGCGGACTACGCCGGCCCCAGAAACGACGGGCGCTGCCATTGCCGTTAGCGGCAGCATCGTCCTCCTCACCCAGCCACGGCAGTGAAATCAGGAGGGGCAGATCCATGATCGCGGCAGCATCTTTTTCGGTGCGGATGGACTTGTCGGTGAACTCCAGCCAGAGGGCGATAAGCAGGCCGAGAGCCAGACCGGCGCCGAAACCGCCCGCGGCAAAAAGCGGGCGATTGGGGAAACTGGGATCCCCCGGCAGGTCAGCCGTGGCCCCCACATACATCTGCTCTCCCTCTGCCTTCGTCTCCATGTTGGTGCCCAGTTCGGCGGAGCTATACTTGGCCAGCAGATCCTTGTAGAAGGCCTGGGCGTTATCGTTGTCGCGGGTGAGCACCTTGTATTGCTCCTCGACGCCCGGACTCATGGCGGTTCGGCTCTGGTAGACGCCGATCTGGCTCTGCAGCTTCTTCTGGTCGAGGGTGGCCTGCTCGATCACGTTCTTGTACTGGTGAATCTGCAGACGAAGCTGTCTGACTTCAGGCGGTTCAGCGGAGCTGGCGGTGTCGCTGTCGTCACTGGTGGTGCTGGCGGCGGCGGCGTTGATCTCTTTAAGCTTCTTCTCAATCTCGGCAATGTCGGCCTTGGTCTTGATCACGTCGGGGTAATCGTCGGTATAGCGCGCTTGCAGTTGCATCAATTGTCCCTGCAACTGGGTCAACGTTAGTTGTAGGCTCTGCGGGTTGGTGGTGGACTGCGAGGTCCTCCAGGCGGCAATCTGCTGCGCCAGCATGCTTTCGGTATAGGCCTTATCCTGCTGAGCGCGGCTCAGGGTCTGGGTGGTGGCATCGAGTTGCGAGTTCAGCGACATGAGCATGCGCATGTTGTTGTCGGCGTCACCGGGCAACTGACCCATGTATTTCTTCTTGAAATCGGCGAGTTCCTTGTCCTGCTGATCAACCTTGCTTTTGGCTTGCGCGAGTTGCCCGCTGAGAAAATTGGTGGTTTGGGTGGCGACGTCGCCGCGAGATTTCAGGTTTTCATCCACGAATTCCCGGGCCAATGCATTGCTGACTTTTTGTGCGCGGACCGGGTCGCTGTCGGTGTATTGGACGGTAAAACCGGGCAGCGGCTCGTTACCAGCGGAGGGTTTTTTCTTGGCGCTGGGAGACGCTGACGCGGCCGAGCTCATCGAGGTGATCACCGGCTGGACCTGCATATTCTGCTGGATGTTGGAGATGAGTTTTTCTTCTTCTCCGGGCTTGGCGAGATCGGGATTGTTCTTAATCATGTCCCGGAGTTTTTGGTTCACAATCTGCTCGGTGAGGGTCTGGACGCGCTGGGCAAAGTCGGAAGTGATGACCGGCGTGACATAGTTCTCCGGCACCTTCTGCCCCTCCACCAGGACCGTGGCGGTGGAAGAATACTTGGGCGAGAAGACATGAGAGACCATGTAGCCAGCCAGCGGGGCGAGCAGTGCCGGGATCAAAATGACCTTAAGGCGCCGCCGCAGCATCGCCAGATAATCGTCCATCGTCAGTTCGCGATTTTCACTCATGCTGTTCACCAATCCGGCCGCTTTAAGCGGCCAAAAAATTATTCGATACGAGTCGGCGTGGGGTGCCATTCCACCCCAACGCTGCCAATGCTCCGGGTAATAGTTGTGCCGCAGCCACCTCCCGGCGAGCAAGTCGAAACGGGGAAAGCGACCTCCATGTAGCGATAGGCGGCAAAGAAATCGTAGGTACGTCCAAAGTGTTTGCGGAAAACGGCACCGGCAGAACCTTCGTTATAGCTGACCGCATTCACGCCCAGCGCGCCCGGGGACGCCAGAGTCTGGAGTCTTTTGTTGTTGGAGTAGCCCAGATCGCCATAAAAATCCCAGGTGCGTCCCAAGGGGCGTCTGTATCCGAGCCGCGCCGCCTGGGTGTCGGCACCGGCGAAGAAGCCCGAGCCCGCCGAAGTATATTTTTCGTAGGTTGCAACAATCGACGCGTGGCCCATTTTGTAGCGCAACTGAACCCGCCCGCTCGCCGACCAATGCGTGATAGGTGTCGGGTTGCCATGTTCCAGTTCGGTATACTGCGGGCCGACTCCAACAATGAGGCTCAGCTTGCCGGAGATGGTGTGGCTCCAGCGCACATTAAGGATGTCGTTATAAATCTGGCCGCCGGCACTCTCCGGAAATTGAAATAACTGAAAGGCGTAGACGACGCCGATCTGATCGTGGTGGGATATCAGATGGCTGTATCCGCCCTCAACGGTGAGTTGGTCGCTGTTGACGAGACATGTGCCCAACGCATTCGAGCAACCCGAATCGTAGAAATGAGCGTCGCTGAATCCGCCGGCGAGGGTGATAGCGGAGACCGGATTGATGGCCTGAACGATATCGAGGATGGCCATGTTCGCAAGCCTGGGAATGTTTCCTACCGAGCCGAACTGACCGCTGCTAAAGCTGTTGGTGCCGGGCAAACCGCCACCCTGAGCTCCGGTATCGAAGCTGCCGGTGGCAAGACCGAACCCTGGGATGCCGCCAAAAGCGCCGATTTGGAAAGAACCGTCGGGCAGGTAATTGAAGGCGTCGCGAAGGGTGGCGCGGCCAGTTCGCCAGCGCGTCACGGCTTCAAAGCCGGCGTCTTGCAATTGCTGCACTTCAAAAGGATTGCCGTAGAACGCTCCGCCACCGAGATACTCGAGAAAGAGATCGCTCTTGGGCCAGAATTGCTGGAGATCGAAGGCTCCGAGAACGCGGGTGATCGATTCCGCACCGGTGTTGCCGAACTGATTGCCCCCGTTGCTGTCTCCCGATTCGCTCACCTGCAAAGCGGGCGAGAAGAAGCTGCGGCTGGCCGTATGCAGGTCGAGTCCGGGCTCGTCCAAGCCGGACACCGGCGGGTTCTCCGGGTTCAGCACGGGAGCGTTCTGGCCGAAGGCGGGCGCCGGAGTGGTAGGCGGGCTGAGACTGGGGACTATTCTGGGCGGCTGCGCAAATAGTCACGCCGAAAACCAGGAGCGCCAACCGGATTGTTCGCATTCTTAACATGCTTTTCACAGGTGGATCCCTTATGGGGTCTGACCATCCCTTACGGGACGACGATGGTATCCCCCGGCTGCAATAAATAGTTCTGTTCGATCTGTTCACCTTTAACCAATTTGCGGTAGTTCACTGGTAATTTCTGCTGTTTGCCGTTGTCGGTGCGCAGGACATAAATGCGTTTCGTGTTGGCAAACTGATTCAGGCCGGCGCTGGACAACGCCTGGAGAACGGTCATGTTGGGGGACATCGGCATGGGCCCGGAATGTAACACTTCGCCGGTCAGGTAAATCCGCTTGCTGTTGATCGCAGCCACCACCACGGTAACGCGTGGGTCGGCGATATATTTTTTCAGCTTCTCGGTGACCGAGTCTTTCAGTTGCTCGGGCGTCAGGCCTGAGGCCTGCACGTCGTTGAGCAAGGGAAGAGAAATCTTGCCATCGGGACGCACTGGCAAGGTGGCGGAGAGGTCGGCTTCCTTCCACACTGCGATGTGGAGCACATCCTCGGGGCCGATGACATACTCGGGGCCAGCGAGGCTGGCGGAAACCGCGGGCGCGGTCTTGTCAGAAGCGGGTTTGTCAGTGGCGGTCTTGTCAGAATCGGGGCGGGCAACGGACGAGGCGGGCGCATCCTGCGCCAACGCGATGCTGCTGATCAAGACGAGTGCCGCAACCACCGCTTTCCATTCTGATTTCATATCTTCTAATCCTTTATCCTCTCAGCTATCAGGCTCCGTAGCCTTCGTACCCAATCTGCTTTAACTTGTAGAGCAACGCTTTGTAGCTGATCTGCAACTCCTGCGCGGCGCGGCGCCGGTTCCAGCGGGTTCGCGTCAAAACCTGAAGAATGAGTTCCCTCTCGGCTTCGCGGGAAGCAGCTCGGGCCGCATCTTTGAGCGAAACCTTCTCGCCGCTGGCGCCGCGATCGACGCGCCGCAAGAGCGAGCGCAAACCTCCCATGGCGAGCGCTTCATCGCCGAGCGCGACAATGGCTCGAGCCGCGTCTTTCAGTTCGCGAATATTTCCGGGCCAGTTGTATTCCACGAAGAAGTTTTGCGTCTCGGGACTGAGCGCGGGCACGGCCCGGCAAAAATCACGGGCGGCGGCGGAGAGAAACCAGTCGCGCAAAAGGGGAATATCCTCTTTCCGCTGGCGTAAAGGAGGCAGCCTCAAACAGACTCCGCTGATTCCATAATAGAGGTCTTCGCGGAACTTGCCGGCCTTGACTTCGGGCTCCAACTCGCGCGAGGTTCCGCAGATGAAGCGCGGCACACGGCGCTGGTCATCGTCACTGTCATTCCCATTGCCATTGCCCTGCAAACCGATCTGGCGGAACAGTTCCTTCTGGGCCAGCGCAGTGAGGTCTCCAACATCCTGAAGATAGACGGTTCCACCCTGGCGGTCGCGAGCGGCCAGAATCTCCTCGCTGGCCTCGTGCCCGTGATAAACCTGAAAGGGCTGCGAGGCGCGGGAGGAAAGTGCATGAATACGGGCAGCTGCCGCAGCCTTGCCGGAACCGTGCTCGGCCACTACCAGCATGGGAACATCATTCTGGGACAGCTCGCGGATCACCGCTTCGACCGTGCGCATGCCGGCGCTGACACTTTCAAGCCAAATCCGAACACCGCCGTTCGGCAGCGTTCCAATCATTGCCGGGATTTCTGTTCGGTCGAGACCCATTCTATTCAGCTTCTCTATTGTGGCCCAAGATGTGGGCGAGGTCCCGGGGCAAGGACTTATACGTTCTAGAGCACATGCGCTGCCAATCCGGTCAAAACAGGTGCGGGCCGCTAGAATCAATATATGCTTAGATTTCAATGACTTGCGACCAGTGCCGTAGGTTCGCGACACGGCTCACACGTTACCACATTGCGGACAAATGGGAAATCTATTGCCCACCTCTTGGGGTAATCTTTGGGGTTACTTTCCACCTATCTTGGGGATAAAGTCCTAACTCCCTGCAAGCACTAGCAAATCTAAGGAGACGAAGGCCTCGCGATGGGCCGCAGTGGAATGGGAAATAGTTTTCCATTTTTTTCGGTGCTGGGGCTGGCCTAGCCAGATGCGGAGGGGCACTTCTGCCCGAGGGCCGTAGTGCCGGTTTTTTTACTGGCGGCTTTCACTTTGCACGGGGACCATCTTTCGCATATTCTCAAATACAAGCGCGCCCTATGGCTAACTCAGTAGAGGTAGCTCCGCCTCCCCCTAAAAGGAAGGATCGCTTGTCGTCCGGCTTACCCCGTTGGCAGGGAGTGGCGCTGCTGTTGCTGATTGCCTGGCTTTACGCCTCGATTCTGGCCCGCCTGTTTCTGCAGTGGATCAACGATCCGAATTTCTCGCACGGGATATTCGTCCCGCTTTTTGCTTTGTTCGTTCTCTGGCAGGACCGCGAGAAACTGGCAGCCCTTGCCCCGGCCCCCTCGTGGGCTGGTCTTCCGCTGGTGCTGCTGAGCCTGCTGGTGTTGAGTCTGGGAGTCCTGGGCGCGGAATTATTCTTCTCGCGCGTTTCACTGCTGATCCTGCTAGCGGGCCTGATCATTCTGTTTCAGGGATGGAAATTCTTTCGCGCGGTGCTGTTCCCGTGGGCTTTTCTGATTCTGATGATCCCGATCCCGAACCTGATCATTAGCCGGGTCACCTTTCCGCTTCAGTTGCTAGCTGCGCAACTGGCAACTGCACTGCTGCAACTGGTGATCGTCGTCCACCGGGAAGGGAACGTCATCTGGACTATTAACGGCCCGGTGGATGTGGTGGAGGCGTGCAGTGGCATCCGATCCCTTCTCAGCCTGGTTACGCTGGCCATTATCTACGGCTATCTTCTGGACTCTCGGAAATGGATGCGGGTGGTACTCGCGTGCGCAGCGGTTCCCATCGCAGTAGCGGCTAACAGCTTTCGAGTTTTTGTCAGTGTGCTGCTGGTGCAATATGGCTACAAGGAAGAAGCCGAGGGGGTTCCTCATGCCATCACGGGATTATTGATCTTCGCGGTGGCATTGATCATGTTGTTCGCTGTGCACCGCGTGATCTCGCTCATCTGGAAGCCCGGACCGGTTATTCCGCGCAACGGCACGCATCTGGAAGAACGGCGCCCCGGCGACGTCAGCACGAAGGCGGGGTCTTTTCTCTTCGGGCTTGTGGCAGTGCCTATGTTGGCAACGGCGATCGGCCTACTGGCCCATTCGGGCAGCCCTTTCGTTCCGCATGCGGGTTCCCTGCCCTTGCAGATTGCTGGCTGGACAGGAACCGACATCCCCATCGACCAGCAGACGCTCGACATCCTGGGACCGGGCGAGTATCTGCTGCGCGATTACGAAAACGGGAGTCAGCCGGAATCAACGATCAATCTCTACATCCCGTTCTTTCCCACCCAGAAGGCTGGAGATACGATCCATTCGCCCGACCACTGCCTGCCGGGTGCGGGATGGATTCCGATTTCGCGGGAGGTGATCCGGCTCGGGCTTCCGGATCGGATCTTCGATCCCCGTCAATCGCTACGTGATTTCAAAGACGGGAGAGCGGCAACTGGTGCTCTACTGGTTTCAGGCTCACGGCCGCGTGGTGGCCAGCGAGTGGTGGGCCAAGTACTATCTCATCCGCGATTCGATTCGATTGAATCGCAGTGACGGCGGGATGGTGCGTTTGATGACGCCGATGCTTGAGGGCGAGTCGGCCGATGTTGCGCAGGCGCGGATGATGAAGCTGGGGTCGCAGCTGCTTCCTTTGATTGATAATTACATTCCGCGCTAATCAGGCGTGAAGGCGAATCTCCTCGGATTTATGATTCCTCGCCTGCGCGAATGCCTGGGGCAGGAAGCGCACCAGGTCCGTAGCCACCATACAATTCTCGCCGACGGACTCGCTAGCGAGGTCCCCCGCTAGTCCATGAAGATAGACTGCGAGAGCGGTTGCTTGGAGCACGTGCTGCGGATGTTGCGCGATCAGGCCAGCGACCATTCCGGTCAGAATATCTCCCGTGCCTCCGGTGGCCATGCCGGGATTGCCGGTGGGATTCACCCAGACTTCGCCGTCAGATTCGGCGGTCGGCGCGGCTATCAGGGTGCGATGTCCCTTGAGTACGACTATCAATTCATGCTGGCGGGCGAAGTTCCTCGCGACTTGCACACGGTTCGCTTGAATTTCCCGAATGCTCAGGCCGGTTAAGCGCGCCATTTCTCCCGGGTGCGGGGTGATGATGAGGGTTCGGCCCCGGCCGTTTAGCTTATCGGCGGCGCCTTCGAAGGCGTTCAGCGCGTCGGCATCGACGACTACCGACTTGTCGCCGCGAGTTACGATTGTGCGCACGAAGGTTGCGGTTTCGGAGTTACGCGAGATGCCTGGGCCAATGGCTAGGGTCGTACGTTCGAGTAGCGCATCGAGGTCGTGTCCAACCGCTCGCAGTGAAATTGTGCCATGTTCGGTTTCCGCCAGCGGTTCGGTCATTAGTTCGGGATGAAAAGCGGCCACGGTTGCGAGCACGGATTTTGGCGTGGCTACGGTCGAAAGACCAGCGCCCGCTCGGAGCGCTGAAAATCCCGCCATCGCCGCTGCGCCCGCCTTGCCGAGCGATCCGCCGATCACCAGCACGTGTCCGTAGCTGCCCTTGTTGGCGTCGCGCGCCCGGGGTGCGAGCAGCGGGGAGAAATCAGGAGGCGTACTCAGACGAAGTCCGAACTGCGAGACGATTGCTTCTGGCGGTGAACCAATGGGCGCAATCACGGTCGGCCCGCTGGTTAACGCCGCGAAAATGTGCGCCGGACGCGGAGCGGTGAAGGTCACGACGGCATCGGCGCGTGCTTGGCCAGTTACGCCGCTGCTGGGCTGCATGGCGTCGGCATCGGCGCCGGAAGGAATGTCGACGGCGACGATCGGAGCCGACGCCGCATTCATCTTGTCAATTGCTGCGGCATAGAGAGGACTGACCGGCGGACGAAAACCGGTGCCGAGGATTGCATCTACAATCACGTCCGCGGTGAAAATCTCCGCCGCATCCGAGGAATCGAGGCTGCTCTTGTCGCGCACGATCAAGGGAGCGATATTCAGCGGCCGGAGAGTGCCCAGCATGTTCTGAAACATCTTCGCGGCATCTCCGCAAAGCTCTTCGGTATCACACAAAAGCAGAATGCGAATCGCACGGCCCGCTTCGACGAGCTTGCGGGCTACGACGAATCCGTCTCCGCCGTTGTTGCCCTTGCCGCAGAGAATACCGACGCGCTCGCCTTGCGGGTAATCGGAGAGGACGAAACGTGCTACGGCTGAGCCGGCGTTCTCCATCAAAGTGATGGAAGGGACACCGAAGCGGTCCGAGGTGGCACGATCGATCTCGCGCATTTCCGCCGTACTCACGATTTTCATGGTTCGGACCCGGCTGTCTGTTCGAGTTCGCGGAGTTGATGGGGCTCGCCCATGGCGATCAGAAAATCGCCGGCTTCGATGCGATCGTCGGGCGCGGGGTTGAAGCGCATACCCGTCTCGCGCTTGATGGCGAGGATGATGACGCCGCGGTCCTGGCGGATGCGCGAGTTCTCGATGGTCTTACCGGCAAACGGACAGCGCGGGGTGATCGGTACTTCGCCAATCTCGAGATCCATGCCGAGATGGGTGGTGGCCGTGTCCAGGAAACTGACGACGTGCGGACGGAGAAACGAATGGGCGATACGCTGTCCGGCAAAAGTATAAGGAGAGACTACGGAATCGGCACCGGCGCTGCGCAGGTGCTTCTCCGCCATCTCTTCGCTGGCACGGGCGATAATGCGCAGGCTCGGATTCAGAGTGCGGGCCGTGAGCACGATATAAAGATTGGTGGCGTCGGTGGTGGTGGCCGCGACGAGACCGCTCGCGCGCTCGATCTGTGCGTCGCGCAGAGTCTGTTCCAGGGTAGCGTCACCGACGAGCATGAGCCAATTCTCGCTGGCGAATTTCTGCGCCTTGGTTTCGTTGCTTTCGACGATCACGAACTGGGCGGGACGGCGCGCCAGCTCGCGGGCGGCACTGCGGCCGACGCGTCCGGCGCCGCAGATGATGTAGTGACCGTTGAGACGGCCTATGTCGCGCTCCATGCGGCGCCTTCCAAAGAAGCTCTGTAACTCGAATTCTAGCAAAGCCTGGGTGAGGGACCCGATGGCCAGAAACACGAGCGAGACTCCAGCCATGATGATGAAGACGTTGAACACGCGCCCGGCGTGCGACAGGGGATGGACTTCCTGATATCCGATGGTGGTCAGCGTGGTGATGACCATGTAGAAACCATCGAACCAGGGCCATCCCTCGATGTAGTGAAAGCCCAGAGTGCCGAGGCCAACCACAAAGGCGAGCGCGGCAGCGAGGAACTTGAGATTGCGGAAAGTCCTCATGGTTGCGGGCCGGGCGAGATGGGTGATTACATCTCCCGCGCGACCAGTGAGTATAGCTCTGGCCTTGTTTGTGCGCAGTGATGCTGAGTGCGGTGACGCCGGCTTGTGCAGCGCGCTCCCTGGTTGTTACGATGCTGCACCATCATGCCAACTCTGATTCCGCATCCTACGCGCATCGAATCCGCTGGAAATAAGCCGAAGATCATCGACGAGTATGTCGGGCGGGTCAACACCGCCATGGCCGGCATCAGTGTCGCGCACATGCGCAGTCCGGAGGGCTGGGAGGAACCGGGGCAAACTCCGGAGTTTGACGAGTACTCGGTAGTCTTGCGGGGACGCTGCGGGTGCATCATAAGTCGGGCGCGATGGATGTGACGGCCGGGCAAGCCGTGATCACGCATCGCGGCGAATGGGTGCGCTACTCGACTCCGTTTTCGGGCGGCGCGGAATACATCGCGCTTTGCCTGCCGGCCTTCTCGCCGGAGACGGTGCATCGGGACCAGTAGCCCGCTTTCATTGACTTGCCTATTCCGCCAAAGTAAGATTCTGCGCCAGTGATCGGCCAAAACATCTCGCACTATCGCGTGCTGCAGAAGCTGGGCGGCGGCGGCATGGGCGTAGTTTATGAGGCCGAAGACGTCACGCTGGGACGGCGCGTGGCCTTGAAGTTTCTGCCTCCGGAATTGAGTTCGGACGCGGCTGCGCTCGAACGTTTCCAGCGCGAGGCGCGGGCGGCTTCGGCTTTGAATCATCCCAACATCTGCACCATTCACGAAATCGGGCAGCAGGACAGCCAGTACTTCATCGTGATGGAGCGGCTGGAAGGCAAGACGTTGCGCGATCGCATTCTGGGCCGAGCTTTGCCGACGGAAGAATTGTTGACGCTCGGCGTGGGGATTGCAGAAGGACTAGATGCGGCGCATCGGAAAGGGATCATTCATCGCGATATCAAGCCGGCCAATATTTTCGTGACCGAGCATGGGCACGCGAAGATTTTGGATTTCGGGCTGGCGAAAGTGGCGCCAGGGCAGAGCAGTTCGGCGGCATCGGTAGGGGTGGCGCCGACGGTGATGAGCGAACTGCAT
Organism: uncultured Acidobacteriaceae bacterium; assembly: GCA_963773955.1. Classification (GTDB taxonomy): domain Bacteria; phylum Acidobacteriota; class Terriglobia; order Terriglobales; family Acidobacteriaceae; genus Acidiflorens. Next base: position 42,258 of record CAVZDM010000013.1, on the reverse strand, counting down.
CTGACCAGTCCGGGGACGGCGGTGGGAACGATCGCGTACATGTCGCCGGAGCAGGCGGCAGGCGACGAACTGGATGCGCGGACCGATCTGTTCTCGTTCGGGGCGGTGCTGTATGAGATGGCGACCGGGCTGCCGGCTTTTTCCGGGAACACGTCGGCGATAATGTTTGATGCGATTCTGCATAAGGCGCCGACGTCGGCGGTGCGATTGAATCCGAATCTGCCGGCGGAGCTGGAGCAGATCACCAACAAGGCCCTGGAAAAAGATCGCAAGCTTCGCTATCAGAGTGCTTCCGAAGTGGGCGTGGATCTGAAGCGGCTGCGGCGGGAGGTGGAGTCGGGACGCACCGGGGCAGTGTCGGCGTACACGGGGACAATACCGGTCACGCCGCCACAGACACAACGGAAAATGTCGTGGAAAACGATCGCGATCGGCGCGGCCGTGTTGCTCGTGGTGGGCGTGGTTGCATGGCTGCTTCGTCCCAGCCTGCCACCGCCGCGGATCACCGGGTCAACCCAAATTACTCACGACGGCCTGCCGAAAACATTCTTTGGTCAAGTGTCTACGATTGTGCTTACCGATGGGCCGCGCCTCTTTGTTCAGGAGTCCGTGGGCGGGCACTTCGAGGTGTCGCAGGTTTCCGCTAGCGGAGGGGAAACGGTTCCGATTCCGACACCGTTTCAGAATGTCGGCCTCGACAATATTTCGCCCGACAAGTCGGAACTTCTGGTTGGAACATTCACCGGTACTGAATTCGAGCAGCCTCTCTGGGCTTTACCGGTCCTGGGAGGATCGCCACGCCGGTTGGGCAATGTGGTTGCGGTGGACGGAACCTGGATGCCCAATGGCGATTTGCTGGTTGTACGCGGAGGTGATCTCCAAGTCGTCAATCCCGAGACCAATGCAGCGCACAAATTCACAAGCCTGCCCGATTTTGCGTACTTCCTGCGCTGGTCGCCAGATGGTCGTGCATTGCGATTTACAGTCAGCCCTGCAGCTGGTGGCTACCAAGTCTGGGAGGTGGCGGCCGAAGGTAGCAGCATGCATCGCCTGTTACAAGATTCGCACTATCCGAGCAAAGGCAACTGGACCCAGGATGGGAGGTACTTCGTTTTTGAAGCGCTCAATAACAGGCGAGCGGATCTATGGGCTATCCAGGAAAAGGGAGACTTTTTTCACAAGGCAAATCCCGTGCCCGTGCAGTTGACCTCAGGCCCGATGAGTTTCCATGCTCCGCAGCCTAGCCTGAACGGCAAACAGATCTTCGCGATCGGCGAGCAACAGCGCGGGGAACTGGAGCGCCTCGACAGCAAGTCGGGTCAATTCCTGCCGTACCTGGCGGGAGTCTCGGCCAGCGACGTCGGCTTCTCGCGCGACGGCCAGTGGGTGGCCTATGTAGCGTATCCAGAAACTATCCTCTGGCGCAGCCGGATCGATGGTAGCGAAAAGTTGCAGCTCACGCGTCCACCGTTAGAACCGGGCAACCCGGTCTGGTCGGCGGACGGGAAAAGGATTCTGCTTAGTGTGTTTACTCCCAAGAACCAGGGAGCTTACGTGATCGCAGCTGAAGGAGGCGCACCGCAGCAACTCTTTGGTGGGCAGGATTACTTCGTACTATTTCCCCAATGGAGCCCGGACGGCAAGTCGATCGTCTTTCAAAAAGACCAGGCCAAGGGCAGCAGCGAGCAGAACGACGTCGAAGTACTGGATGTCCAGACAGGGAAGGCCTCAATGCTTCCCGGTTCCGAGGGCTTAATTGCTCCTGCACTTTCGCCGGACGGGCGCTTTGTGGCCGCGACCACTACCGACCGGCTGAAGCTGATGCTCTTCGATTTCGAGTCCCAGAAATGGACTGAGCTGGCTAAGACCGACATCGGCTCTGTGAACTGGACGCGCGACGGCAAGTATCTTTATTTCGATTCCGGGTCGGGGCTGGACCCGGCCATCTCCCGTCTGCGTATGGCAGATCGAAAGATGGAGCGGATGACAGGGCTGAAGGATTTCCGGCGGGTGGAATTTTCATATTACCCGTGGAGCGCCCTGACCCCAGACGGCGCTCCTCTGCTGCTGCGCGACGTGGGAACGCAGGAAGTCTACGCACTCGATTTCGAGGCGCCGTGAGCTTGGACACGGCACAGCCTCGCTGGTCATACTAGCCGAAAATGCACCGTTTACAATCGTGAAGTATTTGGAGGAGCCTCGCCGGCAATCGGCGCGCCATGAAACTTTCGGTCGTGATGCCGGTATATGACGAGCGTGCCACGCTTCGGGACGTGGTCAAGAAGGTTCTCTCGGTTCCGCTGGAGATCGAGTTGATCTGCGTGGACGACGGGTCGCGGGACGGCTCGCGCGAGATTCTGGCCGAACTGCGGTCAGAGCATCCGCAGATTCGCGTCCTTTTTCAGCCACACAATATAGGTAAAGGAGCGGCGCTACGCCGCGGCATTCAGGAGGCCACGGGCGACTTCGTCATAATTCAGGACGCCGATCTGGAATACGATCCGGCGGAATATCCGCTGATGCTTGAGCCTTTGATCCAGGGAAAAGCGGACGTAGTGTTTGGCTCGCGCTTCATGGGCAGTGCGCCGCATCGTGTGTTGTACTTCTGGCATTCGGTGGGCAACCGGGCTTTGACTCTGCTTTCAAATTGCCTCACCAACATCAATCTTTCCGACATGGAAACCGGCTACAAGGTTTTCCGGCGCGAAGTCATTCAGGCGATTCCGATCGAGGAAAACCGTTTCGGATTCGAGCCCGAGATTACGGTGAAAGTTGCGCGGCGGAACCTGCGCATCTATGAGGTGGGAATCAGTTACTGGGGACGCACGTATGAGGAAGGTAAGAAAATCGGATGGAAAGACGGCGTGCGAGCCTTCTATTGCCTGCTGAAGTATTCCCTTAAAGAACCCCGGATAAAAACTGTTGCGTAGGCAGTTCCTGTCCCGGGTAGCTCAACCGTTACTGGTGGGTGGATTTCTGCTTTATCCGTCCGCTGAGGGGGTTCGCACTTTGGTTGGTCATTCCAGCAGTCTTGGGCGCGCCCTTGCCGCCGGTTCCCCCAAAGTTGATTGGGGGAGTGGGCTTATCCTTGACGAGCGTCGGTTTCGGCGTCTTGTTTGCGGCCGATCGAGGCGGTACGGAGGCCTTGGCCGTCTGACGCTCCAAGTTTTGCAAATCCTTGGAAGTGGAGGAGGAAGCCGTTGCCGGACCCGCTGTCTTGGCGATGGACACGTTACTTTTCGGCGCCTTTTCGGGGGCTGAATGCTTAGCCTTGAAGGTGTCATTCTGCTGCGCCACGACGCTGACGCTGATACCCGCCACCACGATTCCAACCGCCAACGAAAATCTCATCTTTAATAATCCTCTACTCTTACGGTAGCCCTCTACTCCGCAACTTCCGCGCCGGAATTTCGAGTCACTTACTCATTATGATGCACGCACCCTGCCATAGAGAGCCCACTTCTGTCGCATATTATACCCGCCGCCACCGAAAGGCACTCCTGGAACAGAAAGAAGACTAAGGGGTTAATCAGGCAGGAGGTTCTCCGCGACGCCGGCGCCGATGAGCGGGAACTGGGCAATGTGCAATTTTCTGCACGTTGCAGTTGAGTTCCGCAGCCTCCGCCCGAGGGAAACTCCGGCAAAATGTGACCCAGTGAGCCAGCATCTCATCCTGAATGCAATTTATGCCTTCATTCGCAATAGCTTAGAGGCATAGTTGCCCTCTTCACTTTCGCACCGCAGTTCATCGCGAAAAGGGCGATTCGGCCCGGCGGATATTGGCCAGATGCCGCGCCCAGACGGGCCTTTCGCAATCTATGGTTCGCGGTCACCAGGAGCGACACTGGAATTGCCGGAGTGGCATTTCAGGGCTCCGGTGACCCGAAATCCCCCGCCGTGGCTTGCGGACGGCACACAGAGGTCGCAGTGAACGGTTATCGGTTGCTTCGTCGGTTGGCCATTTCCCTCGTGATTACTGGTGGCCTGTTGCAGCTTACAGGGTGCCAAGGCTTGGCCGGTGGTTCGATCACCGGAGGCTCGGTCGGGCTCGGGAGCGGCAGCCTGAACTTCGGGTCGGTGCCGATCGGCAGCAGCAAGACGATGGCTGACACGATTACCAACAACACCTCGGCTGCCGTCACCATCAGCTCGATTCAAGGACTAGGCTCCGGCTTTACGGTCACTGGCCTCACCACGCCATTAACTTTGGCCACGGGACAAAGCGCTCCCTTCAACGTCCAGTTCCAATCTACAAGTGCCGGCGATCCGACCGTCACGATTGCATTTGATGGTCCGAATGCACAGCCTTATGCTTCCCTATCCGCCTCTGCCACTGCGGTCACGTTGGGCAAGCTTTCCCCAAGTCCGGCGTCGGTGATTTTTGGAAACACCAATGTTGGATCCAACCAGACCAGCACTGTGAGTCTTCAGAACAGCGGTGGAAGCGATCTCAGCATCACATCGGCGACCTTGAGCGGCGCCGGATTCTCGATGAGCAATCTCTCCTTGCCACTCACGCTGAACCCCGGAACGTCGACTTCGGTGACGATCACGTTCGCGCCCACGGGAGCGGGAAATTTCAGCGGCAGCGTCACCTTTGCAGTTACCTCAAACCAGACCAACAGCACGGTAGTGCTTCCGTTAACGGGCACGGGAGTTATTGCCGGTACACTGTCCCCCAATCCTGCGAGCCTGGCATTCGGAAGTGTGCAGGTGGGGAACAACAGCAGTACGTCCGAAACCTTGACTAATACGGGCGGATCCAGCGTCACGATAACGCAGGCAACGCCGAGCGGAGCCGGTTTCTCCATCAGCGGGTTGACGCTGCCGGTGACCCTCTCGGTCAATCAGAGTGTCACTTTCACTACGACCTTTGCTCCGACCAGCGCGGGCGCTGCGAGTGGAACATTGAACATCGTCTCCAACGCATCCAACTCGCCGCTCAGTATTCCGCTCTCGGGTACGGGTGTGGCGGCGGGCGCGCTGACCGCAAATCCGACCAGCGTGAATTTTGGAAGTGTGACGTTGGGAAACAATCAGACCGTGCCCATAACGGTTACGAATACGGGTGGGGAGAGCGTTACAGTGTCGAGCGCGGCGGCGACCGGCAGCGGATTCGGCTTCACGGGTCCGAGCTTGCCGATCACGCTCAACGCAGGACAGAGCACTACTTTCAATGCGTCCTTCGCGCCCTCGGCTGCGGGTGCGGCGAGCGGTAAGCTGACCGTCAATTCTAATGCGAGCAACCCAACCCTCTCCGTATCACTTTCCGGAACGGGCGTGCCGCAAGGGGACTTGGTTCCGAATCCCAGCAGCCTCGCCTTCGGCAGCATTCAGGTCAACACTTCGAAATCGTTGAGCGAAACCCTGACCAACACTGGTGGTTCAAGCCTCACGATCTCGGCTGCGACTGCCAGCGGCACCGGATTCAGTCTGAGCGGCCTGTCTTTACCTTTGACATTAACCGCGGGCCAGAGCACTTCGTTCACCGTGCTTTTCTCTCCGACGGCGAGCGGCGCCGCTAGCGGCAGCGTAAGCATCACTTCCAACGGCTCGAATCCCAGCTTGAGCATTCCACTCTCTGGAACTGGCGTGACGCCGGGAGTGCTGGCGGCCAATCCAACGACCCTGGCGTTCGGGAGCGTGCAGGTCAGCAATAGCGCGAACTTGTCGGAAACGCTGACCAACACCGGTGGATTGTCGGTCACCATCACCCAAGCGAATGTGACGGGGGCGGCCTTCTCCGTCAGTGGATTGAGCTTGCCGGTCACGCTCACGACAAACCAGAGCGTGACCTTTACCGCCACCTTTACCCCGACCACTGCCGGCGCGACTAGCGGAAGCCTGTCGGTGGTATCGAACGCATCGAACTCTCCGCTTACCATCGCTCTCTCCGGGACTGGAACCGCCGCCGGTCAGTTGGCCGTGTCGCCAACCAGTCTCAGCTTTGGGAACGTGGTCGATGGAACGAGTTCGGCGCTCAACGGCAGCCTGATCGCCAGCGGCGCGTCGGTCACGGTTTCCTCGGCCAGCCTGAACAACGGTGAGTTTGTGATCTCGGGAATTTCGCTCCCGGTAACGATTCCCGCCGGGCAATCCACCGCTTTCACTGTCACTTTCACACCGCAGGCGAGCGGAGCCACTTCGGCGTCCTTGTCGTTCTCGAGCAACGCCTCGAACTCGCCCACCGTGCAAACCATGACCGGCACAGGAACGGCGGCAACTCAGCACACTGTGGGCCTCACGTGGGACGCTTCCGCTGACGCCGTCAGCTACAACATCTATCGCGGCACCGTGTCGGGTGGTCCGTACACGATGATCAACACGTCACCTGACAGCACGACCGCATACACGGACAGCACAGTTGTCTCCGGCCAGACCTACTACTACGTTGCCACGGCCGTAAATAGCGAGTCGGAGGAGAGCGGATACTCGAACCAGGCCACGGCGGTCATTCCCACTCCGTAGCGCTGCGTCCGAGATGGCCCGATCTAACTCTTGACCGGCTGATTTTTGACTGGCTAACTGCGACCCCAACTTAGGAAATTGTGGCTCGTACTGCCGCGGAGAACCACTCCGCGATCTGCCCAAACCGGGCGTCGGAAAAGAAATAACGTAGCGCTCCGCTTTCTGCAAATTCTCAACCTCAGGCTTTTCAAAAAACGCCTTCTGTTATCGACGTCATCGCCGAAAGTGCGTCCTCGTCAATAAGTCAACAATATGAAGGGCACATAACGGGACAACTGCTGTATTGGCCTATCGGCCTGCGGTTTGGTGTACTCCCGGAATCTGTTCCTCTTGCCGCCAGACTCCCACACTAGAGGAATGCGACTCCCCCAGTCCAGCGTCCAGTATTCCCTCGTCCGCACAATCCACTTTCTAACAATCAGCATAGCGATCCTGTTCCTCGGAATGATTCCCGTGGACGCCGCCGCTACCTCACAAGTCGCGTGCACGCCTTCGAACCTTCAGTTTGGCGCTGTGGTTGTCGGTCAGACCGAAACCTTGCTTGTCACTGTCACGAATACGGGACAGACGAGCGCGACGATCTCCGGAATCGCGGTGGGCAACGCCGAATTCACGACGTCTTCTTTGAGCCTGCCGCTAGCCTTGCCTGCGGGACAGAGTGTCGATCTGAGTGTGAGCTTCACTCCCACCGCGACGGGATGGACCGGAGGCGCGATCAGATTCTCCAGCGGTTCATCGAACGCCAATCTTCAGCTTGAGGTTGCGGGCTCAGGCGTGACCAGCGAGTCCGTGACCGCCAGCCCCTCGATAGTGTCGTTTGGCCAAGTGGCGATAGGAACCAGCTCCACCGTGCCGGTCGTGCTTACGAACGCGCGTTCCTGGAAGGTAACCCTCTCGGCACTCCAGATAAGCGGCGGCGAATTCTCAACGAGCGGGCCTGCGTTCCCTTTGACTTTAGGCCCGGGGAAAAGCGTTACGTTGAACGTTGCCTTCACCCCTCAATCGGCCAGCACGATTGGAGGTAGCCTGTTTGTTTCTGGTTCCGCGCAGGCTATACCTCTCACCGGTACGGGCGTGGCTCCCAGTCAACTTACCGCCAATCCCGGCAGCGTGAATTTTGCGAACGTCCAAGTGGGAAGCAGCCAGACGCGATCTGCAACCCTGAGCAACTCAGGGAGCTCGAGTCTAACGGTCTCTCAGGCGACGCTCACCGGCACCACTTTCACTCTGGGCGGTTTGAGCCTACCGCTGACGCTGGGAGCGGGCCAAAGTGCAACTTTCTCGGTAGTCTTTGCCCCTCAGTCAGCGGGCAGTTTAAGCGGCAACGTAGCTTTCACTTCCAATGCCTCCAACCCCGCCATGAATGTTCCACTTTCCGGAACTGGCGTGACGCAAGGCACACTGACTGCGAACCCCACGAGCCTGGCGTTCGGTAGCGTTCAGGTCGGCAACAGTTCAAGTTTATCGGAGACGATGACCAATTCTGGCGGATCGAGCCTCACCATCTCGGCTGCGACTGCCAGCGGCACCGGATTCAGTCTGAGCGGCCTGTCTTTGCCTTTGACATTAACCGCGGGCCAGAGCACTTCGTTCACCGTGCTTTTCTCTCCGACTGCGAGCGGCGCTGCCAGCGGCAGCGTAAGCATCACTTCCAACGGCTCGAATCCCAGCTTGAGCATTCCACTCTCTGGAACTGGCGTGACGCCGGGAGTGCTGGCGGCCAATCCAACTACCCTGGCGTTCGGGAGCGTACAGGTCAGCAATAGCGCGAACTTGTCGGAAACGCTGACCAACACTGGTGGATTGTCGGTCACCATCACCCAAGCGAATGTGACGGGGGCGGCCTTCTCCGTCAGTGGATTGAGCTTGCCGGTCACGCTCACGACAAACCAGAGCGTGACCTTTACCGCCACCTTTACCCCGACCACTGCCGGCGCGACTAGCGGAAGCCTGTCGGTGGTGTCGAACGCATCGAATTCTCCGCTTACCATCGCTCTCTCCGGGACTGGAACCGCCGCCGGTCAGTTGGCGGTGTCGCCAACCAGTCTCAGCTTTGGCAACGTGGTCGATGGAACGAGTTCGGCGCTCGGCGGCAGCCTGATCGCCAGCGGCGCGTCGGTCACGGTTTCCTCGGCAAGTCTGAACAACGGCGAGTTTGTGCTCTCGGGAATTTCGCTGCCGACAACGATTCCCGCCGGGCAATCCACTGCTTTCACCGTCACTTTCACACCGCAGGCGAGCGGAGCCACTTCGGCTTCTTTGTCGTTCTTGAGCAACGCCTCGAACTCGCCCACCGTGCAAACCATGACCGGAACGGGAACGGCGGCAACTCAGCACACCGTGGATCTCTCCTGGACCGCGGCGGCCAGCGCCGTCAGCTACAACATCTATCGCGGCACCGTGTCGGGTGGTCCGTACACGATGATCAACACGTCACCCGACAGCACGAACACATACACCGACAACACAGTTGTCTCCGGCCAGACCTACTACTACGTTGCCACGGCCGTAAATAGCGAGTCGGAGGAGAGCGGATACTCGAACCAATCGCAGGCAGTGATTCCAACTCCGTAGCCTGGCGCTCGGGATGGTCCTCCGTTAGGCAGAGTAAGCTGCACCTGTTATTGGCTAAGGCGATGCGAGTTACTGATGTTGCATTTTCGTGCAACTATCGCAAAAACTATCATCTTGACAGCAGGTTAACGACGGCGTTTCAATGTGAGAAGCTTAAGAAGAGCCTTCGGGAAGTAGCAGTCCCCCATATTCCCCGTTCCGCGCGGGTTCTGAAATAGAAGCATAGAGGGAGCACTACATGAGTAACCGTGGGGGAAAATGGTGGCTGGCAATCGTGGTGATTTGTTGCCTGGCTCCCGCTGCTTTTGCTGACATAGACCATGACCGCGACCGCCATCACGGATGCGGACCGCACCAGAAGAATTGCCAGCAGGTTCCTGAAGGTGGCTCAGCTGCAATCTATCTTGTTGGGGCTGGGCTCACTTGTATCGGGGCCATGTTCCTTCGCTCCAAAGTGGCCAAGCCAACGCAATCGCAAATTTAGCCGCAAAAACAATGGGCCACTTCGCGAGAGTATGTTCGTTCGCTGAGTAAGCCTATTTTCTTGTCTCTGCATTGATCCTGCTTTATGCCCGGTCGACCGGCAATCGTTTCACGCTGGATGTGGATCGTCAAGGTAGAGAATTTGGAGCGGGTGGGACGGAGTCGTCACCGCCGCTGTGACCCTGGTCGGGCCCATCGCCTACTTCACCCGCATCTTGGCAGTACATTGAGGCTACACAAGACTCGACTTCGTTGACCATTCTTTTTTTCTGATCCATCGGTGAAGCAATCAATCTTAGTAACACAGTTAGACGGGGATGGTTCTCACTAGCGCGTCATTTTTTTCGAAGGCCGGCGGTCAGCGATTTCCAAAGCGATAGACGATACTCGTGGTCAAACGTAGATTGTTCTGGCCCTGAATCGCGCCAGTCGAGTCGACAAAGGTCGTGCGCTGATAATCTGCCTGGACCCGGACTGCAATCGGTCGGAAGAGGTAATGCTCGAACCCTCCGCCGGCTGCGTACGAGGGACGAGCTACCCACCCACCCAGGTAGTAAGTTCCAGTAACGGGGACGGCGCTGTCGACCAAACTGGCGCCGGCCAGGGCGTGAACAAAGACGCCGGCCTGCCCATGCCCAAACGGATAGAACACGGGACCGGCCAGGCAGCTCAGGATATTGCCGCTGTGTCCCGTGCCGAGCACGTTGCCAGTGAAGGCATAAGTAGAGTCCACGGTCGCCCCCCAACGCGTGGCGAACCTGACCAGACCGTTAGCGTCCAAGCCGGTGAGGCCTACACGTTGTGATGGCATGGCCATGCTGAGGTAGACGTAGCCGAGACTCGCCTCAAATGCCGGACCTGTGGCCCCGGGTGCCGGTTCGCCGGTTCCCAAGTGAGCTTGCGCCAGAAGCGGCGCAACGAGTAAGACAACGCAAGCGAAGATTCTTCGCATAATTCTCAATCCGGTCGCTATTCGACCCCTCACGTGCAAGGTAACTGTGTGCTCGACAGAGTGCCACGGTGGCCGTGACGGTTAGCGAGGTGGTAACACCTGGCATTAAACCCTATCTCTCACTTATATAAGTCTACATCTGTTCTTGTTTGGTTTCAGGTTACCTTGGTCGCTTGCCGCTGGGACGCAGGACGCATCCCATGTGAGTTGCACGGTAGGTCGGTGGCTTCCTGGTAATAGGTTACTTTGCCAGGGTTTCACGTCGAAGTCTTTTCATTGCGCTGCTTCGACAAGGCAGAGCGCCAAATTGGTTTTAGGGGTTGAAGTAACGATTCAGGTAACCGCTCAAAGCCGTGACGGCCGTCCAATGAGAATATCCGCGATACGCTCTCCTGCGTGTCCATCCCAAAGGGGCGGGACGGCTCCTTGCTTTGCTTTGCCCGCGAGCACGCGCGACAATTCCGTGCGCAGCTTTTCCGGATCGCGGCCGACCAAAACGTTCGTCCCCATAAGAACCGTAATTGGGCGCTCGGTATTCTCGCGTAGGGTAAGACAAGGGACGCCAAGATACGTGGTCTCTTCCTGAATGCCGCCTGAATCCGTGATCACGACCGTCGCGCGTGACTGCAATCCCAGAAAATCAACATAGGGGACAGGATCGAGCACGCGCAGTTGTCCGGCATTCAATCCAAACTCGGCAATTCGTTGCCGGGTTCGGGGATGGGCGGGAAACACCACGGCCAGATCGCGGGCAACTTCGAGCAGCGACTCCAGGATTCCCTTCAGTGTTGCGCTGTCATCAACGTTGGCCGGACGGTGCAGCGTAACCAGGGCGTAGCGCGCAGGGAGCCCATCCGCTTTGGCCTTCTGCGCTGAAGGCAACATGCGCACCAAGGAGTCAATCATCACGTTGCCGACGCGGTAGATCTTCTCCGCGGGAATTCCCTCTCGCCGAAGATTCTCGTCCCCATCTTCGGACGGCGTAAACAGCAGGTCGGCAAGCTGATCGGTCACCAGGCGGTTGATCTCTTCGGGCATGGTGCGATCGAAGGAGCGCAGTCCGGCTTCGACGTGGCCGATTCGAACGCCCAGCTTGGCGCAAACCAGCGCGGTGGCGACGGTCGAGTTCACGTCCCCGTAGACGAGAACAATGTCGGGATGCCGATCGAGCACGACCGGTTCAAGCCGGATCATGATTTCGGCCGTTTGCTTCGCATGCGTGCTCGAACCGACCGCCAGGTTCACATCGGGGGCAGGTATGCCCAGTTGCTGGAAGAACACTTCGGACATATTGACGTCGTAATGCTGACCCGTATGGATGAGGGTCTGCGCCACATTTTTCCGCTCCTTCAGCGCATTCAGGACGGGAGCAACCTTCATGAAGTTGGGGCGAGCCCCAACGATGTGAAATATGTGCACCAAGTCTCCAGTATCACCAACTTAATCTATCCGAGGAACTCGCAGGATCCATAGCAGCGCCACCACCGCAACAACCGCAATGCCGAAGAAGATGATCCCTCCGTTGTGATGGAGTTTCCCGCTGAGGAACCCCGGGTCCATGCGAGTTCCGAGCTCGGCAATCGTGAAGATGCGCAGTCCGTTCTTGGCCACAGAGAGGGGAATCGTCGCCGCGATGAGCAGAGCTTTCCGCCACCACGAACGCAGGAACAGATGAGCCAAAACCATGGTCGTAACAACGAGCATGAGGCTGGAGCGAATGCTGCTGCACTCGCGCGCCACTTCGAGGTCCAGTCCCGGGATCGACAACATGATTCCATCCTGAGTCGCCGGAACCCCGGCGGCGCGAAAAATGATTTGCGCCGCCAATGCAGATTGATGTCGCAAGAATTCGACAATCCAGCCCAAAGCAACGTCGGGGATGGGGACCACCAAGAACAGAAAGCAAAGCGGAAACAGAAACGACTGAAAGGTTCTTGCTCCAAAACACAATAGGACGCTGGCGATCCACCAGATCACGAGAGCAAACATGCCGAGCGCCAGGCGTTCATCATCGGGTACAGCCGCCATCCCCCATCTCGTGTAACAGCCAATCGCCAACGCCAGCACGAGCAGAGCCATACCGAAGCGAGGGCTCGGCGCCAGGTTTGTCCCGATTGCTTTCGCATCAATATATTTCGCGTTCATGTAAATGAGCGCGCCACTCAGGGGGAGAATCAGAAGGATGTGAGTGTAGGCATCATTGGTCAACGCGAGTCGCACCGTCGTGACCAGAGAATGCCACCAGAACAAGATCGACACTGCAAATAAGAAAGCGAAGCCCGGAACTTGAGTTCGTGCCGTCATGTTTATGATTTGAGTTCCGCGGCTGAGATTGTAGCGCAGCTGCTATTCAGTCGTGGCGCCGCGCATCGAAAAGGGGCAATCTGCCCAAACTATTTTCCCGCTATGCAACTCTTCTAAGTACCTGATCTCGCTTCGGATTGCGGGGGGGCGACTGTACTTACTCCGGGCCAGAGCACACTCGTAATCTCGCTGACCTAATTCAAATTGAATACACTGCTTGCACCGAAACCACGTCATCGCGGACTCCGAGGCTCGTGGCAGCCAGGAGCAATACTGGTCTCGCCGGAGTTCGGATTTCGGGGTTCCGGTGACCCGAAATCCCCCGCCGTGGTTTGCGGAGACCACACACAGAGGGCGCAGTGAAGAGTTACCGGTTACTTCGTCGCTTGGCCATTTCCCTCGTGATTACTGGCGGCCTGTTGCAGCTTACAGGGTGCCAAGGCTTGGCCGGTAGTTCGATCGCCGGAGGCTCGGTCGGGCTCGGGAGCGGCAGCCTGAACTTCGGGTCGGTCCCGATCGGCACCAGCAAGACGATGGCTGACACGATTACGAACAACACCTCGTCTGCCGTCACCATCAGCTCGATTCAAGGATTAGGTTCCGGCTTTACGGTCACTGGCCTCACCACGCCATTAACTTTGGCCACGGGACAAAGCGCTCCCTTCAACGTCCAGTTCCAATCTACAAGTGCCGGCGATCCGACCGTCACGATTTCCTTTGAGGGGCCGAATGCACAGCCCTATGCTTCCCTGTCAGCCTCTGCCACGGCGGTCACGCCGGGAAAGCTTTCCGCGAGTCCCGCGTCGGTGCCTTTTGGAGATATCAATGTTGGATCCAGCGAGACCAGCACGGTGACTCTTTCGAACACCGGTGAATCGAGCCTCACGATCTCGGCTGCAACTATCAGCGGCACCGGATTTAGTATGAACGGCCTGTCTTCGTCTTTGCCTTTGACATTAACCGCAGGCCAGAGCACATCGTTCAGCGTGCTTTTCTCTCCAGCGGCGAGCGGAGCATTTAGCGGCGGCGTAAGCATCACTTCCAACGCCTCGAATCCCAGCTTGGGCATTCCACTCACTGGAACTGGGGTGACGCCGGGAGCGCTGGCGGCCAATCCAACGACCCTGGCGTTCGGTAGCGTTCAGGTTGGCAATAACGCGAACTTGTCGGAAACGCTGACCAACACTGGTGGATCGTCGCTCACCATCACGCAAGCGAATGTGACGGGGGCGGTCTTCTCCGTCAGTGGATTGAGCTTGCCTCTCACGCTCAAGGCAAGCCAAAGCGTCACGTTCACTGCCACCTTTGCTCCGACCAGCGCTGGTGCAGCCAGCGGAAGCCTGTCGGTGGTATCGAACGCATCGAATTCTCCGCTTAAGATCGCGCTCTCCGGGACAGGAAGCGCCGCGGGCACGTTGGCAGTGTCGCCAACCAGTCTCAGCTTTGGGAGCGTGGTCGATGGGACGAGTTCGGCGCTCAACGGCAGCCTGACCGCCAGCGGCGCGTCGGTCACGGTTTCCTCGGCCAGTCTGAACAACGGTGAGTTTGTGCTCTCGGGAATTTCGCTGCCGGTGACGATTCCCGCCGGTAAGTCCAGTTCCTTCACAGTCACTTTTACGCCGCAGGCGAGTGGGGCCACTTCGGGATCCTTGTCGTTCTTGAGCAACGCCTCGAACTCGCCCACCGTGCAAACCATGACCGGCACGGGAACGGCGGGGACTCAGCACACCGTGGACCTCACGTGGGACGCCTCTGCTGACGCGGTTAGCTACAACATCTACCGCGGCACCGTGTCGGGTGGTCCGTACACGATGATCAACACGTCACCCGACAGCACGACCACATACACCGACAGCACGGTTGTCTCCGGCCGGACCTACTACTACGTTGCCACGGCCGTAAATTCCAAGTCAGAAGAGAGCGGATACTCGAATCAAGCCACGGCGGTCATTCCCACTCCGTAAGCGTCGCCCCTCCGCTCATGGTTGCAGGACTTCCCTTAGGAGCCAGTCTGACCCCTCAAATGTTCGTGGCCTCACATCAAACGGTGATTGACGTCACTGCGCTGCCAGTAAACGGATGCTATAGAGGCAGACACTGCGCCCAGGGAAAAGGAGACTCGAGGCCCAATGTCCGTGACCAGTGCCGCTTGCTCCCTGGAAAAAATGACCGCGAGGTGAGCCCATGCTCCCACCGAATCATTCGTTGTCCGGGGCCCTGCAACAGAAGGGTATCGATCGCCGCCGCTTTCTGAAATTCTGCAGCCTGATGACGGCCACTCTGGCGCTGCCTCCGCGCTACGTCGCCCAAGTCGCTGCCGCGCTGGAGAAAGCCAGGAAACCTGTGCTGGTCTGGCTGCAGTTCCAGGACTGTGCTGGGAACTCCGAGTCCATCCTCCGTTCCAGCCACCCCACCGTGCTGGAAGTGGTATTAGATCTGTTTTCCTGGGAGTACCACGAGTTGGTGATGGCCGGCGCCGGCCACCAGGCAGAGGCTGCCCTTGAGCGCGTTGTGCGCGAGGAAAAGGGCAAGTTCATTGCCGTCGTCGAGGGTGCAGTCCCGCTCGCCGACGACGGTGTGTATTGCACAGTGGGTGGCCGGACCGCGATTGATATCGCGCGCCACGTGTGCCCGGACGCTGCCGCCACAATCGCCGCTGGAGCATGCGCGTGGGATGGGGGACTGGTGCGCGCCTATCCCAATCCCACTGGCGCTGTAGGTATCTCAGAGGCGGTGCCCGAGGCCACAGTGGTTAATCTCGGCGGCTGCCCGCAGAATCCGGTGAACACTGCCGCCGTGCTGGTTCACTACCTGACGTTTGGGCAGTTGCCCGCATTGGACCAGTACAACCGCCCTCTGTTCGCGTACGGACGAATCATCCATGACCAATGCGAACGGCGCGCCCACTACGACGCCGGCCGATACGTTCAGGAGTGGGATGACGAAGGCCATCGCCGGGGATGGTGCTTGTACAAGATGGGCTGCAAAGGGCCGCAGGCGACCTTCAATTGTCCGTCGGTACGTTGGAATGACGCCACGAGTTGGCCGGTGAAGGCCGGTCACGGCTGCCTGGGCTGCGCCTCGCACCGCTTCTGGGATACCCGCTCTCCGTTTTACGACCGGCTGCCCACAGTTCCGGGCTTCGGCGTAGACGTGAGCGCGGGCGAGATTGGGCTGGGAATCACAGCCGCCGTGGCAGGCGCAACCGTGGTGCATGGAATCGCCAGCGCGGTTCGTGACCGCATGCGGCCCATGCCCCCAGCAGGTCCACCGTCGGCAAGCAGTGAGCCGCCGCGGAAAGCGTAGGAGGAACCTATGGCACGCATCGTGGTTGATCCAGTGACCCGTATTGAAGGCCATCTGCGCATCGAGGCAGAGGTCAACGGTGGTGCAGTATCCGATGCCTGGAGTTCAGGAACCATGTTCCGCGGCATCGAAATGATCTTGCGCGGCCGCGATCCGCGCGAGGCCTGGATCTGGACGCAACGCATCTGCGGCGTGTGCACCACGGTCCATGCGTTAACTTCGGTGCGCGCCGTCGAGGACGCGCTCGGCATCGAGGTCCCGGAGAATGCCAGCCTGATCCGCAACATCATTGGAGCCAGCCAATACGTACAGGACCACGTGATCCACTTCTACCACCTGCACGCGCTGGATTGGGTGGATGTGACCCTCGCGCTCAAGGCTGATCCGGGGAAAACTTCGCAACTGGCCGAGTCCATTTCGCCTTGGCCGAAATCCAGCCGCGCCTACTTTAAGGCAATCCAGGACCGAGTGAAGGCACTGGTCGAAAGCAAGCAATTGAGCTTGTTCAGCAGCGGATATTGGGGCCATCCCGCGTACCACCTGCCGCCCGAGGCCAACCTGCTGGCTGTTGCCCACTATGTGGAAGCGCTGGAATTTCAGAGGGATTACATCCGCATCCATGCCGTGCTGGGCGGAAAGAACCCGCACCTCCAGACGTATCTCGTCGGTGGCATGTCAACCGCGATGGACCCCGACGAGCCGCAGGCGACGATCAATCCCGAGCGCATCACTTTTCTCGCCGAGCTGGCTAGCAAGGCGCAGGCCTTTGTCGATCAGGTCTACGTCCCGGACGTCCTAGCGGTTGCCAGCTTTTATCGCGACTGGTTCGGACGCGGCGAGGGACTGGGGAATTTCCTCTCCTACGGCGATTTTCCGCAGGGAGGCATCAAAGATTCCTCTCGTTTCTTCCTACCGCGCGGAGCCATCTTCAACCGCGATCTTTCCAAAGTTCACCATGTCGATCCGGGCAACGTAACAGAGTATGTGTCTCACTCCTGGTATGAGTATTCGGACGGAGATCAGCACGGGAAGAATCCCTATCAAGGGGAGACCAACCCCAAGTACACGGGTCCGAAGCCGCCCTTCGAGAATCTGCAGACCGACCAGAAGTATTCCTGGCTGAAAGCCCCGCGCTACCAGGATGTTCCGATGGAAGTGGGGCCGCTATCGCGGATGCTTATCGCCTATGCCTCCGGACATGCCGAAGTAAAGGCCGCGGTCGACGGTGTTCTCGCCAAGCTCAACGCTCCAGCAACGGCACTTTTTTCGACGCTGGGACGCATTGCGGCCCGGGCGATCGAAGCCCACGTGATGGCTGGACAAGTCAGCAAGTGGGTAGCGGAACTCGGCGACAAGCTCGGGCACGGCAACCTGCAAGTGCACAACGGTGAGAAATGGGACCCCGACACCTGGCCGAGAGAGGCGCAGGGCTGGGGGTTCCATGAGGCGCCGCGCGGCGCGCTGGCGCACTGGGTCGAAATTGAAGACAAGAAGATCAAGAACTACCAGTGTGTGGTGCCCACGACCTGGAACGCGGGACCGCGGGACGCCAAAGGACAGCGTGGCGCGTATGAGGCATCTCTGCTCAAGACTCCGATCGCCGACCCGGAGCGGCCTGTGGAGATTCTGCGCACCATTCACTCCTTCGATCCCTGCCTGGCGTGCGCCGTGCACGTGGTCGATGGCCAGGGACGGCGCTATACCATGCCCAAAGTGCGCTGAAAGGAGACCGTAATGGCTGAGTTAAGGCACTACGGATGGGGCGAGGCCCACCGGCCGGAACCGGCGTTTCCTACGATGCG
This sequence comes from uncultured Acidobacteriaceae bacterium, assembly GCA_963773955.1. Classification (GTDB taxonomy): domain Bacteria; phylum Acidobacteriota; class Terriglobia; order Terriglobales; family Acidobacteriaceae; genus Acidiflorens. The sequence continues at coordinate 24,369 of CAVZDM010000013.1, read as the reverse complement.
GGTCTATGTGTGGGAATTGCCAGTTCGCATCTCGCACTGGTTCATATTCCTGCCGATCGTTGTGCTCTCCTTCACCGGATACTACATCCACAATCCATTTATTGTTGCCAAGAGCACCACAATCTTCCTGATGGCGACGATGCGCTTCATTCACGTGGTCGCAGGCTTTGTGTTCATCAGTGCGTTTCTGCTGCGGCTGTACTGGTTTTTCAAGGGGAACAACTGGTCGAACTGGCGGGCGTTCGTTCCGATTCACCGGCGGCAGTGGCGAGGCATGGGCGGAATGGTAGCTTATTACAGTTTCTTGCGCAAAGACCTTGCGCATCACGTTGGACACAATGCGCTCGCCGCCGTGACCTATCTGTTGATGTTCACCTTCATGCTCATCGAGATCATTACCGGCCTCACCTTGTACACGCAGGTGCGCGGGAGGTGGGCACTGGGCTGGCTATTCGGCTGGATCCCGGGCGTGATCGACATCCAGCATATCCGGCTGCTTCACTTCTGCATCATGTTCACCTTCTTCGCCTTTGTGATTCACCACGTGTACAGCGCCGTGCTCGTGTCCTGGGAAGAACGGAATGGACTGATCGAGAGCATCTTCACCGGCTACAAGTTTGTACCGAAGGCGGAACTGGAAGAAGAAGAAGATGCGGTTCTGAGTAAGGCGGACTGAATGCCGGTATCAGCAACCTACATTGTGCTCGGGCTGGGCAATACCCTGCACTCTGACGACGGAGTCGGCCCCCAGGCCATCGAGAAACTGAGAAGCGATCCGCGAATGCCCGGGGATGTCTCGCTGATTGAGGGCGGTACGCTGGGACTGGAATTGCTCACCTACATCTGGGACTGTTCCTACCTGCTGGTATTGGATGCGGTGGATGTGGGGCAGCCGCCTGGAACGCTGGTTCGGATGTCAAGCCAGGAACTGCAAACCTTACCCGGCAAAGGAAGCGCGCACCAACTGGGCGTCGCAGATCTGCTGGTGGCGCTCCGGGTTCTGGCCAAGCGACCTCCCGAGGTAGTGCTGCTGGGCGTGCAACCAGCCAGTACCGAATGGGGCACGGAGTTGTCGCCTGCGGTTGCGGCTGTCCTGCCTGCACTTGCAGATGCTGCAGTTGCAGAACTGTCCCACAGACCACATACCCAGACCAAAATAACAACCTAGAGTCCTCACATCTGCCTGGACCAAAGCCAACATGCGATCGCTCGTTCTCTCGGGTTACTATGAGCGGGATGGAAATGAACGAGCGATTACAGACCGCAAGCAACCAGACATGCCAGATTTCTCTTTCGGGACGCGACCTGATTAATTCTCCGCGTCTTAATAAGGGAACTGCCTTCTCGGATCACGAGCGCGATGTGTTTGACCTGCACGGTCTATTGCCACCGCATGTGGGAAGTCTTGATGAACAGATTGAACGCCGGATGCAGGCTCTGCGAGATCAGCCAAACTCTTTCAATAAATACAGCCTTCTCCGCGACCTGCAGGATACGAACGAAACGCTGTTCTACGCGCTCTTGCTGCGCAATATCGAGGAGATGCTCCCGCTGGTGTACACGCCAACTGTGGGCGAGGGTTGCCAGCGCTTCAGTGAGATATGGAGAAAGCCACGAGGTTTGTTCCTCAGCTATCCGAATGAAGATCGCATCGATCAGATACTGAATCATTCCCATTACGACGACGTGAAATGCATCGTGGTCAGCGATGGTGAACGAATCCTAGGGCTGGGCGATCAAGGCGCGGGCGGCATGGGCATCCCCATCGGGAAGATGGCCCTTTACACCGCGCTCGGCGGCATTCATCCGGAGCATTGTCTTCCGGTGCAACTCGATGTGGGAACGGACAACGAGGAGAGGTTAGCGAATCCGCTTTACATCGGATGGAGGCATCATCGGGTTCGGGGCGATGAATACGACGCTTTCGTGGATGTTTTTGTGAACAGCGTGAAGAAACGCTGGCCGCATGTTCTTCTGCAATGGGAGGACTTTGCCGGTTCGAATGCCGCTCGGCTTCTGGCTCGCTACAAAAATCAGCTATGTACTTTTAACGACGATATTCAAGGCACGGCGGCGGTAGCGACCGCTACACTACTCTCGGCGATCAACGTTACGGGCGTGCCACTGGAGCAGCAGAAGATCGTTGTACTTGGCTTCGGAACCGCGGGCATAGGCATCACCAACCTGTTAGCGCAGCTCATGCAGGAAAGGGGCGTCCCGGAACGAGAAGCTCGTGATCGCTTCTACGCTCTCGATCTCCACGGTCTGGTTACGGAAAACGGTAAAGATGTGCGGCCAGAGCAGCTACCCTACGCGCGCAAAGAAAAGGAAGCGCAGGGTTGGACACAACCGAATCGAGAGATCACGTTGCTGGATGTAGTCCGCCATGCCAAGCCTACGGTCCTGATTGGAGTGTCTGGTCAAGCGGGCGCTTTCACCGAAGATGCCGTGCGCGAAATGGCTAGGAATACGAGTCGCCCTATCATTTTCCCGCTGTCGAACCCCACCTCACGCAGCGAAGCAACGCCTCAGGACTTGTTGGATTGGACGGAAGGGCGCGCGTTGATCGGCACCGGGAGTCCGTTCGAACCCGTGAATCTTGGTGGAAAGAAGGTTCGCATCGACCAGACCAATAACTCGTATATATTTCCTGGGCTGGCTCTCGGGATTATTGCCTCCAAGGCCAAGCGTGTCACCGATACGATGGTCATGGCGGCGGCTAAGGAATTGGCGCGTCTGGTCCCTACGCAAGAGGATAAGAAGGCCAGCCTTCTACCGTCCCTTTCGGATTCGCGTCGGCTCAGCCGCTCGATCGCGCGGGCCGTCGGCAGACGAGCGATTCTAGATGGCCAGGCGCAGGTGGACGGCGAAGATAGCCTGGATCGCGAAATTCAGGCAAATGTCTGGGAACCGGTGTACGTGCCCTACGAACGCGTCCCAGAAAGGTAATGGGATAGCGGTCAGCGGGTCAATGCCCGTAAGGATCTTGACTCCGCCGTACCTCGAAAAGCATTATGATGTTGTGCAGCAAACGGTGAAGGAGTTCACCGCCAACCGCTGTCCCATCTTTGAGCCGGGAACAGCTGATGACTCCTGACAAGCGGCACTTGTCGCAGAGTCATAGTACCGGCAAGAATCCGCAGAAAATCAGAAGTCGAGGTGTTTCCAATGCAGAACGTTTGGGTTCTTGCTTCGCTATGGGTGGGACTGGCGCTAATCGCCACGCTGCTTGCCATCTGGTTCAAGATTTCCACGGCCCTCACCGAGATTGTTGTGGGCACGGTTGCCCAGCTCATCTTTGGCGCGTTTATTGTGCAGGGCGGTCTCGGCGCCAAGAGTGAATGGATCGGGTTCATGGCGGGTACCGGGGCCATCGTCCTGACCTTTCTGGCTGGGGCCGAACTTGATCCCACGATCTTTCGAACCAAGTGGAAAGAGTCAACAGTGGTCGGCCTGGTTGGGTTCGTCTGCCCGTTCCTGGGCTGCACGGCGGTCGCTCATTACGTGTTGCATTGGACGACTCGATCGAGTTGGCTAGCGGGAGTTGCTTTGTCTACGACTTCGGTGGCGGTTGTTTACGCTGTGATGCTGGAGCTTGGCTTTAACGTTACAGATTTCGGAAAAGCCATTCTGGCAGCCTGTTTTGTGAACGATCTGGGAACCGTGATCGCGCTCGGCCTCATCTTCTCGCCGTTCACCATCAAGACCTTGATCTTCGTGGGTGCGAGCGTGGTGATATTCGCGGTGTTGCCTTTCATCACCCCGTGGTTTTTCAAGATCTACGGAGGGAGAGTCTCGGAACTCGAAGCGAAATACCTGCTGTTCGTGCTGTTTGGAATGGGCGGATTGGCGGTGTGGTCCGGGAGCGAAGCGGTTCTGCCGGCCTACATCATCGGAATGGTGTTGGCGGGAACGGTTGGCAAGGACCATGTTTTGATCCGGCGGCTCCGTACGCTCACGTTCGGACTTCTGACACCCTTCTATTTCCTCCGCGCCGGGTCATTTGTTTCGGTACCAGCACTGCGAGCGGCTCCGCTGGTGTTCGTGGTGTTGTTCTTTGCGAAGATGATCTCCAAGGTGGTGGGACTGTTTCCGACCGTAAAAGCATTCCAGTATCAGCGCGAGGAAGGCTTGTACTTCACGTTGATGATGTCCACCGGCCTCACCTTTGGAACTATTTCCGCCCTTTTTGGCTTGAACCACGGCATTATTGATCAGGTCCAGTATTCGCATCTGGTGGCCACGGTGATCGGCAGCGCAGTGATTCCCACCATGATCGCCAATGCGTGGTTCATGCCGCGGCATCTGCTGTCGAAGTCCAAAGAGAATGGCCCGGCGGTTTCCAATGCAGTCATTCTAAGTGGTGAGGGAGAGCATTCATGAGCGGAAAAAGGCATAACGCACATTTTCGACACATGTTGGTGGGATATGACGGATCTCCGCAGTCAGAAAAGGCAGTGGAGGTTGCGCTTTCGCTGGCTGACTGCATCGATTCGACCGTGCTGATCTTCGCAGTTGCCCGGCCCCCGGAGCCGGCAACATCGGTTGAACTGGAGGCTGTGCTGGACGACGCGAAGGAGCACTACCAGGAGGGATTCAAGAAAATTCTCGAAAAGGCACGATCCCATGACTTGGATGTAAAGACGGATATGGCGGTGGGGCATCCCGGAGAGCAGATCATCCATCGCGCAGAAGCGGACGGCATCGACCTGATTATCGTGGGCCGGCGGGGGCGATCGATGATCTCCCGGATGATGTTGGGTTCCGTCTCAGAGCGTGTTCTAAGGTATGCCCATTGCCCGGTGATGGTCGTGCACTGACGCACGCACCATGCAGAAGCCTGAGTTCATTTTCGATCGTGAGGCAGAACTTCAGACCGTGAAAGAGCGTCTGCTGAATCGGAAGCCGTTTCTTCTTCACGGACCAACTGGAGTTGGAAAGACATTGCTGATCCGCAGTCTGCTGCCACAAGCGCCGGCGGTTCTCTATTGCGAGAACTCGGCAACTGCACAAGTTGTGTTTCGCAGCGTGGCGCAGGGTTTGCTGGAGCGGCGTGATGCGCGGGTACAGACGTCCTGCCGCAATCGGGATGATATCCAGGCTAAATCCGCAGTTTCGCTAAAAGGCATCGTGACCGATGCGCTGCGCGATGGGCACTACTCCATTGTCATGGATCATGTAAATCGGCCATCGCAGTCCTTTGCCGCGGCGGTCCGCGAAATCATCGGGTGGTGTTCCACACCCGTAATCGCAGTGGCACGGTCGAGTCACATGGAAGACACTGGGTTCCTGCAGTCCTTGTACTCGGATCGATCTGAGAAATACGAGCTGAAGAATTTAGATTCGGGCGGCGCCGAGCGGTTCGCTCATGAGATCGTCCGGCAGGCGGGGCTGTCGGCAGCGAACATTGGTGAATTCCTCGCCAAAGTACTGGAATTGAGCGAAGGGAATCCGGGAGCGATTCTTTCCATGATTCAGATGGCGAAGTATCCGAAGTATCGCACCGACGAGCACATAAAGATTACGCCGCTCTACATCGACTTCCGCATGAATTGGTCGCCTGCGGTTCGAAGCCGGTGAACTCTCGCGGCGCCACCCAATTGACTTCGCCGCCGCTGCTTGCCATAATCTGCCTGGGTGTTGGAGTTCACCATTGACCGCCCGAATCGGGCAGCTGACTCCTACGAAGAAGAAGGAATTCTCTTGGTAGGGGCTCGGTTTGCCGTTTCCCTTCCTGCTTCTGATTCCAAGAGATTCTTGAGTAGCCGCGCACAAGTTAAGCAGGACGTGTGGTTTTCTGCGTCCGTGGAGCTTTAATGCCAGAGGAGTCTCTTAGCTCGAACCACGCTCGCCGCTTATCGGTCATGTGCCGCCACATCGACAAGCTGCTGGCTGATATGGAAAATGCGCTCTCTGTCTCTGACTCCAAGCGGGCTTTTCCTGAGTATCTGTCTGACGTGACGCCGGCGCAACGGCGGGCCATCGAAGACTACATCGCGCGCATGCGAGTTCAGTTGGGACTCGTATTGGATGGTCAGGGTATCGAGCGACCTGAACCTTTCATTCCGGTTAGCCGATGCTTGCACACGGCGCTGACATTTATCAGGATTGCCGCTGAGGAGTTACAGCCAAGATACATGCGCGGTTATGGCGAGGTTTCCCTCGGTGCAGGGACGGAGCTCAATCGAATTGCCTCGGAACTGATGAGCCTGGCCACGCAGTTTGATGACTACGTGACTAGTGAAACTCGCGCGCGCGCGCAGGCTGCGGAAGACGAACTCAGCAAAACAGAAAGGGACGATACAAATTGCTCAAGTACCTGATGGTCGGAATCGGGGGATTCGTGGGCGCGATCGCACGCTTCTGGTTGGGGAGCTACATCGGCGGGAGGATGGGAACACGCTTCCCCTACGGAACGTTTGTGATCAACATTTCCGGATCGTTCCTCATCGGTCTGATCCTCACGCTGTTGGACGAAAAAACGCATTGGAGTCCAAATTGGAGATATCTGATTCCGATTGGATTTATCGGCGCGTATACAACGTTTTCGACATTTGAGTTTGAGACGCTGCGCAGTGTGCAGGAGGGCCAATTGTTGATCTCGTTCCTCAATATCACGTTGAGCGTAGTGGTTGGATTCGTGGCGGTTTGGGCGGGTGTCGTGGCCGGGAGGGCAATTCCATGAGGGCAGATGAATTCATGCGCGAGATCAGTGTGGATCAGGGAGATCACGCTGGAGGTGGGATACTAGGGCTTGCGGCTGAATCCTTTGTCACGCCAGCGAAGACTGTAGACCCGAGGAGGAAGTGTGCTCATATCTGGACCTGCTAAGAAGGTCGCGATCTATGTGGCAGAAGACCAGCAGTATCACGGGAGTGCGGCCTATGCGGCGATTTTGGATTTTCTATTCTTCCGCGGCGTAGCGGGCGCAACCGTGACGCGCGGTATTGCCGGATTTGGCTCCGACCACCAACTGCACACGACCCGACTCGTGGACCTGGCAACCCATTTGCCGATCAAGGTTGAGTTCATCGAGACTGCGCAGAAAGTGGAGGAGCTGCTGCCCAAGCTGCAAGCGATGGTTGGTACTGGTTTGATTGAAATGCACGATACGACGATCGTGAAGCCAGCGGAGACAAAGAAAGAGCAAGCGGCTGTGCCTGAGAAACCTGCGCTCAGGAGCGAGAGCAAGGCCAAGTTGATGCGGATTTACGTCGGCGAGAGCGACAAGTGGAATGGCAAGCCTCTGTATGAAGCGATTGTCGGTGGCTTGCGAGCTCACGATATCGCCGGCGTCACCGTCTACCGCGGCATTTTGGGCTACGGCGCAAATCGGAGAATCCACAAGGATGCCGCGCTCAGCCTCTCACATGACCGGCCGATCCTGCTCTCCATCGTCGACGCGGAGGAAAAGCTCAAGGCATTCATGCCAATCCTCGACGAAATGGTGCAACAAGGTTTAGTCGTACTTTCTGACGTCGATGTCATCAAGTACACCCACAACTACGAAAAGACCGAACGGCGGCAGGAGACACGCGCATGAAGCTCGAGGGCAAGGCCAAGATGCTGCGGATTCACTTTGGCGAAGACGACAAGTGGCATGGCAAGCCTCTCTACCAGGCGATCGTCGAGAAATGCAGAGAGCTCGACATTGCCGGAGCGACGGTCTATCGCGGTATTGAAGGTTATGGCGCGAGCACGCTGATTCACCGCGCTCATCTCCTTTGGTCTTCCGATCGCCCCATCATGGTGTCGGTGGTGGATACGCACGAGAACATCAGCAAGCTTCTGCCTGCGCTGGATCAAATGGTGGACGAGGGCCTGATAGCTGTGTCCGATGTGGAAGTGATCAAGTACGTGCATCAGGAGGGCGTTCGTTCTCCGGCATCATGAGGGCATGACGAACAGCGAAGACAATTCGCCGATCACGGTTAGCTTACAACCGGAACATTCTGCTTTGGCAGCGCCTGCGGCAGTACCTACAATGACGAGCGAAGTTGACGGCGCCGTCAGACTTCTTCGTCTGGCCCAACTGGCGGACGAGTTGGGTTCGAGTCGAATCGCGGACGAGGCACGGAATCTTGCCGGCCGGATCTCCGAGGGCCGGTTCTACGTTGCGTGCATTGGCCAGTTCAAGCGCGGCAAATCCACGTTGATCAATGCTCTGATTGGCGATTCTGTTCTTCCGGTCGGCTTCACGCCGGTGACCGCGGTTCCCACCGTAATCAGGTTCGGAGAGCGGCGAAGAGCGCGAGTTCAGGTGCGAGATGGTTCCTGGCAGGAAGTGAGCGTATCTGATCTGAACCAGTACGTATCGGAAGAATACAACCCGGAGAACACAAGGGGAGTTCGGGGCGTGGAGGTTTTTGTACCCAGCTCGCTATTGGCCGGCGGCATGTGCTTCGTGGACACACCCGGCCTCGGCTCAGTGTTCACCGGGAATACGGCCGCCACTCAGGCATTCATACCCCACATCGATGCAGCGTTGGTGGTGATCGGGGCTGATCCGCCGCTGGCGGGAGAAGAGCTCGCGCTGGTGGAGGCCGTGGCAGAGCACGTACAAGACCTCGTCCTGGTGCTTAACAAGGCGGATCGGACGACTCCAGAAGAGAAGGTTGCGGCGGTAAGTTTTGCGGAGCGGCAGTTGCAGAAACGGTTGCGACGGGGCGTCGGGCCGATCCTGGAAATCAGCGCCGCGGAGCAACTTGAAAAGCGAGGCCCGGGACGTGACTGGCAAAGGCTCGTTGCAGCTCTTCAGAAACTGATTGAAGAATCTGGACGGCAGTTGATCGATTCGGCTTCTGAACGGGGGTTCGACCGACTCAGTGAGCAACTGCTGTTGGTGATCAGCGAAGAAAGGGACGCGCTGCAGCGGCCTATCAAAGAGTCCGAGCGGCGAATCACTACCATGAAGAGCACGATTGCCGAAGCCGAACGCTCGATGCGGGAGCTTGGGTATTTATTCATGGCCGAGCAGCATCACATTTCCGATCTGTTTGTGGACCGACATAAAGCATTTCTCACCAGCGTATTGGCCCCGGCCCAGGAGGAATTTGAAAAGGCTATTTTGTCTCTCCGTCATGGGCCAGGGCCTCGATATCGTCGCCGAATGATGAAAGAGGCGCAGGAAATCGCACGACGCTATGTGCTCCCGTGGTTGAAGCCCGAGCAGGAAGAGGCAGAACGGCAATATCTGCGAGTGTCGCGTCGATTCGTCGAGATGGGCAACAATTTCCTGAAGAGGCTGGCGGATGCAGGGATTCCCGAGCTGGCGCGCATGGCGCATGCACTCGATCCTGAAACCGGATTTCGCGTTGGTTCGGAGTTCACTTTCCTGGAATTCATCGAGGTCGCCCAGCCTGCGTCACCGTTGCGATGGATGGCCGACGTCTTTTTGCCTTTGGTTGGTGCGCGGAAAGTGATCGCCGATGACGCCCGGGCCTTCCTCGACAAGCTACTGGAATTCAACAGCACGCGAGTGCAGAGTGACATCCTGAATCGGGTTCAAGAGAGTCGTGGGTATCTGGAAGCTGAAATCCGAAAACTTCTACACGAAATCAGCCGCGTGGCAGAGCAGGCGCTTGGCAATGCAAGAAGAGTAACGGAAGAAGGAGCGTCAGCAGTCGAGGCCGCGGAGGGAAGATTGAGTACATTGCAACATGAGGTTATGCGCCTGGGCGATGCCAGCCTACCTTTTTCCAAGTAATTGCCTCTGCGGAAGGGAGTCAGCAGACCGGCGATTTTCGCCAACAACCGCATAGCTCCCCAATAGCCGAGCGTTGGCCAAGTGATGCCCGCTGCACGCCGCAGTGACTAATCAGTAGGCAAACAAGAGGGCGCCAGAATCAGTATCGATTCTGACGCCCTGGTGGAGAACTCATCGTTCACTGCGCGTTGGCGTCACTGAGAACTGCAACCGAACCGGTTAATGCTCCCGTGGTTACTGCCTGAACTGTGGCCTGCCCCCACGAAAGAACACGCAGACAGCCCCGCGTTAAAGCACCTGCCCGTCCGGCTGCACTAAATATTGTGACGAATGAACCTCCAATTTTGCCGCGATACTGATCGTCAGCCGATGATCAATACATGCGATGCCTTCCCCTAGTACTAATCGATAAAGTGAGAAGCGCCCACGACCCGGCTGAACACTCATCTCAAACAACGTACATCCGTCGCTCATGGACTCAGTTCCTTCCGTCTCTGCTGGTCTGCTGGCAGGAGTCCCTTCGAGTGTTGCTGACGTTGCGCAAACTGTCCCCGACCGGGGCTATCAGGAAACAGTCTTCAGACAGTAACCTCTCGATTATCTGTCCTAATGGACATCATTTCGTCCGCACCCGCGCCGCTTCGTCCTGACCGTTCGTCATCCGCCCCAACAAACCGCTTGTCGCCAGAAAAGTAGCTAGATGCACCCCGCCTGCGCTGGATCTTCATTCTCGCAGGACGCGACGCAACTGCCCCCTATCCCCCCGTGCGGTCTGAAGCGCGGAACAGGAGAAGCGAAATGAAAAATCGTAATTCCCCGTGGACCTCCGTGGGTTGCGGATTAATTCTGTTGAGTGTTTTTCTATTCGCAGCCACGGCCAACGGGCAGATGGCTGTCAGTCCTTCCACCGTGAGCTTCGGTAGCGTTCAGATCGGTAATAGCGCTTCGCAATTGGTGGTTCTGAGCAATACTGGAAGCCGGAATCTGACGATTTCCCAAGCGGCAGTATCCGGGACCGGATTCAGCGTCGCAGGGCTCACCTTACCGTTGACGCTGTCCTCGGGCCAGAGCGTGAGCTTCACCTCGACTTTTGCACCGCAGTCCAGCGGCAGCATCAGCGGGAGCGTCTCTTTGGAGTATTCCAGGACTGGGGGAAGGCACCATTCGAACACAGTCGCAGTTTCCCTCACCGGTACGGGCACGACTTCCGGCCAACTCGCCGCCAGTCCCAGCAGCATGAATTTCACAAACGTCCAAGTGGGAACTAGCCAGACGCAATCTGCAACTCTGACTAACTCGGGGGCAGCCAGTCTGACGGTCTCTCAAGCCACTCTCACCGGTGCCGGCTTCACGATGAGTAGTTTAGGCTTGCCCCTGACATTGAGCGCAGGCGAAAGCGCATCATTCACAGTAGTGTTCACGCCGATCGGGAGTGGCGCTGTCAGTGGCAGCATCACCATTACTTCCAATGGCTCGAATCCCAACATGAGCATTCCACTCTCAGGGACGGGCGTGACGCAGGGGGCGCTGACGGCAAATCCAACCAGTGTTGGCTTTGGCAACGTGCAGGACGGCAGCAATTCAAGCTTGTCGGAGACCTTGACCAATAGCGGTGGATCGAGTCTTACGATCTCTGCCGTCACCGCGAGTGGCACCGGATTTAGTTTAAGCGGGCTCACACCGCCGGTGACACTGAACCCCGGACAAAGCACCTCGTTTGCTGTTGTGTTCTCTCCGAGTGCGAGCGGCGCGGCCAGCGGTAGCGTGACGGTCACCTCGAATGGCTCCAATCCCAGCCTGAGCATCCCTCTGTCAGGCACGGGCGTCACAGCGGGAACGCTGTCCGCCAATCCAACCACGCTTGCGTTCGGTAGCGTTCAGGTAGGCAACAGCACGAGTTTGCCGGAGACCCTGACTAACACCGGAGGTTCCACAATCACGATCTCGCAAGCGAGTCTGACGGGAGCGGTCTTCTCCATCAGCGGATTGAGTCTGCCCATTAGTCTTACCGCGAACCAAAGCGTAACTCTTACGGCAACCTTCAGTCCGACCGCTGCTGGCACGGCGAGCGGAAGTCTCTCGATCGTGTCGAACGCAACGAACTCGCCACTCAACGTCGTGCTTTCCGGGACGGGTACGGCCGCGGGCCAATTAGCGGTGGCACCGACCAGTCTGAGTTTCGGCAATGTGGTGGTGGGGTCGAATTCATCGCTGAACGGCAGCCTGACCGCCAGTGGAGCGTCGGTCACGATCAATTCGGCAAGCCTCAACAACGGTGAGTTTGTTCTTTCAGGAATCTCACTGCCCGCAACTCTTACGGCGAGTCAGTCGGCTACCTTCGCAGTTACCTTCACACCGCAGGCGAGCGGAGCCACTTCGGCTTCGCTGTCATTCTCAAGCAGCGCTTCAAACTCTCCCGCTACGCAAACAATGACCGGCACGGGAACAGCGCCCACCCAGCACACCGTGGATCTGACATGGACCGCGTCCAGTGGCGCGGTCGGGTACAACATTTATCGCGGAACGGTGCCTGGCGGATCTTACGCGATGATCAACAGTTCGCTTGACGGAACGACCTCGTACGTCGACAGCACCGTCGTCTCCGGCCAGACTTACTACTACGTTGCCACTACCGTAAATAGCGAGTCCGAGGAGAGCGGATACTCGAATCAAACCACGGCGGTGATTCCGAACCCGTGAGGGTTGCCTCCGGGCGTCCCAGCTATGTAGCAAAAACAGCCTCGATGCCTGCGACTTCGATTACGTCACCCGGTTCGAGTTGTCTTTGGCCGCCATCTACCACGATATCATTCACTTTGATCGTTACCTTGTTTTCGGAAGCCGCGATGAAGTAGCCATCCTCACCTCGGTAAATCAAGGCTGCGACGCGGGGAGCGAACCACCGCGTCAGCCGAATGCCGGCCATCCTCGATCTTCCGATCAGGGTCAGTTTACCGGTCAGAACGTACCGCTGCTGGTCAGTTCGGCCTTTGACAATTGTCAGCGTGCCAATGGTTTGATGTACCGCGGGCGTGGTATTGACTGGCGACTGGCTTTGAGCGATGCCGGGTCTCCGGACCACAACCGGGCCGGCAAAAGAAGCGGCTGCGGCTGCGTTAGCGAGCATTTCTTTCGCTTTTGCCGTGTCCAAGACCATGGTGCGATCGAGCTGTGGCGGGGCCTTCAGGATTTGCCCGGAGATGTCGAGAGTTCCATGCGGCGCGGCGACCGGACGGACCTCGTCACGAAATTCGATCGTGTGTTTGCCGATGGTAACGTTGTCTCCGTGCTTCAGCACCGCCTGGCTGATGCGTTGACCATTGACGTAGGTGCCATTAAAGCTCTCGACGTCTTCGATCACATAGTGATCGCCTTCCGCGTAGACCCTGGCGTGATGTCCGGAGACGGCAGGATTGTCGATGCGAAAGACGTTGTCCGGCTGACGGCCAATGGTGACTGTGCCGCCGGAAAGCAAGAGCTCTTGTAAGACCCGGTCTTCAAATTTGAGAAACAGCTCGGCCATGGCGCGGCTCCAGAATGCGTGATCTGCGAAAGAAATTGTGGTAGGGGAGAACGAGCTTTCCTTGGCGCTACCACTCGACGATCGCCTCCTATTGTGCGCCCAAAAACACGGAAGGGAAGAGTACCAAGGTACCCGCTTCCCCTTTTGCCCCCTGTGGAGACAACATCGGGCAACGGGCGAGGCTGACGGATTCCCGGCAGCGACCGTGTAACGTGCAGAGATCACCTGGGGAACAGTTTTTCTAAACGCTCGGAAACCGAGCGCACGGCCTCGTTGAATGCAGGAAGGCCGGGGGTGTCGAAGTCTACGTCGAGGCTTTCGAGGTCAACTGTGACGTCCTTGATCAGCTGAGTGGCCATTTCAACGCGCTGCCTCACTACCTGCTCCATCAGTTTGTAAGGATCGCCTCCTTTTCCTTGCGCATCGAGCCATTGCTGTACGGCTGCGCTGGCCTGGCGAGCTCGTTCGGTAGCGGTCCGGAAGTCCATCAGAACCTTCACATTGATCATTCCGGTCTTTACCGAGTTTTGCAGGTTCTTAAGCTCTTCGTTGGTCTTCTTCAGTCGAGACGAAAGCTCCGGATCCTTCTTGGGACTGTCCACCATGGTTCTATACTCGTTTCCACCAGCACAACCGGCGATTCACGTGGCCTTTTCGCTGGAAAATTCCGACAGGGCGCCGAATATATCGAGCAGCCCCTTTATTGACAAAATGCCATCGATTCACTGGTCACAGCTTAGTATCCGCCGACACCGCTAAATTGAACTGATCGCGCAGAAACTTGACTGCCTCGTCTCGCCCGGGAGATGCGCCTTGAGGAGTTGCGTTCAAGTACAGCACATACAATTCCCCCGCTCCGTCCGTGTCGCCCTGCTGCGCCAGTGTTTTCGCTGCCTGCAGGACTGCCGCTGGCAGCTCGATCGCTTTTTCTCGCACTGCTTTGACCAAGGCATTCCGGGAATCAATCTCCAGATCGGTCAGAAACTGCGCCCCGTCCGGTTCCACGCCCTGGTTGGTGATTCCTTCGGTGTCTTCGGCTTTGACGTCTTGCAAGACGACTGTCGTGGCGTGTTTGTCCTTACGCACATCGGCAGGCTGCCCGACAAGATTACCCGCCCGGTCGCGGAACTGGAATTCGATCTCCGCCGATGCCGTCAGATCAATGGTCTTCTTCGTGTAGTGATAAGACTCAACCACGGTCTCCACGTGGCTCTGCTCCGTCGTGTCCAACTTATGTCGCAACTCGTCGACGCTCTTCTGTGCCTGCTGCACCGAGTCAGTGGCATCTGCGATCGCTTGCTTCTTCTTGCGTTGCGCTTGGGCGTCAGCGAGCGCCTGTTGCGCCGAGCTGAGCTGCTGTTGAGCGGTTTCATAGTTACTTTCGATTTGCAGCCAAGTCTGGTTTTTCGTCTCGTGCGCGCCCGACCGGTATTTCGATTCCGGAGCCTCCAGGTGTGCGTTCTTGACCATGCGATGTTCCAGAACCTGTCCGACGAGCGTGAAATTGGGCGGTTGAGCCTGCTCACCCTCAGAGGAATTACGCATGACCGCAATCGGTATCCCGGAGGAATCGAGTCCGCTGGTTATCGCGTCTGCAAGCTGGTCGGCGAAACCATGGCTGTCGCGACGTGAAGTTTGGTCGCGAAACACGATGCCGACCGAGAGTTGGGATTGCCGTTGATAAAGTGGTTCGTAACGGGACATCTCATCTTTCAGACTGTCGAGATTGGTAATCCCGTAACGCACTGCTTGTTTCAGGTAAAGCCATCCAACACCGGCTCCGGATCCCGCCGGCTTTTGCAGATATCGATTGGCTTGGTCGAGGTAGTACGCACTGATCTTGGCGGAAAGGAAATCGCGTTTGACGGTGATCGCCGGGTCATCCCCTAGGGAGCTGGCGCGATCCCACAGAACATAGGCCTCCACCGCTGCACTCTGGTCGGTCGGGTTCTTGATCGGAACGTGCGACTCCTGGATTTTCTGTGCGCGCCGCACGGCGGCGCCGATATAGTCGTGCGACAACGCCGCGAGCTGCGACGTTACCAGGGCGCGCTGTTTCTCAGGTAAGTCGGCGAGCACGTTATAAGCCTCGACAATTTGGCTCTTCCGCGCGTACTCGTCGCTCTCGAGAACAGCGGCGTTTGCCGCCTGCTGATTGCTTTGGGCCTCGATTTGAGCGGCAGCGTTGTCGGCGGCTGCCTGGACATCCTTGCGGTCGGGCCGGATGGCCACCGCTTTGCCAAACTCCGCGATCGCTTTTTCCCAGTCCTGATGAGCCGCCAGTCTTTGTCCGTTATCGTAGTGGTATTTGAACGCTGCACTGAGCACGGCATCCAAACGGGGTATCTCGGAAGCGAATGCGACATAGGGACCCAGCGAGTTGACCGCCTGGTCGTAACGCGACTCTGCCACCAACATCTGCGCGTTTACGATGGTCGTGTCCAGTTTCCGCTGCTCGGCGGCAATCTCGCTCTGGAGGCCAAGCAGAGGAGCATAGTCTAGCCGGACTTCCAACAGGCGTTCTACATGCAGCTTGGCAGCAGACAGTTGCGAATACCCGGGCGTATGGTCTTGCAGGGCTTTTCGGTACGCTTGCAGACGGGTCTGGTCAGGTCGCGCCAGGTTGTCCAATTCTCGCCCGATCCCGTCCATCAGCCGCGCGGCGGGTTTGTAGCCGGGAGACGACTGGTTGGCGCTTTGTGCCTCCGAGTATGCCTGCCGCAGCAGGGCGATGTCTTGTGTTTTGCCGCTCGAACTTTGATACTGCGCAAACGCAATTTCGGCTGCCATCTGATGAAATCCCGCGATGGCATCTTGAGCGGAACCCCGGCGTTCGGAAGACGGATAATGGGTTAAGAAATCCTCCCAGTCTCTTACCGTGTTCGCTCGTTGCGCCCGCAGGAAGTCAGCAAGTTCGGCGTTCGGAGCAGCGATAAACACCAGCTTCACCCCGGGCTTGAATTCCGGGATCACTGCATCACGAGGCGATGAAGAGACAGGCGTGCCGCGAATCAGGGCTTGTTCAGCTGCCGCCGCAGGCGTGAGTTCAGCGCTCCGTTCGAATTTCAGATTGCTGGGGACAACACAGACGGACTTGCCGTTTGCCGTTAGCGTGAGTACGCCGTTCGCGCCGCGCTGAAGCGAGCTGGCGCCCACCAGGGACGCGCGCGGAAGCCCGTTATAAATATTTTTGTCGATCAGCGAAACCCCGCCACAGCTCCGAACTTCGACCTTTCCATTCAGTTCGGCTTCCGTGATCTGCACATAGGCCACGCCCTGGGGGCTGTCGAACAAAACCACGGCGGTCAGGGAGGTATCTTTGGCGTAAGCCGTGATCGATGCTCCACCCACAAGAACAACGACGAGAACAACCGCGACACAGCGGCGTTCGAGACCGGAGATCCCGGTCGGCCGCTTCGAAGGGGCAGCAAAGGAAATGGGTTTCCACGACTTCATAAAGATCCGCAAGCTACATTTTCTCGCGGGAAGGAACGGCTGAAACAAGATCAATCGCCCAATCAAAACTAAAGTAAGTGGGAAGCAAAACGCGGCCGGGCTATGATTGAAGATGCGGCACACAGGCTCTATAACTTGTGCGTTTGCGCATATTTGCGATGACAGTCCATTAGAGATTTCTCATGGAATTGGCAAAACCACCTAATGACCCGCTTGAGCAGCGGGGATCTGCTGACGAGCCTACCTCGGCACAGCCGCCTCCGGCGACTCGGGCGGACCTCACAGCATTGAGCCGTTACCAGATTCAGGAAGAGCTAGGGCGCGGCGCCATGGGAGCCGTCTATAAGGCATTCGATCCCGTCATTGCCCGTACCGTAGCGCTCAAGACCATTCTGATCGACAATAACGCTCCCGATCGCGCCCAGATGATCGAGAGGCTCAAGCAGGAAGCCAAAGCGGCCGGCGGACTCGATCATCCGAATATCATCACCATCTACGACGTTGGCGAGGAAAACGGCGCCATTTATTTGAGCATGCAGTTCGTTAAAGGAACCACCCTGGCCGAGCTATTGGCTGATATTGGCGTGCCTTCCCTCCCCACGCTCCTCTCGTGGGCTGACCAGATTTTAGCCGCAGTTGGTTTTGCACACGCCCGCGGTGTCATTCACCGCGACCTGAAACCGGCCAACCTCATGGTGACCGAGGAAGGCACCATCAAAGTCCTCGACTTCGGAATTGCCAAAATCGAGAACACGTCGCTCACGATGACCGGGCTGGTCATAGGCACGCCAGGCTACATGTCTCCCGAGCAGATCACCGGTAAGAAAGTGGATCATCGCGCCGACATCTTCTCCCTGGGTGCTGTCTTCTATGAATTGATGACCCGCGAAAAGCCCTTTGCTGGCGATATCGCGACAGTCCTCTACAAGATCGTGAATGAGGATCCCGTCGCGCCAGCGCTCATTAACCCGGCGATTCCCGGCGGGATCGATGCCGTCATTCGGAGAGCCCTCGCCAAAGATCCAAAGGATCGATTCCAGAGTTGCGAGGAAATGCGCCAGGCCTTTCTGGAGCAATCTTTTCGCATGCCGCTCAATCCGCCCGCGACCGTTCCCGCAGAACGGGTGGTCGGCAATCGGCCGCCGAATGGTGTGTCCGTTCCCCGTTTCGCGCAAATCGAAGCAACTCCGCCGCGAATCTGGCCGCGTTTGATTCTGGCTTCTGTCCTGCTTTTCATCGCGGCGGCGAGTTGGGCTCTCTACATTCATTCACGAACGGGCGCGTTTCCTCCGTTCGTTGCGAAACTCGAGAGCAAGATCAGAGCCCTGACTTCAGGCACTGGAACGCTCAATGAGTCCTCCACGCAGGTTCCTCGCCCTGCCGCTGATGAACCCAGTGTCGCGCCCGCCCGTCCTCAGAATCCAGAGACGCCGGATGCTTCGGCGGCCGTGTCACAAACATCCGCAACTCCGGTAGCTTCAAATCCGGCAGCCGGACCGACCTTGCAACCGGTCGCGGCGCAGTCGTCAAGCGATCATCCGATAAGTGAAGGCGTACCCGTCTCAGGAGCACCGGCATCGTCTCCACCGGTGGAGACGTCCCAGAAGCCTGTCGATCCGGCCCAGACCGCTTCACCTCAAGCGGTTGAGTCGAACGGCCACAATCAACCTGCGGCCGACAACGCAACCGTCCACGACTCACCCACCGCGTCTTCTGCCTCCCGCGACGATGACAAGCAAACTGCACCGCCAGCCACACCAAAGCCGCTTGCCCGAAAACGCGCTCCCGAATCGCCTTTAACGGTAGACGGTTTCAGCCGACAGGACATCCCGGATCTGCTGAGCCAGGCCGATTCCTCAACAGCGCGCGGCGATTATCGCCTGGCGCGCTACACATACGGGCTTGTTCTAAAGCTCGATCGTAACAATGTCCAGGCGCGAGAAGGTCTACGCCGCTTGGCGGCCGCATGGCAGTCGCGCTGACGCCCGTCAGCTCGGAACATCCCGATGTCTAGGCGGAGGCACGCTAGTTCGCCACAACTCGCACAGATCCTCAATCCGACCGTGATTCTCCCCGGCTCGCCGATCTCCCGATCCGCGACGGCTTCGTCCTCGACATCAGACCCGGGATCATCCTCGATCGGCCGGTCGAGATCGTTCACCTGGCATCAGGCGAGACCGGTGGCTCGCTTCACACCCGCAGCCTCGTCGCGGTCGGGGCCGGAAGCCGCGTCTCGGCGATCGAGACCTTCGCCGGGTACGGCAGCTATTGGCGGAATGACTTGGTCGAGCTGCGGCTCGCTGCCGGGGCCGCGCTCACATGGGTCGGGCTCGTCGAGGAATCGCCCGACGCCCTGCATTTGGGCGAGGTGCTCGCAACGCTCGGTCCCGCGGCGCGGCTCGCCAGCTTTGTCCTGTTGTTGGGCGGCCGGACGGTGAGGCGCGAGGCGAGCGTGCGGTGCGAGGGCGAGGCGACGCGCTGCGAGCTCAACGGCGCCTTTCTGTTGTCCGGTCGCCAACAGGCGAACGTCGTCACAACGATCGACCACGCGGCGCCCGGGCGGGGAGACCCGCGAAGTGTTCAAAGGGGTCGCCGCCGGGCGGGCGCACGGCGCCTTTCAGGGCCGCATCACGGTTCGCCCGGGCGCACAGAAGGTCGATGCGCACCAGTTGAGCCGCAATCTGGTGCTGGGCCCGCGCGCGGCGATCGATACCAAGCCCGAACTCGAGATCTACGCCGACGACGTGAAGTGCAGCCATGGCGCCGCGGTCGGCGATCTCGACGAGGCGGCGCTCTTCTATTTGCTTACCCGCGGCATTCCTCGCGAGGAGGCGCGCCGGATGCTAATCGAGGCCTTTGTGCGGGAGGCGGTCGAGCTCGTCGGCCAGCCACCGCTGCGTGAGCACCTGCTGTCGCGGCTTACCCGGCGGTTGGCGATGTTGGAGGAATGAGGATGACGGCAGCTAGGTTGCGGAGCGTCTATCCCGGACCGGGCGGGTTCGACCCGCGTCGGCTGAAGCGCGAGTTTCCGATCTTCGCGAGCAACCCCGACCTCGTCTTTCTCGATACCGGTGCCAGCGCTCAGAAACCGCGCTCGGTCATCGACCGCGTCGCCGATTACTACCGCACCGACTATGCCAACGTGCATCGCGGGGTTTACCGGCTGAGTGCCCGCTCGACCGAGCTGTTTGAGGAAGCGCGCGAGAAGGTGCGGTGCTTTCTAAATGCTGCCGATCGTCGCGAGATCGTGTTCGTCCGCGGCGCGACGGAGGCGATCAACCTCGTCGCGCAGAGCTGGGGTGCCGCCTTCCTCGAGGCCGGCGACGAAATATTGATCAGCGAGCTCGAGCACCATTCCAACATCGTGCCATGGCAGATGCTGCGCGATCGCCTCGGCATCCGGCTGATGGTGGCGCCGATCGATGCGACCGGCGGGCTGGATCTGACCGGCTTCGAGGCGCGCCTGTCGCCGCGTACCCGCCTCGTGGCGATCACCCATCTCGCTAACGCCACCGGCGCGCTGGTTCCGGTCGAGACCGTCATCCGGCTCGCGCATCGGCAGGGGGCCAAGGTGCTGATCGATGGCTGCCAGGCAGCGCCCCGGCTGCCCGTCGATGTGCAGGCGCTCGGCTGCGATTTCTATGCCTTTTCCGGCCATAAGACCTACGGGCCGACTGGGATCGGGGTGCTCTACGGTCGCCATGAGCTGCTGTCGGCGATGCCGCCCTGGCAAGGCGGCGGCGAGATGATCCTCAGCGTCACCTTCGAAAAGACCGAGTTCCAAGATCCTCCGTACCGGTTCGAGGCCGGAACGCCAGACATTTCCGGCGCGATCGCGCTCGGCACGGCGATCGACTTCATCGAGGAGCTCGGGCGCGACAACATCCTCGAGCACGAGGAGGCTCTGACCGGGTATGGCGTCGACCGCCTGTCGCGCATTCCCGGTCTGCGACTGCTCGGCGCCGGCCAGCGGCGGCTTGGCATTCTCTCTTTCGATCTCGAGGGGGTGCATCCGCACGACCTCGCTACGGTGCTCGATCGGCATCACGTGGCCGTGCGAGCGGGACATCACTGCGCCCAACCGCTGATGGAACGGCTCGGTCTCGCGGGAACGACCCGCGCCTCGCTCGGCGTCTACAATGACGAGCCCGACATCGATGCGTTGGCCGCTGCGCTCGAGGCAGGCCGGGAGATGTTCGCACGATGATGGATCTGCGCGAGCTCTACCAGGACATCATCCTCGATCACGGGCGCCACCCGCGCAACTTTCGCACGATCGAGCAGCCGACGCATTTCGCGCAGGGCCACAACCCGCTGTGCGGCGACCGGGTGACGGTCTATCTGGCGCTCGACGGCGACCGCATCATCGATGTCAGCTTCCAGGGTCGCGGCTGCGCGATTTCGACTGCGGCGGCCTCGCTGATGACCGAGGTGCTCAAGGGCAAGACGGTCGTCGAAGCCCGGGCGCTCTTCGGCCAATTCCATGCGCGGGTCACCGGCGGCGAGCCCGCGGCATTGCCCGAAGCGCTGGCAGAGGAGGCGGAGCGGCTCGACCCGCTAACCGGGGTGAAGGCGTTTCCGGCCCGGGTCAAATGCGCGACCTTGTCCTGGCATGCGCTCGAAGCCGCGCTGAAGGGCGGCGGCGCGGGCCCTACGGTAAAAACGGAGTAGGAAGATGGATCGCGATCCGTTCGATTTTGCGCCGAACGCAGCCGCCGCCGATGACGAGGTCGAGCGACCGGAAGGAGGCGAGGACGACCTGGCGCTGATGGCCCCGGTGCTCGCCGCGTTGAAGACCGTCCGGGATCCGGAAATCCCGATGGATCTCGTCGAGCTCGGTCTGATCTACGAGCTGATCGTCAAGCGGGGCGGTACAGTTTATGTCGAAATGACATTGACGACACCCGCTTGCCCGGTCGCCGCGAGCATGCCGGGCGAGGTCGAAGCGGCGATCCGGGCCGTTCCCGGCGTCAATGATGTTCGGGTCAAGCTCGTCTGGACGCCACCTTGGGGTCCGGAGCGAATGAGCGAGGAGGCGCGGCTCGAGCTCGGCATGCTGTGACGGCCCGCCGGGCCCCGGCCATCCCCGGTCGAACTTCGTGCGTGAGGGGAAGCCATGTCGCTCAGGCCAGGCGCTCGAGCGTGCGAGCCTCAGCTGCAATGCTTCGGACACCACCTCGATGAGCGCATCGATCGCTTGGAGCGCGACGAGCGCGCCCGGCGACGACGATTAACCGTGTCCATCCTATGGGGGACCGAGGGTTCGAATCCCTCTCCCTCCAGCGGGCGAGTCACACAAAAATCGATGGCGAAAAAGAAGTCTTCCGCGTGATGTGCCATCGGGCTTGGCCGATGCATTGACCGGCCAGACGCAGTCCCAGAGCCGGAGCGGGTTCAGGATGTAGCGCGAATTGACGTAATCCTCGATGGTGAGCTGCGGTACCTGGTGGGTGGCATTGTACCCCCAGGCGTCGAGCCGCCCGTTGCGGTGCTGGGGATCCGGGAGGGTCGCCTGCGCTACCGCGAAGACATGCTCAAGGGGATGGAGGCCGCCTCCGGATCCATCAAGACGCTTTATAGCGGCGCCAATTCGGGCAAGCTCGTTATACGGCTCTGAGGCAACAAAATCTGCGCTTAAGCGGACCGCGGAAACACCCTGTCCAAGTTCATCATCGGGTGCGCGGTCACCGGCTCGATCCACACGCCGTTGATGAGCCCCACCTGCCGCTGACGCCGGACCAGATCGCTCGCGCATCGATCGAGGCGCCGGGAGGCCGGCGCTGCAATCGCCCCGCCTTTCCGCATCGCACGCCTAACACGACACAGTAGCACGACTGCCGCGATCCGCCGGTTGGGGCGTCACGCACCCTTTTCGGCAGCGCTTTCAGTTGATATACAAGGGCATGACCCCATGAAAATATCTAATAACGCACAATTTACCGATTTTTACTGGGATGAATTTCACCGAAGGCCGAGAAAAATTGCCCGGGCTCGTCAACTTATGCGTGAGATAAGGACCCCCTAATAAAAACCCAGCTGTACAGACCAAGCGTCCGAGGTGCCCGAGTGACTGCTCAGGGGCATGAAGAGCGGTTCCCGCGTCGAAGGTTGAGCGGCCGTTGTGGGTTTCGAAAGCAGTCAGTGGCTGTCGATGACCAAGCGACGTAGGCTTTTGGGTCAGGCCCTAAGCTCTTGTCGATATTCCCGGCCGAAGGCGGGCGTGACACCGAGAGCCGCTCTACCCGACCCTCCGCGAATGATATTCGGGCTTGTTCGTGACCGCCCAGGGCGGCGCTCGCCGAGGCGCAACGCCGAAATCAATCGGCTAGCTGGATACCCGAGATGCGGCCGCACTCGGCGAGCAGCTCCTCTTAAATCCCCACATCGTTGGCGATCGCGTTCGGCGCACGAGGGTGTTGATGATAGAAATAGCCGCCAGTAAATCGAGCCAACAAGTCTTCGCTCGTGGCGAGCCACGCCTGGGTTACGGACCCCTGGCGAAGATCGCCCGGAGCTAGAAGAGCCGCCCATCTTTGTCGGCACCCATCCCGGCTCCAGCGCGTTGGATCGACATTCTTCCACCGCCGAGCGACGGCAAATACGAGCAGAACATCGCACAGCTTGCTCTCCGCATATGCCGACCAGCCGCTCCAAGCACGCTTGCTCCAGAGCAGGTCGTCGATACGCATACGCAGCTGCACCTCTTGGTGCATCCCGGAGCTGACGTAGACCAGCCGGTCCGGTCTCTCGATCAGCACCGTCAGAACGTGGTGCCAGCACATTGACCGCGAAGACGCTGGGAACCCCGGGCTCGGTCTCCACGCGCCGCGTCTTGCGATAGCCGATGCCCGCATTGTGGATGACCGCATCGAAGCGGCCGAGCCGGTTGACCCCGTCGGCGACCGCTTTCGCGCCGGCGATGGTCGAGAGGTCCCCGGAAACGGCTCCCCGGGCGCCGGCTGCCGCCGCGAGCGCGCTCGCGGCTGCGCGCCTCGTTTCGTCCGTGCAGGACGACCTCGTGGCCTTGCTCGATCAGCCGCCTGGCCGCCATCAGACCGAGGCCATCCGACGATCCCGTAACGAATACGCGCGCCATTACCGTGCCTCCTCTACCGCTTGGTCAGTGCTTGGGCATCCATTCAGTATCAGCCGGTGGGACCACTTGCGGAGCGCCGGCTCGCCCGCTCAATACTTCCGTCGGATAATTTAGGTAGCGCCCCGTTGCCGCCCGCCGCCCGATCCGAGGGAGGAAACGATGTCGACATCGACCTCTGCGGCCGCATTGCCAGAGCCCGCCACCATTCACGGCCATATCGCCGCCCGCATCGACCGCCTGCCGCTGACCGCGGTTCAATGGCGGCTCGCGATCCTGGTGGAAGTGACCTGGGGTTTCATCATTTTCGATACCGACGGCATCGGCGCCCGGCTCTACCCTTTCGTCTGGCGTCCGAACAACATCATCACGGTCGACCAGTATGCGGTGATCCAGGCGTTGCAGGTCGGGCTCGGCATCCTGCTCGGCGCCTATCTGATGAGCTGGGTTGCCGATCGCTACGGCCGGCGCGTGGCGATGCTGGCAGCGACGGCGCTGGGCGGCCTCTGCATCTGGCCCTTCGCCTATGTCACGAATTTCTGGGGAATGGTGTTCCTGTCGGTAATCAGCACATTGGGCGCGGGCGGCATC
>CAVZDM010000012.1:0-70974 GCA_963773955.1 uncultured Acidobacteriaceae bacterium | reverse complement strand
AGCTGTTCCAGTTGAGCCAAGCTCTTGTTCTCTACCCCATACCCACGCAAGTATCTCACCGAGTGGAAGGCGGGTTTATGTCTCTGTCTCTCAGTGGCGAATTGGGCTTCGCAGGTTTATCCTTGGGTCGCACTCCGGGGAGCATTGCCATGAAACGCGCCATTGCCTTTCTCTCGCTCTTTGCTTCGGCTGCGGTTGGCGTCGCGCAGCAGAACAAAGATCCGGTCACGAGCGTAGTGAAGGAGATCCTTCCCCACCAGGAGAAAAACCTGGTCGCTGCCGTCGAGGAGATGCCTGCGGATAGATTCGGTTACAAACCCACGCCGCAGCAGATGAGCTTTGCTCACCTGGTCCTGCACATGACGGAATCGAACAACTACTTCTGCGCCAAGGCCGGCGACGTCCCTGAGCCCAAGGCTCAAGAACTAAAAGAAACCGACGGCAAAGACAAACTTGTGACCGCGCTCAAGGCTTCATTCGACTTCTGCAACACTGCGATGTCGAATGTAACGGACGCCAAGCTGGGCGATACGATTGAGGTCTGGGGCGGCCGCAAAGCACCACGGGCTTTCGCATTGATCGCCCTCACCAACGACTGGGCCGACCATTACAGCGCCGCCGCCATGTACCTCCGCCTCAACGGCCTGCTGCCGCCAACCGCGAACAAGTAAGCGGAGATTGTTTAGGGACGGGTCTCTGATCCGCCCCACCGGGGTCGAGGACTCAGTCCCTCACGGCCGTGCGCACGGTTTATTTTTTCCCAGATGTGAGCACGGAAATCGCCAAGTCAGGCCATCTGAAGTTTTTCCTCTTAGCTTCCCTCTGAAGGAGGAATTGCGTTATGACACTATTGACCCGTTGGGAGCCTTTCCGTGAGTCAACCTCACCCGGAAGGTCAGAACGGTTCGGAATCCCAAGGGCGGGGATATGAGTGAGTGGGTTCGATTCTGATCGGAACTTCTGACGAATCCGGCTCGACGCTTCACCGCACCCTGCGCATGACCCCGGCAATGGCCGCTGGCGTCACAGATCGGCTGTGGGATGTGGCGGACTTGGTTGCCCTCTGGGAATCTTATGACCGGAGGGCGGAAAGAGCGGCGTAATTTATGGTGACACGTAATGATGACTGGATCATTTGGCTAACCCCACAGGCGGGGGAAGTTTTGCTCGGCCTGCTTCCTTCTAGTCCAGTACCAGCTAGTCCAGTACCAGGAAATCGGCGGTTTTGTGTTTTGGGTAAACTTGAAGGACCTGACCGCAGTGACGTTGGGGTATGGATAGACGTGGATTTTGTTCAAGAACTGACGAATCCCGACAACACCAGTCAAGACATGGGAAGTCAATCCGCGATCATGCCTCATCCGGTGGAGCGACATTCGATATGCTCAAAGAGGTGAGCGCTCCGAAAAGGGCAAGATCGGATTCATGCCAGTGAATTCAAAGTAGCCCACTACCCACCAGCCTGCCTATTGGCCGCCGTGATGGATTGGTGGACAATTGGACGCGTCAAGGAGGCTGCGAAATGACGGTTCAGCTTTTGGTTGAGGTCGTAATAATCGTGGTTGTGATCTACGTGGCAGTTCGCTTTTTTAGGAAAAGGGGATAGCCCACTCGTGTGGGTGTGGATTCTCAGGAGGGCCAACAGATAGCAGATCCGACCCGTGCTAATGACTTCGCCGCGTGCATCTTTCAGGGAAATACCGATGTTCTCAAGGGACCAACGAACCACGAAAGCGCCCGTGAGTCCGAGGAGAATGTCGGCTGCGGTCCCAAATCCGTCGTCCCCTGCGATCTTGCCACCGGCCCAACCGGCCAGCGCTGCGGCAAGTAACCAAATGGAATAGAACATCCCCAGCCTCCATAAACCATGTCACGCTAGTCGTGGAGAACAACATTAAGCAGCGAACTATGGACTTGGAAGCCCCCGCCATTGTACTGAATAAAGCCCAATTTTCTGAACCGTATAACGGCTCGACTCAGGTTGAGTATTTTCTCGGACCGAACTTAACGATCAAGAAGGTTGCGCTATTCGCCGGTGTGCACATCGGTCGCTATCAAACTCTTGGCGGTGGATTTCAGATCGGGCAACCCGTCCCGACGGGGTGGACTACCAACACTCCGGTGCCGACAAATTTAGGTTACACGGCACATCTCGGCGTGGGGATTGCGTACACGATCCCTTGAAGCAACGTGATTGTTATGCAACTGAGTTGCACCTTACGTTGTGGGCATTGCGGGTGGTCATTAGGCCGTTCAGGGCGCGAGGGCGCATTTCAGTCTCCATCACTGATTCGTAAGCGCAACCAGACCAATCAGTTACAGACTAAACTCCTTACTTCGGGACCAGGGGGTCGGAGGTTCAAATCCTCTCTCCCCGACCAACAATTCTCCTGCCTCATCTTCAGCAACTTGCTAGCATATCCATCGTTCACTTTGGAACCGGTCAACGTGCTAACGGCCCCGTTTCGACATTTCGAAACATTGAGGGCTGAATTGCTTTTGGTGGGATAGTAGAGCACAATCTCCGGCACAAGTCTGGCGAGGAAACGCCGTCATCAGTAGGAATGCCATCTATTGGGTAACAACTGCTCTGCTTGCCTTGGAACTCGTCCTTGGCGGCGTATGGGACGTCTTGAGAGTGCCGCAGGTTCGCGTAGTGATTGACCGCTTAGGCTACCCTGCGTACTTCCTTGTCATCTTGGGTGTCTGGAAACTCCTCGGCGCAGTTGCGGTAATCGTTCCGCGGTTTCCCCTACTGAAGGAGTGGGCTTACGCTGGCGTGGTCTTCAACCTCACGGGCGCGCTCGCATCAAACGTCGCCTCCGGAGTCACCGACGCAGGAACGCTTGTATATCCGGTGCTGATGATGGGAGTCACAGCTGCCTCCTGGGCTCTGCGCCCGGCGTCGCGCCGCAACTTGCCATTTAGGTGAGTTGCCTTTCCGAGGGCACGCACGGTGGTGCTGATGGTTGGCGCAGTAACACTCCTCGATCGAGGAAACGACAACATTCAGACCGTAAAACGCTAAACCTTAGACTTCGAGGCATTGGGGGCACCAGCAGAAAGTTCGAAAATCGTCCTCTAGGGCGACCAATTATTCTCCTGCCTTCATTTCAGCGACTTGCGAGGATGCCCATTTTTCACTTTTGAAACCAGAGTCAATGAGTGGAATCGTCTGTTGACAACAGTTGTAGAGTTGGAGTCCGCGCAGGAGCAGCCCGATGGAGGTTCCAGGAAAGAGCGCTGAGTCTCGGTTGAACCGAGCCTATGCCTGCTTCGCTTTTCTCGGCCTGGCAACTCTACCGATCGGGGTTGGCGCCTTGCTATCGGTGCTGCACTGGATGAACTTCGATGAGGGTTCCACTGGATTCCAGTTGGTATTGTTCTTTGGTATGGTCCTGGCCACGCCGCTTTCCATCGGAATTGTAGGCGCTTTGATATTTGGCATTTGGCAGACCGTGCGGTTCCGGCATCGGCCGCTGATTGTCCTGTCAGTCGTCGCGATTTTTTGTGGAGGTGGGCTGATCGTTGCTCTGCCATACACCCCGGGGTGGAATGGCGGCCCGGACTCGCCGATTGTTGACTACGGAATGGGCGTCGCTTTCGGAATCTTCATCCTCGTCAACATCCTCATACCCGCGTGGTGGTTCACCAAAGGCAGGCAGCGCTACAGAAACAGCGCACTCGCTCAAAAATAGATTCCCTTCCGCCCGCCGTTACAACAGTTACCCGCAACTCGTTCTCGAGGGACCGAACAACCGCAGCCTAGTCCTGCTGACGGAGGTTGGGACGCAGTGTGAGCGAGCCATCATCGTTCAGCTTCTGGTGACACGCCCACCGCACGGGATAGCGCATTCCCTTTACCTCAATCTCAGCTCTAAGTTTCAATCCTTTCCAATCGGCGATGTTTGGAAGCACGAACTGTGCCTGCCGAATCTTGCCCGGTAATGGGTAACCGGCGTCCAGACAACCGCTCTTGAGCACTCTTCCGTCGTGGCTCTCCACGGTTACCCTCAATACGCCCGGCACACCCGCGATTCCGTCATTTGCGAAGCCGGCAATCAGCCCCACGTGACCATCGTCCCTATAGCTCCAGATGAAAGACGGCCTCACCCGATAGCCAATTCGGCGATTGATCTGGTCGAACGCTGCCGGATAAGCCTGGTAGTAGCTCATCAGATTCTTTGCGCTGATCTGGTGAAAATTCCAAAGCGACCAGTAATTCGCCCCGACATCCATCACGTGAGCGATCATGTTCTCTGCCGGGGATATCCCTTCAATTGCGGCGTGTGGATCGGGAGGTTTACCCGGAAGCCCCTGCTCGAGCAATGCCGCGGTCCAGGGTGGGCGATTGCTGAGCGCTTCAATCTGCTCGTTCTCAATAAAGATGGTGTCGCTCCGAATCCAATTGTTGCTGCGGACCGTGCGCTCTACCAGTTCTGAATTGCCAACCCGGCTATAGTCCGGTTGAGTATTGGTCAGTAGTGGAGTCCTCGAAAAGTGCTCGAGCTGGACTTCGAGCATATTGGTCCAGGTGCGCTCAGCTGTCTGGTAATCAGGAAAAGGATTGTTGCCAAATGGCCAAGTGTGCCCTTCACCCCAAAAGCCATACATGAAGGTATCGATAAACTCGATGAGCGGATTGCCATCGAATTCCGCTGCCAATAGCCCAACCAGTTCTTTGAATGCCTGCTGAAAAACAGGATGGTCACACCGGGGCTGATAACGTGAATGCGGGTTCTGCAAGTATCGTTGCGCCGAAGCACTGCTTTCCTGGTCGCTCAGGACCAGATCAACTTTCGGCACTTTGTCGAGGACAAAATCCGGAAGGGCCGCTTGGTGCGTATAGTCTGGGGCGCTCATTTGCACTCGCAATCCAACCCGCTTGTTGTTCTTCTTCGCCAATTCAAAAACGAGCTTCAGGTATTCGGGCATCTCCAAGCGTCCAGGCCGCGGCTGTATTTCCCTCCAGGTCGGGCGGATATAAAGCTGCTGGCCCAAGGGAAATCGAACCAGGTCTTCGATCGCTTGGGGAATATTGTCAGACTTGATTTCGTCCGTGCCACTGTCTGCCGTAATGTAAGTAACCAGTCCCTTGCCATAGTTCGGCACCACCTCTTCCGAAGAAGTAGTGGTCATCACCACGTCGTCCGTGGGAATGACGGCATCCGGTGGGTATTGAGGGAACGGACCCTGATTGAGGCGATCGGCCACCGGGGGACCAGAGCCGAAGTCGTAGTTTCCCCAGTTGTGGGCGGGAACCTTCGCCCGCGCTTTACCCGTTCCAAGTTCTAAAGCTACGGCAACAGCGACAGTACTTTTTAGAAAGTCTCTACGCTGCATCGGAATTATCTCCTGCGTATCGTTCGATTAAATTTCGGCCGGGGTTGGAGCAAGACGCCCAGGAGTCATGTGACGGCGTAGATCCAGAGCCGAAACCGTCTGAGCATAGAAGGCCTCGATAGAAGAGATGTGATTTTAGCAGGTGCCTGGAATGCAAGAAAACTCGGCCGGGCCCGATAACGAAGAAGTGGATTGGAACCCGATTACTTTCGACACTTCCACCTCGCAGAGCCCTGCCTATAAAGTATTCTTTCATGCGTCGAGCAGGCATATCGATGGTTGCAGCGGTAGTATTTGCCGTTTTGTCTGCACGGACCAGCACGGCTCAGGCGCAAGGCCATTCGGAACGCAAGGTAGTCAGCAGAATCGATCCCTTTTATCCAGAAATGGCGAAGCGCATGCACCTTGGTGGTGTGGTCAAGCTCGAAGCTGTCGTCCGGCCAAATGGGACGGTCAAATCTGCGAAGCCGCTAGGGGGGAGCCCGGTGCTGATCGAATCGGCCAGGGTTGCGGTCCTCAAGTGGAGGTTTGAAGTTGCACCCGAAGAAACTACTGAGTCGGTTCAAGTCACATTCGAGTTACCGTAATCGTGGTCTTCTACCTGTACCACTCTGCTTCAAGATCTGCACACGCTAGCGCTTGGGAAACAGAGCCCGTCATTTCAATTTCAATTACAATCCCCTGCCGAGAGGGGAATCCATGGCAAATCCAAGGGGACCGGCGTTCCTGAGTGCAACCATAAAAAGCTATTCGATCAAGCGCGTCATTCTTTTTCTTTTCGCGAGTGCGATCATGGCCGCAGCGCAGCCCAAGGCGCTCTTCTACATGATGGACAGGCCTAACTCCGTGCAGTCGTTCACCGAGCACGCGGACAAAATCGACATTCTCGTGCCTGCCTGGTATGGCGTTGACGGCAGCGGGCTCGTGTGGGGCGGACCGAATCCTTACGTTTTGCAGACCGCGGCGCAGCACCATGTGCCGGTCATGCCGATCGTCGCTACCACCGTGCAGGCTGAACTGCACAAACTTTTCACCACTCCGGCGGCGCGAAAGGCATTCGTCGAGTCGATTCTCAGCGAGTGCAAGAAAAACGGATACAGCGGCTTTCAAATCGATTTCGAAAATGTGCAGTGGGCCGATCGCGATCTGCTCACGGACCTGGTTGCCGAAAGTGCGGCCGCGCTCCACAAGGAAGGCTTGCAACTTACGATCGCCACCGTGCCGAACGGCCCCGGCGCTCCGGGGCAGAGCAGCTACGCTCACTGGCTCTATGCCAACTGGCGCGGGGCATACGATCTGAAGGCCCTAGCCCAAGTCGCCGACCTGATCTGCCTGATGACCTACGATCAAAACACGCGATGGACAGCACCCGGGCCGGTCGCGGGTTATCCGTGGACGGTGCAACAACTGGAATACGCACTGCAATTCGTGCCCAAGGAGAAGCTGTCGCTCGGCATTCCGGTTTATGGATATCACTGGTTTGCCGGGGATCCCGGAAAGGACGATAAACCGAACCCGACTGCCGAGTACGTGGGGCAGCAGGAAGTGGACCAATATCTGGCTGCCTACCACCCGCATTCCGAGTGGGATTCGTTCGATCGCGTGGCCTGGTTCTACTTTTACAGGGACGATAATCGGGAGTGGGTTTTCTACACCGACAAGCGCGGATTCCAGGAGCGCCTGAATCTAGCTCGCGATCGCAAATTGTAGGGCTTTTGTTCGTGGGTGCTGGGGGCTGAGGATCCCGCAATCTGGACTGTGTTGCCTTCCCACAAATGAAAACTTTAACGAAATCTTCGGACTAGCAAGGTGTGGCGATCCGATCGATACAGGCCGAGCACATAGAGGGTGGCTTTGCCTTTTGTCGAATAAATGACCTGGCGGATCCTGAGCAACGGCTCATCGCGCGCGACCTTCAGAAGGTTGGCGGTGGCGGGGGCGGCGGCGGTGGCATCCATTTCCTCGTCGGCATAAGCGATCTGGATCCCATAGCTGCTCTCTAAAATCGAGAACAGCGACCCACGAGCGACCAGGTTGCGGGTGAGACCGGCGAACTGGTCGGCTGGCAGATAGCAGGTTTCAACCGCGAACGGTTCGTCGGCTGCCAAGCGGAGTCGTTCCAGCTTGAGCAGGCGAGTGTTGGCCGCCAAGGACAGACGCGCCGCGACCTCTTGTTCGTTGTCGACCAAGCCGAACGAAAGCACTTTTGAGCAAGCGGTTAAACTTCGACTTGCCATTTGCTCGGTAAAACTGGTCAGCTTGTTGAAGTGGATCTTGGGCGGCGCCACAAAAGTTCCAGCGCCTCGCCTGCGCTGCACCAGACCCTCGCGTTCGAGCGCGGTTAGCGCGTGTCGGGCGGTCATCAGGCTGACCTGGTGAATCTTCGCCAGCTCCCGTTCGGAATCGACTGCATCCCCCGGTTTCAACTGCCCGCTGTCAATGCGCTTGACGATCGTAGCCTGGATCTTCTGATATGCAGGCATTCCATTTGGGCGGTTGTTTGGCATGAACTCCCCAATCATTCGGATCAGAATCAGAAACGCTGATGTTCACTTCGAGCGCGCTTACGGGACCGAAAACCTTGATAATCGTTCACTTTGCTGGATGTGCTATAGAGCAAGTAAAATCGAAAACAGGCGTGCCAGCCCGTTTTCCAATGCTCTCCTTCTCTCTTCTATGCTATAGAGCTTCTGAAAACAACTCATTATTAAGACCATACACCGTGAAGACTCACACCTTAACCTTCTCCGCGGAACTTGTAAAGAGAGACTCTCGGTTACAGCTCGTAATACAGCATTTCATAGAGCAACATCCCATTCTTTGTAGAGCTTAAGGGCCCCGGTTTTCCACAGGGCCGATGACCGGCCAGCCTGAGGAAGGAACGGACTCAGCAAAGTGCTATAGATGAATACTAAGAATGAAAAAATCAGAAATTCAAACTTTCCTTGATTTTTCCCTTGACGACGCGCGCGAAAGTACTATATAGCATTAGTCCTAATATTTTTACAGTATTTATTTCATCGATTCTGTTTCACCAAAGCGTCTTCTGGAGGGCTGCGATGCGAAGGTCATTGGCGATGTGGATTGGAATTTTTCTGCTGGTCGGACTGCTGGGCGCGCTGGCGCCGGCGTGGGGCCAGGAGGTAACCGCGGCGATCGTGGGCACCGTGACCGATCCCAGTGGGGCGCCGATTGCCGGCGCCGCCATTGTCGCTCGGGACACCGAGCGTGGCACCGTTTGGAACGCGCAGTCGAACGGCACTGGCGACTTCAACATTGTGCGCCTCCCGGTGGGAACCTACACGGTTGAGGCCACTGCTCCTGGTTTTGAAAAATCCGTATACCCGCCGTTCACACTGGTGCTGAATCAGACGGCGCGTCTCAACTTCCAGATGAAGGTGGGCAAGGTCACGCAGACGATGGAAGTGTCGGGCGCGGCTCCGGTTCTGCAAACGGAAAGCGTTGAAGTCAGCACAGTGATCGACGCCGCCACCAACGTCAGCTTGCCGCTGGCTTCGCGCGATTATCTGCAACTCACGCTGCTTGCTCCCGGCGTTACCAACGTGGACCCAGATGGCATGCGGCAGCCGCAAAACATGCTCAACTCCGGCCGTCCCTACATCAACGGCAATCGTGAACAAGCGAACGAGTACCTGGTCGACGGCATCCTCAATAGCGAGGACAAGAATAACGAGACCGGGTACACGCCCAGCGTTGACGCCATTCAGGAATTCAACCTGATTACGCAGAACGCCTCTGCTGAGTTCGGCAATTACCAGGGCGGAGTCGTGAGCGTGAGCACAAAGTCAGGCACAAACAGCTTTCACGGCGGTGCTTATGAGTTCTTCCGCAACGACGCGCTCGATGCCAACCTCGCTTCCGCGGGATGGACGCAGGGCGTAGACGACGGCGTTCTTGGATTCAACGCCCAAGGCGTCCAAAATAAGCCAGAACTGCGCTACAACCAATTCGGCGGCACCATCGGCGGTCCGATCATCAAGAACAAGCTGTTCTTCTTCGCCGACTATCAGGGGCAGCGCCTGGTGAATTCGGGCATAACCGGAGCGCAGTTCCTAACCGCCAAAGCGCGGGGTGGAGATTTTTCCCAGATCTGCGTGAGCGGGTTTACCGGCGGCCTGTGCGGTGATACTGCGCTCGGACCGAATGGTCTCGATCTGGATGCGAACGGGAATCCCAAGAACACGGCGCCGGTCTTGGCGAACCAACTCGTCGCGCCGAACTCGGGTGGGAACAACAGTCTCTACTATCTGAACCCGGCGCAGATCCCCGTAATCATCAACGGTAACCCCACCGGAGATACACAACCGACACCGGTCGCGAATAATAACCTGGCGGTTTCCGGGCCTGCCGGGTTCGCAGCGGCGTCCACCATCAACGCCGTGGCCAGTAACTTCTTCGGGAGCAAGTACTATCCTCTGCCCGCGGTCGACACGCTCATCGGGAACAATCTTTTTTATAACAGCGGAAATGAGCTGAACAACAACCAGTACGACGTGAAGATCGACTTCAACGCCTCCCAGAAAGACCACGTCTTCGGACGCTGGTCGCACATGGATCTGAAGCAGCCGGCTACCACGGGATGCCTTTTCTGCAACAGCGGCGCCGTGGAGGGTAGTGATGAACCCGTCAAGAACGCGGTTGTTAACTGGACTCATTCGATCAACTCGAATTTGCTGAATGAAGCTCGTTTCGGCTTCAATGCTGTCCGATTCGATCAGAATCTGACTCCAACTTCCTCACTAGGCAATATCAGTCAGACACTGGGCATCACTGGCGGCAACTTCCAGGCTCCGGGCCTGGTTGAAATCGATATCACGGGCAACGCGGGAGGAGCAGCGGGCCTCGGACTCCGCAATCTGGTTCAGATATTTCACTCCACCCAAGGCCAGTTCGAAGATAACGTGATCTATTCGCACGGCCGGCACCAGATCAAGAGTGGCTTTCAGTTTGAGCGCGAGCGCCAGGATTACATCTATCCGGGAAACAATGGCGCACTCGGGTATCTGGGCGTTAGCACTCTAACGAACTCCGGGCTTGCCGACTTCTGGTCGGGCGATGTTGCGGGAGGTGCCGCTTCACAGCGGGATACTGGCGGCCAACTTGGTGACCCCGTCAAGCTTCGGGGGAACGTTTTCGCTGGCTACGTACAGGACGACTGGCGCGTGACTCCGACGCTTACCCTGAACCTCGGAGTGCGTTTCGAAGACCATACCCCTCTCTACGAGACGACCAACCGAGAGGTCAACTTTGGGCTCTACACCGGGACGATTTACACCTACACCGGAGTGGACGGAACCGCGAAGTTCGGCAACCAGGCCCTGTACAACAATTACCTGGGGGCTGGCGATTGGATGCCTCGGATTGGGCTTGCCTGGTCGCCGGCAGTTCTTGGCGGCAAGACGGTATTTCGTGCCGGGTTCGGCATCTCCTCCTTCGTGGAAGGCGGTGGCGGCAACGAAGAACTCACTCAGAACCTGCCCTTCGGTTTTCTTCAGCAGCAAGCTCTAGGCGGCCCTGGAACGATTGGGAGTGGTTTCCCATCGATCACTGCTGCCGCATGTCCCACCGGCATCAATCAATCCTGCTATGCCGGCCAGCGCATTCGCGTCTTTGATCAGAACTTCAGGCCAGCCATGGTCAATCAATGGAACTTGACTTTCCAGCAGGAGTTGAGCAAGTCATTAACCTTCCAGTTGGGCTACGTTGGGCAACGCGGTGCACACTTGCTGAACTTTGAAGACATTGAACAGCGCGTGCCGTTAAATGCGGCCGGCAAGGTTGCAGGGCGTGGGGACCTTATCGTAAGCCAGACCTCTGGCCCCTTCCTGGGAGGAGGCATGGTACCGTGCGTCTCGGGTCCGGGTACCCTGGGCGCGCAGTGCGGTGCGCCAGGATCGCTCTATCAAGCCGACCAAACACCCAACAATTATCAGAACCCGCTAGATCACACTACGCCCATTGTTCTTGAAGGTGCGGCGCTAGCCGGAACCAACATGTCGAACTCCGATCAGTCATACAATGCGCTGCAGGCTGTACTGCAAAAGCGCATGAGCAATGGCTTGCAGGCGCAGGTCTCCTATACCTGGTCGAAGTGCTTGAGTAACTCACCGGGGTACTTTGGCACAGGCTGGGGCAGCACCAATGCCACCAGTTCAGGCGGGCAGCCTGGGTGGGAGAACATCTATAATCCGCGTTTGGATTGGGGACCGTGCTACTACGACCAGACGCATATCCTGACCAGTTATGTCACTTATCAACTGCCGTTTGGCCGCGGCAAGCAGTTTGGCCACGACATGAACCCGGCACTCAGTTCCGTGCTCGGGAACTGGGAGATTGGAGGAATTGTCACCCTGCACAGCGGAAACGCTCTGACTCTGAATAACTTCGGTGGTTGGGGAGTGGGTGGTAACTCAGACAACACCGGTGGCGTCGGACCCCAAACGCTGTCGGATCTGCCGGACTGCGGCGGTACAGTCAGGATTCTCAATCAAAGAGTGTATGCGAATGCGACGACTGGGCAAGCTGGATATATCCAGTATATCGACCCCTCACCTTCCAATGCCAGTCCGGCGGCGCCAGGCACATTTGGAACCTGCGGTATCGGTAACGTTCGTGGACCGGGCTATGCCAATGTGGATCTGAGCCTGCACAAGGGCTTCCTTTTCACAGAAAGCAGGAAACTGGAATTCCGCTTTGAGGCCCTGAATGCCTTTAACCATCCGGTGTGGACATTCACCGGTGGGCCAGCAGGCGGCTCGTTTGATCCAGGCACAGCCGGCAGCAACGCGAACTTCGGCCGTATCACCGGCTCACAAGGTGCAAGGCAGCTGCAGCTCGCTTTGAAGTTCTCCTTCTAACCCCGAACTGCCTTCGCTCAGGGATGGCGGTCGGTTCAGATGGCAGGCGCTCAACCGGGCGCCTGCCGTTTCTTTTGCGGAGTGCGGCGGCAAACGCTGCGAGATTCGGACAGCTGTGATTTCGGAATATAATGTGCGAATGTGTAGACCCTTCCGGCGAGCCGGGTTTCCGTGCCTGATTCTCTTTAGCATGTTCTGGACGGCGACGCTTTCCGTGGGGCAGGTTGCAAAGAAGAGTTCAGTGCCTTCCGCGAGCGGAGAAGCGGAGCGGGCTGCGAATCTGGCGGAGAGTGGACATTGCGCGGAAGCGCTGCCGCTGCTTAGGCGGGCCATCCGGCAAACGGCAGATCGCGATCTCAAGAAGAGGATCGGGCTGGACGGTGTGCATTGCGCGATGACCCACGGCAGTCCCTACGACTCGCTTGATTTTCTGGCGGTGCTTAGCCGGGAGTTTCCGCGTGATCCCGAGGTGCTCTATGCGGCGACGCATGCGTACTCCGATCTTTCGATGCGAGCATCACAGGACTTGGCCCGCGAGGCTCCGTTCTCGTTCCAGGTCCACGCCCTGAATGCGGAGGCGCTGGAAATCCAGGGTCGCTGGGATGAGGCGGCGGCCGAATACCGCAGGATTCTGGATATCAACCCGATGCTTCCCGGCATCCACGCACGGCTGGGGCGCGCGCTGCTCTCGAAGCCGCAGGCTTCGCCGGCGGAGCTCGACCAAGCGCGCAAGAGTTTTGAGGAGGAACTGGAGATCGATCCCCGGAACGCCACGGCGGAGTTTGTCCTCGGGCAGTTGGCCGCAAACGCGAGTGATACCGCGACGGCGATCCGGCATTTTGCGCGGGCCACAAAGTTGGACGTCGGCTTCATGGAGGCATACCTCGGGCTCGGAACGGCGTTGAATTCGGCCAAGCAGTTCGGCGAGGCCATTCCGCCGCTTGAAACTTACGAAAAGATGGCGCCGGACAGTCCGACTGGGCATTATCAACTCGCGGTTGCCTACGCCGGGGCAGGACGCCGGGAGGACTCCAATCGCGAGGCCGCGCTGCAGCGGCAAGCGTCGGAGGCACTGGAAGCGGTTAAACGGAAGGCAGCCATCGCTCAGGAAAAGCAAACTTCTACCGATGCCCAGCCAGCGGAGCCGAAGTAACAATGCGCTTTCCGCCTGGGTTTGCCGGCAGGAGAGAGTTCCTGAGAGTTCTGGCGGGAACACTTGCCTTTCCCGCTTTGGCGCGGATTGCGGCCACCTCAGACTCTCCTTCTTATACGTCTTATCCGTTTTCTGAAGTCCCCACCTCCGCCAGCGGCATCACCTGGACCCATACCGCGGGCCTCTCCCCTGAAAAATACTTACCTCAGTCAACTGGGGCCGGATGCGCGTTCCTGGATTACGACAACGATGGATGGATGGACATCTATTTTGTCAACAGCGGGAAATGTGACATCTTCACGCCCGCAAAGCCTCTGCGCAATGCGCTCTACCGGAACAACCGCGACGGCACCTTTACGGACGTCACGGAGAAGGCCGGCGTGATCGGCGGTGGCTACGGCATGGGTGTCGCGGTCGGCGATTACAACGCTGATGGATTCCCCGACATGTATGTAACTCAATACGGGCGCAGCATTCTGTATCGCAACAACGGCGACGGCACGTTCACGGACGTGACTGAACGCGCGGGCGTAGCGGCTCCGGGATGGGCATCGAGCGCGGTGTGGTTCGACTACGACAATGACGGACGGCTGGATCTTTTTGTCTGCCACTTCGTGGACTTCGACAAGTCAAAACACCACAATTGCGGGGCGCCGAACATTCCCGCCATCAAGGGGCTGAATGAGTATTGCTATCCGCGGATCTATTCACCGATGGCCAGCTGGCTCTTTCATAACAACGGCGACGGTACCTTTACCGATGTGAGCCAAAAGATGGGGATTGCCGATAATCCGGGCAAATCGTGGGGCGTGGTGGCGACCGACATAAATAATGACGGGTGGATGGACCTGTTTGTGTCTAACGACACGGTGGCCAACTTTCTTTTTATGAACCGCGCCGGGCGGCGCTTTGAAGAAATCGGCTTTACGTCGGGAGTGGCCTTCGGCGAAGGGGGAAAAGCGCGTTCGGGCATGGGCGTCGATTCCGGCGACGTCGACCAGGACGGATGGATGGACCTGTTCGTGACGGACCTGAACCACGAGCTTGACGGTTTCTATCAAAACCGGCACGACGAAACATTTGACGACATCGCTGCCCCTTCTGGGATCGCGAACGTCACCAAGCTCATGAGCGGCTGGGGAGTGAAATTTCTGGACTACGATAACGACGGGAACCTTGATCTCATGATCGCCAACGGGCATCCCGATGACCTGATCGAAAAGATCTATGACAGTGTGGGCTACCGCGAGCGGATCTTGCTGTTTCATAATGGCGGGAACGGCCTGAAGAACGTTACGCAGGAGAGCGGCCCGGCATTTTCCCATCTCATTTCGGCTCGTGGTCTGGCCCTCGGCGACTTCGACAATGACGGAGGCGTCGACGTGCTCATCTCTTGCAACGACGAGCCACCGGTCCTGTTACATAACAATGTTGGCAGCCAGAATCACTGGCTGGGGATCAACCTCATCGGCAAGAAGGCGAACATCGACGCCGTCGGCGCACGCATTACTTACCAAGCCGGCGATCTGAAGCGCAGCCGGATGAAAGTCGGTGGCGGGAGCTATCTTTCATCGCACGATCCGCGGATGGTGCTAGGGATTGGCAAGCAGACAAAGCTCGACTCGCTCGAAGTCAAATGGCCGCAACCCAGCAACCTGGTCGAACGCTTCACCGATCTTCCCATCGATCGTTACATCACGATCGTGGAGGGTCAGGGTAAGTGGAAGTGACGGCGGATGGCCTTTGCCTGAGAGCGCCGGCACGAAGATCGAGCAACCCGCGCCTCCTGTTCTGCAACTAAAGAATTAGTTACCTTTCGCTGCGGGAAGCGTCTAAGGGCCACGGAGGGCATCGGGTGCCGCCTAGACAATCGGGAACTTTGACCGAAGCCGAGCTGCGGATCATGAACGTGCTCTGGGTGAAGGGATCGGGTACGGTCCAGCAAGTCCTTGATTCTATTACTGAAAAGCCTGTCCTGGCCTATAACTCTGTGTTGACTACCATCCGCGTTCTGGAAAGAAAGGGCTATCTCAAGCATCTAAAGGATGGACGGGCGCATGTGTTTACGCCGCTGGTCGGGAAGAAAGAGGCCACGCGTTCGGAGATCCGGCATCTCGTCAGTCGCTTCTTTAAGAATTCTCACGAGCAACTTGTCTTGAACCTTCTTGAGGACCAGGGCATTGGGCCGGAGGAAATCGATCACCTTCGAGGGATGCTGACCCAGAAGGATGCGATGCGGAAGGACGCGAAATGAGCTGGGTTCCACTGCAGGCGTTTCTCCCGCAATCGATGGCGCAGATCTTGGGCGAACGCATTCTCAACGCGCTTCCTGAAGGATTCCTGATCGCGATTTTCGCCTGGGCATTGCTGCGGGTTTCGCGGAGGCAAAATTCGGGAACCCGATTTGCGGTTTGGTTTCTGGCATTGCTGACTGTCGCTGCGCTTCCCGTGCTGGGTGGTTTCGGCGCAGGGCTAGGACAAGGACGGGGGCTGATGGGGGTAGGGACGTCATCAGCGGGTATGCCTTGGGGAAGCCTGCGGCCTGCGATCACCATGCCGGGCCGCTGGGCGCTCTGCGTCTTCCTTGCCTGGGCCCTGGGGGCCAGCGTGGCGATGGTTCGTTTGGTGGCTGGGCTCTGGCGCCTGCGACAGCTGCGCCGGAGTTGCACTGCGATCGGCGCGGCAGATCTCGATCCGGCCGTGCGAGCCACGGTGAATGCAATCGTCGCGTCCAGGTCGGTAACGATTGCGACGTCAGACCACGTGCGCGTGCCTGCCGCCATTGGTTTCTGGAAGCCGGCAATTGTCCTGCCAGCCTGGGCGTTGCGAGAATTGCCACCCGACGATCTTAACGTCATCCTGCTGCACGAATACGCACACTTGCGGCGCTGGGATGACTGGACAAATCTGATTCAGAAGATCGTGCGCGCGCTGTTCTTCTTTCATCCTGCGGTGTGGTGGATTGAGAACCGGCTCGCGGTGGAACGCGAAATGGCTTGTGATGACGCGGTGCTGGCCGAAACTGCCAATCCACAAGGGTACGCCAGTTGTCTGGTCTCGCTGCTGGAAAAAAGTGTGGCGCATCGTCTGGGGGACCGGCTATCGGATCGTCTGCCGGATAAGCGATGGTCGATGGCCCAGGCCGCTGTCCAGAGGGCCCGCGAGGCCGCGCTGCGGCTCGCGCAGATTCTCGACAAGAACCGGCCCGCGGCCACGCGAGTTTGGAAACCGGCGCTGGGCATGGTTGGAGCTTTTTTTGTGGCCTGCCTGATGGCGCTGCCGTTTGCACCACGGTTTGTCGCGTTTGATCGCGGCATGGCGACGAGTCATTCCGATCATGTGTACTCGGCGGCGGTCAGCCAACCTGCATCCCAATCGTTGCCGTCCAGTAGTGGAGAGCCGAGCGTCCCCGCCCGGCTGGACGGGCGAGGCGCCCGTCGCTCCACTACCCATCTACGTGCTGTTGGTGGACACCGCCCTGCTCCCGCTGATGGAGTTGCTGCCCGATTGGACGTGAGACCGCTGCGCGACGAAGCAGTTGCGATCAGCGCAAGTGCGGATCAGGAAGTCGTACCTCAATTCCAAACGCTGGTCTTTGTTGAAGCCACGCAGTACATGACCTCGGGCGCGCCAGTGTGGAGCATTCAGGTGTGGCGCGTGACGTGGGTGAGTGCAGTCCGCGAGCGCAGGGCGAGAGTGCCAGTAGCCAATTCGATTTAGTGCGCAAAAAAATTTGCAAACAACAACTAGATATTTAGTTGTACAAGGAGAAAAGAAAATGAAGATGTGGATAGAAAGTTGTAGGGCACGTTGCAAGGCATTGGTGACAAGGCGTCGGCTGGTGGCTTTGGTTGCTGTGGCGGCGATTGGGTCGGTGGCGATGTTCAACTTTACGAAGTCGGCAACCGCAGCGGCGGCCCCGGCTCCGGCTGCGGCGCCGCTTGATGACAACAGCGTGGGAGCGTTGCTCACGCTCGACCGCGCCATGGAAACCCTGGCAGCACGAGTGACACCGGCGGTCGTCAACGTTACGGTGGCTTCGAAGCCTAACGCGCAGCAGCAGAGCGGCGCGGAAGGCATGCCCGACATGCAACAGTTTTTTGGCCCGGGCAATCCTTTCGGCCGTCAATTCGGCAATCAATTCGGCCGTCAGTTCAGTTTTCCGTCGCAGCCTCAGAACCGTATGGAGCACGGCCTGGGCAGCGGCGTGATTATTTCTCCGGACGGATATATCGTCACCAACAATCACGTCATCGACGGAGCTGTTGATATTCGCGTCACCATGAGCAACCGGGAGGTTTTGTCCGCTAAGTTAGTGGGCGCCGATCCGTTGGCGGATCTCGCGGTCATCAAGGTAAACGCCACTAACCTGCCGAGCGTGCCTTGGGGTAACTCGGCCGGGCTGCACCCGGGACAGACGGTGCTCGCCTTCGGCAATCCGTATGGGTACCGCTTCACGGTGACGCGCGGCATCATCAGCGCGCTGAACCGCCCGAATCCTGACGCGAGCGATCGACGCAAACCGGGCGAGTTTATCCAGACCGACGCCGCCATCAATCCCGGAAATTCCGGCGGAGCGTTGGTTGACGCTCGGGGCGAACTCATCGGCATCAATACCTTCCTGATTTCATCCTCGGGATCGTTCTCAGGAATGGGCTTTGCGATTCCTTCCCAGATTGTTCAGCCTACCGTGGAGACCTTGATTCGGGACGGCAAAGTGACGCATGCGTTTATCGGAATCCAAATCTCCGACGTGACTCCCGACAACGCAAAGTTCTTCCAGATGAATAAAGCGGAGGGAGCTTTGATCAGCGAGGTTGAGCCGGACGCGCCCGGAGGCAAGGCGGGTCTTCGCACCGGAGACGTGATTACGGAACTCGACGGCAAGCCTGTGATTGACGCCGGACAATTGCAAATGACGGTCGGACAAAAACGGCCTGGTGACACGATCCATCTGCTGGTGGTTCGTGACAGCAAAACAACGTCGGTTGCGGTGAAACTCGAAGCATTGGGCGGCGACAAAGGCAGCGAGACCGCCGGCGGCGAACACGGGAAAGGACGCTGGGGGCTGAGGCTCGCCGACGTGACTCCGGACGTTCGCAACGAACTGCAGGCGGAAGCTTCGGTTCATGGCGCTATTGTCGAGGAGGTCCAACCTGGCAGCCCGGCCGATAATGCGGGCTTGCAGCGCGGCGATGTCATCATGGAAGTAGACCGGCACCCGGTGAAATCCGCTGCCGACGTGGCACAGGCGTTATCCAGCGTGCCGAATGGTCAGGATGCGCTGGTGCTGGTGTGGTCGAGTGGGGGCAGCACATTCCGTGTGTTGCATCCTGCGCAAGGCTAGACCGTTGGTCTGGTGTGGATAACCAGATGCGCGCTGTGTTCCATCCGGCATCGAGCTGGATAGGACGCAGCGCGCATTTTTTTGGTTAACGCACGCTCTGGACGGGCGAGGGCACCCGTCGCTCCGCCGGCTATCGTCCGCTGATGCGCTCCATCAACAATTCGAATTGGACCTGGCGCGACCCGGATATTAAAGTTTTAGCTTGGCCACATATCGGGAATGTCGACAAATGCAGAACAGAAATCCGGCATGCGATGCACACCGTAGTAATCAATCATTACGCAGCCGATGTGGAGTAGTTTAGTTCTTACCCGATAGAATGGCTTAAGGGGATGGCTTTTTCCACCGTCTTTGGCGTTGCCCGGTTGGGGACTGGGCGACTGGTTGCAAGGCCTAAGAATTTTAAGCAAATGGAGATAGGATTTGGACCGACCGGATGAGCTAGTCGATGAGCTAGTCAAGGATCAGGAACACCCTGCCTGTTCTCTCGATGCCAGCTATGTGCTGACGTGGGAGGAAATCGCGAACCTGGCAGCGGAGCCCGGCAAGCCGGCCGAGACCCTGATGAACGTTGTCGCCTTGATTGCGAGACGATTTGGCACCGATGTTTGCTCCGCCTACCTGCTGGAGCCCGACCGCGCCAATCTGGTTCTGGCCGCGACGCTCGGGCTGCGCCGTGAATCCGTCGGCAAGCTTCGCATGGCAGTCAATGAAGGACTCGTCGGCCTGGTCGCGGAACAGGTCCGCCCGGTGGCCGTTGAACAGGTCAAGAATCATCCCCGCTTCAAGTACTTCAGCGAAGCGGGCGAAGATGCTTACCAATCGTTCCTGGGTGTCCCTCTCATTGATCGCGGTGTACTGCAAGGCGTGCTGGTGGTTCAAACCATAGAAGCTCGTGTATTTCCGGAAGATGAGATTCGTCTGCTCACGGAGGCCGCGAAACGGGTTGCTCCCGTGGTCAGCGAAGCCCGTACGCTTGACCGTTTCATCGCGCCGGTTCAGGAACGACTCTGGGCGTTGGCCCGCAACTTATGGTGGAGCTGGGATCACGATACCGCCAGCTTGTTCCGCGAAATCAATCCTCAGCGCTGGAGTCAGCTCAATCACAGTCCGGTCTCGCTGCTGAACGAATATCCTCTCGACAAACTCGAAGCGCGCGCGGCCGAACTGGTCCTGCACAGCCGGGTCAACTACGCCTATCGCCGTCTGCGCGAGTACCAGGAAGCAGAGAGAACTTGGGGTGCGCGCCACGCCGGTGTGCTGCGGCCCCGTCCCGTGGCTTATTTTTCGGCCGAATTCGGCGTACACGAATCTCTGCCGGTCTATTCCGGCGGACTTGGAGTTCTGGCCGGCGACCACATCAAGAGCGCCTCCGATCTCGGAATCCCCCTGGTCGGTGTGGGCTTGTTTTATGGGCAGGGATACTTCCGTCAGCGCCTCGATCGTGACGGCTGGCAGCACGAGGAGTACCTTGAGACCGATGTCAACCAACTTGCCATGGAAGCGGCCATCGGGAAAAACGGCAGACCGGTCGTAGTGCAGGTCGATACCCGGCATGGCGCGATCCACGCAAAAGTATGGCGCGTTAAGGTAGGCCGTTGTGATCTGTTTCTCCTAGACTCGGACGTG
Organism: uncultured Acidobacteriaceae bacterium; assembly: GCA_963773955.1. GTDB lineage: Bacteria > Acidobacteriota > Terriglobia > Terriglobales > Acidobacteriaceae > Acidiflorens. Next base: position 50,624 of record CAVZDM010000012.1, on the reverse strand, counting down.
GAGGGCAATACTCCCGAAGACCGCGAGATGACCTCGCGTTTGTACGGGGGCGACGGGCGCGTTCGCGTGCATCAGGAACTGCTTCTGGGTGTGGGCGGACTACGGGCCCTGAAAGCGCTCGGCATCACTCCGGGGGTTCTTCACCTGAACGAAGGACATAGCGGATTTGCCGTCCTCGAAGCGATTCGCCAACGCATGGAAGAAGAAGGCATCGGGTTCGAGAAAGCCGTGCCGCGGGTCGCCCGTGAAGTGGTCTTCACCACCCACACCCCCGTGCCCGCCGGCCATGATCGCTTCGATGCCGATCTGATCGAAGAGCACCTCGGACCACTCCGCGAGGCACTCGGTCTTTCCAAGAAAAGTTTCATGGCACTGGGGCGCGAGAATCCCGAGAGCGACGAACGCTTCTGCATGACCGTGCTCGGCCTGAAACTTTCGCGGCATGCCAATGCAGTTTCCTCGCTGCACGGTGAAGTCTCCCGCGCCATGTGGACCGGACTGTTCCCGGGCAAAGTGGAAGACGCGGTTCCCATCGGACACATTACCAACGGCGTGCATGCCCCCACCTGGCTGGCTCCGCAGATGTTTCGCCTCTATGATCGCCATCTCGGCACGGGATGGCATCTGCGCAGCAGCGAGGCCAAAATCTGGGAGGGCATCGACAACGTTGATGACGGCGAGCTCTGGGAGACTCATTTCAATCTGAAGTCACGAATGATTGAATTTGTGCGCCGTCGCGCCGTCAAGCAGGCTACCCACCGCGACGAACCGCGCGCCGTGCTGCAGCAACTGGAACGAGTGCTCAGTCCGGATGCGCTGACCATCGGTTTTGCGCGCCGCTTTGCCACCTACAAGCGCGCCAATCTGATTTTGGCTGACATCGAAAAAATAGCCAGCATGGTCAATGATCCGAAACGCCCGGTGCAATTTGTGTTTGCGGGAAAGGCGCATCCGCTCGACGAACCGGGCAAGCGCGTCCTGCAGCAGATTGCCCAATTGATGCGCGACCCGCAGTTCTCCGACAAATTCGTTTTCGTCGAAGACTACGACATCAACGTCGGCCGCCATTTAACGCAAGGAGTCGATGTCTGGCTTAACAATCCGCGGCGTCCGCTGGAAGCGTCTGGAACCAGCGGCCAGAAAGTCGTCTTGAACGGCGGATTGAATCTTTCGGTTCTGGATGGCTGGTGGGCGGAAGCTTACGACGGACTGAACGGGTTCGCCATCGGGAGCGGCAGAACTCACTCCGACATGAATGTTCACGACACTCGCGACGGGGACGACCTGCTGCGAGTTCTTCGCGAAGAAGTGATCCCTCTCTATTATCAGCGCGATCGTGACGGCCTTCCGCGCGGATGGATCCAGCGCATGAAGCGCACTATCCGCACCCTGGGCTGGCGCTTCAACGCCGATCGCATGGTGATGGATTACACGCTCAAGTGCTACGTTCCCGCAGCCGGCGGCACATCGAGCGACCTCCGGCTAAGCCTGTAGCCAAGGGCTAAGGGCTGCACTTCAGTATGAGGCAGGGACCGTGGCGTCTTCGGGATAACCCGCCATTCCGAACTCGGGCACATCGAGACCCTCTTCTTCTACTTCGGGCGACACTCGCATGCTTTTCACCTTGTTGACCGACCAGAAGACAACGTAGGTTGCACCGAACGCCCAGGCGGCAATCAAGGTCGCTCCCATGAGCTGGCATAGGAACTGCCGCGTATCCCCGTGGAGCAATCCGGTCACGCCCTGGCCGGCGTGTCCCAGGTAAGACGCGGCACCGACGCCATTCCATCCGGAGCCATAGGCACCGTCGGCAAAGATGCCGACGCTGACAGCGCCTAGCCATCCACAGTATCCGTGCACCGAAATCGCGCCGCAGGGGTCATCGACCTTGAGGACGCGATCATTGAACAGAACGCCGCCACACACCAACAGGCCGGCCAGCACGCCAATGACGACAGCCGAAGTAGGAGACACAAAAGCGCAGGGTGCGGTAATGGCCACCAGTCCGGCCAGCATTCCATTGCACGCCATGGTGATATCGGGCTTACCGAACAGGAAGTACCACAAGACCATCGCGACCGCCGACCCTGAAACCGCGGCCAGATTGGTATTCACCGCGATCACGGAAATGCGAAGGTCGGTGGCGCCGAGAGTCGAGCCGGGATTAAACCCCATCCAGCCGAAGAGCAGAATGAAGGTGCCCGTCACGACATACACGATGTTGTGCGCGGGAAACACGCGGATTTTCCCTCCGGGCCCATATTTGCCGAGTCGCGGACCGAGAATGATGGCCAGAGCCATGGCGCAGAATCCGCCCACCCCATGGACCACCGTCGACCCGGCAAAGTCAACATAACCGTGGCCAAGATTCAACGTAGTTCCGATTTGCGACATCCAACCGCCGCCCCAGACCCAGCAGCCGGAGATGGGGTAAAGAATTGCGCCAATGAAAAGTTCGCACAACAGGAAAGCCCAAAAGGTGATGCGCTCACAGATGGCGCCGACGATGATGTAGCCAGCGGTCTCCATGAACACCACTTCGAACAGCGTTAAACAATTGCTGGCACTGTCATAGGCCGGGCCGGTAAGGAAAAAGCCCTTGCCGCCGACGAATCCCCATTGTCCGCTGCCAATCAGAAACTTGTTGAGCGTGGGGATGCCGCCGAGGTTGGTGGGCGCGGCGTTGATGGCCACCGCTCCGAACTGGAACGCGTACCCGAACGCGTAGTAGGCGAGGAAGGCGAAGACGTAGGCCGCAAAGTTCAGCATCATCAAGTGGGCGACGTTTTTCTTTCGCACCAGCCCACAGGTGAGGAGGGCGAATCCTGCCTGCATGAACAGGACGAGATAGCCGGTATTCAGGGTCCAGGCAAAGTTGGTGGCCACGCGGACGTGCCCGACACTGTCAGCCAGTTTTACCGCGAGCGGCTCTTTCGCCGCCTGAGCCTGATAGTCGTCGAATGCCTTCTTGTTCGTGGCATAGTCGGGCGCCGACTTGTCAGTGGGCTCAGAGACGACAAAGGAATTGCCGGCGGCGTCCACGGCGGTAGTTTTGTCCCCGGTCGCGACGCCCGATGGATCTGGCTTGGGGGCGTCGTCGGCGCGGCAGGGCGTGGCCAGGGCAGCGACAATTCCGGCGGCCAGAAGGGTGGCCAGAATCGATGCAGATGCACATAATGACCGGCGCGGCAGGCGCCTTTCCGGTTGTTTCGTCATGGAATTGCTCCTGTTTTTATGCGGCAGACAATTCTTACGGAATAATGCGGCGTGGGGAAGGGCGGCGTGAAATACGACATGAAATGTGTTCGCTAGCCTCCAACTCGCGTGCTGCAACAGCTCTCCACACTAAATGCCCCTGATCGGCTGAGTCCAATAGAAATTTCTTCTTGCAGGCATCAGAAAAGCTTTCAAAACGCTTCCCCATTTTGACGACCCCTGTCCTTGCCTGCTCTTGGCGGCCTATGGACCAAAGAGTGGCGAACTGCGGTTTCGACTTGACAGTTCGGGTGGACCATTTACTATATATGAATATTTATTCATAATAATGGATAAATATGCCTTAACTGGGGAAAAATAAAGAAGAGGAAAGACGCGGTAGACTTGAAGATCTGATGGCGGCCACACTTAAAACTGCGGTTCTGGGCGCGACCGGCTATTCCGGCCTCGAACTCGCTCGTCTGCTCGGACGCCATCCACGGACCGACGCGCCCGTGCTCTTGCGGCGCAGTGCCGAGACAGACGATTCCGCTGGTGGATTGCCTCAAGTTTCCGGCAACGGCAATTCATCCGTGCAGCCGTTTTCCTGGTCCGCGCTGGAGCAGAATGGCGTGGAGTTGCTCTTCCTGGCGACGCCGCACGCCGTGTCTCGCGAACTTGTTCCCGAAGCGATTGCGCGCGGACTGCGGGTCATCGATCTAAGCGGCGCATGGCGGCTGAAACAGGAACAGCATCGCGCCGTCTATGGTTTTAAAGATGCCAACACGCAGACCGCGGCTGAACTCACGGAGCGCGCCGTATACGGACTGCCCGAGTTGAAGCCGAATGCGGACCAGATCCGGGAGGCGGCACTGGTTGCGAATCCAGGTTGCTATGCGACTTCGGTCATTCTTGCGTTGGCGCCGTTGCTCTCGGCCGGCATGGTAGATTCGGATCGCGGCATCATCTCCGATTCGAAGTCCGGAGTATCCGGCGCCGGCAAAGAGCCCTCCGCGCGTACCCACTTTGTTTCGGTGGCCGACAACTTTTCCGCCTACTCGGTCTTCGGGCACCGCCACACTGGCGAGATACTGGAACAATTGGCGCTCAAATCCGGACAGTTGATCTTCACTCCTCATCTCTTGCCGATTCCGCGGGGGATTCTGTCCACGATATATGTCTATCTGAAACGCGAAATGACGGCCGACGAGATTCAAACTTGTTTCCGCGATTACTACAACGGCAAACGGTGGGTGCGGATTTTCCCGGCGGCGAGTTTGCCGGAAATTCAATTCTCGGTGCATACCAACTACTGCGACCTCGGTTTCTGTCTGGCAGGCGATGGCCGCCGGCTCGTCCTGGTTTCGTGCCTGGACAACCTGCTCAAAGGTGCGGCCGGTCAAGCCGTGCAGAACATGAACCTCATGTACGGCTGGGATGAAGCGGAGGGTCTGCAGTGAAGATTGTCGTCAAGATTGGCGGAGCTGCGCTGGAGGATAAGGCGAGTCTCCAGAAATGCGCGAAAGCAGTGGTACAGCTCGCCCAGGACGGGCACCAGGTCGCCGTCGTGCACGGCGGTGGCAGCGCGCTGACGCGCACCCTGAAACTTCTGGGAAAGACGAGTGACTTCGTGCATGGACTGCGCGTGACCGACGCTGAGACGCGCGATGTTGCGCTGATGGTGCTTGCCGGGATCGTGAACAAGAGCTTAGTGGCGGCGATCGCTGCCGCCGGGCAACCGGCCATCGGTCTTTGTGGCGGAGACGGCGGCGTCTTTCGCGCCCGCAAGAAACAGGACTCGGAACACGACTTGGGATTTGTCGGCGAAATCTGCTTTTCTGAACCGCGCTGGCTCAGAGCTATCTGGGCCGAAGGGGGCATTCCTGTCCTCTCGTCGCTTGCGCTCGGCGGGGACGGCCAGTATTACAACGTGAATGCGGATCAGATGGCGGCCGCTTGTGCCATCGCTTGCGAGGCCGACGCGCTGATTTTTCTCACAGACGTGGCTGGCGTGAAGCAAGCCGATGGTTCGGTGATGCCGAGGTTGGATACTAAGCAAGTTGCCGGCCTGATCGACGAGGCCGTGATCAGCGGTGGAATGATGCCCAAGCTCGAAGCCTGTACGCAGGCGCTCAAGAGCGGCGTGGGACGCGTGCGCATCCTGCCCGCAGCGCAGGTCGAAATGCTGCCGCTGTTCTATTTCACCAAGCTGGAATGCGGCACTGAGGTGCTTAGAGCATGAGCCTCGCTTCGGTCTCTCGCATGGAAGCGAAGCTGTTGCTTCCCACCTACGAGCGTCAGCCCATCCTTTTTGTTCGCGGGCGCGGCGTCTATCTCTGGGATTCGCATGGTAAGCGGTATCTGGATTTCCTCAGCGGAATTGGAGTCAATGCGCTGGGCCACAATCACCCTGCTGTTCAGGCGACGATCAAACGCCAGGCTGGACGCTTGATCCATATTTCGAATCTGTTCTTTCATGAGTATCAGGCAGAACTCGCGCAAGAGCTAACGCGAATCTCCGGGCTTGACCGTGCTTTCTTTTGCAATAGCGGCACGGAGGCCTGGGAAGGAGCGCTCAAGCTGGCCCGCGCCTTTGCGCAAACGAAGAATCGCAACCGCAGCAAACCAAAGACGCGCATTCTTGCCATGGAAAATTCTTTTCATGGACGCACGTTTGGCGCGTTGGCCACCACCGGTCAACTAAAGTATCGGGCTCCGTTTGTTCCTCTCATGCCCGGCGTGACTTTTGTCAGATTCAATGACCTGGATGACCTAAAACGAAAATTTGACTCCAGCGTTTGTGCCGTGTGCATCGAGACCATTCAGGGAGAAGGCGGAATTTGTCCCGTCAATCGGGAATTTCTCGACCTCGCATCGAGCTTGACCAAGAAGAGCGGCGCATTGCTGGTGCTCGACGAGATTCAGTGCGGCCTTGGCCGTACCGGACGCCACTTTGCCTACCAACACTATGGCGTGTTGCCCGACGTGGTCACCGTTGCCAAGCCGCTGGCTTGCGGTTTGCCGCTCGGCGCCATCCTCACCACCGAACGGGTTGCGGGTTGCATGCATCCGGGCATGCACGGGACGACTTTCGGCGGAGGACCGCTGGCTTGCGCTGTCGCCATCGAATTCCTGCGCGCGGAGAAGAAATTGCTGAAGCACGTGCGCGCGCGCGGCAAATATTTTCACGCGGCGCTCAAGGTGCTCGACAAGAAGCACAAGTCGATTCAGGACGTCCGCGGAGCAGGCCTGATGCTGGCCCTGGAACTGGACTCACCCGACTTGGCGAAGGCGGTGACCAAACAACTACTGCAGGAAGGGATCATCATCAATCGCACGCACGAAACCGTGTTGCGCTTTCTGCCGCCTTACGTGATTCTACAAAAGCACGTGGATCAGGTGGTCAAGGCCCTGGACCGGGTGTTGCTCAAGAATGCGGATTCCACGCAAAAGAACGAGCGCAAAGAAAGGAAAACCGCTTCGGCGCGGCACAAGGAGATCCATGCGCACGCGTGACGCGATCCTTCCCGACGCCGAGCAGATTCACGCTCTCATCGCGGCCTACTCCGGCGATGGAACTCTGCTGCCCCGCACGCTGGCGGAGATCTGCGAGAACGTTCGCGATTTTGTCGTCCTCGAGCATGATGGGCGCATCATCGGATGCGGCGCTCTCCACCTCTATGGCGTGCACCTGGCCGAGATTCGTTCGATTACCGTCGATCCCGCGAGCCAAAGCAGCGGTGGTGGAAGACGCCTGGTCAAGGCGCTTCTGGCGCAGGCGGAAAAACACAAAGTCACCTGCGTTTGCCTGTTCACGCGCATTCCAGAATTTTTCTCGCGCATGGGATTCACGATCGCAGCTCACCAGGATCTTCCCGACAAGATCCACAAAGACTGTTATAAGTGCCCCCGCCTTTATCAATGCGACGAAGTAGCGATGATCCGTGGAGATCTGCCCACGTTTGCTATCTTGCCGCCGCCGAAAAACTGGTTGAAGATTCAGGCATGAGCGCGCTGCGTATTGCACTAAGAAGTTCTCCTGAGAAAATTCTTTTGCCCCTGGGGTTTTCTTTCGGGGCGGTTGCCGCCAGCATTAAAGTCAGCGGCCGGCCGGACCTCGCGCTGGTGGAAGCAGCTGGTGGTGCGACCGCTGCGGCGCTGTTCACGAAGAACCGGGTGGTCGCGGCTCCCGTGGAAGTTGGCCGAAAGTCACTACTTTCGACTGGCGGCCGCGTTCGAGCCATTGTCGTGAATTCCGGAAACGCCAACTGCGCTACTGGGCGCGCCGGCATTCAAGCCTGCGAACAAGTTTGTCGCGAAGCCGGGAGGCTGTTCGGCGTGGCTGCTGCCGAGGTCTTTCCTTCCTCGACCGGCATCATCGGAGTTCGACTGCCGGCGGCGAAAATACTCGCGAAGTTGCCGGAGCTTATTGCGACGCGGTCGCCCAGCCAGCGTGGCGTGCTGGCGTTCGCTCACGCCATCATGACCACCGACACAAGGGCGAAGATAGCTTCCGCGCGCTTCCGCGCTTTGTCAACAGATGGTTCGAAAGAAGTCACTGTGCTGGGTATTGCGAAGGGCGCCGGGATGATCCATCCGCAGCTTGCAACCATGCTCATGTATCTGTTCACGGATGCGGGATCGAGTCCGCGTGAACTGCAGGCTCTTCTGCGCGAGGCGTGCGACCAGTCTTTGAATTGCATGTCCATCGATGGCGACACTTCAACCAACGATACGGTGTTGCTGCTCGCCAGTGGCGCCAGCGGTGCCAGGGCGAGAGATGCGCGCACGCGGAAGAAATTGTCCGCGGCTCTGACCGCGGTGTGCCGATCCCTTGCTGAGCAGATCGTGAGTGACGGCGAAGGCGTTCAGCATGTGATCCGCCTCTTTGTCGATCAGGCGCGGAGCAGGGAAGAGGCGTTACTGGTGGCGCGGACGATCGCTCACTCCATGCTGGTCAAAACCGCGTGGGCGGGCGCCGATCCGAACTGGGGACGCATTCTTGCGGCGGTGGGAAGATGCGGCGCGCCGATCGATCCGTTGCGCGTCCAGATTTTCATTGGCCATCAGAGAGTGTGCCGCAACGGAATAGGTTGCGTATTCAATGAGCGGCAGGCTCATCGCACGCTCGCGCAGCCGGTGTGCGATATTCGTGTGCGGCTTGGTCGCGGCCAGGAGGCGGTGCGATTCCTCACCACGGATCTGACCACCGAGTATGTGCGGATCAACGCCGACTATTCCACTTAGAAAAGGTCTCAGGTGTTAGGTCGCAGGTTCTCAGGACAAACTAAAGCAAGTTCAGGTTTGTTCCCGGGACCTGCGACCTAACACCTGAGACCTGCTCTTAGAAGCTGAACATCGCCTGCAATTCGATTTTTCGATTTGCCGCCGCGCTCGAGAACGGGCCGCCTGCCAGGGCAATCGACTGTCCAAAATTGGGTGAGCTCAGGACCCCGATGGGAGTTGCCGCGTTAACCTTGTTCAGCACGTTCCGTGCATTGACGCTGAACGTCAGGTTATAACGCCGGTTGGTTGCCGGGCCCATGCCCCCGAACCCGCCGCCACCGGGCCCTCTTCCCATGCCGCCGCCGCCCCCTCCGCCGCCGCGCGGACCACCTCCTCCCGGTGGGGGGCCACCGCCCTGCTGTGCCGCGTTCTTGCCACCAAGTTCCGGTCCGAAGCCGAACGTTTTTGCCAGCCGCAGGTTCAGCGTGAAGTTGGACGGGCCGGTTAGATAGTTGATGGGGATCTGCGCGTACGCCTGCGTCGTGGAAAAGGTGTAGCTGCGGCAAGCGGCGACCGTCGGAAACGGGCACGTACCGGGAGCAAAGGTCCCAAATTCGGGACGGACGTTGTATTGCCAGTCGTTGCTCAGATCCTGGCCAACAGTGACGTTGTAGGGTGAGCCGGAATTGAAAATCATGAATGGACTCAGGCGAAACCCACGCGGCAGTCCGATCGTCCCCCCCATAAACACCCGATTCCGAATCGCAAAAGACGCCCGCCCGTACTCAGCGCCCAGATCGTATTGATTCGATGGAAAATTCGACGCGCCAGAAGCGTCGCTGTTGGCGTAGTTCAGAGAGTAGTAACCGAACAGGGACAGCTTCGCTCCTGCCCGGACATTGAAATTCGCGATCAACTGGTTCTGCCGGAAAAGCCCATCGGAGGAGTATTGAAAGATGGCCTGACTAGGGAGCGGTGCGGAGTTCGGCGTGCCCGGCAGCGGAGCATTGGTGACGAGCGAGAGAAACTGATGCACGCCACGCGCATTCAGATACGAAACTGTAAGGTTGGCGATCTTGGTGACTTGCCGCTCCAGGCTGAACGCGGTCTGCATGATGTAGGGGGCGTGCAGATCCGGACTGATCTGATAGATGGAGGAAGGCGTCTGCGCGCCCAACGACGGAGGCGTCGGATAGGTCGGATTGGGCACGAGGTACTGTTGTTGTGTCACTCCGTTCTGACGGTCGGCATTCAGGATCAAGCTCTGGGTGAAGCGGTCGTAGAACAGGCCAAAACCGCCGCGCAGTACGGTTTTCGGGGCGCTCTTTCCCCCTCCCCCAACGCCCCACGCAAAACCGACGCGAGGCGCCCAGTCCTCATGATCGGAGATTCCACTCTGGGTTTCAAAGCGCAACCCGCCGCTCAGCGTGATGTTAGGACGCACCTTCCAATCATCCTGCACGTACAGCCCCGCATCGACCATCGTGACGGGCACGCTGGCAGGCCCGCCGCCGGGGGTCGCATTGACGGAATACTGACTCGGCACACCGTCGTTGTAACTGGTGGAGCTTAAGAAGGTATAGGTCCCATTGAATCCGGCATTGGACACATTGACTTCGTGAACCGTCCGCAGCCGCCCTCCGAATTTCACGAAGTGCTTGCCCTGCGATATCGACGTGTAATTCTGCAGCTCGTAATGGTCCTGATGGTCGGTCTGGGTTCCCGCACTGCTGCCTCCATCAGTGAAATCCCCAATCACGTAGATGCTTACGGCATTGCTCAGCGGATTTTGATCGCTGTTGTCGCGCAGATACTGAAAGCGCGTCTCATTGATAGCCTTCGTGCCGAGGACTTGTGTATCGGTGATCTGCACGGTGTGTTCAGAGGACGCGGTGTCGTAACCCGCTTCGGGCAGCACCGTCCCGCCCACACCTGCGTTCTGCTGCGTGTCACGGTAATACTGGTAACGGGCGGTGAGCGTGTTGTTGGGGGTGAACTGGTAGTCGATCCGCGGACTGAGGTTGGTGCGGGTATGCGGGTTGGGAACGCTCTCGCTCAGGTCCAGCGTCGGTGCGTTCACTACCGCGACTTCGTCGATGTTGCGCCGCTGCACGTCGAAGAAAAACGACGCTTTCTTGTTGATAGGGCCGCCGACGTTTCCCATATAGATCACCGAGTCGTACGGTTGCGTCTCATCGGCGGCGAGGAAAGGATTGCGCGTATTTAATCCCGAGTCGTTTCCCACGACTGAGAACTGTCCGTGGTACTTGTCGGTGCCGGGCTTGGTGAAGATTTCGATTCGTCCATAGCCCAGCTTGTCGTATTCGGCAGAAAACGGATTCTGATTGATGCGAATCTCGCGAATCGATGACTTTGGCGGAAGTTGCCCCGCCGTAAATCCGTCGATGTAAAGCTGCCCGCCATTGGGCCCCGCCGAAGGTCCGGCGAGCGCCTCCAGGTCAGACTGCAATTCATCGGGATCATCGGGAAGCGCTTCCAGATCTTTGCCGCTGAGCACGATTGCGCTCGCATTGTTCGCAGGGTTAGTGTCGAGCTGCGGCCCTTCCGATTCAACATTGACCTTTTCTTGCTTCACGCTGATGTCGAGTGCAATGTTGAATAGCGCGACCTGGCCAGCGGCTACGTCCACGTCGCTCTGCGCAAAAACCGCGAATCCCTGGGCGTTCGCCGTGACCGTGTACTTGCCGGGCGGCAGATTTCCGATCTCGTAACCGCCGGTTTTGCTGGTTGTGACCGAATGCGTTTGTGCCCCAGATACCAAGACGGCCACCGTGGCGTTCGCAACCACCGCTCCCGAGGGATCCGTCACTTGCCCGCGCAAGGTCCCCGTGGTGGCGGGCGCCGGCGAGGTTGGTTGGGCCGGCGACTGTGCCCATGCGGGCGCGGCCAGTCCGATCAGCGCCGCTGGAATCAAAATTGCCAAAATGAAGGCTGATAAATACCTCAACACGCACCTTTTCTTTCCAGGCAGATCACATTGATTCAGAACATTGGCTCAGAACATCAACACAGAACATGATTGAGATTTGTTCACTGCTGCGCGGCTTCACCCTCTCCGCCGGGCGCACCCAGCGACCACGGCGAAAGCAGCGAGGATGCGCTTCGATTTGGGGCGGCCGTCAGGATGGCTTCCACTCCAGCCAGCAGCGTGATCGCGGTCACCACGCCCGATTCTCCGCCCTCGGTCGAGACGATCATTACGGCGTCGCCCTTCTGTAGGTCGGCTATCGTGCAGTTAGGCAAGCGGCTCAACATGCGCTGCAAGTCGGGAGGACCGTTCCCGCCCGGCCCGCTGCTCGGCCTTGCCCCGCCAGCGCTGGGCGCTGCGCCCTGCCCGGTCACAGTTTGGCTCTGACCCTGGCCATTGGCGCTGGCCTGATCTCCGCTCCCGCCGGCCGCCATGCCCTTCAATCGCATTGCGATGCGTTGCGCCATCTCCGGCGGCAGCTTCTTCATTTGCGAGTCGGGCGACACCTTCACCACCACCGCGCTCTTGCCGATCGCATCCTGCACCGTCATGGTATTGCTGGATGCGTCGATCGCCTTGACGGTTCCCGCAATATTTCGGAATGCGCCCGAGACCACTTCTTCCGCGCTCAGTTCGCTGCCATCCGGGTTGCGAGTTCCGCGCGCGCGCAACTGATCTCCTACCTTGATTTGCGTCATGAAATCGTTGGCGGGCGCTGGCTTCGCATCATCGAACTTCACCGAATCGGGCGCGTAGCGGCGCTGGATCGTATCCTTGGCAATTTGGACGGCGATACTGCGCGTTGTGCCCATTCCACCTGTTGAAATCGTGATGGTGCCGGTCGCGGCGTCCACCTTGGTGACCAGCCCTCCTACTCCTCGTTTTTGCCAGTCGTCGCGGTCGTGCTGCTGCTTGGCGGCCACATCAGCCTGCTTCATCACAATCACCGCCAGCGCAATGATGACAGTCGTGTGTCCGTCGCCACCCGTCGATGCTTGTCCGCGAACCAGAACACGATCCCCGGGCTGCAAGTCCTGCGCTTGCAGAGCGATCGCGTTCTTCAGATCTTTTTCTCCCGGCGGCACGCCCAGAATTTTCGTAGAGCCCGTAAGCTTCGCCGCGACCTCGCCGCCGGATTCCGCCGCGATAGTGATCGAATCCGCCTCAATGCCCTTGATGACCCCCACGGCTTTCGCGACTTGTGGGCTTGCCGAACTGCTGGCTGGCTTGTCCTGTGCCACAACGTGGCTCGGCTGCGTCGACATCAGGGCGGCCAACGCGGTGAGCAGGCGCGCAGCTAGAATGCGCGCCCTTAGATTCAGAAGGCACGCCCGCGCGAGTCTCTCCCGAAAACGTCGCATGATCTAACTCTAGCATCGTCAAATGCGCGGAATGTAGCCTTTACGAACTTTTACCGGAATTGACGTTGCGTTTACGGATGCCTGGCAACTGCAACTCCATCGCGGCGCATCCAGTCATAAGTGCCCAGCTCGTGCTGATCGATTCGGTGCGGCGCAAAACAGTAACTCGGTAACCAGGAAAACGATGCTTGCATGGATGCCCATGTCCGCTGACAAGTCCAGTCTCGAAAATCACGCCCAGCCGGCGGCGGCTGGTGTTCTATACCGTTTGACGGTGGCTTTCCCCAGTTGGGCGGGTGCGATCATGGCGGTGTATTCTATTTTCCTGTGTAGGTTCAACGTTCTTAAAGTTCGTCCGAAATAAACGACAAACGGAGGACGCGCGGTGGATGAGTTCTGGCCCGATGATGCCCGGCCTAGAGTGCTGAACTTTGTGCGGATATTTGTTTTGAACTCTGTGCTGGTCGCTCTTGCCGGCCCATCGATGTGGGCTCAGGAACCCGCTGCCACCATCGCCGTCGACGTCAAAGTAGTCACACTGCCCGTTACCGTTCGCGACAAACATGGCAAAATCGTCCGCGACCTTACCAAAGACGATTTCACGCTGCAGGAAGACGGTCGCGCCGAAACCATCAAGTATTTTTCGCAGGAAACGAATCTGCCACTGACGCTGGGTCTGCTCGTCGACACCAGTCGCAGTCAAACCGGTGTCCTCGATGCGGAGCGAAACGCGAGCCGCAGTTTTCTCGATCAGATGGTGGTGCAGCCTAAGGACAAAGCCTTCCTTATTCACTTCGACCGTGAAGTGGAACTGCTGCAGGACTTAACTTCATCGCATGAGAAGTTGCAAGCGGCGCTCGATTTGCTCAAGACGCCATCTGACCGCGAGCGCTCGAACGATCCCAACGATCCCTCGAATTCGCCGGATTCGGGCTCCCATCATGGGGGTGGCGGTACCCAGCTTTATGACGCCGTGTTTCTGGCGTCGAACGAATTAATGAAAAAGCAGCAGGGGCGGAAGGCTCTCATCGTTCTAACCGACGGCGTCGACCGCGGCAGCAAGACTTATTTGGAGAGCGCGATCGAGGCCGCCCAGCGCGCCGACACGGTCATCTACTCCATCTATTTCGCGGAATCGCACCGTGATGAAGGCCAAAGGCAACCCGGCGGAATGGGCCGAGGCGGAGGCGGCGGTTACCCTGGAGGTGGCGGCGGCGGATGGCCCGGCGGCGGCGGTGGATGGCCGGGCGGCGGTGGCGGCGGTGGTCGAGGCGGTCGCGGAGGGCAGCGACAGCCTCAGGAGTCGCGCACCGAGGGCAAGAAGATTTTGGAGCGGGTTTCCAAGGAAACGGGTGGGCGTTTCTTTGAAGTCTCTAAGAAGCAAACCGTTGGCGAGATTTACGACAGTATTGTCGAAGAACTGCGAACCCAGTACAGCATGGGCTATACGCCCGATAAAGACAGCACCGCGTCCGGTTATCATCACGTCACGTTGGCGGTGAAGAAGCCAGACCTGACCGTACAGACCAGAGACGGGTATTACGCGGATCGCGACGTCGCCAACAAGAATTAAGGTTGCTGGTCGCCGGCACTAAGAATCCTTACCACAGGGAGCACAGAGGAACACAGGGGAACCCATGGTCGCCTCGTTCTGCGAAGAGAAACATTCATTTTGCCGCGAGTTCTTCGCGCAACGCTCGCCCCAGCGCCGCCTGCAGGTCCGCACTTAACTTGGCTCCGCCGGAAGTCAGGTACAGGACATCGATCGCCATCTGCCCCTCGGTCTCGATCAGCGCAATTTCGATGTTGCACTCGTGCTTCGAAACCAGCGAGCACATCCTGTAGAGCAATCCTGGACGATCCTGGGTCAGGATTTGCACTAGCGTACTGTGGGCGGAGCAGCCATCGTCGAATTCAATCTGCGTCGCGATCTTGACCTTCGTGCCGTTCGCTTTCTCCGATTTCAGGCGGTCGCGCAGCATGCGCGCCACGTCGGCTTCTCCTTTGACCACCGCCGCGATACTTTGTTTCAATCGTTCCCATTCCTGCAGATTCATCTCCAGGGTTCGAAAGCGATCGGTGAAATAGAAAGTGTCCACCACCATGCCCGCGGCATTTGAGAACGCGTTGGCTTTCACGATGTTCATTCCCCACGCGGCCAACGCCCCCGAAACCGAAGCGAACAGGAAGGGCCGGTCGGTGGTAATCAGCGTCAGCTCATACCAGTGGCGAACTTGCTTCAGATTTAGTTGAACGCCGTCCTGCCCCAGCCGGCCGGCCATTTCGGCGTGCGCCAGAACGTCGGTCGCTCCGTGGATTCGTAGATACCGCTGCGGCAAGCCTTCGAGAAAAATGTTGATCCTCTTCCCCGCCACCGGCGCCAGCGAGCGCAGATGCGCCAGACTGGAGCTATCGTCGTTGTTACTGTTGCCCGTGTGCACGCGCTCGTCGGCGCTCCGGCTCAGGTAATTCGCGCACGCAATATACAGTTGCCACAAGTTGTCGGCTTTCCACGGCGTCATGGCCTCCGGATTCACGGCTTTGATGTCGGCATAGGTCATCAGGCACTGCATCTTCATCCGCTCGGGCACTCCCACTTTTTCCGCGAACGACTTCACATTCGCCGGATCGAATACGTCGCGCCGCATCGCCGCCGACATTTCCAGATGGCTCGCGACCAGATAGCGCACCGTCTCGCGATCCACCGGATCAAGATCGAGCCGTTCCGTGCAGCTGTCGGTGAGCTGCAGGCTGAGCTCAACGTGATTGTCACTTGGAACAGCTTTGCCGGAATCATGCAGCAGCAACGCCAGGTAAAGCAGTTCCGGCTGTTCGAGTTCGCTGAGCAACTCGGCAAAGCGCTGGTCCCATTCTGATTTCGATTCTTTCAGACGATGCAGATTTTCGATCGCCAGGAACGAGTGCTCATCCACCGTGTAGCGATGGTAAAAATCGCGTACCACCAGCGCCTCGATCCCTTTCAGTTCAGGCAGCAGGAGCGCCAGCAGGCGAAGCGCGTTCATCGAGCGCAGAGCGTCGGCGGCATGCGACTGGACCAGGGTTTCCTGCAGGTAAAGCCACAACTCGGCGCCCCGCGGAGGAGTCGCAGCCAGCGCAGGCAGCGCCTGCTCGACTTTATATTCGGTGGTTGTGCTCAGTTTCAGGCCATGTTCGGCCATGAAGTGAAAAAGCCGCAACAGCATTTCAGGATCTCGCAGGCCGTCCGCTTGCTGCGTTTGCTTCAGAAATATCAGTCCATCCACCACGGAAAAATCGTCGCTTGCGACCCGCGACCGCCAACCCTGGAATTGACGGTATAACGAAGACCAGGCGGCCGGAATTTCCTCCAGCAACTGGTTGCAGACGCGGTGCACGCTGCGGACGTGGCCAAAGTAGATGCGCATCCAATCCGCTGCGCTCGCGATATCCGCGTCGCTGGCGCCGATCTTTCTGGCGGCCGCTTCGTCCTGCGCCTCCCAGAAGAGCGTGTTGTCGTGACGTCCGTGCCGGAAGTGCAGAAAGCAACGCACGGACATTTGGAAATCGAGCGCCGCGTCGAACGCCCGCCGCGAAGAAACCGGCAGCAGCGTCCTCTCGTCGGGCCACACCTTCAATTTTTCCATCGCGGAAATCAGCGCCAGCCAGTTGGCGACGTTGTAGTCGCGCAAGCCGCCGGGCCCATCCTTCACGTTCGGTTCCAGGTGAAAGACGGTATTGCCGAATTTATGATGCCGCGCGCGGGTGATCTCGGCCAGGTTCTGGATCAGGTTCTGGCACTCGCGCCCGACTAGTCGAGGAACAACTTTTTCGCGCAGCCGGGTAAAAAGCTCGCGATCGCCCGCCAAATAACGGCAGTCGAGCAGGGAGATAGCAAACTCAACATTGTTCGGATCCAGCCGCTCGCACTCCGACAGATTTCGCGTGGCCGGACTCAGCTTCAGCCGCAGGTCCCACAACTCCTGGGAAAAGCGTCGGATGGGATCTTTGAATTCAGCTTCGGAGTCACTCCCGGCGTGCAAAAACAACAGATCAATGTCGGAGTGAGGGAAAAGCCAGCCGCGTCCGAATCCGCCGGTTGCCACCAGCGCGAAGTTTTTTGGGCTGTCTGGACCGTCTGGGCTGGAGCCAGTAGTACCTGGGCGGGAGCCAACGATGATTTCGTTCCAGAGCCGCTGAACAATTAAATCGACCAGCGCCGTGCGCCTGGCCAGCGCCACGCGTCCCTCACCGGTGATCGAAAATTCCTGCTCGATCGCAGCGGATTCCCGCCCGTACAGGTCCCACAACTCACTGCGGACGATGGCCCCGGTAGTCATTCGATGACAGTCTCCCCGAAGTGCTTAGCCTCTACTTCAGCCTTCATTCCACTCTGCTCACAAATAAGCAGAAGAGGGGGATGTCCATCTTTACTGCTGTTGATCTCTGCCGTCGACTTTACTGTCGATCTCTTGCCGTCGATCTCTTTCTCGTCGAATCGGCGTTTCGAAATTCGTGCGCTTACAGCACGCTATCGCCACGCTCGTCGTTGCGAATCCGAATCGCTTCGTCGATGCGCGAAAGAAAAATTTTCCCGTCGCCGATCTTGCCCGTGCGTGCCGCGGTGGTGATTGCCTGCACGACTTTGTCGACCATTTCATCGGCCAGTACGATCTCGAGCTTCACCTTGGGGATCAAGTCGACGGTGTACTCGCGTCCTCGATAGAACTCGGTGTGTCCTTTTTGCCGGCCATGTCCTCTGGCTTCGAAGACGGTCATGCCTTCGACTCCAACCTCGTGCAAAGCGTCTTTTACAGCATCCAGCTTTGAGACCTGAATAATCGCTTCGACCTTTGTCATAGTTCTCCGTCCCGTTGATTCCACTGCCCCATTTTGGTTTCTCGTTATGCGGAAGACTCCCAATAATATCCCTCTTCACCGTGCTGCGAGAGATCAAGACCGTGTATCTCGTGGTCTTCTGAAACGCGCAGGCCGATGGTGATGTCGACCAGTTTCAGGATGACCACGGTTCCCACGATCGCCAAACCCCAGGCAATCGCTATCCCGACCAATTGGTTGAGTAGCTGGTGGGTGTTGCCCTCGAGCAATCCCGAAGCCAGCGTGCGTCCCTGACCGTCCTTAAATATGGGATTCACGGCGCTCGAAGCGAAGACGCCCGTCAGCAGAGCTCCCAGAGTCCCACCCGCGCCGTGAACGCCGAACGCATCGAGCGAGTCGTCGTAGCGGAACATTGACTTGACCCTGGTCACCATGAGGAAACAGACAATACCCGCGGTCAATCCGATGGCGATTGCCGACATAGGCGAGACAAAACCGGCCGCTGGAGTAATCGCGACCAGTCCGGCCACGGCTCCCGAGATTGCGCCCAGCGCGCTGGGCTTCCCCCTCTTCCACCACTCCGCGGCGCTCCAGCCGAGGGTTGCGGCGGCGGCGCCAAAATGCGTGGCGACGAAAGCACTCGTAGCCAGAGCTCCTGCCGAGAGCGCACTGCCCGCGTTGAACCCAAACCATCCCACCCAGAGCAAGCAGGCCCCGATGAAACTCAAAACCACGCTGTGAGGAGGCATGGACTGCTTCGGATACCCGATACGAGGTCCCAGATATAACGCGCACACCAACGCTGATACGCCAGACGTAACGTGCACCACGGTGCCGCCGGCAAAATCCAGACAGGGAAATCGCCCGCCGAGAGAGGCATTGAGCAGGCCACCCTTCCCCCAGACCATGTGCGCCATGGGGGCATATACCACGAGCGACCACAGCACCATGAAGACGGTCATGGCGCTAAACTTCATGCGTTCCGCGAACGCGCCCGTGATAAGTGCCGGTGTGATGATGGCGAACATCAACTGGAAAACCATGAATGTCTGGAGCGGAATGGTCGCGGCGTAATCGGGGTCAGGTTGCGCTCCCACGCCGTGGAGAAAGACGTTTTGGAAGCCGCCGATGAAGCTGTTTCCGGGAGCAAATGCCAGACTGTAAGACACCAAGCCCCAGAGCACAGTGACGATGGCCATGAGTGCGAAACTCTGCATGATTGTCGACAGGACGTTTTTCTTCCGCACCAACCCGCCGTAGAACAATGCCAGGCCGGGTCCAGTCATCATCAGGACCAGGGCAGAACTCATCAGCATCCAGGCGTTGTCGCCCGAGGACTTGGCGTCGGCCGCCGCTTGTTCCAATTTTGCGATCCGCGCCGATTGTGCCTCATTCGCGGCGCTAGTCTCGCCCGAGGTCTGCGCCAGCGCGCCGATCGCAAATAAACACAGCATCACCAGCGCAAGAGACACTGTGGCGGAATGTTTCATTGATCTCGTCTGAGTCCTCGCCTTGAACGCTGCAGCATCATAACAATAGCCGCTGAGCCGCGATTTGCGGAAATCGAAACTATTTATGTTGGTCATTGGAAATCCTTATGTGTGCGTCAGCCTCGGCCCAGCCTTTGGAGGAAGCTGCTGTCCAATTGACGCGGGAGGGCTTTCTGCGGTTGGATGGATGCTGCGTGGCACCTGCGCCCCCCATTCTCGATGCCGAGTCCCGGCGGTTTAACCGCGTCGATGCGGTCTGGCTTGCGATCTGGCTGATCTTCCTCGCCATACTCGCAGTGCTGCCTCCGCTATTCGAATGGCACAAGCAGTTAATTCTCCTCGCCATCGGAATTGTGCAACTGCTGGAGACGAGGTTGATCTCCCGCTTCCCCAAGCGCGGAGTTTTCTACATCGTCCTGCTTAAGATTTCGCTGGCGACCTTGCTCATCGATCACACTGGCGAAGTTGGAATCAACAGTAGTTACTACCCTATATATTATCTGCCGGTGGTTACTGCGGCACTTTACTGTGGCACGTGGCTGACGCTGCTCTGGACGCTATTTGCATCCGCCGCCTACTGCTCGTATCTCTACCCGGCGATGCAGGAATATGAGCTGACTCCCGAGGCATTCGGCCTCCTGGCACTGCGCGTCATGTTCTTCTTTCTCGCCGCCATGGTGGTCAATCGCTTTGCGCAGCAGAGCCAGCATCAAACCCAGTTGTACCGCGATCTCGCCGAACGGCTCGCGGAGACCAATCGCCGCCTGGAGCAGGCTCAGGCCGAAGCGCGGCGCTCAGAACGGCTGGCCGCGCTCGGTCAGCTATCGGCTGGATTAGCGCATGAGATTCGCAATCCACTCGGAGTCATCAAGGGCTCGGCCGAAATGTTGACCCAGAAATTGCAGGCCTCCGACGAGCTTGCCCGCGAGTTAGCCGGCTACATTTCGACCGAGGTCAACCGACTCAGCGCCCTGGTTACCGAGTTTCTCGACTTTGCTCGTCCGCTGCATGCCCAACCGCATCCGGCGGACTTGGTCGCTCTTCTCGATCGCGTCCTGCAAGTTGTGGCTGGGCGCTTTACAGATAGGCCGGTGCGCGTCGAGCGCCACTATGCGAGCGGACTGCCGCTTGTTCCGCTCGACGAAAGTCTGTGCGAGCAAGCCTTCCTGAATCTTGTGCAGAACGCCTACGAAGCGATGCAGGATGACGATCACGGAGGCACGTTGCGGGCCGGTGTTCTGCAGGTCAGTGTTCAACCCGCTACGCAAAACGATCGCGAAGGAGTGGAACTCCGTTTGGCTGATACCGGCCCCGGCGTTCCCGACGAACTGCGCGAAGAAATTTTCAACCCGTTTGTGACTACCAAGAAAACGGGCGTGGGACTGGGCCTCTCCATCGTTTCGAAGATCGTAGATGGTCATCATGGGTCGATCCATGTCGAGAATGGGCAGCAAGGTGGGGCATCATTCGTCATCTTTTTCCCCCTCGATGAGAGCAGCGCGGAGCAGCCTGGTTCTTGGCCTCGGACCGCCGGGCGAACCGGCGAGCACCGTGGGATAAAACAGGCGGGATAGGCCTATGGCGACCATTCTCATCATCGAAGACGAAGCCAAGATGCGCCGACTGCTTGAATTGAACCTCGGCGACGACGGCTTCAAGACAGTCTCCGCGGGCGACGCCGAAACCGGATTGAAGCTGCTCGCCTCCGAACCGGTTCACCTCGTTCTCACCGACCTTAAACTTCCTGGCATGAGCGGGCTCGAATTTCTGCAAACTGCAAAGCAGCAAAATCCAGCGTTGCCCATCGTGGTTATGACTGCGTTCGGGTCGGTTGAAACGGCGGTTGAGGCGATGAAGGCCGGCGCCAGCGACTACGTGCTCAAGCCGTTTTCGCTCGCTGAAATGCGCATGGTGGTGCACAAGGAACTCGATAACTCCCGCTTGCGCGAGGAAAATCGCTCGCTTCGCGAAGCCCTCGGACAGAAATACAGCCATCCCAACATCATCGCGATCAGCCCCAAAATGCAGGAAGTGCTCGCTACCGTCGAACGGGTAGCGCCCACCAACTCTACCGTTTTACTGGGCGGGGAAAGCGGCGTGGGCAAGGACCTCATCGCCCGCGCCATTCATGAAAAATCGCGCCGCGCTTCGGGTCCGTTCATCAAGATCAACAGCACCGCCATCCCAGAAAATTTATTGGAGAGCGAACTGTTCGGCTACGAAAAGGGAGCGTTCACCGGAGCCGCCAGCAGCAAGCCGGGCAAGTTCGAACTGGCCGATAAAGGCACGCTCTTCCTCGATGAAATCGGAGACGTGCCCCCCGCCATCCAGGTCAAGCTTCTCCGCGTGCTGCAGGAGCGCGAGTTCGAGCGCCTGGGCGGCACGCGCACCATCAAGGTTGACGTTCGGCTTATCGCTGCCACTAACCGCGATCTGCGCGCCGCGCTCGAGGATGGAACGTTTCGCGAAGACCTCTACTACCGGCTCAACGTGGTGCCAATCGATATCCCGCCGCTGCGCGAACACAAAGAAGATGTTCCTGGATTGGCGAACCTGTTTCTGGCGCGCTTCGCCAAGGATTCCGGAAGAGAGGAAAAGATTACTGGAATTTCGTCCGCCGCCATGCAGCTTCTGGTCAGCCACTATTGGCCGGGCAATGTGCGTGAGCTGCAGAACGTCATCGAACGCGCCTGCGCGCTCGCTTCGGGCCGTCAGTTGGAGGCCAGCGACATACAACTCGACTCGCCGCGCAATCGCGTCTTCCCGGCGTCGGGGGCGGCATCGGATCGCGATCGCTTCCTTCCCGATGGAATGACCCTTGATCAGTGGGAAGACGAAATGATCCGCGAAGCTCTGAAACGCGCTGGCGGCAACAAGTCGCAGGCCGCGCGGCTGCTTGGGCTCTCACGGAATGCGCTGCGATACCGGTTGTCCAAGATCGGTATCGAGGATGAAAACGGGGCGGAGTAAGCGACAATCTGCGAGCGATGGCGGGGTGAAGTGTGCCCGGGCCTAATGTATTGCCCCCTTTGTGCCGATAGAGACCACAGATACAAATACAGGTCAGACGCGATCTTGCGCTGGAAGTGTGTCCGTCGGATTGAGTCGGAGGGAATCGAAAGTGGAAACTGAAAATGAGTTCGCGACCCGCCCCCTTCGAGCCACTGAAATCGATAACCGGCGCCATCCTCGATTCAAACTTGGGGTCGACATCATAATCCATTCGCGGACGTGCGGTGTGCTGAAGGGCCACACTGTGGATATCAGCGAATCTGGAATTTCAGCCATGATGAGAATAGAAGTTCCGCTCGGCGAGGTCGTGGAGCTAGACTTTACGCTGCCATTCGGCCTTGTGACGACCTATGCGATGGTTCGCCAAAGAAGCGCGTTTCGCTACGGCTTCCAGTTCATTGAACTGCGCGATGTGGAAGCCATCCGATGCACTTGCCGCCAGCTCGCGGTTGAGCAAGCCCTGATATCGCCTGATATTCCGGACGCAAGTGGCTAGGAAGTCATGTTGTGACCAGGGGCAGACGGCGGCTGGCCGAAAAGCACCACCCTGGTGGAACCGGGCCACCGGAACCTCGCTAATCGCCCGCTGTCGTCGCTGCTGTGTCGCCCCTAAATCACTGATCCCAAGTAAGTTACATAAATTGTCGCCGGCCGTCCGACATTGGCATTCTGCCTGCACTCTTTACAGACAAGAGCTTGTTCCCGGTAAGGGTGGAGATACGCATGAAATTGAAATTAATAGCGGCAATACTAGGATTGATGATCGGGATCCCAGGCGCGGTCGTCGCTCAGAACTCGGACGACCAGGTGCCGAATCAGGATTCGAAACCGTCGCCGAGCATCCAAATGCCGAGTCCCAACGACCAGGGCTCGGTCGACTCGACTCCCATGGATCAGGGTTCGGCGAATCAGGGCCCAATGGAGCCCGGCTCCAACGACTCCGGTCCCGGCGCCCCCACTTCCAGTGCTCCGGCTCCGACTGAGACCCGCGGCGTGGCGCGCATCAGCCTGATTCACGGCGACGTTTCCACGCAGCGCGGCGACTCCAAGGATTGGTCGGCGGCTGTGATTAATGCTCCAGTTCTCGCGGGCGACCGGGTTTCTACCGGCGACAAAGCGCGCACCGAACTTGAGCTCGACTATGCCAACATGCTTCGCCTGGCGGAACATACGCAGGCCAATATTACGCAGCTGACGCACTCGCAGATTCAGATTCAACTTGGGCACGGAATGGCGAACTACTCCGTCTACAAGAACAGCGATGCGGACACGGAAATCGATACGCCCAATGTCGCTATTCGCACCGAGCGGCGTGAATCGAGTTTTCGAATTCTGGTGACTGCCGACGATCACACTGAGGTGCTGGTCCGCAGAGGCGAAGTGGAGGTTACCACTCCGCAAGGCGGCACGCGGGTGGGAGCGGGGCAGTTCATTACCATTCAGGGCGCTGGAGCGGACGCGCAATACAAGATTGGCGAAGCTCCGGCTCGGGATGACTGGGATCAGTGGAACACGGATCGCGACAACATGATCCGCAACTCGGTCTCGCGGCGGCAGACGAACGACTATTACGTCGGAACCGAAGATCTCGATGCGAACGGCACCTGGTCGGAAGTTCCGGATTACGGTCCGGTGTGGCGGCCAAACGTTGCGCCGGGCTGGGCTCCCTATCGCGCCGGACGCTGGGTGTATGAGCCTTATTGGGGATGGACGTGGGTTTCTTATGACTCTTGGGGCTGGGCTCCGTATCACTACGGCCGTTGGATGTATATCAACGGCGGTTGGGGATGGTGGCCTGGGCCGGCATATGGATATCCGTTCTACCGGCCGATTTGGGCGCCGGCTTATGTTTCGTTCTTCGGATTCGGCGGTGGTTTCGGATTTGGATTGGGATTCGGCTGGGGATCGATTGGCTGGCTTCCGCTTGGGCCGGGTGACTTCTTCCATCCTTGGTGGGGGCGGTGGGGCGGGGGCTTCGGTTACGCCCGTTTCGGAGAGTTCAACCGTGGCGGCTTTGCTCCGCTGCGCGCGGGCTCGCGATTCTCGAACGTGAACCTGGCGATGCATGACGGGAACTTCCGCGGCGAGACCACCGTCTCGGGCAGAGAGTTTGGAACTGGCCACATGAGCGCTCAGCCGATGAGTCACGGACAGTTCCAGAATGCGCGGTTGGCGACGGGCAGACTACCCGTGACTCCAAGCCGCGAGAGCTTCTCGGCTAGTGGACGTCCGGCGGCGGCCTCGACGACTCGGAACGTGTCGCAGAATCAGCACTTCTTCTCGGCCCGAAGCACGACGGGAGCTGCGTCGAATGCCAGGTCTGCTGAAACCGGCCGCGAAGGTGGAGGTGCGAGGCCAGGAAACACCGGTTCGAACGTTAATGCGAACGGCGGGATCCAGCACTCCAGCCAAAGTTCGGAACGAAGTTTGGAATCGCGCGGCAATTCGAATGCAGATTCGGCGGCGAGGCCCGGCAATTCTGGTGGCTCGACCACCGCTCGCGAAGGCAGCAACGGAGGCTGGCAGAAATTTTCGCCTATGGCTCCGCGCTCCTCTTCTTCTGCGGAATCAAGCAGGGCGGGTGAGTCGTCCGGTCGCGCATCGTCCGGGCGCACGGAAGACCGCGGTTCGTATGGGTCTTCCCGCAGTTCGAATTCCGAAGGCCGTGGTTACGGCGGATATTCTCGCCCGCCACTCAACATGAGGCAGCCCATCGTCCGTCAGCGGTCGTACGGCGGAGGTACTTATGGCGGTGGACGCTCAGCCCCGAGTTACGGTGGCGGACGCTCAGCTCCCAGCGGTGGCGGCCATTCGGCGCCGAGCAGCCACGGCGGCGGATCGTCGCATAGTGGTGGATCGCACGGCGGTGGATCGTCGCACGGCGGTGGCGGTGGACATGGACATGGGCGGTAACGGTAACCTTGCGCTGGATTCTTTCCCAGCGTAGGGACGCAGCATAGCAACACTCTTCCCAGCAGTGAGACGTGCAAACCGCGCGTCCCACTGCTTTTTTTCTTGCCAATTCATTGCGTTTAATCGCCGGTGTTGTGCCGACGGAGAAATTCCTGCAGGCGTGCTCCGTCGCGGAAAGCTTCCGTGCCGCCACAGGCGGTGGTGGAGAATGCGCCGCACAGGTTTCCGTAGGCCAGGCAAGCCGCGAGTTCCGCTCCGCGCAGAAATTGGTGGAGAAATCCGGCGTCGAAGCTGTCACCTGCGCCAACCGTATCGATGACCGTTATCGGCACGGCGGGCACGCTAACTCGGTGCCCATCCCGAATAGCAACAGCTCCGCTGGCGCCCATTTTGACCACGACGGTTGGCACCTTTTGTGCAAGCCGCGAGAGCGCGGATTCCACGTCGTCAGCTCTGGAAATCTTCATCGCTTCACGCTCGTTCGGTAGCAGGAGATCCAGGTGAGGCAGAATCTCTTCGAGGACGCCGTCCCATCGGTCGTCCGGATCGTCGTTGGTGTCCAGCGAGGTGGTCAGGCCGGCAGACTTCATCCGTCGAAAAAGCTCGGGCACGTGCGGCGACAGTTCACGTTGCAAAAACAGCGACGACATATGAAAGTGACGCGCGGAGGCCAGATAGTCGAGATCGAGATCCTCAAAACGCAACTCCGAGATCGTGCCCGGATACGTGAACATGTGGCGTTGGGGTCCATGGGGCAGAATGAACGTTACTCCGGATTTGGCGCCATGCGCGATGTTCGACAGGTCTATGCCGCGTTCGCGCAGGCGCTCCAGCGCGAGGGCTCCGAAAGCGTCGTCGCCAACTTTGGTGATGAACCCCACGCGGCTGCCAAGAGCGGCGAGATTATGCGCCACGATGGCCGACGAACTGCCTAACGTGATGGCGAAGTCACTGGCCAGCAGTTCGCGTTCCGTGGGCATTTGCTCGGGGAGACCGTAGAGAATCAGGTCAAGATTGATCTCCCCGGCGATCGCGATGTCGAGCTTGGACATGGAGGAGTGTCTATGTTGTGTCTTTGTTACATGCTAAGTACCAACTGTTAACTGTTAACTACCGGTTTTAGTTCGACGACGCGCGTCAGGTTTTTCGGCGAGTCGGGATTGAGGCCCTTCTTGAGTCCGTAGTAAACGCCGTACAGTTGACCCCAAATCGCGAAAGCGGCAGGGCACGCGTATTCGGGTGATTGGAGACCCAATTCGATGGCGAAGTCAGCGGCCCGCTGAGCCCGGCTATTGATGCGATTCGCAATCACCATAGTGGCCGAGCCGAGAGCTTTCATTTCTTCGAGTAACTCAACTTCCGCGTCGTAAGAAGTTTCCGAAATCAGAAACATGATCAGCGTGTCCGGACCTGCAATCGATTTCGGACCGTGACGGAACTCCAGAGAGTGAAATACCTGCGCATAAGAGGACGAAGATTCGGTCACTTTCAGCATGCATTCCGAGGCAATGCCGAACAGGGGGCCCTGCGCCAGGAAGACGAAGTCGGAGAAACTGCGAGACTCGACGAACAACCGCAAGCGCTGCGGAATGTCATTCAGAAGAGGCTCGACTTGGGGCGCGAGTTCGGTCAACGCGCGGCGGAACGCATTGTTGCCAGAGACAATCGCCGCGAGGTATTGCAGCCCGAGCAGCATAGACGTGAACGACCGTGTCATGACGGTGCTCTGCTCGTCGGCGTCGAGAAGCTTCAAGGTAACGCTGCAAGCCGCCTCCAGCGGCTGCCCGTCGGCGCAGGTGATGGCGATGGTGCGAAGATTGTGCTCCTTCTCCAACGCCTGTGCGGCGCGGACTGCCTCCGACGTAAGGCCGGAGCGCGAAATCACAACCGGAACATAATTTCGTCCGGCATGCAACGTTAGAGCGGGATACAGCAGCAAGTCGGAAGCAGGGACGGCGCGCGCCGACAGATTAAGGTGGTTGAAACTCGACGCGGCGGCCTGCGCGAGATAGTAACTTGTTCCGCAGCCCACAAAGATCCACTCCGCTGCTGGCTGCACCAGTTGGATGGCCGCACGCAATTCCGCGCTGGCCGCGAGCTGGGCAAGACACGCACTCCAGCACTGGGGCTGGGAAAAAATCTCGCTCAGCGTACGCTGGCCCTGTTCCGCGATTTCTACCGATTTCATTAGGTTCTCAACTCCGCTTACACCAGCGTTACTTTTATTCCTGCCTCTTTCAGCGCGTGCAAATCCGCTTTCAGAATTTGCTTGTCGGTGATCACTTCATGGACCGCCGTGATCGGCATGATGTTGCAGAGACTGCGACGGCCGAACTTACTCGAGTCGCAAACCGCTATCGTGCGGCGGGCAATGTCGACCATGGCCCGGTTCACTTCGGACTCCAATAAATTCGGAGTGAAAAGGCCAGCCTTGGTGTCGAAGCCATCGACGCCCAGGAACAAGATGTCGGCGCTGAGCTGTCGCAGGCTTCGCTCGGCCAGCGGGCCGACCAGCGAAAACGAGTTCTTGCGCAGCGTGCCACCGGTCAGAATCACTTCAATGTGCGTGCCCGCCAGTTCGGCCGCGATGTTGATCGCGTTGGTGATCACGGTGAGTCGTGCCATGTCTTTCAGGGCGCGCGCAATGGCCGTAGTCGTCGTTCCGGAATCGAGCAACACGGACTGCCCTTCTTCCACCAGGTGCACCGCAGCCTGGGCAATCTGGGTCTTCTCTTTACGATGGAGCTTCTCTTTCTCACGCAGCGACGGATCGAGCAGGGCACCTGCTTGCACGGGCAGCGCGCCGCCGTGGGTACGCTGGATGACGCCCTGGCCGTCGAGGAACTCCAGATCTTTGCGGATGGTGATCTGCGAAATACGGAAATGCCGGGCAAGATCCTTGACCAGCACACGTCCGTCCCGGTGCATGACCCCAAGGATTTCACGGCGGCGTTCTTCGTTGAGCAGACCGTTCGAAGGCATGATGTTTCGATTAGACCCGAGTATTCCGCAAGCAGCCTGGTTGGCCAGGCGAAAGTTCGGGTGCTGGAACTGCGTGCTTTCGGTGTAATATTACGAACTATTACTTTTACTTTCGTTTCATAGCCTTTGTCAACTGCGATAGTCTCGCGGAGCTGCCAGGAAAAGCGGTTGCACAGGCTGCCGGAGTCACAGATGGTAAAACATCAAATAGAACGCCAAAAAGAAAGGTTATTCATGATCGCCCGAAGACAGGGAATTGCCCTCATCGCTGCAACGTTAGGCATGGCACTCGGCTTCATATTCCTGCTGGTGGGTTGCTCGAAGTTGCCCAAGTCGCCTCTGCAGTTGCCCCTGAAGACCGCGACCGCCAAGCCGGAACCCACGCAGCCTTCCACCATCAACGTGGAGGTGAAGGACGGCGGGCCGGTGGTGGTGACGACCAGCGCGGCCGAGTTTCAGGTGAGGCCGGATGGTTACGTTCAGGCATTTTTGTTGAAGGACGGGAAGAAACTTTCACTGGACGAACCGAACATCGGAGCTCCCGCCGACAGCGATTTTGTGCGGGTGGGGGACAAGGATGTGCATTTCACGCTCGATTTCCAGCAGGCGCAGGTGCACGAAGCGATCGGAAAGATGGGAGCCGGGAAGCGGGTGGAGATTCCGGCGCGTCCGCTGGGGCCATTGGGGACGGAACTGCAACGCGTTCTAGCGCTCGAAGTCTATGACAAGTTTCCGAACATTCTACTGAGCACGGTGGAGTACAAGAACACTGGCGCGGGCGAAGTTGCGATCGAAAAAAGTGTGAACCAGCGGCGCCGGTTGAGCGCGAAGCTGAGCGACGCGAAGGCGCAGCCGTGGGAGATGTGGTCGTTTCATGGCGCGAGCTATGACTGGGGAAAAGACGATGTGGTGAAACTGACGCCGGCTTTTTCGCAGCCCAACATCATGGGAGGAATGGTTAAAGGCGGCTATGGTGGCGGGATTCCGGTGGTGGCGTTCTGGACGCGCCAAGTGGGCGAAGCCGTCGGGCACGTGGAAACTCTTCCGATTTCCGCTGCGATCCCGGCAAAAGTTGGAACCGATGGACGCGTGAATGCCGAGGTAGACTACGACGCCAACATCGCGCTGAAGCCCGGCGAGACGTACTCCACTCCGCGCAGCTTCGTCTCGGTCTTTGCGGGCGATTTCTATGAGCCGCTGCGGATATGGTCGAGCGTGCTGCAGAAAGAGGGGTGGGAACTCCCGAAGCCATCGAGTGAGGCCTACAACGTGAGCTGGTGCGGCTGGGGATACGAGTTCAACGTAACGCCGGCGCAGATGCTTGGCACGGTTCCGAAACTGAAGGAGATGGGCATCAAGTGGGCGACGCTCGACGATCGCTGGTTCGATGCTTATGGCGACTGGAATCCCCGCGCGGAAACCTTTCCCGGAGATTCCATCAAGAAGATGACCGACGATTTCCACAAACAGGGCATGCTGGTGCAGTTGTGGTGGCTGCCGCTTGGGGTGGAGGATGGCGAGGGGAAATGGGACTCGCACAAGTACGCGGTTTCGAAGATCGCGCAGGAGCATCCGGAGTGGCTGATCCTGGACAAGAACGGCAAGCATGCGCGCATGACTCGTGGGCTGGCGGCGCTGTGTCCGGCGGTTCCGGAGGTGAGGGCGTATCACAAGCAGCTGACGGAAAAATTCATTCGGGACTGGGGATTCGACGGCAGCAAACTGGACAATATTTACAGCGTTCCGGAGTGCTACAACCCGGCGCACCATCATAAGTCGCCGCAGGATTCGGTGAATGCGATGGGAGATGTGTACAAGGAAATTTTTCAGTCGACACGCGCGCTGAAGCCGGAGAGCGTGACGCAAGCCTGTCCGTGCGGAACACCACCATCGCTGGCATGGCTCCCGTTCATCGACCAGGCAGTGACCGCCGACCCGGTGGGAGCGGTGCAGGTGCGGCGACGAATCAAGATGTATAAGGCATTGCTCGGGCCCGAATCGGCGGTCTACGGCGATCACGTCGAGCTTTCCGCGATGACCAAAGTAGGAAACGATTGGAAGGAACACGGCGACGATTTCGCTTCCACGATTGGAGCCGGAGGCGTGGTGGGGACGAAGTTCGTATGGCCCGATCCCGGTCCGAAATTCAAGGACGTCAATCTGACTGCCGCGAAAGAAGAGCGCTGGAAGAAGTGGATCGGTTTGTATAACCAGAAGATGCTATCGAAGGGTGAGTTCAGGGACCTTTACGTGACCGGCTACGATACTCCCGAGGGCTATGCTATCGCGAAAGACGGCAAAATGTATTACGCGTTCTTTACCTCGTCCAATTGGAAAGGCGAAATCGAACTGCGCGGATTGAAGCCTGGGAAGTATCGGGTGAGCGAGTACGGCGAGGGGAAAGACCTGGGCACGGTGGATGCTGCGGCCGATGGCGTGGCGAAACTGGCGACGGCGTTCAAGGATCATCTGCTGCTCGAGGTCAGTTCGCGGCCGTAAGAGTCAAGTAGGATCGCGAACAAGAGAACGTGCGCAGGGGCAGCATGAACATTTCGATTCAAACCTCGATTCGGACTACACTCGCTGTTGTCCTGATCACGTCCTCTATGTCGGCCCAAGATCGCTCGTCCGCGCGCTCGATGGTGGTCACACGCTATGGCATTGTGGCCACCAGCCATGTGCAAGCGTCGGTTGCGGGTTCGCAGATACTGGCGCGGGGAGGTTCCGCGGTCGATGCGGCGATTGCCGCGAATGCCGTGCTCGGGGTGACGGAACCCATGATGAACGGCATGGGCGGCGATCTGTTTGCGATCTACTGGGATGCAAAGACCGGCAAGTTGTACGGTCTTAACGCCAGCGGATGGGCTCCACGGGGACTGACCATCGAACACTTGCAGGCGAAGGGCGAGACCTCGATGCCGCCGGCGGGAATTGATTCGGTCACGGTCCCGGGAGCGGTAGCGGGTTGGCAAGCATTGCACGAGCGCTTTGGGCGGCTGACTTGGAAGGATCTTTTCCAGTCCGCGATTTTCTATGCTGAGGATGGCTATCCGGTTCCTGAAATCATTGCGTCCTATTGGAATGAGTCGGCGGATTGGGTTGCGGCGGATCCGGAAGGCCGAAGAGTTTACCTGCCCAATGGCAAGCCACCGGCGGTGGGACAGGTGTTCCAGAATCGCGATCTTGCAAAGGCCTTGCGGCTGGTCGCGCAGAATGGGGCGGATGACTTTTACAAGGGTGAGATTGCGCGCGCGATTTTGAGCACATCGCAGGGTCTGGGCGGAACGATGGCGGCGGATGATTTGGCCGAGTTTGCGCCAGAATGGGTCGAGCCGATTTCGACCACCTATCGCGACTGGACCGTTTACGAGCTTCCTCCCAACGGACAAGGCATGGCGGCCCTGGAGATGCTGAATATTATGGAGACTTCTCCGGCGTCTCCCGATGGGCCGCTCAGCGTCGCGGAACTGCATAAGAAGATCGAAGCCATGAAGCTGGCTTACGCCGATCTGGGACGTTACAACGCCGATCCACGCTTCGCGAAGGTCCCGGTAAAGGGGATGCTGTCGAAGGAATACGCGCGGGAGCGCGCTAAACTCATCGATGCTGGCAAAGCCAATTGCAGGGTTGCGGCTGGCACGCCGCCTACCAGCGACACGACATATCTTTCGGTTGTGGATCGCGAAGGCAACATCGTCTCGTTGATTCAAAGCAACTATGAAGCATTTGGGGCGGGCATTGTAGTGCGCGGCATGGGATTCGTGTTGCAGGATCGCGGTGCGCTGTTTTCGCTCGATCCCCGGTCTCCGAACGCTCTCGCCCCGCGCAAGCGGCCGTTCCACACCATCATTCCGGCTTTCATGGAGCATGGAGAGCAGCACGTTGGCTTCGGGATCATGGGAGGAGCGAACCAGCCACTGGCCCACGCGCAGTTTGTTTCCAACGTCGTCGACTACGGCATGAATATCCAGGAGGCGCTGGAGAACGCGCGTTTCACGGTTAGTCCCGAGCGTGGGTGCAACATCGTGATCGAGTCGCGAGTGACGCCCGAGGTGCGGCAAAAACTTTCCGCGATGGGGCATCAACTCGACGTGCGGCGCGAATACACCACCGCCATGGGTCGCGGGCAGGCCGTCATGCACGACTCGAAGGCCAAGGTAAACTACGGAGCCTCTGACGCGCGCGCCGATGGCTCCGCCGAACCAGAGCCTCCACCGATGAAGTAACCCAATCTTTTTTCCAACTAGCGCTTGCCCAATCGCTGTCCAACTTATGACGGCAACTCCTGCCCGCGAGTCTCCGCACCTAGCGGAGTTAGCAGCAGGCCGATGGCAAAGGCGATAGCAGTGAGTGCCACCGGCGTACCGACAGAGCCGAAGTGGCGGACGCCGGCGCCCACCAGAAAGGTGATTCCAGCTCCCGCGAAGCGGGCGAAGGAAGTCGAAAAGGCGAACGCGCTGGCGCGGCATTCGGTGGGATATTGCTCCGGCAGCCACAGCGTGTAGACGGAGAAATTGGCCCCGCCCAGTCCGAGGAAAAACAGACAAACAAAGAACCACGGCAGTCCGGCTCCGCCCAGATAGTAAACCTTGCCGAATGTGACGGCGATAAACACCATCATCAATGTGAAGTAAAAGGCCAGCGCTCCGCGGCGCCCAAATCGTTCGGCGAGGGTGGGCATGGCAAGGCAGCCGAGAATGGTGGCAACGGCAACCAGCATGGTTGCATACGAAGCCATCTGTGCCGCTTGTGGCCCCACTCGGCCGCTGGCTTCGGCGAGGTTTGTAACCGCCGTGGGAACGTAGACCGTGCCCGCCCACAGGCCGCAGATCGAAACCAGCATGAACAAGGAATTCAAAATGGTGCGACGACGTAACGTTGGATTGAAGAGCGTCGCGAGTGGACGCCACCAGGCCCAGGTCTGGACAACTTTCTCTTTCTGCACCCAGCGCGCCGGCTCGGTCACGCCATAGCGGATCCACGCGAGCAAGAGTGCGGGCAGTCCTCCGAAGGCAAACATGTAGCGCCAGCCGAAGTGGCTTCCTATGCTGTAATTGGCCAGCGCTGCCAGCAAGAATCCAAAGTAGTATCCGGTGTGCATGAATCCGGCGCCGGCAACGCGCCGATGCTCGGGCCACTCTTCTGCGACAAAGGTGCCGCCCATGGCCCACTCGCCGCCAATGCCGATGCCCGCCAGCAGACGCAGAATGGCGAGCTGCCATACGGTGACCGCGAAGGCGCTAAGCAAAGTAAACGTGGAATAGCACAGAATGGTCAGCATTAGGGTACGCGCGCGGCCGAACTTATCTCCCACTGGTCCCCAAAGGAAGGCGAGGCCCCAGCCGATTAGAAACAGAGCGAACAACAGACCGCCATAATAGCCAATGTTTCCTTTGGTGGCTGCAATTCCGGAGTTGGGCAACAGTTCTCGCAGTGACGGTACCAATACCAACGCATAGATAACGGAATCCATGCCGTCAAGCGTCCAGCCTCCCCAGGACGCCCAGAAGCCGCGTATTTGATTTTTCGTTAAGGGCGCGTCTCTCTCGCTCCTGCCTGGTTGACTCTGTGATATCTGGACATGCATCGTGGCAATCCGCCTCGCCGACTATTTCTGGCGAACGCAGCATACTCTGGTGGTCACTGGAAGTCGAGTGCCTCCCCACACGAAATTCAGAGCCGGGGGTTAGGTTTACGCTCGCCGGGTGGCTAGAAACTGGCGATTACCACGTTGGGCGCAGTTGGAAGCAGGAATTCTACGCCACGCTGCTGGTTGGCTTGGATCGTGGCAGGGGGGTCGAGCGCGGCGAGCGGGATGTGCTTTGTCCAATGGCCGTTTTGCCAGTCGTTGCCGCGGACGTAGATCACTCCGTCCGCGATGGCATAGTCAGGGATCTCTTCGCGATGACCGTCGCGATAGACGAGTACTGCGGGCGGGAGTTCTCGGGCTGGCGAGGGTGTTGGCGCCTTCTGCGTGGCGGGTGTTGTCAGTTTTTGCGGGCGGGTTCGTGGGCGATTTCGTGATTGTGGGTTCCGCATAATCGGGATGCGCGGAGGCTCCACGTTCCTCTGTTTGCTCGGCGCCGCCGAATCGCACATAACGATCGCCCTGCCACTCGATCAGCAAGGGTGACAGCCGGGTTCTTCGCGGAGAATCGTCAGCTGAGGCCGGCTGCACGATCACAAACTGGGGCGGAGCGCCTTCAACTACATATGTTTCACTGGGGTCGAAGTCGGAGTAGGGCCAGGGCGACCCCAGGAAAATTCCCCCGTTAAATGGATGCCTTCGGTAAGGGAAACCAATCCCACGCGCGACGCCAGGTGCAAAGCCGGCATGCGCCACGGAAACCTGCATCCCCATCGCCCCGCGTCGCTGCGCGCTGGAGAGCGGCACCGACGCTGTCACTGCAAGAAGCGCGATGCTCAGCCGCCGGAACATGTCAGCCGGAGTTTCCTTCCAGGAGTCAAAGCCAGCAACTATTGTATCGCCGTTTCGCCGGCCCGCGCGTTTGAAACGGGTCGTGGCGGCCGACGTTTGTCAACAAATTGTCAAATTGATGTCACTTTCTCGCCTGAAATGTGCCATTAACCTGATAGCAGGCTAGAGTTTAGGGGTATGATTCATGGCCATTACGGCGCGGGGGTGGTCGTGATCAAGAACGTATCTTTAGCGACAGCGACAGGGACGACGACAGGGACAACGACGATGGACGCGGTTCCGGCTGGTTCGGAGCGGATCCTGGTGATCGAGGACGATCGCGCGGTGCAAAAAGCTCTCAAGCGATTGTTTGAAGCCGAAGGCTTTGCAGTGGATATTGCGGGGAACGGCGCAGCGGGTCTGGAGATGTTTCGGGCGGCGGCGCCGTCCGTGCTGGTGCTGGACTTGAGTTTGCCGGGGACGCCGGGACAGGACGTGTGCCGGGAAATCAGCCAGGCGGCGCCCTCGTTGCCCATCATTATTCTCAGTGCGAAAACGGAAGTGATGGACAAAGTGCTGCTGCTGGAGTTGGGCGCGCATGACTACGTGACCAAGCCGTTCAGTCCGCGAGAACTTCTGGCGCGGGTGCGAACGGCGATGCGGCGGTCGCAATCGCTGCGGACTCCGCTGACGGAGACTTTCAGTTTTGGCGATGTGAAAGTTGACTTCACGAAGATGGAATTGTGGCGCGAAGGGAACCTGGTGGCGCTGACTTCGCAAGAATTCAAGGTGCTGAAGTTCATGATCCAGAACGCGGAACGCGTGCTATCTCGTGAAGAGTTATTGAACTTCGTTTGGGGATACCGTAATTATCCGAGTACGCGTACGGTAGATAATCACATCCTGCGGCTGCGGCAGAAACTGGAAAAAGATCCGGCGAACCCCTTGCACTTTCGCACCGTGCACAGTTCGGGTTACAAGTTTGTGCCTTAGTGGAGCGAGGTCAGAGGTAAGAGGTCGGATTGCAGAGGTTTAAATCACATCGGTTTTACCTCTGCAATCTGACCTCTTACCTCTGACCTTGTGTAACCTATTCCCAGAAACCCCCCTCGAGGCTTGAACCATGGGCGGAATTCGGCTGCGGACCAAGTTCCTGCTTTCCATGGTGGTGGTATCGGCCGCGTTGACATTGACGACGCTGCTGGTGGTGCGGCACACCGTGGAGCAAGAGGTGCGCCTCGGAATCCAGCGCGACCTGGAGAATTCCGTTTCCGCATTTCGCAACTTTCAAAAGCAGAGAGAAGTCACGCTCGAGCGCTCAGCGGCACTCCTGGCCGACCTGCCGAACGTGCGGGCGCTGATGACCACACACGATCCGGCGACCATCCAGGACGCATCGCGGGATTTATGGCAACTGGCGGGCAGCGATTTGCTGCTGCTGGCCGATTCTTCCGGAAAGATGATGGCGCTGCAGGCCACCCCGCAGGAGATTACCATCCGTGAGGCGCAGGATTTTTTCCCGGTCGTCCGTCCGGACGAGGTGTCGCGCGACGACACGCGACACTGGTGGTATGTCGAAGGGCACCTCTACGAAGTTTTCCTCCAGGATATTTATTTCGGTCCCGCGAGTGGGCGCCATGTTCTGGGATATCTCCTGCTGGGATACGAAATTGACGACCGCGTTGCTCGGGATCTGAGCCGCGTGGCCGCGAGCGAAGTGGCGTTTCGTTACGGAGACGTGATTGTGCGGAGCACGTTGAAGCCCGCCCAGGAATCCGCATTGCTGCGCGTGGCGCCGAGAATGGCGGCGGGCGGGCCGCCGCAAGGGGATCAGATCCGGCTGGGGGAAGAACGATTCTTGGCGACGGCGGTGGATTTGCCCACGCCAGGAGGACCAGCGCTGAATCTGTGGGTGTTGAAGTCGTTCGATCAGGCAACCGCATTCTTGAGCAGCCTGAACGAATTGCTGCTGGCGCTCGGACTGACAGCAGTGTTGGCTGGGAGTCTGCTGGTTTTTCTGATCTCGCATACCTTCACGCGTCCGCTGGAGAATCTGGTGGCGGGGGTGCGCGCGCTGGAGCAGGGCGACTATGCGTATCCGCTGCATGCTCAGCACAGAGATGGGGGCGGAGACGAAGTGGCCGAGGTCACCGGAACCTTCGACCGGATGAGAAAGAACCTGCAGAAAACTCAGCGCGAGTTGCTGGATGCGGAACGGCTGGCGACGATCGGGCGGATGGCGAGTTCGATCTCGCATGATCTGCGGCATTCGCTGGCGGCGGTCATAGCGAATGCGGAATTTCTATGTGAGAGCAACCTTACGCCGGGGCAGCGCGAAGATCTCTACGCCGAGATACGAATTGCGGTGAACCAGATGACGGAACTGATCGAGTCGCTGCTGGAATTCTCACGCACACGGGAGTCGCTGCGTCCCACGTACGGCGACGTTCGCTCGGCGATGGATCGAGCGGTGCAGGGGGTGAAGGCGCATCCAGAATTCCAGCGCATTCGCATCCGGATTTCCGCGGCAGGGTCGACCGAGGGCTGGTTCGATTTCAAGAAGCTGGAGCGCGCCTTGCTGAACTTGCTGCTGAACGCGTGCGAAGTGGTGCCGCCAGAATCCGGAAAAATCGATATCGAGCTGAAACGTAAAGGCGAGAATCTGGAAATTCGGATCGAAGATAACGGCCCTGGAATCGCGGAGGCGGTGCGGGACCGGCTGTTCGAACCGTTTGTGAGCCACGGCAAGGAAAATGGCACCGGCATGGGATTGACGGTGGTGCAGAAGATTCTGCAGGACCACGGGGGCGACATCGCGGTGGAACGGACATCGGCTTCGGGAACGACGTTCCGCGCGAATATTCCGCTGAATCCCCTGGTGGAGAGTGCCCTGACAGCCCGGCATGCTGACTAGACGGCACGGTTCAGGTTACGAACTCCTTGAATCCAGATCCGGAATGCGGACTTGAAGTGCGCACCCTAAAATCAGAATGAAGTGCGGAGAGTGGCAGGAGGCGATATGAATATGTGCAAGGCGCGCTGGTTCGATTGCTGGCGATGGGGCATGGTGCTTAGTGTGACGGCGTGGAGCGCATTCGGCGCCGCGCAGGAACCTGCGAATCGGACGCCTGCACCTTCTGCGGAATCGTTGCATCAGTCTGCGAGTGACTCGGTTCGCGAACTGCGGAAACAGGTTCGTGAGTTGCAGGCGGCGGTTGCCGGGATGCGTTCGGACTGGCAGAGATCTCGCGCGGAAACGGCCGAACTACGCCGAGAGCTTGACGAGATTCGCGCGGGAGAAGTCCGCACTGGAACGGGACTGCGGAATGCGGTGTTGAGGAATGCAGTGGCGAGGTCGGCGACGGAGAACATGGAGGCGGCTGCAGGAGGCTTGCAAGACGGCGCGCCGCAAGATCAAAGAATGGAAGTTCAGAAAGAAGATGTGAAAGAGAATCAGAAAAAAGGCGAGCATGCGGCCAGCCTGGATGAGGAATACCAGCTGCTGAGCGGGAAAGTGGATGATCAGTATCAGACGAAAGTGGAAAGCGCATCGAAGTACCGGGTGCGGATCTCGGGAATTGTCTTGATGAATCTGGTGAGCAATCAGGGTGTGGTGGATAGCATTGATCTTCCCACACTCGCGTATGCGCGGCCGCCGGGTGACTCCGGAGGAAGTTTCGGTGCGACGCTGCGACAATCGGAGATCGCGTTCGAGGCATTCGGGCCGACGGTGACGGGTGCGAAGACGAAGGCGGACTTGCAACTCGATATGGCGGGTGGTTTCCCGCCGGTTCCGAACGGGACCAACTCTGGACTGGTGCGCCTGCGGACGGCCACCATGCGAATGGATTGGACAAACACCTCGGTTGTGGTGGGGCAAGATGCGATTTTCTTCTCACCTAGCTCACCGACATCGTTTGCTACGCTGGCGATTCCGGCGCTGACCTATGCGGGGAATTTGTGGGGTTGGGTGCCGCAGATAAGAGTGGAACATAAAGTGACGCTGGGGGAAGAGTCGAGCCTGTTATTCCAGGGCGGAATTCTTGATCCTGTGAGCGGAGAAGCGCCGGGCGCAGAGCCAGGTACAAGTTATTACCGGCAGCCGGGGCCTGGGGAGTCGTCGCGCCAGCCGGCATACGGCGCACGGATCGCATGGACGCGGAATGTTTTCGGACAGCCGTTGCGGGTAGGCGTGGGAGCATACTACAGCCGGCAGGATTATGGTTTCAGCCGGAACGTTGATGCCTGGGCTGGAATGATGGATATCGAACTGCCGCTCAGCCACCAATTTTCGTTAAGCGGAAAGTTTTATCGTGGGATGGCTCTGGGCGGACTGTACGGGGGGATCGGACGCAGCGTGCTGTTCAGCGGCGATCCAACGTTGCCCAGTACGGAAGTGCAACCATTGAACACGGTTGGTGGTTGGGCGCAATTGAAATACCGGCCCGCGAATAAATGGGAATTCAATGCCGCGTTTGGAATGGATAATCCGTATGCCACCGATCTGAAATACTTCCAGTACCCAGTGTCCTACGGGGATCCGGCGCTGGCGAGAAATCAAGGGAGCTTTGTGAACATGATTTACCGTCCCCGATCGGACCTGTTGTTTTCCGCTGAGTATCGACACCTTACGACGGATTCACTTACCGACGACGGGAACAGCGCAGGGCATCTCAACTTGATGATGGGAGTTCTTTTTTGAGCAGATCGAGGGAAATGGCACGGTAAGAAGCCGCAGTAAGATGGGTCAGCAACGATGAGCCATAGAAGAGTCTTGATCTGGGTCGCGATGTTGGGGGCCGGCGCGGCCGGGTTGCGCGCGCAGGACACGAACCAGGCAACGACAACGACAACGATAATGACCACGACTGTGCACGGGCGCGTCGAAATTACTGGTGCGGCGGGCAAGGGCAAAAGGCGTCACGAAACAATTCCCGGGACCGTGGTGTGGCTGACTTCGCTGCCGATGACCGGAGCGGGAGGCGAAGCGGCTGCGGTGGCCCCGACGCTTCCGGGTAGTCCGCCAGCAAGTCCGGCGCAAAACCCGCGGCTGGTACAGAAGAACAAGAGCTTCGAGCCGCACATCCTGGTGGTTCCGGCGGGGTCGCTGGTGGAGTTTCCCAATCGCGATCCTTTCTTCCATAACGTCTTCTCACTCTTCGAGGGAAAGCGGTTTGATCTCGGTCTGTACGAGGCGGGCACCTCGCGGATGGTGCGATTCGACCGGCCAGGCATCAGCTACATTTTCTGCAATATTCACCCCGAGATGAACGCGGTGGTCATTACGATGGCCACGCCCCTCTATGCCATTTCAGATTCGGAAGGAAAACTCAGCCTGGCGGGTGTTCCTTATGGACGCTACAAGTTGCACGTCTGGAGCGAGGGCATGGGTCCGGAAAATGCCCAGCCCCTT
This sequence comes from uncultured Acidobacteriaceae bacterium, assembly GCA_963773955.1. Classification (GTDB taxonomy): domain Bacteria; phylum Acidobacteriota; class Terriglobia; order Terriglobales; family Acidobacteriaceae; genus Acidiflorens. The sequence goes on along the minus strand of CAVZDM010000012.1, from coordinate 10,810 downwards.
ACGCGAGAGATCACGATCGCGGAGAATGCTTCGTCTCTGGGAGTGATTCGAGTTCCGGAAGCCAACGGGCAGAGCATGGCGCATAAGAATAAGTATGGACGCGAGTACGACGAGCCTACGCCCAACAACTCTGTTTACGAGCAGCAACGCTAGCGCGCTAATTGAAGAGGCCAATTGAAGAGAAAGAGAGCGCAAAAGGCCGCCCGTACTCGGGCGGCCTTCGCGACATTTCCGTTGCGACTATTTCAAATTGATCACGCCGAACGTCCCAGCCAGATTGTTGTATGGACCGGCGGTGAAGAAAAGTTGGTTGGTCCGGCCGTTGGTTGCCGAGCCCCCGCCGAACTCAATTCCCCAGAGCTGGTTGATGACGATCTCTTTGCCGTTCGTGTCTTTGACTGTACCCACGAACTGGCCGGTTTCCAGATTAAACGCGTTGATCGTCCCGCTATTCGTGTTGTTCGAGACCAACAGAGTGTTGCTGAGCGGCCCAAAATTCTTGGGCGCCACGGCGAGGCCCCAGGGCTGGTTCAAGGGCTTGCCGGCCGCGAGCGTTTTTACGAATGTTCCGTCCTCCTGGAAGACGTCGATGTAGCCGCCCGGAGCCTCGTCTGCCTGGGCAAAGGCCACGTAGACCAATCCGCCGATGTCCTGAATGCCGAAGGGCGCGTAGCCTGCGGGCAGCGTGGTGTCAGTAAACGAGGTAACCAGGTTGAAGTTTCCGTCGTACACATCAACTTTGTTGTTGGCCAGGTCGGCAGCATACAAAAAATTCCCCGACGACCCGCTGGAGATCGCCAGGCCAGTGTAGATCGCGCCCGACGCCGCGTTATTCACCGCAATGATCGCCTGGTTGGGATTGGACTGCGGAGCCCATCCGCTGATGGTCCCGTCCAGAGTCGCGAAGATGAAGAAGGCTGACCATCCCTGCACCGGAAATTTTCCCGACCCGTTAAAGACTATTCCAGTCGGCTGACCGGGGCCTGCGCCGGAGGCCGATGGAATCGAGACCTCCAAGCCTTCCTTGACTCCCTGGCCGGTATAGATTGTCGACCAGCCTGAGCCTTGATCGCTGACCCAAAAGGGGCTGCCCGAGCTTCGAGCAAGTCCCCAGCCGTTCACCTGCAGGGGGTCCATGAACTTAGCCGTTTTTGCCTGATTCGAATCCAGATTCGTGAGTTGATATTGCGCCAGGGCCGAGCTCGAAACGAGCATTACCGCGAGCCCGAGGCAAATCGTGAAAGCAATCTTGCGACGCTGCATAACAGAATCCTCCTTGGATTGTGCGCACCGGGATAAAGAGCAAGTCGGTCGCTGAGCGGCACGACAACTCGAACGACAATTTCCCCGTCCGGCTGGCCATCGAATGCTAGTTCCGTGGCTGCAGGTGGGTTGTCAACGCGGTGTCATGTGTTTGCACAATTCTTGTCGGGAAGAGGTCGTGGGAGCACGTGGGATTTTGCCGTCGAATCCCCTACCGTGATCGTTCCAAAATCTCCGAAATGAGCCGAGCAGCGCCAAGATGCAAGAGAGGCGAGCGCGGAACAATTTTCTCGCTGCCGGTCATCCTTGCACTGTGCCAATTCTCTCAGACCATCTAAAGTGAGTGCTATTTCAACAGCTTAGGGCTTGCGCCTTCGGTGGCAGCGGAGTTGCATCTCCAAAGTCAAAGCTACAAATCCCTCCCCCAAGGAGACTGCGATGAAGAAAATACAATTCGCTTTGTCCGTGATGTTGCCAGTCGTGGCGCTAACTGCCGCCTTGTGTGTCGCAAGCCAGCCGATGCTCGCGCAGAGTGCTCCCGACTCTTCGCGCGACGCGACCGCTCAACAGCAGCCCATGCAACCTGACGATCAGACCGCGGCTTCGGTGAAAACGTTCAGCGGAAAGATCGTGAAATCCGGGGACAAATTTGTCCTTTCGGACATCAACAACAAGACCACCTATCAGCTCGACGACCAGCAAAAGGCTCAGGACTTCCTGAACAAGAGTGTGAAGGTGACCGGAGTCCTGGATGCCTCCACCGGAACGATTCGCGTCAGCGCGATCGAGCCAGCCTGATCCCTCTCAAAGCGCCTATGGGCGCGCCCGAGGGTGGGGGCGGTAGGTTGCCGCCCCTTTTTCCATCTCATTTGTTGAACATATTTCGACTGTCGTTTGTACCTGACGAACTATCCGTTTGAGCACCGTTGCTTCGTCCCGATTGGCTTCACGGTCAAGTTCCCAGCAGGAGGAATATGCATGCGATTGTTGAGTGTTCGCCTCATCGTTTCTCTGATTCTCGGCATTGCGCTGGTTTCCGCTGGTTTTTCATACTACGAAGTGCTGGGTGAAAAGCGCGCGTTGCGCAATGATCTGGAGCGGCGTGCCGAGATGCTGGGCGAAAGTCTCGTCGGCAATGTTGAGCGATCCTGGAACAGGGGCTCGGAGAAGGAACTCCAACAGCTCGTGCAGCGCTTCGGAAATCGGGAACACCTGCTGGGCGTCATCATCTACGACCGGCAGGGGGCACTGGTAGCCATGACTCCGGAACTCACAAAATCACTCACCGTGAGTCCGCCGCCGGTAACGCAGGCCATCACGCAGGGTCATGAAGAAAGTTCGTTCACTCGCCTGGGAAGTGTGCCGGTGCATATTCTCGCGCTGCCGATTCGCCGTCAGGATGAAGTGGTGGGCGGTTTGGCGGTGGTGCACGACGCGGGCTACATCCGTGCGCAAATCGTTCTGGTGTGGCGGCGGACATTTTTCCGTGTGCTGGCTCAGGTTTTTCTCATCGTGCTGATCACGTTGCTGATCGTCCGTTGGAGCATCACCGGCCCGATCGCACGGGCGGCGCTGTGGATGCGGGCGCTGCGCACGGGAAAGATTTCCTTCCGCCAGGACGTGCCGGACCTCGACATGTTCCGGCCCCTGGCGCGCGAAGTCGCTACCATGGCCGAGAGCCTCAGCCACGCCCGCAATGCAGCCGAAAATGAAGCCCGCCTGCGCGAAGCGGGAGAATCCATGTGGACGGCGGATCGTCTCTCGGTGCAACTCCGCACGCGTCTCGAGGACAGCCACCTGTTCGTCGTCTCGAATCGCGAGCCTTACATGCATCAGCGCGACGGGAAGACCCTCGATGTGGTGGTCCCGCCGAGCGGCCTGGTTACTGCGCTTGAACCCGTTCTCAATGCATGCGATGGAACCTGGATCGCGCACGGCAGCGGCAATGCCGACACCGAAGTCGTCGACGCTCACAACCGACTGCGGGTGCCTCCCGAGGATCCGCGCTACAGCTTGCGTCGCGTGTGGTTGACCAAAGAAGAAGAGGAGGGTTACTACTACGGCTTTGCCAACGAAGGGCTCTGGCCGCTTTGCCATATCGCGCACACCCGACCGCTTTTTCGAGCTGACGATTGGCAGTACTACCAAGGCGTAAACCGCAAGTTCATGGCGGCCGTGCTCGAGGAAATCGAAAACGTATCGAAGCCCGTAGTGCTCGTTCAGGACTATCACTTCGCGTTGTTGCCGCGGCTGATCAAGGAAATGCGGCCGGACGCGCGCGTGGCAATCTTCTGGCATATTCCGTGGCCCAATCCGGAAGCATTTGGCATTTGCCCCTGGCAGCGCCAGTTGGTGGACGGTTTGCTGGGTGCGGACCTGATCGGGTTTCACATCCAGTCGCACTGCAACAACTTTCTGGAGACCGTGGACCGCGTGGTCGAGTCGCGCGTAGACAGGGAACACTTCTCCGTGCTCCGTCAGGACCACCGCACCATGGTGCGTCCTTTTCCCATCAGCGTTGCCTTCACCGACGATGATGCCGCCGAAAATAACGATCAGGGCTTCAACTACCTCGAACGTTCAACTCTGATGCGGAGTCTGGGCGTGGAGGCAACCTTCATGGGGATCGGTGTCGATCGCGTCGACTACACCAAGGGAATTCTGGAGCGGTTCCTGGCGATTGAGCGCTTTCTCGATAAGTATCCGGGCTATCAGGGAAAATTCACGTTCGTGCAGATCGGAGCGCCCAGCCGCACCCACATCAAGCGCTATCACGATTTGCTCGCCGAAGTAGAAGCCGAGGCGGACCGCATCAATTGGCGCTTCCAGAGCGGCAAGTGGAGGCCCATCGTGTTTCTCAAGCGCCAGCACAGCCACCAGGAGATCGAGCCTTATTACCGCGCCGCCGATCTCTGCCTGGTGACTTCGCTGCACGACGGGATGAACCTGGTCGCCAAGGAATTCCTCGCTGCACGCCGGGATGAACGAGGTGTTCTCATCCTCAGCCAGTTCACCGGCGCGGCCCGCGAACTGCGCGACGCCCTGTTGGTCAATCCTTACGACATCGACCAGACCGCCGACGCCATCCACGCCGCTTTAGAGATGGAGCCGGAGGACAAGCAGTTGCGCATGCAGCGCATGCGAAAGGTGATCAAGGAGCACAACATTTACCGCTGGGCCGGGAACCTGATCACCGAACTTTGCGAGGTCCGCTTGGATGCGCCCGAGGACGTGCAGGAGAAATTTCGTGCCAGTGCGTCCGTAGCATGATTCCGTGGTCGTGAGCCGTCAAGAAAGGAACAACGCTTTGAAGCCAGAAGTGCAATCAGAGCTCGCGCCGTTTCTGCAAAGTATTGTGCATGCATCCCAGGCAGTGTTGCTGCTCGATTACGACGGAACGCTGGCGCCATTCGATGCCAACCGCGACCGGGCGTTTCCTTATCCCGGAGTTGCGCCCGTTCTGCAAGAAATCGTTCGTAACGGGCGCACTCGAGTGGTTGTCATTTCCGGGCGAGATGCCACAGATATTCTGCCTTTTCTCAACATTCACCCACAGCCGGAAGTTTGGGGAATCCACGGGCTGCAGCGTTTGAAAACAGACGGAAGCACAGAGATGCCGCGCCTCGATGAGCGGACGTTGGATGGCTTGTCGGACGCCGAGCGCTGGCTGGGCTATCAGCAGGTGCGGCATACCGCGGAGATCAAGGCTGGAAGCATTGCCGTCCATTGGCGCGGAATGAGCGAAAGTAGCGCGAAGGATCTACGTGCACGCGTCTTGCTCGGCTGGAGGCCAATGGCGGAATACAGCGGGCTCGACCTGCTGGAATTCGACGGTGGTGTGGAAATTCGCGCGCCCGAGGCCGACAAGGGTGAGGCGGTTCAGTGCCTTTCTCAGTGAAATCGGTCGAGACACGCCAGCCGCTTATCTGGGCGACGACAACACCGACGAATCCGCTTTCCGGGCGATGCAAGGCCGCGGCATCAGCGTGCTGGTTCGCCCCACATGGCGGCAGACGGCGGCGCAAATGTGGCTGCAGCCTCCCGACGAACTCCTCGATTTTCTCGGGCTATGGCTGAAGGCCTGTATCGAAGGCAGTGCCTTTGACAGCGGCGCGGCCGCGGCGGTGAACCGATGACAACCACAGCGCAGTCAATTCTTCCACGAACGCCGGTGAAGCCCTTTTACTTCAATACGTCGGCACATCTTTTACGCATCACCACGCAGAAAGCAAATACGCTGGCGGAGTTTCTGGCTGCCTTACGCGACTGTCCAGACGACTCCATTTTTCAACACACCTTCCGCACTTTGCAGGAACATCACTTTATTCGCGAGGGATTCTCCAACGACTTCGCGCACTGGGCGCTGGCTGCCTGTAACGAGCCTGGTCTGGCGGAACAGCTGGCGAGCGTGGACGTGCGTGAGTTCACGTCCCTCGGCGAGTTGCGCGACCGATTCATCCAGATTGTGGAGAAGCACCTCCAACTCAATCCCTCGGACGGCGCGCGCATGGCGGAAGAGACATTCTATTTTTGCGCGTCTGACATCGTCGTGATGCCAACCAACTTTGTTGCCGAGACGATGCAGGACTTCGCGAACGGCCTGCGAGAAGTGAGCGTGCACTCCATCCATCATCATTTCATCGAGGCACGGCTGCGGCTCAAACTCATGTCCAATGATTTCTCACAATGGCTGCACGAAGATGTGGGACTGACCGACGCAGCCCGCGCCCTGAACCGGATCGATATTTATACGGCGACGCTCGAGGATGTGCGCAGGCAAATGGTTCGCATCCTGGAACGGGCTTTGACTTAAGCGAGTCAACTCAGGTGACGAACACACAATGAAACTCGTGAAGCCGCAAACTGCAACCAACGAACACGACGACCAGTGCTCTCCGCTCAGCCCCTGCCGCACAGCCGGAGCGACGCAAGGCTCCGCGAACGTCTCCCCGAACGTGGGAAACGCCTCCGGCCCCCGCTCCAGCGCCGCACCTCGATGACTACCAGACAATAATCGGCTCGGCCGAGATCGACGAATTGCGTTTTCTCGCGCGCGAACTCAAAGGCAAGACGGTGAAGATGGTCAACTCCACCGCCGTCGGCGGAGGCGTGGCCGAAATGCTGAATCGTCTCGTTCCTCTACTGGGAGAACTCGAAGTCACCACCCATTGGGATGTAATTACCGGAGGGAACGATTTCTTCGAAGTGACAAAAGCTTTCCACAATGCCCTGCACGGCGCCGAATACGAACTAACGCGAGCGGCGCGGGAAATCTTCCTGGCCTACAACGAACAGAACCGCCAGCGCATGCAGTTCACGGAGGATCTGGTCGTCATTCATGATCCCCAGCCGGCCGCCCTGATTGCTGGGCGCAAGGATAATGACAAAGACGCGCCGGGACGCTGGGTCTGGCGCTGCCATATCGACTTATCGAATCCGAATCCGCAAGTTTGGGGATTTCTGCGGCCGTTCATCGAACAATATGATGCGGCAATTTTCTCTTCACAGTCGTTTGCCCGGCAGCTGCCCATCCCCCAGTATCTTTTTTACCCGTGCATTGACCCGCTTTCGGAAAAAAGCAAAGAGCTCGACGAAAGCTTCGTGCAGAAAATATGCGACGAATTCGGTGTTGACCGAACACGCCCGGTGGTGACCCAGGTGTCGCGTTTCGACCGATTGAAGGATCCGGTGGGCGTGGTGCAGGCGTTCAAACTCGCCCGAAAATACGTCGATTGCCAACTGGTGCTGGCCGGCGGTGGTGCAAGCGATGATCCGGAAGGCGCGCTGGTGCTTAAAGAGGTCAAAGAAGAGGCCGGCGACGATCCCGACATTATCATTCTCGACTTGCCGCCGTGGTGCGCGCTGGAGATCAATGCACTGCAGCGAGCTTCGACCATCGTGGTACAGAAATCAATTAAAGAGGGTTTCGGCCTCACCGTCACCGAGGCGCTCTGGAAAGGGAAGCCCACCATCGCCGGCGCGGTCGGCGGCATTCCCAACCAGATCATCCACAAGCTGACCGGCATGCTGGTTCATTCCGTCGAAGGGTGCGCTTATCAGATCCGCTACCTGCTCACTCATCCAGAGTTCGCCGCTCAACTGGGGCGGAACGGTGGCGAACATGTCAAAGAAAACTTCTTGATCACCACCAACGTGCGTCGCTGGCTATTACTGCTTCGGATTCTAACCTCTTCGGATCATCGGCCGTTCCGGCCTCAAAAGACCAAGTGAAGGTTCGCTTTCTCGGAGACTCACAAATCACGGAAGACGGAAGATAGATGGCGGAAGCCGCGCGGATTGACAGGCCGCAAGGCCCTGTCCGAGCGGCCAGCACAAGGGCTTTCCCAAAACAGGATTCTTCCGACTATCGTAACCTTCCGGCCTCTATCCAAGACGAGAAACCGCTGGCATGATTGCTACGTCTGGTTTCCTGGAGTGGGGTATGAATCTACAGCGCCTGAAGAATATATTGTGTTTTCTTGCAGTTAGCTTGGTTCTTGCGGGTTGTGGAACTGTAGGGGGTAGCGCAACCGCGCCCACCATTGCCACCCAGCCCGCAAACCAGACCGTTACGGCAGGCCAGACGGCAACTTTCTCGGTGACGGCTGCAGGAGCCACACCTTTGACCTACCAGTGGCAAAAGGGCACCACGCCGATCAGCGGTGCGACCTCGGCCAGCTATATCACGCCTGCGACAACAACGTCTGACAATGGAGCCCAATTCAGCGTGGTGGTGAGCAACTCGCTAGGAAACGCAACCAGCAATGCGGCTAAGCTGACGGTCAACCCTGCGGCAGCCGCGACCACCGATGTCCTGACCTACCACAATGACGTCGCCCGCACTGGCCAAAACCTGACGGAAACCACGCTCGCCACCAGCAACGTGAATTCGGCGAAGTTCGGCAAGATTGGCTTCTATTCCGTGGACGGCCTGGTCGACGCCGAGCCGCTCTATGCCTCGAGCGTTTCAGTTCCCAGTAACGGCACCCACAATCTGCTGATCGTTCCCACCGAGCACGGCTCGGTCTATGCTTTCGATGCCGAATCCGGTACGAAGATCTGGCAGATCACAACCTTGAAGGCCGGCGAGACATCTTCGGATGATCGAGGTTGCGCGCAGGTGAGTCCTGAAATCGGCGTGACCTCGACGCCAGTGATCGATCGCACCCAGGGTCCGAACGGCGCGATTTATGTGGTGGCGATGTCGAAAGACGGATCGGGCAACTACCACCAGCGCCTGCACGCGCTGGATCTTGCGCTGGGAACGGAATTGTTCAGCGGACCTGTTGACATCCAGGCGACCTACCCCGGCACCGGCGACAACACCAACGGCACCAGCGTGGTCTTCGATCCCAAGCAATACAAGGAGCGCGCCGCGCTGCTGTTGCTGAAGGGCGTCATTTATACGGGCTGGGCTTCACACTGTGACGATCGGCCCTATACAGGCTGGATCATGGGCTACAGTGAAACCACGCTGACGCAGACGAGCGTGCTGAACATCACGCCCAACGGCAACGAGGGCGCCATCTGGATGGCGGGAGCCGGGCTCGCTGCCGACAGTTCGGGCAACATTTATTTTCTCGATGCCAATGGAGACTTTGACACCACGGTGAACGCGCAGGGCTTCCCTAGCGACGGCGACTACGGCAATGCCTTCATGAAGCTCTCAACCACTGGCAATCAACTGGCCGTGGCCGACTTTTTCGAAATGGACAACGAAGCATCGGAGAATGGCAGCGACACCGACCTCGGCTCCGGCGGCACGATTGTGCTACCCGACCTCAGTGACGGCGCGGGGCATACGCTGCATCTGGCCGTCGGCGCCGGCAAAGACGGCAACCTGTACGTGGTGAATCGCGACTCCATGGGCAAGTTCAGTTCCAACAACGGCAGCATTTATCAAGAACTCGCGGGAGCGTTGCCCGGAGGGGTTTGGGCGATGCCCGCATATTTCAACAACACGGTTTACTACGGATCGGTGGGCAGCCCCATCCTGGCGTTCACCATCACCAACGCGAAACTGTCGACCAGCGCAACCGCGCAAACCAGTAACAGCTTTGGGTATCCCGGGACGACGCCCAGCGTCTCGGCGAATGGCACGAGCAACGGAATCGTCTGGGCTGTGGAGAATACCAACCCCGCGGTGCTGCATGCCTATAATGCCAGCGCGCTGACCGAACTCTACAACAGCAACCAGGCCGGCAATGGGCGCGATCAATTCGGCGCGGGCAACAAGTTCATCACCCCGATGATCGTGAACGGCAAGGTCTTCGTGGGAACGACGAATGGTGTGGCAGTATTCGGGCTGCTGCCTTGACGCACATAGAGGAGGCCCATGTCTCCTCATTCGTTGCCTTCCCACTTCTGCGCATCGGGAAGAATGGGCTGAAGATGCAGGCTTCTCATCGAAACGCGGATGGCGATGCGGTCACCGATGAAATGGCTGCGGCGTGTGGGTGGCGGAAGCGTGTGTGAGTCGAACACACCGGCAACATCGAAGATGCCGCCCGCCGGTTTTGAAGACCGGGACGATCACCGGACCGCATGCGCTTCCGTACTGTTCTTCCCAACAACCGCTCCTCCGCTTGCCTTCTGCGCTGGCTAAGAGCGATTTTCGGCAGACGGTCGGCTCTCAGGCCCAATTCCTAAAGAAAAGCGCCTGCTTGGCAATGGGCTCGGTGCGTCCAGTCAGGCCGGCCATTTGGGCTTCGCTGAGCGGCGTGAAGTCATGGGCGAGTTGCACGTTTTCCTCGAGTTGGGCGATGGTATCGCATCCGATGATCACCGTGCTCACGGGCAGGCTGAGGGTGAAATAAAGCGCTTCCTTCATCGCCAGAACACCCGGCTTCGGAGCGGGCTGGTTCCAGCCGGAGTCGTGACTCTTGTCGGGTTGCCAGGAGCTGAGAATGCGGCCGCGGGCGGGAATCTTCATGCCGATGATGCCCATCTGTTTGTCCACGGCCATGGGCAGCAGTCGTTCCTTGAAGCTGCGGTGGTGCGCGTCGGCGGCATTAAGAGCCATCAGGATTTGATCGAAGTCGAAGCGACGCAGGCACTCCATCAGCGGGTCGGGATCCGAGTGACCGGTAACGCCGAGATAGCGGACCATTTTCTGCTCGCGCGCTTGGACGAGAGCTTCGATGGCGCCACCTTTGCTGAAAATCCGCTCCACGTCATCTTTGCTGTCGATGTGATGAAGCTGCCAGGCATCGAGGTGGTCGGTGTTGAGCAGTTTGAGCGACTCTTCCAGCAGCGCGAGCGAACCGTCGCGCGTGCGGTCGTGCGTCTTGCTGGCCAGGTACACCTGGCTTCGGCGATGCTTCATCACCTGGCCGTAGTAGCGCTGGCTCCAGCGCCCTTGGCCTCCATAACTCGCGGCGGTATCCATGTAGTTGACGCCGAGATCGAGAGCGCGCTCGATGATGGGCACGGCGACGGCTTCGTTGTTGGGTTGCTCGATCGAGGCCTGTCCGCCGAGGCTGAAGATGCCAGGGCGGTGGCCGGTGCGTCCAAGGTTGCGAGTCGGCATGGCGCCGGCGGTCGCGGG
>CAVZDM010000011.1:0-15745 GCA_963773955.1 uncultured Acidobacteriaceae bacterium | reverse complement strand
GCACGGCCCCTCGCCGCTCCATCGTCAGTCGTTTTCGCCGGTGTGGAGCGCGCCGATTCCACAGGAAGTGCTGGGATTCATGCTGGAAGAGCCGGTCGCGGGGATCTCGAGCGAGGAAGAACAAATCGCGGCAATTGCACAGGGCTGAGGCAGCCCTATCCCACAAATGAAATTGTCATCCCGAGCGAAGCGAGGGATCTGCATTTTGCAGCGAACTGCAGATCCCTCGCTTCGCTCGGGATGACAAATCAGGGGACAGTAGAGTCTCCCGGCCCAGAGCCTGCTCGCCTGCTATCATTTCCGACGTGCCCGCACGCGGAAAATTTATCACTTTCGAAGGTCTCGACGGCAGCGGCAAGAGCACCCAAGTCGAGAAGTTGGCGCGTTCACTGCGCGCCCACGGCCTCTCCGTCACTATCACTCGCGAACCGGGCGGCACCGCCGCCGGTGAGAGGATTCGCGAAGTGCTGCTGCACTCTGCCACCTCGGGACTTTCTCCGCTCACGGAAATGGCGCTCATGTTTGCTTCCCGCGCCCAGCACATTCACGAGGTGATTCTGCCCGCGCTCTCCGAGGGGCGCATCGTGCTTTGCGATCGCTTCACCGATTCGACCGAGGCTTATCAGGGCGGAGGCCGCAAGCTGGGCGCAAAGCCGGTATTGCAGATGCACGAAATCCTCTGCGGCAATTTGCAGCCCGATCTGACCGTCTTACTGGACAATGAGGTGGCGTTCAGCGTCGAGCGCGCCCGACGCCGCAATCGAAAGCACAAAAGTGGGCGGTCGGAAAAAGGCGCGGAAAGAGATGAGAACCGCTTCGAGCAGGAAAGCCGGGCTTTTTTCGGACGCGTGCGCCAAGCCTACCTGGCCATCGCGCACCGCGAGCCTCACCGAGTGCACGTAATAAACGCCCGAGGCACGCCGAGCGAAACGCATTCGGTTATCATGGAGCTAGTGCGGAAGAAATTGAAAATCTGAAACAAAGCTCTTGGCTGTTAGCTTTTGGCTCTTAGCTAACAGCCAAGAGCCAAGACCTAACAGCGAATTCCTATGCCCTTTTCTGATTTCGCCGGCAACCCGGAAACCATCCATCGCCTGCGCGAGATGCTGGCGCGCAACCGCTTTCCGCACGCCGTCATTCTTTCCGGTACGCACGGATCGGGCAAGTACACGCTGGCTCTGATGCTCGCCCGCGCCATGAACTGCCTGGAGCGGCCGATCACGCCAGGGACTGACGGCGACGCCTTGCCCGATTTCTGTGGACACTGCTCGAACTGCACGCGCATCGCGCAATCCGAAGACCTCGACTCCCGCTTCGCTGAAGCGGTTGAGGCTCGCGAAAATCTGCGTGACACGGACAAGAAAGAAACCCGGCTCTTCGTCCAGACTCACCCCGACGTGCTCATTATCCCGCCCGATCCTCCGCAGATGATGATCAAAGTCGACCAGGTTCGCCACGTGATTGAGACCATCTACTATCGTCCCGCTGAAGCACGCGAGCGCGTGTACATCTTCACCAGCTCGGCCTTCATGAAAGAAGCTGCCAACTCGCTGCTCAAAGTTCTGGAAGAGCCTCCCGAGTTCGCCACTATTTTTCTGCTCACCGAAAACGCCGGCGAACTGCTGCCCACGATTCGTTCCCGGTCCATGACCTTCAATCTGAGCGCGCTCGCTTTCACCGAGATCGAGAGCCGCCTCGCCCAGCTTCGTCCCCAGTGGAATCCGCGGCAGCGCGCGCTGGTTGCGCGCCTCAGCGAAGGCGCGGTCGGACGCGCTTTATCCTTCGATCTCGAAAGCTACGTTGCCGCTCGCGGCCACGCGCTCGTCATGCTGAAATCCGCTCTGAGTGGCAACAGCAGCGACCACACCGAGTTGTTCAAGGTCACCGAGACCTATCGGCCCGGCGCCGAAGGCCGCGAGAAAATAGACAACCTGCTCCGCACTCTCTACTCCTTGCTCGAAGACGTTATGTTCCTGCAATCGGGTGCGGCGCAACTGATCCGCAACACGGACATTCTGGGCGAACTCAAGAAATTGGCCGAATCCGCCGACTTCGCCTGGGTGCAGCGTGCCGCGGAGGGTCTCGGCGAAGTCGAGCGCGGACTGCGCCGCAACCTGCTGCGCTCGCTCTCACTCGATGCCTTCGCCACCGCGCTGGAACGCGTTTCTTGAGCCGAAAAGACACCTTGGCGCACACGCGGGCACAGCCGTGTCGTAAGGGGTACGGGTCAGGCGTTTGCACGAAAGTCATTGCACAAAATATTGTCATCCCCAGCCCGCTGTGATACCGTAACCTCAATCCACACCTCTGGACCCACAATCACAGGCTCGAGTGTTGTGGCAAATTCTGCCCGCCCGGCGTGCAGGTGGTGCGATTTGAAAGATGCCCTCGACTCCATACCAGCCGAACCATCCACCGATCAGGAAAGCTTCGCGAATCGGAAGCTGATCCGGCCGACCCTCAATCGTGCCGAGCACCCGCACAATAACCACGGCCCCAACCACGTGCCCGTCGAACGCAGAGACAGGGATAAAGACCGGGACCGATCCGCCGCTCCGCCCAAGAAAGTCGCTCCCACCGAGCAGACCAACGCCGAGAATTTTTATTATCAGAAGCAGATGCAGTCCAAGACTCCCATGGTCATCGTGTTGCGCGACGGTGAGGAAGTCCACGGCTATATCGAGTGGTACGACAAGCACTGCATCAAGCTGAACCGCACCGGCTCCGCCAACCTGATGATCTACAAGCCCGCCATCAAGTACATGTTTAAGGAAGGCGAGAACGGGCGGAAATAAGCACGGGCGGCTGGCTTCTCAACGCGTTTCGATAGACTCCTCACCTCACCGATTTCTCAAGGCTTGCCAATCTAGCTTGCGTGTCTCCAAAGTTCGGGGCCAGCCGCAGCGCGTTTTGATAGGCCTCGGCCGCGTCTGAGAGCCGTCCCTTCTCTTCCAGAACACGGCCTTGCCAATAGAAGGCCAGCGGCGAGGGTGCGCGCTGTGTGGCCCGCGCAAAATCCTGCAAAGCGGCATCGAGATTACCCTCTTCGCGCTCGATCAAGCCGCGGCTGACCAGACTATTCTGCTCGTTCGGATGCAGCGCAATGGCCGCAGTGAATTCCACCACAGCCTCATCCCGACGCCCGAGTTGATTGAACAGCACGCCCAGATTGTTGTGTGTCTGCGCCGCTTCCCGTTCGTCCGATCCGTACTTCAACGCGAGTTGATATTCCTGCTGCGCCCGATCCAACACATTCTGCCGCTGCAGCAGTGTGCCAAGGTTATAGTGCGCGGTTGAGAGTGTGGGCATTAACCGGACGGCGCGCTCCAAATGCGATTCAGCCAGGTCCGGGCGTTGCAGTTCCATCAATGCCGATCCCAGATTTCCTTCGGCGATCGGATTTGCGTCCGTCACTTGAAGCGCATGGGTAAACAGGCTGTAGCTGTCGCGCCAGTATTCCATCTGGCTGTACGCTATTGCGGAATACCCCAGCAGTACCGCCGACGCAATCGCCACCTGTGCCGTCGGGCTCAGCGAAATCCGCGGGGCGGCTTCGGAAGCCAGCCAGACGCCCGCTATGAACAACCCGATGAACGGAATGTAAGCAAATCGGTCGGCCATGGCGTGCGCTCCCACCTGCACCAGCCCGATCATGGGCAACATCGATCCGAGAAACCAGAGCCATCCCACAGCCAGCCAGGGACGCTCATGCCGTTGCCACACCGCAATGGCCGTGGCCACAAGAAGAGCCGACACTGCCCCCACCACCTGCCATGCCGGAAACAAAACGGTGGGATGCGGATAAAGCACGGCCAGCTTTGACGGCCAAACCGCCATGCCCAGGTAGCGCACATAAGAAGTCAGCGCGGTTTCGATGCGGTTGGCCAAGCCGAAGTCTGACGATGTGCGCAGCGCGTGCGCCGAGCGTTGGGCGAGCACCGTCACCACGGCGCTGGCCACTGACAGGAGAACTAGCGGTGTCTTTTCCAGCAACAGCCACTGGGTTGAAAATCGCGGCGATGCCGCGCGCTCCGGATCCGGCGCTGCGCCCGGCGAGAGTTGCGCGGTATAGCGGCGCAGCGGCCAATAGTCCCAGAGCAAAAGCAGAAAAGGAAATGTAATCACCTGCGGCTTGCTCATCAACGCCAGCAGAAACAGAAGAAAGACCACGCCGTAGCGGCGAAGTTTCGGACGCCGCGCGTACCATCCGTAGGCCAGCAGGGCGAGCAAAAAAAAGAACATGCTGAGCACGGTCTTCCGTTCCGCGGCCCACGCTACCGATTCGACGTTCACCGGATAAACTGCAAACAGCGCCGCCACCATCAGGCTCCGCCACATGGATGCTGTTGCGCTCCACAGCAGCCAGAACAGAATCGCTGCATTCATCGCGTGCAGCAACGCGCTCACGAAATGATGTCCCCCGGCGCGCAGGCCGAACCAGCCGCAATCGAGCGCATGGGAAAGCCAGGTCAGCGGCCCCCAATTCCCTTCGTCGAACGTGGTGAATGACCACTTCACCGTGTCCCACGTGAGCCCATCGCGGACGTGAGTGTTGCCGACGATGTACGTATCGTCGTCGAAATTCGTGAACCCGTTGCGTGTGACCGGAAGGTACAACGCCAGTGTGCCGAGGAAGAGCAAGAGCCCGATGAGAGGTACGGCGGTTCGATGTCTCGGCACCATTATTTTTTACAGCTTCGGCAGCACAATCCCCTTCTGCGACTGGTACTTTCCCTTGCGATCCTTGTAGCTGACTTCGCAAACTTCGTCCGACTGGAAGAAGAGAATCTGGCACAGCCCTTCGTTGGCGTAGATTTTCGCAGGCAGCGGCGTGGTGTTTGAAATCTCGAGCGTGACGAAGCCCTCCCACTCCGGTTCGAACGGCGTGACGTTCACGATGATCCCGCAGCGCGCGTAGGTCGATTTGCCCACGCAGATGGTCAGCACATCGCGCGGAATCTTGAAGTATTCCACCGACCGCGCCAGCGCAAACGAATTCGGCGGCACGATGGCGACATCGGCGTTCACGGTGACGAACGAGCGTTCGTCGAAATGCTTTGGGTCGACAATCGTGCTGTTGACGTTGGTAAAAATCTTAAACTCGTCGGCTACGCGCAAGTCGTATCCGTAACTCGACACGCCGTAGGAAATCACTCCCGCGCTCACCTGCTTCTCCGAGTACGGATTAATCATGTCGTGCTCCTGCGCCATGCGCCGGATCCAGCGATCACTCTTGATCATGAAACTCCTTGGGATTTGTGATTGGTAATTTGCTTGGCTGGTGCAGTCATCTTACGAGACAACAGGGCCGGTTGACAATCTCGCTTATCCCCCTTAGCATCAATAACTTGAGGAAAACTAATCCTCGCAAGACAGGGGAAACCCGTGATTAAGCTCGACATCATCAACGAAGTGGTGAACCGCACCGGGATCACCAAGACCAAGGCGGAACTGGCGGTCGAAACCGTCTTCGAGAGCATGAAGAAGGCGCTCTCCACCGGCGATCGCATTGAACTGCGCGGTTTCGGCGTATTCAACGTGCGTCCGCGCAAGACCGGAATCGGACGCAACCCACGCACCGGCGCCGAAGTTTCCATTCCGCCGGGCAAAGCCGTCCGCTTCAAGCCGGGCAAGGAACTGCAGTCGATCGACTAGCTGCTCGCGCAGATTGCAGAGGTCAGAGGTTAGATTGCAGAAGTAAACCCACCTCTGCAATCAGACATCTATCCTCTGACCTCTCAGGTTCCTATGTCCGAACCCGCATCCCCTTTTCCGAACACCCTTGACTGGGACCAGCAGGCCCAACCCGCTGTCTGGGTCATCCCACCGCCACGTCCGCGCTGGTGGCTGCATATCTTGCTTCTGGCTGCGACCTTCCTGAGCACGCTAGTGGTGGGTGCGCGCATCTACGCCAATTTCGCGCTGCGACGACCCGCTTTTTCGCTTAACGATGACAACATTCCTATATTTCCAGTGGAATGGCTGTGGCAGGCTCCCGCAAAACTGTTACATGGGCTTCCCTTTTCACTTACGCTCATGTTCATACTGCTCGCGCACGAGATGGGACATTACCTCTACGCCCGCTATTACCGCGTATATGCGACGCCGCCGTTCTTCATTCCATTCCCCAGCCTGATTGGAACGCTGGGAGCCTTCATCCGCATTAAGGGGCGGATCCCCACACGTACGGTCTTGTTCGATATTGGGATTGCGGGTCCGATTGCGGGTTTCATTCCGTCATGTGTGGCTGTGCTGGTGGGACTTTCATTGTCGCATCCGCTAATGTTCGCCAACACGCCACTCGACGTTGCACCGGGATTTCCCCCCGCGTTTTCTCTCGCAGCATGGCTCCTGCACCTCGACACGCCTCTAGCATCGCTGTCATTGCATCCCGTCGCGGTGGCCGGTTGGGTAGGGATGTTCGCCACCGCGCTGAACCTGCTGCCAGGCGGCCAACTTGATGGCGGTCACATTCTATTTTCGGTGTTTCCAGGATTGCACCGATGGGTTTCCCTCGCAGTCGTGTTCGCGCTCATCCCACTTGCCAAGTACTGCTGGATCGGCTGGTTGCTGTGGGCAGTCGTGCTGTGGCTGACCAGCCAGCATCCACCGATTCCGAAGCGTCCCGAAATTTCCGTTGGACGAAAATGGCTCGCGGTCTGCGCGATTGCAATCTTGGTATTGGCTTTCACGCCGGCGCCTATCACCCACGATTCCGGACGGGATTTCGTCCGCGAGAAATGGCCGGAAATTCGCGACGGGAGCCGCGACACGTTGCACGGTCTCCGCGACTTTCTGCATCGCAAATAACCTATGGTAGAGACGCGGCTTGCCGCGTCTCCCGATGGCGGCGGCCCACCACGCCAGTTTTCCGGCACTGCCGAGACGGGGCAAGCCCCGTCTCTACCCGGCTTCTAGCTGAGTGCTGCCCCTACATCAACCACACCGCATCCACATCCACGATCACCTGCGTGCGCGGAATCTTTCGCGCTGCCGCTTCCGCCAGCATCGCCCGCAAAAGCGCATTCATCTTCTCGCGGCTGGGAGACTTCAGAATGAAGTGATAGCGGTAATCGCGTTTCAACCGCGTGATCGGAGCCGCTGCCGGTCCCAGCACGCGAATACCTTCATGCTTCGTCTTCTCAAACCAGCGTCCCAGTTCGCCCGACCAGGTCAGCGCGTCGTCTAACTTCTCGGAGCGGATCAGCACATTGGCAATCGCGCTGTATGGCGGATAGTGCATCCAGGCGCGAAATTGCAGCTCTTTCTCGTAGAACCCGGCAAAGTCATGCCGCGCCGCGAATTGCACCGCGTAGTGATCCTGAAAATAAGTCTGCAGCACAACTTTTCCCGGAGACTGACCGCGCCCCGCGCGCCCCGCCACTTGCGTGAGCAGCTGAAATGTTCTTTCCGCCGCGCGGAAATCGGGCAGCCCCAGCGCCATGTCCGCCCCGATTACACCGACCAGCGTCACGCCGTGGATGTCGTGGCCTTTCGCAATCATCTGCGTGCCCACCAGCATGTCGAGCGCGCCTTCATTCAGCGCGTTCAGCGCATGCTCGAAATCTTCGCGTCCGCGCACAGTATCGCGATCGAGCCGTCCGATTCTTGCTCGAGGAAACATGCCGTGCAGCAGCTCTTCCAGCTTCTCCGATCCCGTCCCGACAAAATAAACGTACTCGCTACCGCAATGCGCGCACTTGTCGGGGATGCGCTCGATATGCCCGCAATAGTGGCATTCCATCTTGCGTTCGCGCTTGTGGTGCGTCATCGAAACCGCGCAATTTTTGCACTGCAACGTCTTGCCGCAAGCGCGGCACAACACCACCGGAGAATATCCGCGCCGGTTGAGCAGCACCATGACCTGCTCTTTTTTCGCCAACCGCTCGCGGATTTCCTCCGCCAGCTTGCGCGAGATCACCTGCTCCTGTCCCGTCTCCTGAAATTCCTGCCGCATGTCGATAATCTCGACCTCCGGCAGCGGACGCATCTCCACGCGATCCGGTAACTCGACGAGCGCATATTTATTTTTCTTAGCGTTGTAGTAAGACTCAAGCGAAGGCGTGGCCGATCCGAGCACGGCAACCGCGCCCGCCATTTTCGCGCGCATCACCGCGACATCGCGCGCGTGATAGCGCGGCGTCTCCTCTTGCTTGTAAGACGAATCCTGCTCCTCGTCGACAATGATGAGCGCCAGATCGCTGACCGGCGCAAACACCGCTGACCGCGTTCCCGCCACCACCCGCGCCTCGCCGCGCCGTATGCGATGCCACTGCTCCGCCCGCTCGGCAGACGACAGCCCGGAGTGCAGAATGGCAACTTCATCCCCGAACACCTGATGCAGATCGGCCGCCACCGCCGGAGTCAGCCCAATTTCAGGTACCAGCAAGATCGACGACCGCCCCGCGTCCAACACCTGCCGCATGCAAGCGAGATAAACCGCCGTCTTCCCCGACCCGGTAATGCCATGCAGCAGCAGGCCGGAAAATTTGCGCGAGGCGACGCTCTTGCCAATCTTCGCGAGCGCCTCCTTCTGTGCAGCGCCGAACTCGAACTCAAACGGAGACTGCCGCGGCTTGAGCTTTGAAAGTCTGACCCCGGAATCCGTAAAGTCCTGCCGCTCATCGACAAGTTCAATCAAACCTCGCCGCACTAGAGTGCTCAGAGTAGTTCGCGGAACATCCAGCCCGCGTAGAGCCTCGACCGGCAGGCGCCCGCCTGCCGCCGCGAGGGTCTCAACCAGCGTGCGCTGGTTCTCATTGAGCTTCGTGTGGGGACGGGCGCCTCGCCTGTCCAGCGGAGGCGCAGCCTCCGCCCGCTCCTCAGCCGAGAGCAGCACCGCGACCTTGACCACTCGCGCCGCATCCCGCGCTGCCGACACATCCTCGCGCACAATCCACTTCTTCCGCGCCATCCCCGAGAGCAGCGCCTTTGGC
Source organism: uncultured Acidobacteriaceae bacterium (assembly GCA_963773955.1). GTDB lineage: Bacteria > Acidobacteriota > Terriglobia > Terriglobales > Acidobacteriaceae > Acidiflorens. The sequence continues at coordinate 6,809 of CAVZDM010000011.1, read as the reverse complement.
ACCCGCGTAGCCCCGCGCAATTTCTCTTCGCGTACGCTCTCCCGCTCCGCCAGATAATCAAGCACGCGAAATTCAACCAGTTGCTCGTCCGGCGTCCGCTTCGATCGCGCCGGAGACCCCGACATCCCTGCCAAATGGAGCGCCATCCGCCCCTGATCGGTGATGCGATACGCAACCGAGCGTTTAAACTCGGCGGAGAGCGGCAGCATGGTGCGAAAGACTTCGCCGACCGGCGCGAGATAGTAATCAGCAATCCACTTTCCAAGCTTCAGCAGTTGTTCATCTAGAACCGGGGAAAGGTCGAGCGCTTCGATAACCTTCTTCGTCTTAACTTGCGGCGGACGGTCATGCAGCTCAACCACAATGCCCGACAACCGTTGCTGCCGGAACGGCACCAGTACCCGCCCACCCACCACCGGCTCCATGCCCGGAGGAATGGCGTAGGTAAACACCATGTCAAGCGGCACGGCGAGAGCGACGTCGCAGAAGAGGGGCATGTAGGAGGAGTCGGCTTCCGACCGACTGAAGAAATGCTACCACTCGCTATAAAATAGCATCGTGGACTTGACTGAAATCAACGGAAGGCGAATGGGTGTCATTCTCACTAACGAGCAGGACGAGTCCGTTCTCTGGACTGGCATCGCTCACTGGGACGGCAATCATCTCCTGATGCTGCGCAAGGACCCAGACAAGCCGTTTGAAATTAGTAATGAGTGGCATTCGAGAATCCAGCCTACTCCGGAAGCCAGCAAGGAAGATTTGCTAGGCGCGGAATTCTTTCTCCGTCTTTCCGTGGGTAACATCCCTGTGGGTAGCGATGAAGCCGAATTTCAAAAGACGGGGCTGAAATGGCCCAAGTGAAAGGTCCACTCATGCAACGGCTTCCCGATCCCCATGCGAAGGCGGTTGCGAAATAACCAGAAAATGAACCTCATCACCCAAGTCATTCCTCATCTGGTGTGAAGTGCCCGCCGGAATCCAAATCCCTTCTCCGGCAGTCAGCGCCATCGCGCGGCCATCCACTTCCATGACGGCCTTGCCTGCGAGAATGTAGAAGAATTGCTGCGCGTGATGGTGGAAGTGGCGAACCTCCGTCGTGCCCGCCGGCATACGCTCCTGAATCACGCTCAGTTGCGAATTCTTGACCAGGTGCCAGCCATCGCACTTGTCGCCCCAGATGTAATGCTCGGCGGTAGCTTTGCTGATCGCGCTGATGTCCATACTAGTCGCTGAAAATGCTTATTGCTACTGAGTGCTCTTTGCTGGCGCCTTCATCCCCAACTCCTTCATCACCATCTGCAAATCTTTCCACGCCTCGCCCTTCTGCCGCGGATCGCGCAGCAGAAACGCCGGATGGTAGGTGACCGCCAGCTTGCATCCATCCCAGTTAGGATCGTTGCTCCTCACTCCCGTCGGACGGAACTCGTAAAAGCGCCCGCGCAGTTGCATCATCGACGCACTCATCGCCAGCAGCGTCTTTGCCGCGACCGCTCCGAGCGCGACCACCACCTTCGGCTTGACCACTGCGATCTGCCGCATCAGAAACGGAGAGCAAGTCTCGCATTCCTCGCGTTCCGGCGTGCGATTGCCCGGTGGACGGCATTTCACGATGTTCGCGATGTAGACCTGCTCGCGCGTAATCCCCATCGCTTTGATCATGTTGTTGAGCAGTTGCCCGGCGCGCCCCACAAACGGCTCACCCTGCGCGTCTTCATCGGCGCCCGGCCCCTCGCCCACGAACATCAACTCCGCCTTCGGATTCCCCACGCCGAACACAATCTGCTTCCGTCCCTGCTTATGCAGCACGCAACGCGTGCAGTCGCCCAGGTCTTCGCGGATGATTTTGAGCGCCCTCACCGGATCGCTCACACTCTGCTCCGGCTTCAACGCGATCGCGTCAAAAATATTCTCTTCAACTGCAATTGGCCTCGCGACCGCGGCGGACTTTCGTGGACTCATTTCTTCTCCTGGCTCAAGCGTGTGTTCCAAAATATTGGTTTCCGCTTCGTCCACTACAATCGCCGCCGCGTGTTGCGACGGAGGCCGTCGATAGAAATCGTAGATCCCCATTTCGTTGTAGTAGCGAATGCGCGCGGCGAGTGCGCGTCGAAGTTCAGGGTCAAGCGTGCGGGGCATTGCGGATAAGCATAACAACTTTTCGCCACAGAGACACAGAGTCACAGAGAAACCCGAAGAAAAAGGTGCTGTTTTGCTCTGTGACTCTGTGGTGGGTTTTGTTAGCGGATCGTGACGCCACTGCGCTTCCGCAGCTTTACGACCTGGTCGAGAACGCGCTGCGCCACTTCCCATTTCGAGGTTTCGGGAACCTCGACGACTTCGCTCTGCGAAATGATGGTGACCGCGTTACGGTCGGAATCGAAGCCAATGCCCTCGCGCGAAACGTCATTGACGACGATTGCGTCGAGCGACTTCGACGCCAGTTTTTTGCGCGCGTTTTCCAGCACGTTTTCCGTCTCGGCGGCAAATCCCACGACCACCTGCGAAGTCTTCCGGCGCGCCACCGCCGTCAGAATGTCCGCCGTCGGTTCCAGTTCCAGGGTCATCTCGCCCTTGCGCTTGATCTTCTGCTCCGCCGCTGCTTTCGGCCGGAAATCCGCCACCGCCGCCGTCTTGATCACCACCGTAGCTTCGGGCAGGAATTTCAGAACCGCCGCCAGCATTTCTTCCGCGGTTTCGACCGGGGTCACTTCCGCCGCGCCAGGAGCGGCAATCGCAGTCGGCCCGCTCACCAGCAGCACGCGCGCTCCACGACGCAGCGCCGCTTCGGCAATGGCATAGCCCATCCGCCCGCTCGAACGATTCGTCAAATACCGCACCGGATCGATCTTCTCCCGCGTCGGCCCCGCCGTCACCAACACGGTTTCTCCCGCCAGATCCTGCGACGCGCCGAGCGCTTCCATCACCGCCGCCACAATCGTTTCGTTTTCCGCCAGGCGACCCGCGCCGGTCATCCCGCAGGCCAGATACCCCTGGCCGGGCTCGACGATGCGCACCCCGCGCTGGCGCAGAATCTCCAGATTCGCCTGCGTGGCCTCGTGATTCCACATGTTGACGTTCATCGCCGGAGCGACGACCACGGGAGCGGTGGTCGCGAGATAAAGAGTACTCAGAAAGTCGTTGGCAATTCCCTGCGCAAAGCGGGCCAGCACATCGGCCGTTGCCGGAGCCACCAGCAGCGCATCAATCGCTTGGGCAATGGCAATATGCTCGATCGCCGACTCGACGTTGGCTGATTCGTCTCCCGATGCGGAGACGAACATATCGGTAATAACCTTCTCTCCAGAGAGCGCTGCGAAGGTAAGAGGACGAACGAATTCCTGGGCCGCGCGGGTCATCACGACTTGCACGGCAATGCCGCGGTCTTGCAGCAGGCGCACGATTTCCGCGGCCTTATAAGCTGCAATTCCACCGGACACGCCCAGCGCAATTTTCATAGCAGGAAGACGGCGGCCATGGCTTTGAGTCCCAGCCCCGCCTACAGAATTGATGCCGCCACCGGACGCGAGATTCAAACCGCGCCGCCCGCGGCAGAGACAGGGCAAGCCCCGCCTCTACACAAAATTATCTCTACGCGTCTTCCGGGAAGACCTTGTTGAGAATCTCGCCAGCTGCCACTACGGGCAGCTTCGGGACCTCCGGAATCAGCCATTTCACTTTGCCGGCCTTGATTTCATCCTGCGCGATGCGGCAGGGTTTGCGCGATCCGGTATCGATCACCGGCGGCGCGCCGCCTTGCAGTTGCCGTGCCCGCCGCGCCGCTACCAGAATGTAGCGGTAGTTACTGTCGAATCCTTCAATCAGCTTCATACTCTCTCCCCCAAACCTTCAAGTGCCCTTTACCGCCTGCGGGTTAAACGAAGCCAGAATCGGCTGCACCCGCTCCCGCGCCTCTTCCAACCGGCAAGCCTGTGCGGTCGGCCACTCGCCGCGCTTCTTCCCCGGAGGGTCGCGCCCCGCTGCGTAGTAACCGTTCCGCCAACACAACGTCCCTCAGTTGGTCCGCCGATTGCTCCAGCAGGTTGTTAACTAAAATGTAGTCGTATTTCGAGTAATTCTCAATCTCACGTCGGGCCGTGTCCAACCGGCGACGGATGACCGCCTCCGAATCCAGTCCCCGGTTCCGCAGCCGCCATTCCAGCTTCTCCCGGTCCGGCGGAAGAATGAAGATGCTCACCGCCTCCGGAATCCGTCTCCTTGATCTGGCTCCGCCCCCTGCACGTCGATATCGAGCAGCAGGTCGTTGCCGCGCGCCTCGGCCTCGCGCAGAAACCGCCGCGCCGTGCCGTAATAGTTTCCGAAGACATCCGCGTGCTCCAGAAACTCGTCGGCCGCGATCATGGCCTCAAATTCTTTTCGCGAGACGAACAAATATTCCTTGCCGTTCTGCTCGCTTCCACGCGGCGGGCGCGTGGTGTATGAAATCGAAAAGTCCAGGTGACGAACCATCTTGAACAGTTCGTTCACCAGCGTGGATTTGCCGGAACCCGATGGCGCGGAAACGATATAAACAATGCTCATCTAAAGAAGGCTCATTCCAGATTCTGTACCTGTTCCCGCGATTTCTCGATCTCCGACTTCATCAGCAGACCCATCTCGGTAATCTTCAAGGCCTCGCCCGCCAGTCCCGAGGTCTTCGAAAGCATCGTGTTGGCTTCGCGGTTCATTTCCTGCAGCAGGAAGTCCATCTTCTTGCCCACTTCGCCGCTCTGGTCGAGCAAACCGAGAAAATGTTTCACGTGCGCATTCAGCCGGACCAGTTCTTCCTGAATGTCGCTGCGATCCACCAGCACCGCCACTTCCTGCAGGATGCGTTCTTTGTCCACCTGTGCGCCGAGCAACTCCGCCATGCGCGACTGCAGGCGTTCCGAATAGCTGCGCAGAATGGTTGTGCGATGGGCTTCCACACCCGATGCCGCTTTTTCCAGACTCGCCATGCGCGCGCGCAACTCCGTGTTGATGCTCCGGCCTTCTTCTTCGCGCATCTCATTCAACCGGGAAAGCGCTTCTTCCACTCGCGCCATCACCGCGTTCTCCAGTTCGTCCCCCGATTTCTCGGCTCCTGCATCCATCGCGCCCGGCATCCGCAGAACCACGTTCAGATCGGGCTCGCCCTCGACCCCGAATTCATCGGCCGCCGCGCGGAACGCCTCCACGTAGCCGGCAATCAGTTGCCGGTTCAGCGCAACTCCGTTCGTGCCCGAGCGCTCCAGGTTCAGGATCACTTCCACATGGCCGCGAGCCATTTTCTCTTTCAAAATCCGGCGCAGCTTCATCTCCAGCGCGTCGGTATCGGACGGCAACCGGAAATGGAGGTCAAGAAAACGGTGATTCACAGCTTTCAACGAGAGCGAAAACGCCAGCTGGGCATCGACCTGCCCTTTGATCTGCGCGAATCCCGTCATGGAACGAAGTGGCATAAGAAATTCGTCTCAAATCACGTGCTGACAGCCGCCCTCGGCTTTCCGCCGCGCGAAGCGCGGCAGCTTTCCATCTCTAACTCTTGCGGAGCTACGCTCCGCTGGACAGCCGAGGGCGGCTGTCCCTACGTCTATACCGCCTTGGGCGTATCCGCCTCTGCAAACTGCAATTCGTAAAGCCGGCGGTACGTGCCCGCCTTCTGCATCAGCTCTTCATGCGCGCCTATGTCGCTGATCGTGCCGTTCTCGAGCACTACGATGCGATCCGCGCGGCGCACCGTCGAGAGGCGATGCGCAATCACAAACACAGTACGCCCAGTCATCAGATTTTGCAGCGCCGCCTGCACCAGCGCCTCGGACTCGCTGTCCAGCGCCGACGTCGCTTCGTCCAGAATCAGAATGGGCGCATTTTTCAGAATCGCCCGCGCAATTGCGATGCGCTGTCGCTCGCCGCCCGAGAGCCGCACCCCGCGCTCCCCGATCATCGTGTTGTAGCCCTCCGGAAGCCCGCGAATGAATTCATACGCATGCGCCGCGCGCGCCGCTTCTTCCACCCGCTTCTGCGAAACGTGGGGCTGTCCGTAGGCGATATTGTTTCTGACCGTGTCGTTAAACAACACCGTCTCCTGGGTGACAATTCCGATCTGCGAGCGCAGCGACTCGAGGGTCATATCCCGCAGATCGCTGTCGTCAATCAGAATGCGCCCGCTGCTGACGTCAAAGAAGCGCGGTATCAGGTGCACCAGCGTGCTCTTGCCCGCGCCGCTCGATCCCACCACCGCCAGCACCTCGCCCGCCCTCACTTCCAGATTGACGCCATGCAGCACCTGCGGCGGATCCTGGGCGTTTTCACTGGAATAAGAAAAAGACACGTCCACAAACCGGATGGTGCGCCCAAACTTCCCCATCCGCTTAGCGGCCGGCTTCTCGCGCACTTCGTCTTCCATATCCATGAACCGGAAAATTTCCGACGAGGCGCCTACCGCTTGCTGAAAATTGTTATTGAACTGAGCGAACTTGCGCACCGGGTCGTACAGCTTGAAGACGGCCACAATGAAAGCCAGAAATGTTCCCGCCGTGAAAAGGTGGTGGTTAATCCGGTCCCTGCCCATCAGTATCAATAGAGCAATGGCGATCGAGCCTAGAACATCCATTAATGGAGAACTGATTGCAAACGCCGCCACCAGCCGCAGATTTGCCCGGAACAGCCGTCGCGCAGCGGCGCGGAAGCGCCCCACTTCCCAGTTCTCCATGCCAAACGCCTTGACGATCCGGTTGCCCGTAATCGTCTCGTGCAGAATGTTCTGGATCTCAGCCAGCTTATCCTGCCCGCCCCGCGTCGTGCTGCGTACTTGCCGCCCGATTTTTCTG
>CAVZDM010000010.1:0-8864 GCA_963773955.1 uncultured Acidobacteriaceae bacterium | reverse complement strand
AGAGTTGAGGCAGTATTGCTACGGTGTGGCATCGGTGGTTGGGCTGGTGTGCATCAGGATTTTCGGATATCGCGATCCTGCCGCTGAGACGCTGGCCGAACGCTGCGGTTTGGCATTTCAGCTTACGAACATCATTCGCGACGTCAAAGAAGACGCCGCGATGGGCCGGGTTTATTTTCCGCAAGAAGACCTGGCGCAGTTCGGTCTTGCCGCGGCGGATCTGGCCGCGCCGCAAGTTGATGTTGCCCGCATCCGTCCGTTGCTGGCGATGGAGGCCGACCGCGCTCGCGACTTCTATCGCGCCGGAGAAGAGCTGATCCCGCTGGTGAATGAAGACAGTCAGCCCGCGTTGTGGGTTCTCATCACCATTTATCGCCGCCTGCTCGAAAAGAATGGCATCGAACCAGTACGACGTCTTCGGTGAGCGCACACGATTAACGGTGCGAGAAAAGCTCACCGTCCTCGGAAAAGGAATCCTGAAGCGTCTCGTGTGATGCCGCCCTCGATGCCTCCGGATACGAGCAGTGCTAATTCGACCCTTCCAAGACAACCCATGCTCCTACGGTCGCGATCGCCGGAGGCGGGCTGGCCGGCCTGGCGGCGGGATGCGCGCTGGCCGAGGCCGGTTTTCACGTCTCGCTCTTTGAGCGCCGCCCTTATCTTGGCGGGCGCGCTTCTTCTTATCAGCATCCCGGCACTGGCGAGATTGTGGACAATTGCCAGCATGTGTTGCTTGGGTGCTGCACCAATCTGCTCGATTTCTATCGGCGCGCGGGAGTTGAGGACAAGATTCGCTGGTATGAGAAGCTGACCTTTCTGGAGCCCGGCGGACGCGCATCCGTGATCGCGCCGTCGGCGCTTCCGGCGCCACTACACACCGCTCCGGCGTTTCTTCGGGCGGACTGTCTTAATTTTCGCGACAAGATGTCCATCGGCCGCGCCATGGCTGCGCTTGCTCCATCCACTCCGGGGGATCGGGGTGAATCGTTTCTCGACTGGCTGAAAGTCCACGGACAAACCGAGCGAGCCATTGAGCGCTTCTGGAAGACGATCCTGGTCAGCGCCTTGAACGAGGATCTGGATAAGGTTTCCGTCCCCTACGCGGCGCAGGTGGTGCGCGAATCGTTTCTGAAATCGGCGGCGGCGGGGCGCATGGGGATTCCAACCGTGCCGCTCACCGACCTCTACAGCACAGCGGGAGACTACATTCGCGAGCGTGGCGGGGAGATTCAGTTTCGCGCAAGCGTGGAGTCGTTTCGGACGGCGCCGTTTGCGGTGAACGTGACGACGAATGGACAGGAAGAGAAATTCGACTATCTCGTGCTGGCTGTCCCTTTTGAGGTGCTGGGGCGGATGTTGCCCGACAGTCCGTCGGCTGCGCCTTTGGTCGCCGCACTGGGCGAGTTCTCGACGTCACCGATCACGGGCATCCATCTTTGGTTCGATCGGCAAATCAGCGACCTCGATCACGCCGTCCTGCTCGACCGCACCATCCAGTGGATGTTTCACAAATCGCGGTTGATTGCAGCTCGGGAGAGTCAAGCTCGTGATAACACCAACGCGAACGGCAACGGGAACAGCGGCGGCAGCTATGTTGAGCTGGTCGTGAGCTGCTCGCGAAGCCTGGTGGAAAAGTCGAAGGCGGAAATCGTAGAGATGGCGATGAAAGAAGCGCAGGAGTTCTTTCCCGGCGCGCCCGACGCGATACTACTGAAATCGACGGTGATCAAGGAAGTGCACGCGACGTATTCGCCGCGTCCGGGAATCGACCAGTACCGGCCGAAGCCGACGACGGCGTGGCCGCGCGTATTTCTGGCCGGCGATTGGACTGCGACCGGCTGGCCTGCCACCATGGAGGGCGCCGTTCGCAGCGGCTATCTGGCGGCGGACGCAGTGGCGCGGTTTGCGGGCAGCAAGAGTGCCAGCTTTCTTGTGCCTGATCTGGCTGCGAGAGGTTTGATGAGGCTGTTTGGATGAGATTTACTGCTACCTTCTGTTACTTCGGTTTCGAATGTGCGTTACCCTGATGCCATTCTCAAGGTTCCTCATTCTCCATACGATCTAATACACATGGCTGAGCGCACTGACGCATCGGAGGAGCGCCGCCGCAGTCCGCGATTCAGTTGCGACGGCCAAGCGCAGATCACTCGCCTCCCATCAAACGGCATCTTTGTTCCGGGAAAAATCCGCGACCTAAGCCTCGGCGGATGCCGCGTCGAGAGCGCTTTACCGATTGAATTCGGTGCGCAAGCTGAGATCGTCGCGCGCGTCAACCATGCTTCGTTCCGGGCGGTGGGTGAGGTGAGAGCGATGCCGGGCGGCTCCCGGGCCTGCATCGAGTTCGTTCGCTTGAGTAGTGGCGGGAAGGACATGCTCGCCGACTTGATCGCGGAGTTGGAGAGGTTGCAGGCGGTCATGAACAGGCTTAAATCTGCCCGCTCCGAAATCGATCCGGAGTTGTTCCGCAAGGAACTGGAAACTGGAGCCCATCAGGCGGCGCTGTTGAGGGAAGGTTTGCGTTTTCGGGGGACCATTCTGACGGCAGAGAGTTCGGGAGAGAGTCCAGAACTGCAATCTGCTGACAAGAATCCGAGGGAAGCGCAGCCGCTTGTGATTAGCGTCGATTTATTCGGGTAGCGCAACTCAGAGCGCCATCAGGACCACGCCCGCCGCCACCAGCAAGGCCGCAATCCAACGCCGGCGCCCGACGCGTTCGTGCAGGAATATGCGTGCGGCTACTGCGTTGGCCACAAAGGTGAGCGAGGCCGAAGCGGGCACGACCAGACTAAGATTTCCCCAGGAAAGACCAAAGAGCAGGCTGTAGAATGCAACTCCCATCGCCATCAGGCCGAGAGCGAATGTGGGCGTCGCCAGCACGCGCCCGAGCACTGCCAGTAGTCCGCGCCGCTTCCAGAGTTCTCCGACGTCGCCGACCCGCTTCATGGAGTAGGAGAGCAGCACGTCGCCGGTGGTCGATGCCAGAATGATGAGCGCGATCGCGGCCCAGGCGTAGATCTCATTCATGACTCCACCTCCTGCGAAACCGCGTCGCGGGAAGCGTTCTGGGAATTCTGGGGTGCGTGATTGGATGTAACCGAAGGGCCGGCGGCCACGAAGCCCACGCCGGCGGCAATCAGCCCAATACCCAGCCAGCGCGTCTGTGAGATGACCTCATGAAGACGGAAGTGGCCAATCAAGGCGACGAGCACATACGCGAACGACGTGGCCGGCAGAACATAGGTGAGGTCAGCCCACGAAAGGGCGGACATGTAGCAGGCGAAAAACGCGAGCAGAAAAAGGATTCCGAGCGCTACCCAGGGATTGAGGATGGCTAGCAGCAGACTGGAAAGGTTGTGCAGGGAGACACTTATATTGCCGAACTCTTTCATGCCGCGCGCCAGCAGGGAATCGCCCGCGGTGCTGAAGATGGTGATTCCGGCCAGGACGAGGTATTTTCGGAATGTCACTTAACGATCCAACTCCGGCGAGATTGCGGAAACAATTCCCTGGTAACAGTCGTGTCCTCAGCGGCTAAAGCCGTGGATGAAAAGCCAGCTATCGCAGCGGTAAACCGCTGCGCCACCCAAAATCAGGAGCCACATCGATTTTTCCCGCGGCTTGCTAGGCCTTGGCTGGTTCCGGGGCAGGCGCTTCTTCCTTGCGGTTTTCCTTCACCCACTTGTGGCGCTGCGCGCGCAGTTTGAGGAAGGTGCGCGCTTCTTTGTACAGGCGCTTGCGTTCGGAGTTGTCGAACATCGCTTTCCTCAAAATGCGGTACGCGGCCTTGGGGCGGAAATAATACTCATCGTAAAAATGGTGGACTGCTTCCATCAGCTCGGCGGCGGGCAGACCGGGATACTCGATCTGCACCATCTGATGGCCACCGTCGTCCACCATTTTTGAGTCGCTGGTGATGAAGCCGTTCTTGGTCGCGAATTCGTGCAACTCAGTCCCTGGGTAAGCATGCGCCACTGAAACCTGGATCGTTTCCACGTCGAGTTCCTTGGCGAAGTTGATCGTGTTCCTGATGGTCTCGCGGCTCTCTCCTGGCAGACCAATGATGAAATCTCCGTGGACCACCAGTCCCAGCTTGTGGCAATCCTTGGTGAACTGGCGGGCGCGCTCGATGGTCGCGCCTTTCTTGATGTTCTTCAGAATCTGCTGATCGCCCGATTCGTAGCCCACGATCAAGAGACGGCATCCTGCCTCTTTCATGGCCTTGAGGGTTTCGAAGTCGGTGGTGACTCGCGATGTGCAAGACCAAGTCAGGCCCAGCGGTTTCAGCTTGGTGCACAATTCGATGGTGCGGGCCTTCTGCAGGTTGAAGGTATCGTCGTCGAAGAAAAATTCCTTCACGTAGGGCCAGTAATCTTTCGCCTTGGCCATTTCACGCGCCACGTCGTCGGTGGAGCGTTTGCGCCACGGGTGTCCGCTGAGCGTTTGGGGCCAGAGGCAGAAGGTGCACTGCGCCGGGCATCCGCGCGTAGTGTAGAGCGAGACAAAGGGATGGAGCAGGAATGGCACGTTGTAGCGGCGGACGTCCAAATCGCGCCGGTAAACGTCGGTCACATGCGGCAGCTCGTCAAGATTCTCGATGGTCGGGCGATCGGGATTATGCATGACCTGCCCGTTTTTGCGGTAGGAAATGCCCAGAATGTCTTCGATCGGCTTGCCCTGCGCGTATTCGACGATGGAGTAATCGAATTCCTTGCGGCAGACTACGTCAATCACTTTTGCTTCCATCAAGGACTTCTCGGGCAGCACGCTGACGTGGGGTCCGACGAAGGCGATCTTGATATGAGGGTTGCTGTCTTTGATGGCCTCGGCGATGCGGACGTCGCCGGGGAACCCGGGAGTGCTGGTGAAGAGCACGAGCAGTTCGTAATCCTTGCAGGTGCGGATGGTTTCTTCCGCGGTGATGTGGTGGGGCGGGGCGTCGAGCAGGCGCGCGCCTTCGAGCATTCCGGTCGGATAGGCGAGCCAGACGGGATACCAATACGATTCAATCTCACGCGTGGCGGGCCAGCGCGAGCCTGCGCCCCCATCGAAATTCTCAAACGAGGGCGGGTTCAAAAACAGTGTTTTCAAGGGCATATGAGTGAGTCTCTATCTTAACATTATTAGATGCGCGATTCGATGTGCGCACACCCCAGCCGACGCTACCATTCAGGTACGTGCCGCGCTGCGTCGAAAGCGTGGAAACCTTTGCTTAAGTGTGCCTTAGCGGGGCGCAAACCGCAAAAGAACCTTGCCGAACGTCGCTTTTGCGCATTGAGGCGCGAGAATCCAGTATCGGCTGGGACTGTGGGTCACTTTGAGGTTGTGTTCTGTGGGGCTGTGCCTGGCAGCGCCCAGTTCTCCAGATCTCCAGTGGCGCGCAGGAGGTTCAGGCGGACGCGCTGGTACTCAAAATCGGCATCCTGAAAAAGCAGATAGCGTTCGGCTGCCTGCGCTCTGGCATCGGCCAATTCGTGCAAGGTGCCGGTTTTTGCGTCGAGCCGGGTTTGGGCGGCCTCCAGGCCCGATTGCGCCAGTTGATATTCCAACTGCGCAACCTCGCGGGCGGCGTCGAGTTGCTCGGCGGCGCGTTGAAGTTTCAGAGCTTCCTCCGCCACCTGATTGCGAGTTGCCTCGGCTTGCTTCTTCGCCTTGAGAGCACCGGCCTCGGCCGCCTCCGCGCGGGCGCGCTGGCTGGCGTTGAACAGCGGGATGCGGAGAGCAAATCCGATGGTGGCATTGTCCAACTGAAATGTATGCGGCGGGAAGTACACGCTGTAGTTATTAAAGGTGGAGAAGCGCGCATACTGAGCGGAGAAATCGATCGACGGCAATAAAGAGCGGTGCTCGGCCGAAGCCCGCATCGATTCCGCCAGAGAACGCTGCTCTGCAATTTTGATGACGGGGCTACTGGCAGTTGCTTTCTCCGAAAGATCTTCTTCCGAAGCGATCGGTGGCAAGGCCGGAATGGTTTCGGGCGCGATTTCGATGGCAGAAACCGGCAATCCGGTCAGGGTCGAGAGATGCCGCCGAAGCACGTCGGCGTTGCCCCGTGCTTCGGCCCGATGAAGGCGCACGCGGGCTGCGATGAGCTTGGCTTTGTTGAGGTCCACGGCACTGTCCACGCCTTGCTGCAAGCGCTCGCCTACGGCTAGTTCCATTTTCTGCGCTTCGGCTTCATCCTGCTGCAAGCGCACGATGCGCGCCTCCCACTTTGCCAGTTCAGCGTAGGTCAAGGCGACGTCCTGGATGGTGGCATTACGCTGATTCTTGTCCTGAAGCTCGGAAGCATGCCAGTCAATTCTCGCCGCTCCCAGAAACTGCCGCTGCGCAGGGTTGAAGATCGAACTCTGTGCGACGATGTCAAACAGCGCGGGTGGCGACCCTTCGATCGAGAGCGGGTATCCGTAGGTATAGCCGAGTCCCGAACCGGCGATCAGTTGCGGTATGTAGTTGTTGCGGAGTTCCCGGTATGAGGCAAGGGTTCGCTGCACGTCGGCGCTTGCAATCGCAGAACCCGTGCTGTGCGCGAGCGCCAGCCGAATGGCGCGCTCCAGTGGCAGAGGTTCAGCCTGGCCGTGCGTTGTGAAAATCAGGACGGCCGTAAGTAAGGCGAGCAGACTTGCAAAGCGCATCCACCGCGGCAATCGAAGTTTCATCTCGTCACCTTCTTTTTCGTCACCTATGGGCCGTCGTCAGGCGTTCATCAGGTATAGACCAGGCACATACGATCGGTCCGCGGCTCCGCTGCCGCGACGGACAAATTGTAGTGCGCGCGAGGGGAACCGGGCAGTAGCTTTGGAAAGTACTTTGGGGAGCGGGAATCTCGTCATCCTCAGGGAGCAACTCGGTTGAGGGCTTGCTGGGCCATGCCGAAGTTCCGAGCCAACGATAGCGAAGCGCGGTACTCGCGCGCCGCGCCAGCTTTGTCGCCTTGTTTCTCCAGCAGCGACCCCCGCAAATAATGTGCCCGGAACGCGGGAGCCTTTTCTACCGGACCCGTGGCGAGATACCGATTCACGAGTTCCGTGGCGAAGGCGTAACTGCGACCGGCGCGTTCTAACATCGCGGAAGCTTCCCAAAGTACATCCGGTTCGGGATGGGGCGCCTGGCTAAGCTTGACGATGGCTTGTTCCATTTCGTCGAAGCGCTTCTGATGCCGGAAAAATAGTGCGAGGTTCAGCCACGCTTCCGCGTCACCCTTGCTGATTTCGATGTACTGGCGATATTCCTGTTCGGCGGTGGCAAAATCTTTTTTCTTTTCGGCGATGCGGGCATAGATCCAATGCTCACGGCCAGAGTCCAAGGTTCGGATGAACTGCGCCTGCTCGCGAGCTTTCTGCTCGCCGCCGCCCACAATGCCGGGCGCGTCAACATAAAACTCCGCCAGATCGAGCCGCGCCTCCACGTCTTTCGGATTCAATTGCACCGCGCACTCGAATTCTCCGCGGACCTTCCCGGCCAGTCCCGCCGCAGCCATGAAATTTGCCCGGTCCGCCTTTTCACCGTAAACGCGCCCCAGCCAAAGATGGAAACGGCTGTTGTCCGGATCAAGCGCGATTGCTTTCTTGCAGGAGGACTCGGCGCGGTTCCAATCTTCGAGCGCGAAGTAAGCACGGCAGAGCAGGTTAGAGGATTCCGCGTCCGCCGGAGCGGAAGAGAGACGGCCGTTCAGTTCCGCGATGGCTTCATCGACCCGGCCCGCCGCCAGCTTATCCTTGGCGGAATCCGCCACGCTGGCGGTCAACGAGGTCATCAGCGTGAGCACGAGAAGAAAAAGTTTAGAGGTGCGAGTGATCATCTAGAACTTGACCTGCGTGCGGTCGCCAATCGGTTTGCCATTCCACGAACTGATGGCGACTACGTCCTTGGCCGAGAGGCCGCGCGTTATTTCAACCTGCGTGAGATTGGTAAGGGAAGTCTCCACATCCCGGCGCTGTAGTTCGTGCCCGGCAACCTGCAAAACATAAGGCTTGGAATCGTCCATTCGCACTGCCTCGCGCGGCACCACCAGCACGTTATTGTGCTCGGCGGTAACGATGGTGACTCCGACGTTGATGTTTGGCAGAAGCTTCAAATCCTTGTTGTCTATGATGCTGGTGGTCTCGCCGACGTTGCGCGAGCCGCGCAATTTCACGGTTGATGGAATGGCGGTTACAGCGGAGCGCCACACGCGCCCGGGAACAGCGTCCCAGGTAATCTCAATCGGATTTCCTGGAACCAGTCTGCCTACGTCGGGTTCATCGACGAAAGCGCGGACCAGCACTTTTCGCAGATCCGCCACTTGCAGCAGAAGATCTCCGGCCGCGACGAAGCCGCCCTGCTTGGCGGGCAGCGAGTACACGATGCCATCGAACGGAGCGCGCACATTCGATTTCGCCAGGACGTCTTGCGCGGCATCGTAGGTGGCCTGCGCTTCGGTTCGCTGCGCTTCGAGGCGCGCGAACTCCGCATCCGAATATCGTTTTGTCTGCTTTTGCCGTATAAAAGTGAGTTGAGCGTCGGCGCGCGCCAGAGAGTTTTCTGCATCGCGCACTTCTCCCGCCGAGGCTGCGCCTTGCTGCTCAAGCTTTTTCAAAGCTTCCAAATTGCGCTGTGCGGAGTCGCGGTCAGTGCCAGCTTTCACCAACTGGGCTTCGAGGCTCAGCACCTCTTCCTGGTTCCCGCCTCGATTGGCGGCGTTCAGGTCGGCCTGCGCCGCTCGCAATTGCGTCTGGGCCCGAGCGGCTTGCGCGCGCGCGTCGAAGTCATCCAGAACGATCAGTAACTGGCCTTTCTTGACCGAGTCGCCTTCCTTGAAAAAAACGTGCCGCAGGTCGATGGGTGCGCCTTCGGTGTGATCATCATATCACCGGGAACTGATCTAA
>CAVZDM010000009.1:0-69792 GCA_963773955.1 uncultured Acidobacteriaceae bacterium | reverse complement strand
TATAGGTGCGAAGGGCGTTGTCATGAGGGGATTCCATGGCGCCCAGTCTCACGTCCATGGGCACAGAGGGCGCTTCCGAAGAGGCGATTGCACCGCGCGCGTCCGATAGGAGCGGCATCGTATCACCTCTAGCCAAGTTAACCCTCGCGTAGCATGGAACGGATCACGCGCCACTCGGAGAAAGGGGGCGCACCGGGCCGGGGGCCGATCCCTGTCAATAACAGCCCTTGCACCAGCAAGTCGTCGCGGAGGAAGGCGGGCATTAGTCCCGTACTCGGACCACACATTGGAGCGGAGCGTGCGGTTCTGAAATCCTGCTCGACTCGGCTTTAGGTTAGCGCTTATGGGTCGGGGACCCGTGAGACTCTCGACCTGCCGATGCTCTGGGCGATGATTTCAGGAGTTCGGAAGGTTCGATATGCATCAAAGCCCGCACTCGCGGATCACCGCGTGGCTCTGCATCCCCAGTGCGTCCAGGCTTGCCTCGCCGCAGCGCCACGATCTGACTCATGATGCTGAGCGCGATCTCCTCCGGCGTGGCGGCTCCCAGATCCAAACCCGCCGGCGCCCATACCCGTGCCAGCGCCTCCCGTGAGATGCCGGTAGCCGCAAGATAATCGAGCACCAGGTTAGCGCGGTGCCGGCTGCTCACGAGCGCAATATACGCGGCTTCGCTTTCTAGCGCCCTTTGCAGCGAAATATGATCGCCCTTATGCTGCGTGGCGATCACAACATACGTCTGCGGACCAATCGAGAGATCGCCGTGATCATCCGGTCCACGCCGTCCACCGTGACGCGGAAACCCAGCATGCCTCCCAGCGCAGCCAGCGTTTCGGCGATCCGGCCGTGACCGGCGATCAACAACTCCGGCTTGGGCAACACCGGTTCAATGTAGACGTCCATGATTCCGCCGCAAGGCATCCCCACTCCCAATAATTCATCAGTCATGTCCAGCGTGATCAGTTGTGGCGTTTCGCTCGCGATGCATTTCAGGGCCTGGTGCCGCACGGCGCTTTCCGCGCAGCCGCCGCCGATCCATCCGGTGACGATCTTTCCTTCGCGGTCCACAATCGCCTTGGACCCGGGCTTGGCGGACGACGATCCCTCCACTCGCACCACCGTCGCAATGGCGAAGGGTTGGCGCATCTCAGTGAGCTCGTTTGCCGTCTTCAGAACGTCCATCGGCATTCATATTGTATAATCGTGGCGGCCAGGGCCATGTCCGCAAAGAGCCAGGGGATGTACGGTGGCACGATTCGCGATCACTTCTCCAACCCGCGAAATGCCGGTAGTATTGCGGAGCCCTCCGGAAAAGCCCTGGTACGCAGCCCGGTCGATAGCGACACAGTCCTGATTACGCTTCGCATCGCGGACAATCACATTCAGGACATCAAGTTCAAATGCATGGGATGCGCCGTGGCCATCGCCTGCTCCTCCATCGCCACCGAAATGGTCCTGGGTAAGCACGTGGACGAGGCTTACCAGCTCACCAAGCAGAGCGTGGCGGACGCGCTAGGCGGCATCCCCGAGTACAAAATGATTTGCAGCAATCTTGCCTCGGAGGCCATCCGCGGCGCCATTGACAACTGGAGGTCAATCGATGTATCCGCCAACGTTTGAATACGTAAGGCCGGGGACGATTTCCGAAGCTGTGGCTCTCCTCGGCCAATAGGTGACGACGCCAAAATTTTGAGCGGCGGCCAAAGCCTGATTCCCATGATGAAGCTGAGGGTCGCGCGGCCCGGCTGGCTCATCGACATCGGGCGCGTGCCCGGATCGAATACATTAAGGAGGAGGACGGATATCTCAAGATCGGCGGACTGGTTCGTGAAGCCGATCTCGAGGCGTCGGACCTGATCCGTACAAAATACCCGATCATCCACGACACCTGCTGCGTAATCGCCGATCCGCTGGTGCGGAATCTGGCGACCATAGGCGGCAATCTCGCGCACGGCGATCCCGCCAACGATCACCCCGCGACCATGCTGGCTCTGGGCGCCGAGGTAGTCGCCACGGGCGCCGGTGGAGACCGGGTGATTCCCATTGCGGATTTCTTCGTATCTATTTTCACCACCGCGCTCGAGCACACTGAGATCCTCACCGAGATCCGCGTCCCCATTCCGCCGCCCCGCAGCGGTGGCGCTTACTTGAAACTGGAGCGCAAGGTCGGCGATTTCGCGACCGCCGCTGTCGCCGTGCAGATTACTTTGAGCGAGGACGGGACGTGCGAGAGAGCCGGGATCGGCGTGACCAATGTCGGCCCGACTCCGGTGAAGGCCACGCGCGCCGAAGCGTTCCTGCGTGGCAAGAAGCTGGATGCCGGCGTATTGAGTGAGGCCGGGCAACTCGCGGCGGATCAGTCGGAGCCGAGCACGGACCTGCGCGGTCCCGCCGAATTCAAGAAGGCTGTGGTGAAGGAGTTCACGAAGCGCGCGCTCCTGCGCGCCGCGGAGCGAGCGAAGGGAGGGCAATAACCGGTGGCCAAGACACAGCGAGTTGGCATCACACTGAACGGAGCCCAACGGCAGGCGGATGTCGAGCCCAGGCTCCTGCTGGTACACCTGATCCGGGACGTTTTGGGCGAGACGGGCACGCATATTGGTTGCGACACGACCAGTTGCGGCGCGTGCACCGTCCTGCTGGACGGACGCACCCATCAAGTCCTGCACAATTTTTGCGGTGCAGGCGGATGGCGCCCGAGATTCTCACCGTGGAAGGGCTCGTCCGCGACGGCAAGCTGCATCCCTTGCAGCAAGCCTTTCACGAAGAGCATGGATTGCAGTGCGGCTACTGCACGCCGGGTATGTTGATGACCGCCTGCGCCCTGCTTCAGAAGAATCCCGACCCGACCGAGCCCGAGATCCGGGCCGGAATCTCCGGCAATCTGTGCCGCTGCACCGGATATCAGAACATCGTGGCAGCAATCCAAAACGCCGCCGCCAAGATGCGGCAGGGGGCAACCGCATGACGCCATTCAAAACGTCGCAGGAAATCGGTGGCATGGGCCACTCGCTCAAGCGCAAAGAAGACGCCCGGTTCATCCAGGGGAAAGGAAATTACGTAGACGACGTCAAGCTTCCCCGCATGGTTTACGGCCACGTGGTGCGCAGTCCCTATGCGCATGCGCGGCTCAAAAGCATCAACATCGAGAACGCCATGAAGCTGCCCGGGGTGCTGGCTGTAATCACCGGCGCCGATCTCGCCAAGGCTGGCCTCGCCTGGATGCCCACCTTGTTTCACGACAAGCAGATGGTGCTGGCCACCGAGAAGGTGTTGTTCCAGGCCCAGGAAGTGGCTTTCGTCGTGGCAGAGGAGCGCTACACGGCAGCCGATGCGGCCGAGCTGGTCGAGGTGGAATATGAGGAACTGCCGGTGCTGGTGGACCCTCATAAAGCTCTCGACGCCGACGCGCCGCTGCTGCGCGAGGACCGCGAAGAGAAGACCAATCACATCTTCCATTGGGAGGTGGGCGACGGGCCTGCGACTCGAAAGATCATGGAGGAAGCGCCGGTCAAGGCGAAGGTAGACGCGGTGTTCCAGCGTTGTCATCCCGCGCCCCTCGAGACCTGCGGCTGCGTCGCCGATTACGATCCGGTCACCAAGCATCTGACGATCTGGCTAACCTCCCAAGCCCCGCACGCGCATCGGACCCTCTTTTCCCTGGTCGGTGGAATTCCCGAGCATCAAATCCGGGTCATTTCGCCGGATATCGGAGGTGGTTTCGGAAACAAGGTCCCGATTTATCCGGGCTATGTGTGTGCCGTCGTCGCGTCGCTCACGCTCGGCAGGCCGGTCAAATGGATCGAGAGCCGCTCGGAGAATCTGCAATCCACCGGTTTCGCGCGCGATTACCACATGACCGCCGAAATCGCGGCTGACCGGGATGGCACGGTCAAGGCGCTGAGTGTCAAGACGCTGGCCGACCACGGGGCTTTCAACGCGGCTGCCCAGCCCTCCAAGTTTCCGGCCGGGCTGTTCAGCGTGTGCACCGGATCGTACGATTTTCCGCAGGCGTTTTGCGAGGTGGACGGCGTGTACACCAACAAGGCGCCCGGCGGCATCGCTTACCGTTGCTCGTTCCGCGTAACCGAAGCGGCCTATCTCATCGAGAGAGCCATGGATGTGCTGGCGGCGGAGTTGAAAACAGACCCCGCCGAGCTCCGGCTGAAGAACTTCATCCCCGCGGACAAATTCCCGTATCAATCGCCGCTCGGCTGGACCTACGACAGCGGCAACTATCCCGCGGCCATGCATCTGGCTTTGGAGATGGCCGGATACCAGGAGCTTCGCAAGGAGCAGGCGGAGAAGCGCAAGAACGGCGAGTTGATGGGCATCGGAATCTCCAGCTTCACCGAGATTGTCGGCGCCGGGCCCGGCCACACATTCGATATCGTCGGCATCAAAATGTTCGACAGTTGCGAGATCCGCATTCACCCGACGGGCAAAGCCATCGCGCGGCTGGGCACCAAGTCGCAAGGGCAAGGTCACGCGACCACGTTTCCACAGATCATTGCCCAGGAATTGGGCATTCCCGCCGCCGACATCACGCTCGAGGAGGGCGATACCGATACCGCGCCCTATGGCCTCGGGACGTATGCCAGCCGCAGTACGCCGGTCGCGGGCGCTGCCACCGCGATGGCGTCGCGGAAAATTCGGGAGAAGGCGAAGAAGATCGCGGCCCACTTGCTCGAAGCCTCCGAAGAGGACCTGGAGTGGGAGCCAGGCAAGTTCTTCGTCAAAGGCGTTCCATCCAAGTCCAAGACCATCCAGGAAATTGCGTTTGCGGCTTATACCAATCTTCCGCCCGGCATGGAAGCCGGCCTGGAGGCCGTCGACTACTACGACCCGCCCAACCTGACCTTCCCCTTCGGCACTTACATCTGCGTGGTGGACATCGACAAAGGGACGGGCGAGGTCAAAGTGCGCCGGTTCATCGCCGTGGACGATTGTGGAAATATCATCAACCCCATGATCGTCGAAGGCCAGATCCATGGCGGCCTGACGGAAGGGCTTGGAATCGCTTTCATGCAGCTTATCGACTACGACGAGAGCGGCAACGTCCAGGGCGGCAACTTCATGGATTACCTGGTGCCTACCGCTGTCGAAACACCGCACTGGGAAACGGGCAAGACTTGCACGCCGTCTCCGCACCATCCAATCGGCGCCAAGGGCGTCGGGGAATCGCCCAACGTGGGCTCGCCCGCCGCATTTGTCAACGCTGTGGTGGATGCGCTGTCGCATCTTGGCGTCCGGCACATTGACATGCCGGTCACGCCCTGGAAAGTCTGGCAGATTCTGAGGGAAAAGGGCATCGCGGGGTAAGCCATGGCTGTACGGATTGAGAATACCTTTCAGGTCAAGGAATCCATCCAGCGTGTGTGGGAGCTCCTGAGCGATCCCAGGCAGGTGGTCGCCTGCGTCCCGGGGGCCCAGGTCACTGATGCGGTGGATGAGTCTACGTTCAAAGGCGCGATCAGCGTTAAGGTGGGGCCAAGCGTCACCGCCTACACGGGCCAGGTCCACATCGAGCGGCTGGATGCGGAAGCGCATGAAATTGAATTGGTGGGTAAAGGGCAGGACGTGCGGGGCAAGGGCAGCGCCTCGATGAAGATGACCGGGAAGCTGCGGTCCCTGCCCGACGGAGGCACGGAAGTCTCGGCGGTTTCCGAAATCACCGTAGTCGGTCTGATGGCCCAGCTTGGATCCCGCATGATTCAAGATGTTTCCGCGGTAATATTCAAGGAATTCGTGAAGCGTTTTCAGCAGCAACTCCAGCAGGACCCGGCGGCGGCCCGACCCGCTACCTCGGCAACGCCCGAACCGGTGCAGGCCTTGGGGCTGGTTGGGTCGGCTATCGGCGAAGCGGTGCGGCGGACTTTTCACCGGAAACCTGGAGGGGCCGAGGAGTCTTAGCCTAGTCGCGGCTCTGCAAGTGGTTGCAAACGGTCCAGCACCAGTTCTGAGCCGCGACTAGAAGGAGCGGTTGTGACGAACTTGAGTTAGCGCGCGACGATTTCGGCCATGACGCTGAGCGCGATTTCTTCCGGGCTTTCGGCCCGAATGTCCAGGCCCGCGGGCGCGCGCAGGCGGCATCGCTTTTCATCCGTCAAGCCCTTCGCTTTGAGACTGTCTTGGATCTCTCGCGCTCTTTTCTTGCCGGCTACCAGCGCCACATAGGACGCATCGGTGTCTAGCGCTTGCTCGACGGCTTCTTCGTCAAATCTTCCGCGGCTGGCTACGACGATGCAGGTGTTGCGGTCTGTGGGCAACCGCGTGAGGTCCAACTCATGGAGGACGCGGTCGGCGCCGGGCACGTCGCCGACCTCGAGAAACGGATCGACGATGGTGACGCTGAAGCCCAACAGGCGTCCGAACTGCGCCAGCGCTCTGGCCACCGCATCCTCGCCAATGATGACAAGCTGCCGCCGCGGTCCTGACTGTAGTCTCTCGAAGTCGGCTTGCGTGTCCACGTCGAGGAGAATGCCCATGTCCTCGACCGGCACTTTGAGGATGTTTTCCGTGTGGGCGCCGAAGATGGCCCGGCAACCGATATCACCCGTGAGGCTCATGATTTCCGGGAACACCGAGCGATCCAAGAGAACCGGATTTCCCCGAAAGCCTTTGTACAGAGGGATGACGATCTGGGGTCTGCGATCGCGATACTGCCGGATGAGTTGGTCAATCGTGCCGGATTGGACGAACGGCTGATCCGCGAGCACAATCAACACGGCGTCGGCCTGCGGATCGACAGCCGCTAAGCCGGTGCGAATCGACGTTCCCATGCCTTCGCGATACGTTTCGTTCACGACGATCCGGACATGATCGAGCGGGATCTGTTGCCGGATCATTTCGGCGGAACCCCCGAGGACCACCACAATTTCGTCTATCTGGGAACCGCGCAGATTGTCCAGGACATGCTCGAGCAAAGTCTTTTCGCCGATTCGGAGCAATTGCTTCGCAGTACCCATGCGCGTGGACATTCCCGCCGCAAGGACAATGGCGGAGACTCGCGAGGGCATGCAATCATGGTAGCGCCCCGGTGCGACAGGGGTGCTACGAACAATACCGGTACCGGCGCGTGCTCCACTCGGTGCTAGAATGACGCGCAGGCAGAGAGGCGCTGGGGAGGGTGCTGATGCTCTTTATGGTTCCGTCGCAAGAGACCACGCAGGTCGTGAAGGGATTGCCATGACTCATGCAAGACTCGGTTCCCTGCTTTTGTTTACAGCTCTTCTGGGAGCGCAGGACACCTCGGATTGGCATCGGCCATTTCCACCGCATAAGGTTGCCGGCAACGTGTATTATGCCGGGACGGCCGATCTCGCCGTATATCTGATCGCCACGCCGGCGGGGAGCATTCTCATCAACACGGACTTCCCCGAGGACGTTCCACTGATTCAAAAAAGCGTGGAGCAGCTCGGTTACAAATTCGGCGATATCAAAATCATTCTGCAGAGCCACGCGCATGGCGATCATGACGCAGGCACGGCCTTGGTGAAAAAACTGACCGGGGCGAAGGTGATGGTCATGGATGGGGACGTGCCTGCTGTAGAGGCCGGCGCCAAGGACAATCCTCCGGTGCACGTCGATCGCGTGTTGCATGATGGCGACACGGTCGAACTGGGCGGCGCCAAGCTCGTGGCGCATCTCACGCCGGGTCACACCAAGGGTTGCACCACTTGGACCATGCAGGTAAGGGAGGGCGGGCGTACATTGAACGTGGTGATCGTGGGCAGCCCGAATGTGAATCCGGGATATATCCTGGTGAACAACTCCAAATATCCGCAAATCGCGCAGGATTACGAGAAGACTTTCCGCACACTCAAGAGTCTGCCTTGCGACGTGTTCTTAGGCGCGCACGGCGCTTACTACGGGCTGAAAGAGAAATACGCCAAGCTGCAGACCGGCGACGCGAATGCGTTCGTCGATCCGAATGGGTATAAAGCCTATATAGCCGAAAGAGAGCAGGCCTTCCGGAAAGAGTTGGCGCGGCAGCAGGGTCAGCGGTAGTGCGGGATTCCTGGGCCCGGCACCCGGCATGCGCATGTTGATCTACTTCCTCAATCGCGGCGGCCACGGGCTATCGAGCGAGCGGCGGGCCGAACTTGAGAAGGCTAAAGGCATTCTGCATGGTTACGTTGAAAAGGCGAAGGGGAAGGCGAAGCGTACCGAGCCGCGACCGTGAGGGAGCGACTTTCTAGGCCGGCCTCGCGAACATCGCCAGGAACATCATGCCAAAACTCAGCGCCGTAAGCGCCAGGCAGATTCCCGCCGCATAGCGAATCAGCGGCTCCTTCCACATCAGGCGCGCCCGTGGAGTGCTCGCCACCACGCCGGTGAGGAAGCCGCCGGCCAAGCCGCCTATATGCGCAAAAAAATCGACGCCGGGAATGAAGCTGAGCACCAGACCGTAGATCACCCAGCGTCCGTAGAGCGCTTTGATCTGGGCGCCCATGGATGATCTGTCCATAAAGCCAAAGGCCAGCATCGCGCCGATCAGCCCGAAGATTCCAGCCGATGAGCCGAGTGACGCATTGCGTCCGAGCATGGAGCTGGTGAGGAACCCGGTCACGGTCGAGACGAAATAGAACACGATGAGCCGGCTGGTGCCGTATAGCGCTTCGACTTGGGTGCCCAAATCAAACAGCACCCAGGAATTCATGAGAATATGCAGAATGCCGCCGTGCAGGAATCCCGCGGTGACGAGCCGCCAGTATTGACCGTGCAGGTAAGGCCACGGCAGGCTCGCGCCGTATTGCGACAATCCAGTCTGCGGGCTGAGCCAATCCACCAGGTACAGCGCGGAATTGATCAGCAGGATCATCACCGTAGTGAAGCGGGCGTGCGGAATCAACCCGCCCAGAATCGGCCCCCCTTCCATCCTGTCTACGGCGCGGGGGCCGACGCGGACATCGCAGTAAGGGCACACGCGATCGTCTGTCGTTATGAAGGCCCGGCAATTCGGGCACATTCTTCGCTTTTCCACTGAGCCTATTGTACAATCCGATTTCACGGCGCCCATCATGCTCGCGATAGAAAGCTATACGCTGCCGCCGGATAAACTTGCGCAGGCGGTGCATTTCGCGCACGCCCGTTACGCGCTCCACTTCGCAGGCTTCGCCGTGGGAGTGCTGGCGCTCGCGGCTCTGATTCACTTCCGGATCGCGGGACGTTTACGCGGTGTATCCAGACCACTGGCGATCGCGATTGTGCTGGCGCTTCTCGCCGCGCCGGACCTGCCGCTGGATAGCATCGCGCATGCGTTGTCGCTACACTATCGGATTTCGGTCGAGAGCTGGCCTGCCTGGCTTTGGGACTGGAGCAAGGAACAGATTATCGGCGTCGTGGCTGGGTGTCGCTGTGATCTGGCCCTTCTATGCACTGATCCGAAGGAGTCCGCGCCGCTGGTGGTTTTACGCTTGGCTGGCCGCGCTTCCGCTGCTGGTGCTTTCGGTCTACGCGGACCCCATAGTGATCGAGCCGTTGTTCAACAAGTTCGAGCCGCTTTCGTCACGGCATCCCGAGCTGATCGCGCCAATCGAGCGACTACTCCACCGTGCAGGCGTATCGATTCCTACCAATCGCCTGTTCGAAATGGACGCGAGCGAGAAAACGAATTCGCTAAACGCCTATGTCTCGGGATTCGGACCGTCGCGGAGAGTGGTGCTGTACGACACCATCATCCGCAAAGAGAACGGGCCTCCGCTGCTCACGACCTTCGGGCACGAGCTAGGCCACTATGTGCTCGATCACATTGGCAAGGGAATCCTGGTGTCAGCCGTCGGCCTTTTCATCGGTTTGTACCTGGCAAAGCGTGTAGTCGAGTTTGTAATCCCCCGCTGGGATGTCCATGAAACGGCGGATATAGCCAGCCTGCCTTTGTTCCTGCTATTCGCGTTAATACTTGGGTTCCTCACCGAGCCGCTTGCAAACGCTTACAGCCGGCGCCAGGAGCACCAGGCTGATGTGTACTCTCTCGAAATCACCCGCGGCATCGTGCCCCATGCGGGCCAAGCCGCCGCCCAAGCGTTTCAGATCGAAGGGGAGACGGACCTGGAAGAGCCTTCACCGAACGGGTTCATCGTGTTTTGGCTATACAGCCATCCGCCCGTGGCCGACCGCCTGCAGGAGGCGCTCGAGTACGACCGCGACAATCGTGAAGTGGGAAAATAGTAGACGATGAGCCCGGAGCTGGCCAGTTTGATCGACAGTCTGCTGCCCGAAGAGCAGCAGGCAATTGAGTTGTGGATTCGAAGGCTCAAACAGCATCCGCCTGATGGGTCAGCAACCGGTGCTGAAAAGCTTAAGTTGCTCGCAAACCAGCCAATCCGGCCCTTCCCTCTCGGCGCAGGTGCAGATGATCCTCTCGTGCGAGGGACTCCGGCGGAGCAAGAGGAGTTGTGGCGGGCAATGACTGACGATGAGGTTGACGAGTTCTACGAGGGCCGGTATTGAGTGGTTACTTACTCGATACCCATTCGCACCTCTGGTTTGGTGGAATCGCCGGTTATTACTGGATCGATGACGGTTCTGCCGATCACCCCGGCTCATGTCGCTTACCTGGGCAAGTTGCCGGAGATTCACCGCGATCCTTTTGACCGGATTCTCTTGTGCCAGTCCGCTGTGGAGGAACTGACTCTTGTAACGCGAGACGCGAACATCATGCGGTATCCCGACATTGCAATCATCGGCGCATAACACGTTCAGGCTTTTTCCATAATCGTAATGTACCGATCCAACGGTAAGTCGGTAAATCGCTCTACCTTCCCGCCAGGCGCAGGCCAGCGTATCTCGACCCAGTCCAGCTTAGTGGCTGCACCGATTCCCAGCACCTCCCGAGGGTCGTGCGACGACAAGTAACTTCCGCCGTTATTTTTCAACCGGGACCGGGTAACTCCACCTGCCGACCAGGTAATCTTCGCGCCGATGGCATCGCGGTTGCACTTAGTGCCTTGTAGCTTTAGGCCGAGCCAGTGATTGCTCAATCCCGCGTTGTTCTGTAGCAGCATAGGCGCGTCCGCCGTTATTCCCGATAAGTACGTCTATACGCCCGTCGTTATTAAAATCGCCAATGGCCAGCCCGCGCGCCGGAAGCGCCTTAGTAAATGCCGGACCCGCTTCTCCACTTACGTTCCGCAGCTTCCCGTTCTCCTGATGGAACAGCAGCAGAGGCTCGCGATACCTCACCTGCTGCGAATAGTTATCGATCATGTCGTCAGGGTGACCGTTCGCCAGGATCAAGTCCACCGCGCCGTCGTTGTCGTAATCGAAGAACTTCAGGCCCCAGCCACTCAGGAACTGCGTTGCTTGTGCGATGCTCTGTTTGTGCGCGATATCCGTAAAGCTCTCGTTACCATTGTTTCTATATAACGAGTACATCTCCTGGTCGACATTCGCTACAAACAGGTCCTGCCGGCCGTCGTTGTCGAAATCCGCCGCGTCAACACCCATCCCGGAGCGCGCCTTCCCGTTGTCGTTAAACCCAACCTCGGCCGCCAGCGCAACCTCCTCCCAGCGGATCTTGCCCTGCGCATCCGGCCCGCGGTTCATGAACAAGAAATTCTGCACGGTATCATTGGCGACGAACAGATCCATCCGCCCGTCGTTATTGATATCCGTGGCGACAACACCCAGCGCCTTGCCAAGCGATTTCTGGATGTCCGTCCCGCGGCCGACTTCGGTAAACGTACCATCGCCGTTGTTATGGAACAGCAAGCTCGAGGTCGGTTTGAAGACGCGAGGGATGCAATAGAAATGTTTGCCAAGCTTGTTATCACCGCACGAAAGTCGGCTCGTTTGGCCATAATCCACAAAGCTGCACACGAAGAGATCGAGGCGTCCGTCGTTATCGAAATCGAACCAGACCGCGCTCGTGGTCCAATGGCCAACAAAGACCGCCGGACCAAGCCCGGCCTTCTCGCTCACATCCGTGAAGGTGCCGTTGCCGTTGTTCCGATATAAGTAAGGGCGGCCATAAGCGCTCACGAACAGATCGGGGAAGCCGTCATTGTCATAATCGCCCACCGCCACGCCCATGCCGAAGGATCCGCCTCCGACGCCGGCGGTTTCAGTCACGTCGGTAAACGTGCCGTCGCGATTATTCTTGTA
Organism: uncultured Acidobacteriaceae bacterium; assembly: GCA_963773955.1. GTDB lineage: Bacteria > Acidobacteriota > Terriglobia > Terriglobales > Acidobacteriaceae > Acidiflorens. Next base: position 57,684 of record CAVZDM010000009.1, on the reverse strand, counting down.
CAGCGCATTGCGTACGGGGTGCTTTGGCGCGTAAAAATCCGAAGGCCCGCTGTTGACCAGGAAGATATCCAGCCAGCCGTCGTTGTCATAATCGAGAAAAGCGCAGCCCGGCCCCATGGTCTCTGGCAGATAACGCATCTCGGACATCGCGTTATCATGCACCCAAGCGATGCCACTCACCGTGGATGGGATCTCTTCAAATAGCGCTGCGTCAGGTGTAGCAATCGCTCCGGGTTGAACCGCAATCAGTCCCGAGGTTGTCCACAGAAACTGGCGGCGAGTGCATCGGAGCATTTGCTGCAATTATACGTGCAAAGGGCGCAACGGCTGATGTGGCTTCGGGACTGCTTACCTGGGGCAGGCCTCACGGGAGTGCGGACATTCGTTTCTCTTGCACAAAGTTGCGTCTAGCGGAGTTGAAGGCTCTCACCACAGCGAGTATTTTTATTCAGGCAAACAGTGTCGGTTCTGGCATTTGCCGGGGTTGCAAGTTAGGCGTTCCCAAAGAGGAATAGGCCGCTTGTCCTATTGATAGATTCAAGCGCGCCCGCAGGCACACCGGAGAAAGGGCCACTGTGTTGCAGTTACGCTCCCCGTCATGAGATTTCTGGCCTTTCTGTATTTCTCTCTGGCACTGTGTTTCGCAGTGGAACCCATTTCGGCACAAGAGGGCCGGGACTGTGGCCATCGCCCCAGCTATTGCTGCGCCTGCCAGCGCGACAGCCATGGCCGGATCAAATGCGACCCGGCCGCCCGCCGCGCCTTCCGGCTAGCCCCTGCCCAGGCTTTGTGATTGACCACATAATCGCGCTGAAGCACGGCGGCCAGGACAACCCCTCCAACACGGAGTGGCAGTTTCGGTTGGCCGTCGGCTATGAATCGATCCTCGAGTACTATTGTGTGGGCCGTGTTTTTCTTGTTATACTGTAATACACAATACACGTATGAAGAAGCACACCCATCGTCTGCTCGTTTTGTCCGCACTCATGTGGGGCGTTCTGTTTTCCACCAAGGCATTATCGGGCCAGAGCTTGGATACCCAACAATTAGCGTTTCTCACGCTGGTCAATAACTACCGCATACAAAATGGGGCAGGCGCCCTACAAGTCTCAGTGACGCTACAGAACTCATCGCAATGGATGAGCAACGATATGGCTACCAAGAACTACTTCAGCCATACGGACAGTCTCGGACGGGATTTCGAGACCCGGCTGCAGGCGTTCGGTTACCCCTACAGCCCGGCGGGAGAAAACATTGCCGCGGGTTACTCCGACGCGCAAAGCACTTTTACCCTGTGGCAAACGGCGTGCGACCCGGATGGCTCCGGCAATTGCACCTACGCGCATCGGCAGAACATGCTGGATCCCAGTTACAAGGTGATCGGTATCGGCCTTGCATACAGTGCCTCTTCAACTTACGGCTGGTACTGGACCACCGATTTCGGCGCGGTGGTGGACCAGGTGCTTGTGCTCACCCCGACTTTCGGCGCATCCGTAAACCCGAACAGCGGGGCCGGATCTACGCGAACCTTCAGCTCCGTATTTAGCGACTCGAACGGCGCTTCGGACCTGCTGGTGGTCTATCTGGATTTCGGCACGTCGGCCTTCCTGGCTAATAGCTGCATTGTGGCTTATGAGCCCGCCGGCAATGCGTTGTATCTGTTTAATGATGCGAACACCTCGGCTCTGGGTCCGATTACACCTGGCGGAAGCGGCACGGTGTCGAACAGCCAATGTACTCTATCGGGAGCGGGGGGCGCAGCCACGTCGGCTGGAAACAACCTGACCGTGCCGTTTGCCATCATCTTTGGGCCTGGCTTCACCGGCTCAAAGAACATTTACGGCATGGCGGAGAATTATAGCGGGTTGAACGGTGGCCCCCAGACGATTGGAACGTGGACACCAGACTCAACGGCGCCGCTCGGTGCGGTATCCGTCAACCCGCACAGCGGCGCCGGAGCGACGCAGACCTTCAACGCTGTCTATACGGACCCTAATGGCTCATCTGACTTGCAGGTGGTTTACCTGGACTTCGGAACTTCGATCTTCGCGGCTAATAGCTGCATTGTGGCTTATGTACAGGCCAGCAATTCGTTGTTCCTGTTCAACGATGCCAACAATGGGCTGGTTAGCGGTTCGATCACTGAGGGCGGCAGCGGAAGCTTGTCTAATAGCCAGTGCACTCTATCCAGCGGCGGAGCCGTCACGCCTTCGGGGTATAATCTGACCGTGCCGCTGGCGATGACCTTCAAGTCCGGGTTTGCTGGATCGAAGACTGTGTATGGGCTGGCCCAAAGCTATAGCGGGGCCAATGGCGGATGGCAAACACTCGGAACCTGGTCGCCAAGCGCGGTGGCTCTTGCCGCGGCCTCCGTGGGTCCGGTTAACGGAAGCGGACTTGGCCCGACAACCTTCAGCGCGGTATATACCGACCCCAACGGGGCTTCCGATCTTCAGGTGATTTTCCTGGATTTCGGAACCTCGAGCTTCGCGGCCAATAGCTGCATCGTGGCTTATGTGCCCGCCGGCAACGCGTTGTATCTGTACAGCAATACCAATGCTGCTACCGGTCCGATTACCCCTGGTTCCAGCGCCACACTGTCGAACAGCCAATGCACGCTATCCGGCAGCGGCGGAACGCCTAGCTCAGCGGGAAACACGCTGACCGTTCCATTTGCCATCACGTTCACGGGCGGATTCGCGGGATCGAAGAACGTCTACGGCTTGGCACAGAGCTATAGCGGCGCACAGGGAGGCTGGCAGACACTGGGGACGTGGACGCCGTAGAACTGTCATAGCGTCGAATCGCCGTCATACAAGGACGGCTCCCATATTGCCGGGTCTTTCAGGCGCTGCGTGAGGGCCGGGGAAGCTTTGTAGTAGTACAGCCACGAGGGCAGCTTGCGCCGGTAGGGCGCAAGCTCTCCGGCAAAAGCACATCCCCGGTCCTCCAGCATCTGCACGCCTGATTTGGCGCATATTTCGATCATCCCCGCCACCAGCGAGCGCAATGGGTCGTAGCCGTCAACCAAGGATTGGTAGTCCACCAGGCGAACGCGCGTCAGTCCGTAGTCCGCTTTGTCCTTGCGATCGAAGATTGCGTAAGCAACCAGCCGCCCTTTCGCGTGAGCGGTCAGTATCCAGACATCTCCCCTCCGCAGACCGAAATGGAAATGCCATGCCAGCGTCTCGCGCGTGCGGATACCCAGTAGCACGAGCCGCTTGCGTTGACGCAGTTCCTCCCAGAACGCGTCAAAGCGCTCATCGAAGTGAGGCTCCGCTCGTACTTCAAGATCGCGAGATCCACGTATGCGCCCGCTCTGCAGCCGATCGCCCACGAACAGCCCCGCCGCAATCGGATACCGTAACAGCAGGCCGCACGGCAAGCCCTTGCGCTTGATCGCGCTGGCGGCAAACCTCCGGTAATTGGTTACCCAGAAGGCTGAACGGTCCCAATGACCCTTCGGCACTCGCGGCGAATCGAACGTTTGGTAGGCCTGTTCGGCATGCCGGTTCACCGTGGTGTTGAGGAATAAATCCACAGCGGGCTGGCTGAAGAACTCATCCAGCAGCAGGAGGGCATAGCCGCGGTATTGCTCCTCTACAACCCAGGCGCGGCCGGCAGCGGCGGCTAGTCTTTTCCCTTCAAATTCGTAAGCTAGCGGTATGTTGAGCACTGTGCCGACCACGCGGCTGTCCGCCGTCTCGAGTACCCAACCGATGGGCCAGTTCTCCTGGCGCAGGTATTCGGCGTTGTTGACCCACACGTGCTGCCATTCTTCCCGGTCCCGCGGCCGGATGCCGGACCTGGCCACGAGAGAAGAGATCTGGTCGTAGTCCGCGAAGGTTGCCTCGCGCAGGGCTACCGCGGACACAGCCGCAGGAGCACCCGGCATGCTCACGCTTCCAAGTCGCCGAACCTCACAGGCAACGCCGTCAGCCCGCGCAGGCCCAGGTTCTGGCGCCAAACCAGCGGGCCGGGTTCCAGCCGCAAATTGCGCAGCCGATGCAATATGGTCTCAAACGCGACGTGCCCTTCTATCCGGGCCAGCGCAGCCCCGAAGCAAAAATGCGCGGCCCATCCGAACGCCAGGTGGCGCTTCTCGTTGCGCCCGACATCCAGCCGGTCCGGGTCGGGGAACATCGCAGGATCGCGGTTACCCGCCGCCATGATTGCGATTACAGCCTGGCGCTTGCGGATCTGCCGTCCTCCGAGCGTCACATCCATGGGCGCCAGGCGCGCCGTATGCTGGCTGGGGCTTTCGTAGCGCAGCAATTCCTCGACAGCCGACGGCACTAGCGAGGCATCCTCCAGAATACGCTGCATCTGGTCCGGATTTCGAAGCAGTGTCAGGATTCCGTTGCCGATCAGGTTGGTCGTGGTCTCCTGACCGCCCACCATGGTTACAATCGAATTCGCGACAACTTCCTCATCCGTAAGGCGCTCGCCGTCGACCTCCGCGGTCATCAGCGAATGGATCAGACCGAAATGCGGGCGCGTGCGAAACTCGCGAACCTTCCCATGGAAATAGGCCGTCATTTCCTCCACGCTGCGCAGCACTCGCGGAACACGATCCGGATTGTGCTGGAAATTGCCGAGCATCTCGGCGAAATCTTCCGACCATTGCTTCAACTGATCGCGATCGCTCACCGGAACGCCCAGCATCTCGGCCGTCACGATCGCCGGCAGGGGATAAGCCAGGTCCGCGATGACGTCCATTTGCCCGCGCGGCCCTACCTCGTCGAGCAGGCGATCGACGATCTCCTGAATATGCGACCGCAATACCGCCACGCGCGCAGGCGTGAATGCGGACGACGCAAGAGTCCGCAAGCGCGTGTGGGCCGGCGCATCCATAAACAGCATCTGCTTCACCATCACCTGGGCAATCGGGTTTAGCCGCGCTAGCCCCATGCCAGTCAGCTGTTCCGGCGTCGGTGTCCGATCAGCCGAATAGTGGTGCAGAACGTCCACCACGTCCTGATAGCGCGTAACCACCCAAGCGCTCAAGAACGGGTCCCAATGCACCGGATCTTCCTCGCGCAGCCGCCGGTATAAGGGATATGGGTTCGCCAGTACGTCGGGATCCAGGAGTTGATACAGACTCAGGTCCGTGTCCGTGGCGATCATTTCGCTGCTGCGACCGCCTGCTGGCTAGCCTCAATTGCCACGGTCAGCGCCGCCAAGGTCGGAGAGTGGAACAGCTTGCGCAGCGTCAACTGGACGCCGAATACTTCACGGATGCGCGCGATCATCTGCGCGCCGAGGAGAGAATGCCCGCCCAGAAGGAAGAAGTTATCGTCGCGCCGTACTTCAGCCACACCCAGCAGATCCACAAGAATGCCGGTTAGCCGCGTTTCCACAGCCGAGGCCGCCAACGCTGCCGTTCCGTTCCCTGCCGTTCCACTGGATGGTCCGTCCGGCGCAGGCAGAGCCGCATAATCCAGCTTCCCATTGGTTGTGATCGGAAAGCTCTCGACCGCAACGAAGTGCGCCGGAACCATGTATTCGGGCAATTGCGTTCGCAGGAACGTCCGGAGATCGGCTGGGTCCGCCTGCTGATCTTGCGCAATCACCCAAGCCACCAGCTGTTTCCCGCCATGCTCGTCAGCCCAGTCCTTCACTATCGCCGAGCGGACGCCGGGATGTTTTCGCAGCGCCGCCGCAATCTCCTCGGGCTCGATCCTGTATCCTCTGATCTTGATTTGATCGTCGAGACGCCCCAGGAACGCGATCTGGCCGTCCGGCAGGTAACGCCCTAAGTCACCCGTCCGGTACAATCGTGCGCCGGGGTCGTTACTGAACGGATCCCGGATGAACCGCTGGGCAGTCAATTCAGGACGATTCAGGTAACCACGGGCGAGTCCCGCGCCTCCGATGAGTAACTCACCGGCCTCGCCATCGGGGGCCGGACGTAGGTTCTCATCCACTATATAGATCTTTGTGTTTCGGATCGGCCGCCCAATGGGGGGTAACCGATGGTGATTGCCGGCAGCCGTCCCGGCCACCAACAAGCTTCCCGATGTAGCGACGACAGTGCACTCCGTTGGTCCGTAGTTATTCACCACGACGAACGGGAGCGCCGCACTCGGACCCACACGCAGAGTATCCGCGCCGGTCAGAAGATAGCGCAGCGACGTAGTTGCCGGCCAAGGGAGAGCGAGCATATGCTCGGCCAGCGCCGTCGGAACGAAGCTGACGGTTATGGCTTGCTCAATCAACCAGTCACGCAGGGATTCCGGCTCGGTCCGAATATCTTCGGCGGCAAAATGCAGTGAGGCGCCCGCGGCCAAATGGGGCCAGATCTCCCACACGGCGGCATCAAATCCGAAACTGGCGACCTGGCTCGCGCGATCCTGCGCGGTGATCTGAAATGCTTCGTTATGCCAATCAATCAGGTTGAGGACGTTCGCGTGAGTAACGGCCACTCCTTTCGGGGCGCCCGTCGAGCCGGAGGTGTACATCACATAGGCCAGTTGGTCCGGACCGATCTCAACCGGCGGTCGAGTGGCTGGCAGTGCCGCCAAGTGCGGATCGTCCGCCAGCAGGGTCGTTCTTGAACCCGCGTCGGGTAATTTCGCCGCCACATGGCGATCGGACACGATGGTCTGAATATTCGCGTCAGCCAGAAGAAAAGCAAGCCGATTGGCCGGATATGCGGGTTCAAGCGGAACATAAGCGGCTCCGGCCTTCAGGATTCCGAGAGCGCCAATTACGGCTGCGGGCGAGCGCCCCAGGAACAAGCCAACAGGCTGCTCCCGGCCGACGCTCATCTCGTGCAAACAACCCGCCAGTTGATTGGATCGCGCTTCCAATTCCAGATATGAGATAGCTTCGCAGCCCGACGCAAGCGCCAAGGCATGGGGAGACGCCAGCGCACGTGCGCTTATGAGGCGCGAAATGTTATGACCCCGGATCATAAAAGCAAGGGCTCTCCTATTTAGACATCGGTAGTTTAGCGCAAAATATTTATAATTCAAATAAATCCGCAGACAGTACCGTACTGATGCGGAATCAGAGCGCGGTACGAACAGTACTAAACCATAGCGGTTGTCCCGGCGGCCAGCGAGCCGCCCACCGATTCTTGCCCCTAAGACTGGCATAGGGAAGAACCCCCCCAATCTATTCCTTGACTTCATAGTATTACCGGTCCATAGTCTCCATATGTCCGAAAAGGATTCGCTCACATTCAGTCAGGTTCTCGCCGACGAATACCGGGTTTTGCGGGGAAGTCAGAGCCCGGCCTCCGGCGAGGAGCCCCGCCCGCTCGTGGCCCTCTGCGTCTCCGGCGGCGGTATCCGCAGCGCCACGTTTGCTCTGGGCGCAATACAGGGCCTCGCGCAAGAGGGGGTCCTGGCCGAGTTCGATTATCTCTCAACCGTGTCGGGTGGAGGATACATCGGAGGCTGGCTGACGTGCTGGAAAGAACGCCTGGGCGGCATCGACAAAATCGTTCCTGAACTGTCCCCGCTGGGGTCGAGACCGGAACCTGGCAACCTGGATCCGATCGGGCACCTGCGCGAATACAATAATTATCTTTCGCCGAGGTTGGGGTTCTTTTCAGCGGACGCCTGGACGCTGGTGGCGACCGTGATCCGGAACATGGCGCTCAACTGGCTGGTCCTGGTACCCCTGCTGATGTTCGCCTTAATGGCGCCACGCCTGGTCCTCTCGCTCGGAAGGCTGGGCGAGACGGTCGTAAGCTTCTACGGAAGCCGGATGGCTCCGGTGATCACGGATCTCTCGCAGGTAATTCCCATCGCCAGCGGTCTCCTGCTGGCCATCTGCATCTTCAACACCATGCGTTATCTGCCGGGAGTGGGCCACAAGGACCACAGCGAAGCCGACTTCCTGAAGTACGTCCTGCTGCCGCTGGTCGGCGCCGCGTTGGCTTATATGACCTACGATTCCTGGTTTTACGCCGATGAGGCCACCGACATGGGGCATTCCTCGATTCGTCCGGCGTACTGGCAGATCGTGCTGTGGATCACCGGCTCGTGCGCCGCTGGATGGCTTGGATACATTGCCTTCTGTGTGCAGGGGGTCAAGCCGAGATTCCGCTTGCTTGCCGGTCCGCTCAGCCTGGCGATTTTGTTGACCGGATTTATCACCGCGACCGCCAGTTGGCTGCTTTCCGAAAAAATCTATCCTGCCACGAATTGGTCCACCTATACGACCATCGGACCCCCTTTGCTGCTGCTGGCATTCATGGCGGCCGGAGGACTTTTCGTAGGATTGACCAGCCGGGTTCTGGAGGAGGAGGATCGCGAATGGCTGTCCCGCGGGCGGCCTGGATGCTGCTGTTTGTGGTTTGTTGGGCGAGTATCTGCGCCCTGGTGCTGGTGGCTCCCAGATTGGCTTTCGAGCTAGGCGCATGGGCGCGCACCGGCATTGCCGCGGCGGGCGGGCTGGCCGGCTGGATCTGCGCTGCTAGCGGCTTCGGCTCCAAAGGTGTTCCGAACCAGGAGTCTCACCAGGCACCTCCCGGGCTGAAGACGCTGCTCATCAACTGGGCGACTAAGCTGGCCGCGCTGATATTTGTGATCGTCTTTCTGGTCGCGCTATCTATACTGACAGACTGGCTGCTCGAGGCGACCGGGCTGGTACCTACGGACTGGAGTAAACATGAGGACTTTCTCCTGAACAGCCGCGCCGAAGCGGTTATCGCAATGGCTCTGGCGTTTATGCTGTTCGGGTGGATTGCCGCCCGGTACATCAACATCAACACATTTTCGTTGCATGCCATGTACCGAAACAGGCTGATTCGCGCCTACTTGGGCGCGTCGAACGATCGTTCCGGCGCGAACAGGTTCACCGGGTTCGCCGACACCGACAACATACAGATGTACAGGTTGACGCCCGCTCTCAAGCCCTTTCACGTGGTGAACATGACTCTCAACCTGGTTGCCGGCAAGCGCCTCGCCTGGCAGCAGCGCAAGGCGGAGTCGTTCACGGCAACTCCCTTGCATTGCGGCAATTTCCATCTCGGTTATCGGCCCTCCTGCGAGTATGGAGGAAAGGATGGCATCTCTCTCGGAACGGCGATTACAATCTCGGGCGCCGCGGCGAGTCCGAATATGGGATATCACTCGTCTCCGGTGATCTCCTTCATCATGACTTTGTTTAATGCGCGGCTGGGCGCCTGGCTGGGCAATCCTGGAGGAGCCGGCGCACGCGTCTGGCAGGAGTCAGGACCAAGTTCAGCAGTTGGCTCACTGGTGAGAGAGGCCTTCGGGCTTTCCAATGACACCAGCCGGTACGTGTATCTATCCGACGGCGGCCACTTTGAGAACCTGGGTATATACGAGATGGTCATGCGAGGCTGCACGCATATCGTGGTGTTGGATTCCTCCTGCGATCCCAAGTTTATTTACGATGACCTGGGCAACGCGCTGCGAAAAATCCGCATCGACATGGGAATCCCGATCGAGTTTGAAGACTCTCAGATAAGACCTCTGCGCGATCGCAAAAAGCGCTGCGCCATAGCTACGATACGCTATTCCGCCATAGACGCCACGCGCAAAGATGGCCGTCTCCTTTACATCAAGCCCATCATGCTGGGCAACGAGCCTCCGGATGTCAGCACGTATCAGGCTTCCCACGTGGACTTCCCTCATCAGGGTACCGGCGACCAGTTCTTCGATGAATCGCAGACGGAGAGCTACCGCATGCTCGGGCTGTTCACCATCGCCGAGATCTTTTCGGGTTGGGACCGCACCGGCGGACTGGAAGGAATGCTGAATCAGGCGTGCAACTCGTCTTTACGAGGCGCTTCGACCCGCTCGATTGCCATGGCAGGGAGCTAGGCGCGAGCTAAGCGTCTACAGATTCAGAGAGTCAATCAGTATGCCGGTCGCCGTTTTGCGAGAGCATTGGCTCCAGGATGCCGGTGATTTCCTCGAACACGTACCCGGGGGAGCGGTCGCCGCGGATCTGGTAGTAATTCTGATATTCGTAGTGCGCCAGAACCGGGCGTGTGGCTTCGTTGTACACGTTGAGGCGTTCGCGAATGACGTGCTCCCGGTCGTCCTTGCGCGTGATGAGCTTGGTCCCGTCGTCGTCGCAGGTGTCCGCGGATTTGGGCGGGGCGCTGAGCAGGTTGTAGATGCGCGAGCATTTCGGGCACTGGCGGCGCGACGCCATGCGGCCCACCAGGGCGTCGGTGGGCACATCGAAATGCAGCAGTACCGGCGGGTTCATTTGCAGGTTGCGCAGAACGCCGTCCAGAAATTCGGCCTGCTCGGTGGTGCGAGGATAGCCGTCGAGAAGAAAGCCGCCCGCGCAGTCGGGTTGCCTCACCCGACGATCAAGCATCTGATTTATGAGCTCGTCACAAACCAACCCGCCGCTGGCCATGCTGGACTTCGCCGCCTCCCCTAAAGCGGCTCCGGCCCGGACCTCCGCTCGCAACATCTCGCCCGTCGAGATGGCAGGAATGTGTAGCCAGTCTGTGATCAGTCGCGACTGCGTCCCTTTCCCGCAACCTGGCGGTCCAAAGAGCAGCAGAACCAAGAAACCTCCCGTCGCGTAACCAGCCTACTGGATCGGGTCTGCGGGGTCAAGTTTCTGGTGCGGTTGTGTCAAGGCAAAGTAGAAATGTCGCCCTCCTGGCAAAGTAGAATGCCGCCTTTTGCCCGAGCTTCCGACAAGCACATGTTAATCTGATCCCGCCGGTGAAGCAGAGATGGGCCCTGCTGGCGAGCAACCTGTCGAGGAATAACCGGCCGGAATTGATCGCGACCGGTGGAAGGGACGTGCTCCTCCACTCGCGTCCTATAGCTTGGTTCGGGCCCAAGCCAAAGGGAGGCGGTGTCCCGCTCCAGGTTTACAGATGGAATGACACACCGGCGGATCGGAGAAATACGGCTTCGGCTCGACGGCCGAAAGAGCGCCCGCGCAGAGGAGTAACGGGAGAATGGAACGCATAAGATAAGAATTATTATTGCGCTTTGGGCAGCGGCTTTCCTAAAAGGGGAGGGGCTGCAATCGATGTGGGGTCAGGCTTTGAGCCTGCAGCCGGCTTTTAGCCGGGCGTTCTTTGGGCAAACCGCGTCGTGCAGCACGCCGGGCAGAAGCCCGGCGGCAGGCTGAAAGCCTGACCCCACAGGCACGCTGTCATCCTAGTTTTGCGGCACGCCCGGGAGGCTTGAATCGGGAGTGACGCCTCTGTGCGATCACCACGCGAATATTCCGCAAGGGGACCGACTATCGCGCTACACAATTGCGTGGCGTCCTTGAAGGAGTCTCGGTCATTACGCACTTGAAAATAAAAGCCCGCGAATCGTTGAGAGAAATCAGCGATTGAGACTTCTCCCACCAAATACTGATCGACCAGGCGTTGGATCTGTGCCGCCATGACTCCTCCTTTTAGGCTGCGGGCCAACCGATTAGGCTGCGGGCCAACCGCGTCGGGCAGACAAGAGGTGACTACTCCAGTGCTTTCACTACATCAAAGCATTAAGGCTTGAAGTTGTGGAACATAGTACCGGTCCTGATTTGGCTTCAATCAGGCACAACTCCAATGATGTTTTGTCCACCTACATTCCTCCCCTCCAGCGCATCAAATGCATTTTCCAGTGTCCCGCGGGATGCCTGGATCAGATGCAATAACGATCTAGCCCCGTCGTCCACCCTGGCCTGGAGTTCGCTTGCGTCGCGCGACGTGATTACGAGTTGGTCAGAGGACAGGTCACAGCCCCGCTGTAGGGCCAAATCCTTGAACAGGTTCTTTACGCGCGCTCCATCGGGTTTGTCGAATCCGATACCGATCTTGACCGCTTCGGCAGTGCCGCTTACCGCTTTGTTCCAAATGCCATAATAGACCGGATAATATCCTCGGCGCGTCGGCCAAGAGCTCGGCCAGATCGCGATCCACCCGTCACCGCTGCTGCTATCCCACCTGATGTCGCTCATCCTCGCCTATCCTGCGAAGATTCTCCGTAACAGTTCAGGTTCCCCGGTTGATTTTGCTGGACAAATTCTGCGAAATCGTTTAATGTATGGTGGATGACGTCAAGGGCCGTACATTAGACCGCAAGTGCCGGATTTGGGCCAGACGTGTTTTGCAAGGAGCAATATCATGCGGACCTGGAAAATCGCTGCCGTGCAGATGGATTGCGTGTTTGCCGATAGGGCGAAGAACCTGGAGACGATCCGGGCGCGCTCGCGCGAAGCCCAGCAAAACGGGACTCAACTCGTGATCTTTCCGGAGTGCGCTCTGCCGGGCTACTGTTACGAGAGCAAGGCGGAAGCGTGGCCGCACGCGGAGCCGATTCCCGGTCCGAGCACGCAAATGCTGGCGAAAGATTGCGCCGAGTTGAACGTGTGGGCGGTGGTTGGCCTGCTGGAAAGAGCGGACAACGATATGTTCAACGCCTGCACGCTGATCGGGCCAAGCGGGGTCGTCGCCAACTATCGCAAGGTCCATTTGCCGTTTCTCGGCGTCGATCGCTTCACGACGCCGGGCGATCAGCCGTTCGCGGTCCACGATCTGGGCGGCCTGCGCATCGGCATGAATATTTGCTACGACGGCAGCTTCCCCGAGACGGCGCGTTGCCTGATGCTGCTCGGCGCCGACCTGATCGTCCTGCCGACGAACTGGCCCACCGGCGCCATCAGCACCGCGAGGACGCTGATCCCGGCCCGCGCACTGGAGAACCATATCTTTTACGCTGCCGTCAATCGCGTCGGCCGCGAGCGCGGATTCGACTTCATCGGCATGAGTCGAATCCTCGGCTGTACCGGCGAATTTTTGGCGGTGAGTGAAAATGCCGAGCCGACGATTCTGTACGCCGACATCGATCCAGCGAAAGCGCGGGACAAGCACCGCGTTTTCATTCCTGGCAAGTACGAGCTGCACCGCTTGAAGGACCGCCGGCCTGAGATGTATGGGCCGATCGGCGAGCATACCAACCCGAAGCGCTAGCGAGGGAACACGCCCCTCGCTACGCTTCGGGTGGGTATGAAAAAAAACGCGAGCCGGTCGCAACTGCTCCCGGCTCACAAGTTGACCCCGCACGATTGGGATCGCCTTCCGAGAAACGGTCGACCAGCCTCGGTGTCAGAAATCCCAGAAGCCCGCTGAACGCCGCGATACCCAGGGGCACGCGCAGCCACGCAGCAATCTCCAGGCGCGGATCAGCGCTCAGCAGCGGCAATAATGCGACCAACCAGACGAACAGCCAGACCAGCGATCCGTCACTACTGTGACGGCGGCTCCAGTACCGGTAGATGCTGGATCCCAGGAATGTCGCGGCCAGGTAAATGCCCAAGATGGTTGCGAAGGAATATACGAAGGTGCCGATATAGGACGTGTACTGTCTGGTCCAGACCACCTCCATCCCCATGCTGGTCAGTCCGGTCGCGAACAGCAGCCAGAGCGTGCCGTTCCCCAACATCTGACGCAAGGCAGGGGAGGCTGGTCCAGCGGCAGCGGCAGCGCATTCGTCTTCCTGATTGCCACCTGCTTGCGGCTTTTGCCGGATCGCGAGTGCAAAAGCGGCGCCGCAGATCGCAAAATTGAGCCACATCCCAAATCGCAGGGTGCGAGCGAACCCGAAGGCCTCCACCAGCAGCAAGGGAATCAACGCTCCAGCCACCGCCCCAAACACATTCGCCAGATAGAGAAAGCTGAAGGACCGTCGCGACTCAAGTCGCTTATCACTGCGGATGGCAAACATCCCCAGCGGAATGGTAGCGCCCATGCACGCGCACCACGGAATCAGACTGCAAGCCAGCCAGAAGCCGGCGGCAACGTAGTAGCCCGATGACGACAGAGACAGGCTGCTCCCCAGGTGCTCCAGCACGAAGCGGCCAGCCCGCAACTCCAGGGGCACGATCACCGCGGAACAACCAATCAACAACTCGGCAATTGCGTAAAGCTGTAATGGGCGAGAGGTGAGACGCTGCGCATACTTGCGCACCAGGTGCCCAGCCAACAAAGAGCCGGCGCCCAATCCCGCCATGAAAGTCGAGAGCACAATCGACACCATAGCCGTGGTGACGCCAAACTGCGCCATGGCGAGACGAAGCCAGATCAGTTCGTAGAGAATGCTGCAGAACCCGGAAATGAAGAAGAAGTAGAAATACCAGCGCCAGCCGCCGGTCGCGACTGCTGTTTCTCTCGATCGTTCCGCCCATCGCTCCGGGGAAAGAACATCCATTGCCGGCGGCATCGCTTCAGTGCTCACAGTGGCTCCGTTTGTAGCAGGAAACTGAATTATGCGGTTCGTTGTGCCTCGGGGTAAACCCCGAGAAGCAAACCCGGGAAGTAAACCCGAAAAGACTGCTCACTCAAGTTTCGCAGACAGTCACTGAGTGCAGGCAGATGTAACTTGCCGTCATGGTGACGAGAGTCACCAGCCCCGAACATAGAGGACGGGCGCATCGATGGCACAACAGAGAAGACAGAATTTATCGCACCGGCAGGAATGTCTTGAAGTCACCGAGCAAGTTGGTCGCACTCCGCGGAGAAGCGGTCGTACCAGGTACGAATGAAGTTCGTAACTGCCTCGCGAACGTCGCGGCCTCCAAGGGTCGTAATCGTGCCCACCATGTCGGCCCAGGTATGGATCTCGGTCCCGCCGGTCGGGACCGGCCTGAAGTGCACCCACTGCTCCATCGTATCGCCATGGATATGGTCGATCCAGGCCACCAGATGCGGAGGAGCGCAGACCGTAATCACGTGGTCCACCACCGTTCCCACCGGACTCTTCAACTCGATATTCATGTGGCTTCCCGGCATCCAGGGCTCGCCCAGCCAGCGGATATCGCCGTAGAGGTTAGAAAAACGTGGCCACATATCCACATTGGAAAAGACCCTCCAGGCCAATTCCCGATCGGCCCGGGTCACCACCGTGTGCTCGATCCGCAACAGTTGAACCGGCTCTTCCCTTGAAATCTTCATGTCTTTCAATTTTCTCATAGGCCGGTGACTCGGACCAGCAGTCACATCGGTTGCGGATACGCCGTGACCCGAGAACGCACGAGTTGCGTTCGCTCGATCAATTGGGCAAACACGGTGCGGCCGGAGTTCATACCGCATTGTTGCCGCTCAGCCTGTTACCCCCAAAACGGTCGCGTTTCCTTTCCCTCTACGCAGTAGGATCCCGTAAAATGCGTGCTATTCGGGAACGGAGGCGAGAAAATGCGTCGATATCACCACATTGGAATTCCTACCAGCCAATCGAGACCGGGAGAGCGCCACATCGAGCGTCTAAAGATCTTTATTGTTGGACACGAAAACAGCGAGTATGGCGTCGAATGGATGCGGTTCGAAGCGGACGCACCGATTCCCGAGTTGGTCCGGCAAGTACCACATGTTGCTTTTGAGGTGAGTGACCTTGCGTCCGAGCTGGTAGGCCGGGAAATTCTGATTGCGCCGAACAGCCCATCCGACGGCGTGAGCGTCGCGTTCATCGTCGAAAACGGCGCACCCATTGAGTTGCTTGAGTTCACCGACCCCAACCATCCGGATCGGCGTTAAGACACGACTTGGAGTTCAAATCGTTCCCGCCGACACCGCCGCGCATCCTAAGGACACTCAACCGCTTGCGCCACCCTCACCCAACTTTCCCCGGACAGCAGTGAGAGGGAATCTTCGCAGCTTACGATTTGCCGTTAGTCCCCGAATTGCACTTGAACAACCTCAGTGGTTTCTTGCGACGCAGGTTCAAACTTCCACTTGAGCACCGCATCGGTCGCCGAGTCGAGCAGCAGGGGGCTTCCCCCCAGCACCTTCGTGGACTTAACGCTCCCATTTCCCCGGACGACAACTTCCAGCTTCACCACACCGTGAATGCGATTCGCCTTCGCAATCAGCGGATAAACAGCGGGAACTTTCTCGACCGCTTTTCGCCCCGTGCCCTCCGCCTGAACCCGGCCGGTCCATGTAATCAGACCGGCGGTCACAATCGCCGCAACCATCAAACTTTCTACTAGCCGCATTGGGAGAATCATCCTTTGTCATTCACTGTATCGGCATGCGTTGCGAGTGAAAAGTGTCAAAGGTAATGGTGCCGGGTGACCTCCAATCGTCGAGAGTGACCCGGAATCACGATCGCCTCAATTATCGACGGAGCGCATCTCCTCCCGACTCCGGGGATCCGTCGCGCCGAAGCAATTACTCCGCGGGATGACCAAGTGTCGTCCAACGTCATTCCGAAGCGCCGCCCATTTATAATCTGAGGTTCGGCTCACCACCGCAATTTCAGCCAGACGAATCTCAGCAAGACAAAATTCGGTTACACAAGGCGAAAACGTGCTCGATTTTTTAGGCGACCTCAGACGAACTCATATGTGCGGAGCGCTTCGGCTCTCCGACTCCGGCAAGAAAGTTGTGCTCATGGGATGGTGCAACCGCCGCCGCGACCTCGGCCAGATCATCTTCGTCGACCTGCGCGACCGCACCGGCGTGACCCAGGTCGTGTTCAACCACGAGCGGAGCGCCTCCGTGCACCAGAAGGCGGAAGCGCTGCGCAACGAATTCGTAATCGCGGCCATCGGCACGGTAAAACGCCGCGATGCCGACACCATCAATCCCAATATCCCCACCGGAGAAGTGGAACTGGTGGTGGAAGAGCTGCGCATTTTAAACGTGTCGAAGCCGCTGCCCTTTTTGCCCTCCGACACGGTGCTCGCGAACGAAGAGATGCGCTTGAAATATCGCTACATCGATCTGCGCCGCGACGCCATGCAGTTCAACATCGAACTGCGGCACAAAGTGGCGCTCGCCATCCGCGACAGCCTGGCTTCGCAGGGCTTCTTTGAGATTGAGACCCCATTCATGACGCGCTCCACGCCCGAGGGCGCACGCGATTATCTCGTCCCCAGCCGCGTGCAGCCCGGAATGTTCTACGCGCTGCCGCAATCGCCGCAACTGTTCAAGCAGATCTTGATGATCTCGGGCTTCGACAAGTATTTCCAGATCGTGCGCTGCTTTCGCGATGAAGACCTGCGCGCCGACCGCCAGCCCGAATTCACCCAGATCGATCTCGAAATGAGCTACCCGCAACCGGAGCGCGTCTGGGAAGTGGTCGAAGGTTTTTTGACGGCGGCGTTCAAAGCCGCCGGGCACGAGATCAAGACGCCCTTTCCGCGCATGGATTTCGACGATGCCATCCGGCGATACGGCTCTGACAAGCCCGACCTTCGTTTGCCTGCCATGACGGACGTGCGCGAGGTCTTCTCGTCAGACGAACTGGAAGCTTTTGCATCGAGGTTCAGGATCAGGAAAGAGCATCCGATTCTGTTGATTCGGATTCCAAAGGCGGGCGACATCTCCGGCACAGAACGACGCACAATCGGGACTGGGGGCGCGTTCCAGCACGCCCACGGGCCGTCCTTCGTCCAAACTATGACGGATCTCAAACGATTCGGGAAGGACTACCCCGAACTGCACGATAGGATCGTTCGCCTGGCGGAGGTTAATGGCGAAGACCTGTGGCTCTTAGCTGGTGCCCTGAACAGGCCGGAAGCACAAGACGTGATGGGGCAGTCAGTTCGGCATTTCTGTGAACGATGCGGGCTACTGAGGCTCGACTTGGCTCAAAAATATGCCGCGAAACATGGCGCATTCAAGAGAACAGGCGATCCCGCAAAAGACTTTCGCTTTTTGTGGGTCAACAATTTCCCTATGTTTGAATGGGACAAGGAGGACAAGCGTTGGAACGCCGCGCACCATCCCTTCACCTCGCCCCACGATGAAGACATGGATAAACTCGAAAGCGATCCGGCCATGGTGCGCGCCCTAGCCTACGACGTGGTGCTCAATGGGACGGAGCTAGGATCGGGCTCGATTCGTATTCACCGCCAGGATATCCAAAGCAGAATCTTCCACGCGCTCGGCATGACGGAAGAAGAAGCGCGCGCGCGCTTCGGCTTCTTCCTCGAAGCGCTGGAATACGGAACGCCGCCCCACGGCGGGATCGCGCTAGGCCTCGATCGCATCGTGATGATTCTGGCCGGAGCGGATAGTCTGCGCGAAGTGATTCCTTTCCCGAAGACCGCCGCCGCGAAAGACCTGATGATGGAAGCGCCCACGCCAGTGGCGGACGCGCAGTTGCGGGAGTTGGGGATTGGGGTGGTGAAGAAGTAGTGAGCCGGGTGCTGGACACATCGTGCTCTATGCGATGTGTAGGTTCACGCGGTCTTGCGATCTCTCGGTTCACTCTCCGCCGAAGCCACATACTGGGCTGGCCCTGACCAGAGTCCCGCAGGGACGAGCTACCTTAGCCCAGCGCCTCGGCGCTGGGTAGGCGTCCGAAATAGAAATCAAGTCCCGGAGGGACGGCCCGCCCTAACCCAACACGTGCGCTGGATCGTAGGAAATGCCGTATTTCCGCAACAACTCAACAAACTCTTCCTGATAATTCCGCCTGGCATGATGCGCGGGCTGATTTTCGATGTACGCCACGACGCCATCCGTCTGCGAAGCGCTCACGCTGAAGGCTCCATAGCCTTCCTGCCAGGCGAAATTTGCTCCCGTCGCCCCCGTGTCGTTAAGCCATTTCGACGAACACCCTTTGATCGACTGCACCGCCTTCGCGAGCGGCATCGCGGGAGGCACAACGAGGAGAGCGTGAACGTGATCGGATGCGCCTCCGATCTTGACGGCTTCAAATCCGTGATTCATTGCAATGCCCCTCATGTAGCACCAGAGTTTTGGTTGAAAATCATCGGCGAGATTCTTCTTCCGGCCTTTTGTCGAAAAAACTACGTGCACGCGATTGCTGGCGTATGTGTGGGACATGGGTCATCCCTCCGGGATTTGATCTCAAAGAGCATTGCGTACCCAGCGCTGGAAGCGCTGGGCTAAGCTGGCTCGCCCTCCGGGCTTTCTTGATCCGATATGGGCAGTATGCCTGTAACCGCCGCGCTGCAGCAGTGACGACGATCACGGCATCTTCGTTCGGTTTCGTCACCAGGTGCCCACACATCGGTCTCTTTGACCGACAACAACTTGAGAACGGCACGCTCACCCTGAGCTAGAATAGCCCTGTGAGGTCGTCATGGCAGAGATGACGCCGCGAGTTTCGGAAGTGCTGGAAAAAGCGCTGGCGCTTTCCACTCAAGAGCGCGGCCTGTTAATCGATCACTTGATCGAAAGCCTCGATGAAGGACCCGCGGAAGAAGGGGTTGAGGAGGCCTGGGACGAAGAGATCAAGCGCCGGGTCGACGAGATTCGCTCGGGCAAAGTCGAAATGATATCCGGCGAGGAGGTCCGCCGTCGTCTCGCCGCTAGACTCCTCAACGCCGGAAAGTAAGCCCTATCGTGCCCACCCGGATATGATCAAGCTGGTTTATTGCATCACCAAAAAGGCCGGCCTCACCGACGAAGAGTTCTTTCATTACTGGCAAAATATCCACGGCCCCATAGGCGCCCGAATTCCTCGCCTCCGGAGGTTGGTCCAGAGCCGCCGCCTGACCATACCCGGGGACAAATCCCAACCCGATTACGATGGCATGGCGGAACTCTGGTTTGACGACATAGAGGCTTTGCTGGCCGCTCGTCAATCGCCCGAATGGAAAGCCTCCACCCAGGACGAAGAGAACTTCATCGACCACAATAAAGTTGCCTACTTCGTCTCCGAGGAGCGCGTCATCTTCGACAAACTGGATCGACGACCCGAGTCAAAGTAAATCACGAGTCTCTTAGTCCGCAAGCACTCCCAATTCTGCAATCTGACCTCTAACCTCTGACCTTTTTTCATCACAGAACACCTGTAAGCGCCATCACAGACACCCCACTCGCCCGATGCGACAATGACCTGACTCGGCAAAGCCGACAGCCAGTACTCTTTGATAAACCGAGACGTTCAGCGGGTGAGAGCGAGCCCAAGGGTGGAGAAGCGGCAATCCTCCCGAAAAGCCGCCCCAAAACGGGAATTTATGTCGAAAATCGAGCCTAAGTCCATATTCTGGAATACTTTGACAATAAGTCATTTGCCTTCAAATCTTTAGAGGCAAACATCCCTAACCCATTCATTCCAAAGACTATAAGAAGGGGGTGGGGGGGTAGGGGGGGGGTGGGGGACATAAACGACCGGGTAGTGCCTCAACCGTAAACATGCAACGAGGCAAGCCAGAAGCAAAACAAAAAAACCTCTCCACACACCGAGAGGGTCTGCGAACTGGTTGGGAGAAATTTTACGCCGCGCGCGCCCTTATCGCCTCGCCGCCAGCCGCTCCTCCACCAGTTCCTCGATTCGACTCAGGACATCGTCCTCGCTCATATTCGTCGAGTCGAGCACCACGGCATCGTCGGCTGCCACCAGCGGAGAAGCCGCCCGGGTACGGTCGCGCCGGTCGCGCTCCCGAAGTTCCGCGGCCATGGTCTGGGCCGATGGACCCTTTACTTGCTGCTGATCCATGCGCCGCTGCTCGCGAATCACGGGATCGGCGTCAAGAAAAATTTTTAAGTCGGCGTCGGGAAAAACCTTGGTCCCAATGTCGCGACCCTCCATCACCACACCGCCGCCGATGCCCATCTCGCGCTGCCGCTCGACCATCCACTTGCGCACCTTGGGATGCACCGAGATACGCGACGCCGCTTCGGTCACATCACGCTCCCGGATGCGCGCGGAAATATCTTTTCCGTTGAGCAGCACACGATTGCCGCCGATGGAGCGATCGAGAGTAATGCGCGAATCTTCCGCCATCTTCAGCAGCGCGGCCTCATCGTCAAACGACGCGTCCCACTCGATCGCCTTGAGCGCCAGCGCACGGTACATGGCTCCGCTCTCCAGGTTCACATAGCCGAGTTTGCGCGCCAGGCGGGAAGCGATGGTGCTCTTGCCCGCTCCGGCTGGGCCGTCTATGGCGATGATGAGTTTGCGCTGAGAAGGATCGGTCATCTTGGCGAAGTGAGAATTGTACACGGAGCGCGAGAGAGCTTCACCACAGGGGACACGGAGGAACACAGGGGAACGAAACAGAGCCCACCCTTTCGCAGGAGGTTAGCTGACGCGTTCGGGCCGCGGCTTGGGAACGTATGCCTGTTTCGGCGGAGTTACCTGCAACAGCGACTTGCTGCCGACGTGCACAAAGCTCAACTCGCGCGCCGACAACAAAGCATGGATAGCTTCTTTCACCCGCGTCCGCGGAACGAAATTCGCGAGGAAGTTCTCGACCTCTCCCTCATCGACCGCCACCACGCAGTCGAGATATTTCGAGACCAGCGCGGAGAGCGCTTCGGGCACCGAGATTCCGACGCCTTCGCGCACCACGTCCGGAGCCCAGCGCGACAGCTCGTCCCACACCGAGCCTTCTTCCACGGTGTAATCGACGCGCGTGATGCGGAGTCTAGCCCACAGTTCGCTGAGCGCGCGATCAAGGCCGGCGTTCGAAACCGCGCCGCCCAGCATCTCGCCAAGTTTCGTTTTCGAAATCGGTCCGCGGCGGCGAATGATGTCGAACGCATCACAAGCCAACGGAGAATACGGAGACCGCGGACCCGATGCAGGCGGCAGTTTAGGGTTGCGCTCGCCGACCAGCGAATAAAAATACGGAAACACCGAAGGCGCCAGCAGGAATGCATTGTCCTCGTCAATCAGCGGAGCCTCGTAGGCTGCATGGTCGCGCAGCGCGCGGACCATCAGTTCAGTCGCCTCTTTGGCTCGTGGATCGTTATAAGCGTGCTGGCGCGCCGGTAGCCTGTCATCGGCTCCGACCCAGGCACCAATAAAAGTCGGCACCAGAATCGTGGGCCGCGTCGGATACATCAGGCAAAATCCAACCGACTCAAGGAAAGCGCGAGCGTCATCGAGAGTGCGCACAGGCTGGCCGTCAAGTCGCCACTTTTGCATGCGAGCCTGCAAGAGTTCCGGGTCAGTCATGATTTCGATTAGAACACAGGCCAGCTCTCAGTTGTCAGTTCTCAGCACCGCTCCATGTCTATGAGATTTTACTGAGAACTGAAAACTGACAACTGAGAACTAGATCCTCTTGAACGCTTTCTGAATATCCTGCATGGAATAGCGCAGCACCACCGGCCGTCCATGCGGGCACGACATGGGATGCTCGGTTTTCGCCAGTTCCGCCAGCAGCCACTCCATCTTGTTCTGCTCCAGCGGCATGTTGACTTTGATGGCAGCGTGGCAGGCGATGGAGGCTGCGATGCGCGTTCGCACCGCTTCCAGATTGATGGCCTGATCTTCGCGCGTGAGCTGCTCGAAGATTTCGTTCAGCATGTGCTCGATCTGGGCAGCGTCCACGCCGGCCGGCGCGATCTTTACCGCCAAACTGCGCGCGCCGAAGGGCTCCGCCTCGAAGCCATTGTGCGCCAACTCTTCGGCAATATCGCTGAAGATGGCTTGCTGCGCCGGAGTCAGTTCGATGACCAGCGGCATGAGCAAACGCTGGCTCTCCACCCGCTGCGCCGAGCGTTGCCGCAGCACGCGCTCGAACAGCACGCGCTCGTGGGCCACATGTTGATCGATGATCCAGAGCCCGTCTTCGTTGACCGCGAGAATGAACGAATTTCGAATCTGGCCCAATGGCCGCAGGGTTCGCAACGACTCGAGAGTCGGAGCGGCCTGCGGCTCTTGCGCGATTGGCGGCGCGCAGCCGTGGTCGGGAATTGGCTGATGTTGATGATCGATCCTGGGATAGAGGATCGCTGCTTCCGGATCGCGTTCGAGCGATACCGCCGCGTTGGCTTCGACCGCGATGCCACCTTCAAATTCCAGGCGCGCCGTCGTCGCGGGGACCGACGGAGCCTGCAACGCGAAGCCGCCCGCCGCTGCCGGTTCGTACAAGTCGCGCCAAGGTGCGCGCTGCAAACCATCGCCTTCACCATGGCTATGCAGAGGGCTGGTGAGGCCACGGCTTGCGGTTGGCTGTGCGCCAATTTCCGTCAGGAACTGCGGCACTGGCCGTGCCTTCATCAGCGCAGCACGTACCGACTCGCGCACGAAATCATGGATCACAGTCTGCTGGCGGAAACGCACTTCGGTCTTCGACGGATGAACATTCACATCCACTTCGGCGGTGGGCATTTCGATAAAGAGCAGAACCACTGGAAATACGGTCGGCGGCAAAATGTTCCGATAGGCCTCGGTGATGGCGTGCTGAATGAGACGGTCGCGAATCAGGCGTCCATTCACGAAAATAAAAATCGAATTGCGATTCAGTTTCTGAATTTCCGGCTTCGAGACAAACCCATGCAATCGCACTTCCCCAAAATCGTGTAGCGCGGGCGCCCCCGCCCGCGTGCCGTCATCCGGGAGGGCAGCAGATTCGTTAACGGTACTCTCCGCGGCCCGCCGCCACGGCGGAGGCTGCGGCAGGCCGATACGCTCCAAAGGCTGCACCGCCGCCAGCGGAATCAACTGGTCGAGCGTCTCGCGCCCAAAAACCTGGTACACGCGTTCGCGATGACCGGCCACAGGCGGCGCCACCAGCAACGCGTTGGTCGCCGAATGCAACTCGAAATGCTTCTCCGGATGTGCCAGCGCATAGTGTGTAACCAGCGATGCGATGTGGGAGAGTTCGGTCGATTCCGATCTTAGAAATTTCTTGCGCGCCGGCGTATTAAAGAAGAGATCGCGAATCGTGATGGAAGTTCCGAGCGGCAGCCCCGCTTCTTCCACGCGGATGATCTTGCCACCATTAATCTCGAGCACCGTTCCGGCGGCTTCTTCTTCGGCGCGGGTCTCCAGATGCAGCCGGGCAACGGAAGCAATGGAGGGCAGCGCCTCGCCGCGAAATCCGAGGGTCGAAATGCTCAGCAGGTCGTCGGTGTTTTTGATTTTCGAAGTGGCATGGCGCTCGAAAGCCAGCATGGCATCGTCGCGCACCATGCCGCAGCCGTTGTCAGTGATCTGGATGAGCTTCTTTCCGCCTGCCTCGACCTGAATGCGGATGCGCGTGGAACCGGCGTCCAGCGCGTTCTCCAGCAACTCCTTCACCACCGACGCGGGACGCTCCACAACTTCGCCGGCGGCGATCTGGTTGGCGACTCTCTCGGGAAGGACGTGAATTTTGCCCATAAAATCAGTGGTCAGTCGCAATAGGCCAGTGGTCAGTGTGACAGAATCTTAGGCGCAGCGTAAAGGCGGGTCGGATCTGGCAGTTGCTGCATCCAAAACGACCGTATCGTATAGTTTTCACGGGAGCGTTAAATGAAACATGCAATTTTGGGAACAGGAGCAATCGGAGGGTTGGTCGGCACAGCGCTGTCATCGCTCGGTGAAGATGTGACCGTAGTGGTTCGACCGGAGAAGTTGGCAAATTATCCTGCGAACTTGGTACTGGAACGTCCATCGGGGTCGCTTACGGCGCCAGCTAAGGCCGTTGCCTCGCTCACGGAGTCGGTTGACGTTCTCTGGATCGCGACCAAAACTTATCAGCTGCAAACTGCGCTGGAAGCGGTGAAGCTATCGCCGGGCTGCGTGCTTCCCCTGCTGAACGGAGTGGACCACGTCGCCGTGCTTCGCGCGCGATTTGGGCGGGAGCGCGTGGTTCCGGGGACGATCGCAGTGGAAGCGGAGAGGATTTCTCCGGGACGATTCATCCAGCGCTCCCCGTTCGTTCTCCTCAACCTCGCCTCCAGCGGAGAGCCACTGTTGGGAGCCATCATTGGACGGTTGGGCAAGCTTGGATTCAACTGTCAGTTCATTTCAAACGAGCAGACTTTGCTATGGGGGAAACTCAGCTTTCTGGCGCCGTTCGCGCTGGTGACATCGGCATCGGGGATGAACATCGGCGAGATTCTGGCGAACGCAGATTGGAAACAGAAGCTACATTCTGCGATCGCCGAAACATGCGCCGTGGCGAACGCTAGCGGTGCGGAGCTTGATGCGCAGCGGGTCCGGACGGGTTTTGACGGCGCGCCGCCGGCTATGCGCAGCTCCATGCAGAAAGACGTTGCGGCTGGGCGGCAGCTTGAGTTGGATGACATTGGCGGTCCTATTGTGCGCGGCGGGGCGCGGCACGGGATCGAAGTGCCGACTACGGTGGGGCTGATGGCGGAGATTCGCGCGAAGGCTGCCGCCTGACGATGCCGCGCCACACGCGCCTACGATTTCGCGGGATTTTCGCGGAGGAGTTGGTCTTTGATTTGGGTGGGGAGACGCGAACTGGCGAGTAGTTCGTGCAGCAGCGCGGCAGGAATTTCCCGGCTGAATTCCAGGGCTCGGGCCAAAGAGAGATGCTCGGTTCGCAGCAGGGCTGCACGGATTTCCCTGCGGCAGGACCACTTCGCGTGCTGTGCGACCGCATCCACCAGAGCGGCGCTGGCGACGGGACGCAGCACGGAGTTGATGACGAGGGCTTCGGTGAGGCGCGGATTTTCGAGCGCCGTCCGCATGACGCGGGTTTCGCGGGCTACAGCTTCGGCGTGCTTTATTTTCCCAGTGGCGATCCTTTCTTCGATGACTTTGCCTTCGCTGATTTTCACATCCAGCAGAAGCGCAGCCGCTACTCTGCCCGAGGCACGGCGGGCCAGCGTAAGGCGTTCTCCGGTGGTGACAGTCTTGAGGCGCGAGATGAGAACATCGTCGACGGCAACTTTCACGTCAGCAGGGACGCCGGGCGAGAGCGCAACTTTCATCAGATCGAAAGTGTAGAACTGGCGCGCCAGCGGCACGGAAACATGCCGCGGCGTGTGCGGATGGCTGGCGAGCGCGATCTTTACCTTGCGGCTCTTGAGCGCGTTGGTGTTCTTGGCGAGTTGCTCGAGGACTTCAGGGTGCAAGTCGGGGCGCTTGAGGAGGGCGAGGGTCAAGTCCTCGGTCAGGTCGGGGTCGGCGGCGGTCGCGAGCAGATCGACGGGCGCGGGCGTCGCCGGAATTGCCGATTCCGTTGGTGCCGGCACGGTTTCGCTTGCGAAACTTTTGTCTTCGGACATTTTGTTGTCGGCCATTGCAGGTCTGCCTGCTTCAGACGGGGCGAGCCCCGTCTCTACCTTCGCTTTGCTCTGGCTAGCGCGCCCTCGACGGGATCGGCTGGATCTTGACACACCTCGACACCGGGAAAGCTTGTCTGCAGGGTATTGTAGAAAACCTGGCGCACCACGAGCGACTGACGAAACACGCTGCCCGTCATCGCTACGGGGAACATGGCCACGGGAGCAGAAGGCGCAAGACGACGGACGACGATGGCCGTGAGTTCAGCCAACTTGGCGCCAGCGTCGGTCAGAATCTTGCAGGCGATGGCATCGGTCTCATCGGCGGCGCGGAGGACGATGGGAAACAGGCGCGGGAAATCAGGTGGAGGGGTTGAGTTTGCTTGCTGCACAAGTTCGTCGATGGTGTGAATTTTCCAGACCTGGAAGACCATATCGGTGAGTGCAGTGTCGAGGCCTTGATCCTGAGCGCTCAGGATGGCGGAGATGGCGCGGCGGCCAATCCAGTGGCCGGAGCCTTCATCGGAGATGGCGAAACCCCAGCCTCCGGCGCGCGCGGTGCGACCGGCGGCATCGCGGCCGTAAACAATGGAGCCGGTGCCGGCGATCGCGATCACTCCAGGACCAGCGCCGAACGCGGCTTCGAGGGCGATTACGTTGTCGCCGACGATTTCGATTCTGGTTGGACTCTTCTCAGGGATCAGTTCGATGAGGATGCTGCGAATCTTCGCAGCGATCTCGGGCCGGGCAGCGCCGGTGACGCCGATACAGATGGCGCTGACCCGATCGGGAGAAATCCCGGCGGTGGCGCAGACCTGGCGGATTCCAGTATGCAGCGCTTCCCTGGCATGCTGCTCGCCGTGGCGGATCACGCTGCAACCGCCGGTCATTGACGTAGCGAGCACAGTCGTTTCGTCGGCTAGAACGCAGCGAGTTTTCGTGCCGCCGCCGTCGATTCCGAGATAGTAAGCCATCGGGCTAGTTCTAACACAATCAGCTCAGCGCCGGTTCGGTGCGCGAACATGCTTGTACAATGCAGCGAACCCTTTTTTGCCAGCACCACGCTACGCGTAGGGACAGCCGCCTCCGGCTGTCCAGCCGAGCGGAGCTCGGCCGCACACGAAGCTGGAAGGAATCGCTTGGGATTGAATCGGATCGACCTGCTGATCATTGCGTTGTACCTGGCGGGGATCACGCTGTTCGGCCTGCGGTTTCGCAAGCGGCAGCGGACGATGCGAGACTACTTTCTCGCCGACCGCAACATTCCCTGGTGGGCGATTTCGCTTTCGATTGTGGCGGCGGAAACCAGCACCCTGACCATTATCAGTATTCCCGGCCTCGCCTACGATTCGAATCTCACTTTTCTGCAAGTGGCGATGGGATATGTAATTGGGCGCGTCATCATTAGTTTTGTGCTGCTGCCGCAGTATTTTCGCGGTGAACTGTACACGGCCTATCAGCTGATTGAGCGCCGGTTTGGTCCCGAGCTGCGCACGGTGACGGCGGGTCTGTTCCTGTTGACCAGGGCGGCGGCCGAGGGTGTGCGGGTATATGCCGTATCGATTGTCGTGTCGATTGCGCTGGGCACGGGCGAGGTCGCTTCCATCGCCATCATCACTTTACTCACCTTGATCTATACCTTTGAGGGCGGACTGGCGGCTGTGATCTGGACCGACGTCGTGCAGACATTTATTTATGTAGGCGGAACGCTGGTCGGCCTCATGACGATTTTGCATCTCGTGCCGGGAGGATGGGCTTCGGCCGTGTCGATTGCAAGCAGCCTGCACAAGCTCCGAGTGTTCGACGCTTCCCTCCTGACGCACTGGCCCTATCTTAATTTTGCGGCACCTTACACGCTGTGGGCAGGAGTTATCGGCGGCGCGATTTTCACCTTGGCCAGCCATGGTACCGACCAACTCATCGTGCAGCGACTGCTGGCGGCGCGGAATCAACGACAGTCGGCGCTGGCGCTGGTGTCGAGTGGATTGGCGGTTTTTTTTCAGTTCGGGTTGTTTCTGCTAGTAGGCGTGATGCTCTTCGCCTACTACCGGGTTCCGTCGTCCGCGTCTTGGCGGGCGGACAGGATCTATCTGACGTTCATCGTAAGCCATATGCCGCACGGGATTGCCGGGCTGTTGATCGCGGCGATTCTTGCGGCCGCGATGTCGAACTTGAGCGCGGCCCTGAACTCGCTGTCATCGAGTTCGATTATGGATTTCTATGTTCGGCTCCGGCCGACGGTCAGCGAAGCGCAGAGGCTGCTGCTTGCGCGGCTGGCCACCGTCGGCTGGGCGCTGGTGCTGTTCGCGCTCGCGGTGCTGGCGCTGCATCGAGTGGGGCGCGTGGTGGAAGCTGGATTGCAAATCGCGTCGGTCGCCTATGGAGCTTTGCTGGGCGCGTTTCTGCTGGGAGTGCTGACCAAGCGCGCCAATCAGCGTGGAGCAATGGTCGGCATGGCCTTTGGATTAGCGATGGAACTGTATTTGTGGAGATGGTCGCAGGTGGCTTTCACCTGGTGGGTGCCGATCGGGATGTGCGTAACGTTTGCCGTTGGATATGGGGCCAGCGCTTTGTGGAGGGTTCAACCAAAGGCTTGAACCGCGGAGAACGCAGAGGACGCGGAGATGTTGCGGTTAGAATCTTTCTTCCGATCAGCCTGTAAGAATTATGGACATGCTCGCAAAGGACAATCGTTTCCGCTCCGAACTGGCCCGTCCCGAATTGGCGCGCGACCTGGGGTTGTCGCACGCTGGCGCGGTCGTGGTGGGGACCATCATCGGAAGCGGAATTTTCCTGGTTCCGACTGAGATGATGCAGGCAGTGGGGTCGGCCCGACTCGTCTATCTCGCGTGGATGGTTGGAGGGCTCCTCTCCTTTTTTGGCGCGCTTACCTATGCCGAATTGGGAGCCATGAAGCCGCAGGCGGGCGGCGAGTATGTCTACGTACGCGACGCCTACGGACCGCTGGCCGGATTTCTCTATTCATGGACCTGGTTTCTGATCGCCAAACCAGCTTCGATTGCGACCATAACCACTGGCTTGGTGCGGATTCTGGAAACTTTCCCGATTTTCTCTTTTTTCTCCCATGCATGTATTTCACATCCCTTCACTGTCAATTACGGGCAATTTGTGGCGATCGGAGCGACGGTTCTGATTTCGTGGCTCAACTACCTTGGGGTGCGCCGGGCCGGCGAGTTTCAGTTTCTGTTCACGCTGCTGAAAGTTGCGATCATCCTTGGGATCGTGGGGATAGGCTTTTCTTATAGCGGAGGAACGTGGACGAATTTTGCGACCGAGTTCGCCGGGGCGGCCGGAGGCGCGGTTGGATTTTTCGCGGCGCTGAGGGCTGCACTGTGGGCATACGACGGCTGGAACGATCTGAATATGGTTGCGGGAGAGATACGGAATCCGCAGCGCAACATCCCGCTCTCGCTGATTTGGGGCGTGGCCACGGTGGGCGCGCTCTACATCCTGGTGAACGCGGCGGTGCAGTATGTGCTGCCGGCGGCGGCGATCGCAGGTTCGGAGCGCCCTGCCTCGGGCGCGGTTGCCCTGGTGCTGGGGCGCGCGGGCGCCGGCCTGGTGTCGGCGGGCATGGCGGTTTCGATGCTGGTGACTTTGAATGGCACCATCATGAGCGGGGCGCGTGTACCCTTCGCGCTGGCGCGCGATGGATATTTTTTCAAGGCGATGGCCGAGGTTCACCCGCGCTTCCACACGCCCTCGGTCGCGATCGTTGTGCAGTGCGGGCTGGCTATCATCCTGCTGCTGCTCGGAGGCAGTTTCCGGCAGTTCTTTTCGCTTACGATTTTTGCCGAGTGGTTGTTCTACATGATCGCAGGCAGCACGGTTTTCGTTTTCCGCCGCCGGGAACCGCACGCCCAGCGGCCTTATCGCGTGTGGGGATATCCGGTGGTTCCGGCGCTGTTTGTGCTGGCTTCCGCGGCGCTTCTTTATTACACGTTCACCGACGACCTGAAAAGTTCGGCCGGCGGATGCCTGGCGATTCTGGCGGGTGTTCCTGTGTTCTACTTCTTTGCGCGGCGCCGGCCGGCAGAACCGAAGTAAGGGACCCAAAGTAATCGACCTGAGAAATTACGCCGAATACCTAAAGATGGTTACCAAAGGACACGCGCAAGCGACACGTTTACCCCCTGCCCAATCTCCCATAAGGTGAAGACTCCAACCCCGAGCGCTCTCCCCGGCTTCGGGCCCCCATTTTGGAGTCATGGATGCCTACGTACGATCGCGGTTTTAAACTCGGCCTGCTCCCTGAACGGAAGTGGAACTGGCGGACCTTTGCGGCGAGCTACGGAATACTTGTCGCCCTGATTCTGCTTCTGATTGTCGTCGGAATCATGGCGACCGATACCATCATTCCGATCGTGAATTATCACGTCACGGAGCTGGTACCGCGGCCGGAACTGAGGCCGGAGCCGCTACCCAAACCGAAGCCGCTGCCGGTGCATGCGAAGTTGCTGCCGCCGCCGGAGCCGGTGTTCCAGGCGCCGAAATTGATCGTGCCGAAAGAAATCCGCGCGCCCAAGTCGCAGCCCCAGGAAATTGAGCCGCCCAAGGTAGCGATGAATAACTTCGCCCCAGCGGTGTTGAAACAGACCAGCGGAGCGCGTCCGGTGCTGATTCATACCGGGGAATTCGCGGCGGGAAGTTCAGTGGTGCCGACCGTCAACGCGCCGATTGAGAAGGTGCAGACGGGCGGGTTCGGCGATCCGAATGGACTGAAGCCGAGTGATAAAGGCAAGCCCAACGGCAAGCTGATCGCAACCGCTGCGGGTGGTTTCGACATGCCCGTCGGACCCGGCCAAGGGAACGGCTCGGGCGGCGCCAAAGGTATTAAGGGAACAGTCGCCAGCGCCGATTTTGGTAATGGGGTTGCAACCGGAGGCCAGGGAGACGGACGCAGAAGTGGCCGCGGCGTGCAGACCTCAGGCTTTGGCTCGCAGGAGATCGCGCAGAACACGCCGCATATCCAGCGTGTGGATAGCGGCCCGCCGGCGACGTCGGTCGAGATCACGTACAAGCCGAACCCGGTTTATACGGATGAAGCAAGAAGTCTGAAGCTGGAAGGCGAAGTTCTGTTGGAAGTGCAATTTTCGGCGAATGGGCAGTTACATGTAAATCGCGTGGTGCGGGGCTTGGGCCATGGACTCGATGAGGCTGCCATAGCTGCCGCTAACAAGATACGGTTCAAGCCGGCCATGCGAAACGGGCAGGCAATGGATTCGACAGCAATTGTGCACGTGGTATTTCAACTGGCGTATTGAAACCTTGGAGATGAGAGTTATGCGGAGAGTTATGCGGAAAATTATGCGGAACGTTATGCCCACTATGAACTGGACAATTTTGGCTCTGCTCGCGGTAGCGATGACGGCAGTGGCCCAGCAACCGGCGTCCGCGCCGCAAAACCCACAGCCGACTTCGGCGGCGCAGGCGGATCAGACGCCGGCTCAGCCGAGCGCAGCTCCGTCCAGTCAGGCTCCAGTCGCTCTGGCGCCGCCCACCACCATGGATCAGGTGGTCGACCGCGTGATTCTGCGCGAAAGAGAGCTGATCAAGTTCTTATCGCCGCGCACTCCCATTGTGGAAACCTATCTCCAGAACCTGACGCAGGACAAGCAACTGGGGCCGGTTCCGCAGGACGATCATTACTTTCTGGGACGCATGGATTTGAGTGAATCGATCGACCGCAGCGACTACCTTCAGGACAAAGACAAAGGCAAAGACGAAGGCATGGAGAAGCGCCTGCTGGGTGGACTCACCAAGAAGTTCAAGTTCCAGTACCAGCCGCTGGGTTTTTCGTGGATGATCTTCGTCGACCGCAACGACTTTGACCGGCAGCACTACGATTTTCACTACTCGCGGCGCGAGTTTCTGGGCGACGTGCGCTGCCTGGTGTTTGATCTGACGCCGAAAAAAGACGCGGGACGCGGACGCTTTCTCGGACGCATCTGGGTTGAGGATCAGGACTTCAGCATCGTCCGGCTGAACGGAACTTATGCGCATCCATCGCGTAATAGCTATTACTTCCACATGGATAGCTGGCGGTTGAATCTGGTCCCGGGTTATTGGGTGCCATCTTACATCTACAGCGAAGAAGGCGACTTCACAGCGGGAGCTCATAACACGATCGCGTTCAAGGCACAGACCCGCATGTGGGGCTATAACCTGAAGACGGGAACACCGAACGACGAACTTACTAACATCCGCGTCGACAGCGTAAAGGACGACACGCCGACCGCGCAGGATGCTACTCCGCTGGCCGCCGAGCGCGAATGGCAACAGCAGGCCGAAGACAACGTGATCGAACGGCTGGAACGCGCCGGGCTGCTGGCGCCGGAAGGCGACGTGGACAAAATTCTTCAGACCGTCGTAAACAACCTCGAAATCACCAATAACATCGAACTGCCGCGGCCGGTCCGGACGCGCGTGCTGACGACTTCTCCGCTGGAAACTTTCAGCGTAGGTAACACCATCGTGGTGAGCCGCGGGCTGATCGATGTACTGCCCGATGAGGGCAGCCTGGCGATGGTTCTCTCGCACGAACTGGCGCACATCGTTCTGGGACATAACCTGGGCAGCCAATACGCGTTCAACGACCGCATGCTGTTCTCCGACGAGTCGACTTACCAGAACTTCGGGTTCAAACACATTCCCGAAGAGGAAACGGCCGCTGACAAGAAAGCTATCGAAATGCTAAAGGCTTCGCCGTATGCGCAGAAACTGGAAACGGCCGGACTTTTCATCAAGGCTCTGCAACAGCGCGCTCCACAATTGAGCGCCCTGCTGCAAGCACACCTCGGCAACAACATCACTGACAACGGGACGGTAACGCGCATGGCGGCGCTCGCCACCTCGGCTCCGGCGCTCGACTGGAACAAACTGGACCAGATCGCCGCGCTGCCTTTGGGCGGACGCGTCAAGCTGAACCCCTGGGACGACAAAGTGGAAATCGTGAAGGCGCAGCCGGTTGCAATCACTTCGGCGCGCGACAAGATGCCGTTTGAAGTTACGCCGTTCTATCCGCGACTTTCGCGGTACAGCAACGCCAACGTGCCTGCTGCAACCAACGCGGCGACAACGACGGCAGCACCAGCGCCGACCACAACTACCGCCAACGCCAGCCCCACGCCGGCCAACTGAGTCGGCTACCAAGTTGATAGAAGCGCGGGCCGGGACCGGAAGAAATTCCGGGCACCCGGCCTGTGTCTATTTGGCGGCGACCCGCCAGTTAGAAGTGTTTTGTGAGGTCGCCGAAACGTTCTACCACCAGCAGTCGCTGTGAGGCCGGGGCGGTCGCCACTTCCTCGTGCTCGAGAATCCAAGTCTGGCCGTGGGGTATAAAGACGGCGTGCAGCCCCGCGGCCAGGGCGGGATTGATATCGGATTTGGGGCTGTTGCCGACCATCCATGTAGTCTCCGCCGGAAGGGCGTACTTGCCGATGGCGGAGCGGTACGTGGATTCGTCCTTCTCGGCAACGATCTCGACGGCGGAGAAATATTCTTTCAATCCTGAGCGCTCGACTTTCCCCGATTGCTCGGCGGGGTTTCCCTTGGTCATCAGGATGAGGTGATGACGCTCGCCGAGATACTGCAGGGTCTCGGGCACGCCGGGGAGAACTTCGATGGGATGATCGGCGATCTGGTGCGCAAAGCTGCGAATGCGTTCGTGCAACTCGGGCGTAACCGGGTCAACGGAAAGCTTCTCGAAGGTTTCAATCAGCGAATGCGTGAAGCTGTGCAGGCCGTAACCGTGCTTGACGATGGAATCCCGCTCGACGTCGTTCAGCACCAGGCGAACCGCCTCCGGCGAGTGTTCGCGATGATCGAGGAACGAAATGAACTTCGCGATCGCCCGTTCGAAATAGATGTTGTTTTCCCAGAGCGTGTCATCGGCATCGATGAGCAGAGTCTGGGCGCCATTCTCCCCACGCATGCATTCATGATAACGGCTCCGGGCCGGATTCGCGGCTTTGATAAACTTGTGTTCGTATGAAAAACGGTCAGCTTAAGAACTGGGGTATCAAGAGCTATTTTTTGATGCACGGTGGGCTTGTTTTAGTTTTCATTCTCCTGATATCAACTTTCGGCGCGGCGCAACAGAAGACAAGCCCGAGCGATGACGGGTTCGGCGGCGAAGGGCGGCGCACCGTCGGATTTGGAAGTCGCGGCTGACTTGGGACAGCGCCTGGCCAGGTTCCGGCGCGTCCAAATGCCTTTCCGGACGGCAGGTCTGAGCGCTCGCGAGCAGCAACTTGTTCGCAAACTGGTGGAAGCCTGCGGCTACCTGGAGAGTATCTACTGGCGGCAGAGCGATCCCGACGGCTTGACGCTGTACCAGTCGCTGGCCGCGAGCCGGAACCGGCGCGACGTGCAACTGCGACGCTACTTGTGGATTAACGCTTCGCGCTTCGATCTGATTGACGAAAATAAACCGTTTGTCGGAACGGAGGCCGCGCCGCCGGGGCGTGGATTTTATCCGGCAAACCTGACGCGCGATCAGGTGGAGCAATACGTCAAGCAGCATCCGGATCAGAAAGCGGCAATCTACGATCAATTCACGATCGTGCGCTGGCATCACGAAAAACTGGAGGCTGTTCCCTACCACATCGCGTTTCGCGCATTTCTGGAACCGGCGGCAAGAGCTCTGCGGGCGGCGGCGAAGCTTAGTGATGACGCGGCTTTCGCGAAGTTTCTTCGACTGCGGGCCGATGCGCTGCTCAGCGACGATTACTTTCCGAGCGATCTGGCGTGGCTGGAGTTGAAGAATCCGAAATTCGATATCATTTTTGCGCCTTACGAAACCTACATGGACGGACTGCTCGGCGTGAAAGGTTCGTACGGCGCGGCGGTGCTGGTGCGCAACCAGCGCGAGAGCGAGAAGCTGGAGCTGTTCCAGAAATATGTGCCTGAAATTCAGGACGCACTGCCGCTTGCAGCGGAAGATCGGCCGTCGAAACATGGTCTGGAGACGCCGATGGAAGTGATGGACGCTCCGTTTCGCGCCGGCGACCTGACGCATGGCTACCAGGCAGTGGCTGACAATTTGCCGAACGATCCACGGGTGCACGAGCAAAAGGGCAGCAAGAAGCTTTTCTTCAAGAATTTCATGGACGCGCGCGTGAACTACGTCGTATTGCCGGTCGCCCGCAAACTGATGGAGCCGGATCAGGCGGCGAAAGTTTCGGGTGAGGGTTATCTGCAGAGCACGATCATGCACGAGATTTGCCACGGACTAGGGCCCGCGTTTGCGCGGACGTCGTCGGGTAATCTGGCTGGCAAAGTCGAAATCCGGGAAGCGATCGGATCGGGCTACAGTGGCTTGGAAGAAGCGAAGGCCGATGTGACCGGAATGTTCGCGCTGAAATGGCTGGTGGATCACGACGCGCTTCCGAAAGAAAAGCTGGAAGAGTATTACGCGTCCTATGTAGGAGGAATCTTCCGCACCGTACGCTTCGGAACGGCCGAGGCACACGGTCAAGCCGAGATGATGGAATTCAACTATCTCTCGGAGCGCGGCGCGATCCGCCGGAATGCGGACGAGCGTTATGCCATTGATTACGAGAAGATGCCGGGCGCAATGGCCGATCTAGCCAAGGAACTGCTGGAGATCGAAGCCACCGGAGACCGCTCGCGTGCGGAAAACTGGTTTAAGAAATATGGCACGATGCCAGAAGAATTGAAGGCGGCACTGCAGGCTGTGTCCGATGTTCCGGTGGATATTGATCCGGTGTTTTCGTTTCCGGAGCGGGTGCGGTAAAGCGCTTTCCTACACCCACTCCACCCGCGGCGTTTGCGGAATAATCCCCGCCTTATGTCCCATGTCGAGCAGCCGTCGCACGGCTTCGCGGCCGTCGTCTCCATAGTCG
This sequence comes from uncultured Acidobacteriaceae bacterium, assembly GCA_963773955.1. Classification (GTDB taxonomy): domain Bacteria; phylum Acidobacteriota; class Terriglobia; order Terriglobales; family Acidobacteriaceae; genus Acidiflorens. The sequence continues at coordinate 21,957 of CAVZDM010000009.1, read as the reverse complement.
AGCGTGCGCTCGTTGACATACATGCCGACGAACTTATCGGCGAGTTGGACATCGAGATCGCGGGCAAACTGCATCGCGTAGCTGAGCGCTTCCTCGCGATGATCAATAGCGTACTGGATGCTCTCGCGCAGCGCCTGGGTGACGCTGGCCATCGTTTCCCGGCCGAGCGAGCGCCGGATGGCGTTTCCTCCGAGCGGCAGCGGCAGTCCGGTAACTTTCTGCCACCACCGGCCAAGATCGACCACGCGGTGCAGTCCGGATTTGTCGTAAGTGAGCTGGCCTTCGTGGATGATGAGACCGGCTTCGTATTTGCCTTCGAGAATCTGCGGAATGATCTGATCGAAGGGAACGACTTCCACCTGAATACCGGGCGCAAACAGTTCAAGCGCGAGGTAAGCGGTGGTGAGCTTGCCGGGCACCGCAATTTTCTTTTGCTTGATGTCATCCGCCGTAAAGGGCCGCGTGGAAACGAGCATGGGACCATAACCGTCCCCCACGCTGCCGCCGCACGACATCAGCGAGTAATTTTCCTGAATATAGGGAAAAGCGTGGAACGAAATCGCGGTTACGTCGTAAACACCTTCCTGCGCCTGCCGATTCAGCGTCTCGATGTCGCAAAGAGTATGGCTGAACTTCAGTCCGGGCACGCGAACTTTGTTCGTGGCCAGGCCGTAAAACATGAATGCGTCGTCGGAGTCCGGGCTGTGCGCCACGGTGATCTCGCGAACTGGAGAAGATACTGTACTCATAAGATTCCGTAATCCTGTTCTATAAACTTCAGTATCAGGACAAAACGTCTGGCATCGCTAGAGCGATGCCCTGATACGAACCCGATTTCTCTGTTCAACCTTGTGAAGAACGTTGCTGGCGCCAGCGCGCGGCTACGGCTGCGGCCATCAGCACCTTGATGACTTCCGCAAAAACGAACCAGTAGAGGCCATAGCGGATCGCCAGAGAAACCGAGTGCGTCAGCACGGCGAGCCAACTGAGTCCCCCCGCGAAGAGCACCAGTTCCGCGGCCACGGATGACAGTGTGGCCCAGGCGAAACGGCGTGAGCTTTGTCCCGACCTGCGCTCGCAAATCCAGCCCGCAACAAATGCCACGAGCGGATAAACCATGAGGAATCCGCCGGTTGGGCCGAGTATCTGGGCGATTCCGCCGCCTAGAATCGACGGGCTGAATACGGGCATTCCGAACGCACCTTCGACGAGGTAGAGCAAGAGCGCGGCGAAGCCTCGACGCGAACCGAGGAGCAAACCTACGGCCAGAACTCCGAAGTTTTGCAGCGTCAGCGGAACCGGCGTGAAGGGCAACGGCACGGTCACGCGCGCACACAGGGCGACGAAGAGGCTGCCGGCGATCACGATGGCCGCCTGTTTGGCCCATTCCCCTCTACGATCCAACGACCTGGTGTGCTGATCGAAAACTTGAGTCGCTACTTTCGACATGGCTTTCCTTTCCTCGTGGCGGAGGTCGCGGCGGATCAGGCCTTAGGCGACGAGTGGTCGAGGCCGTCGTGTTCCGCTCGGTAGGCGGCGGCGCGCTTCATTTGCCGTCGGACCCGCACGTAGAGCGAAAGCGCAACCGACACGACCACCGCGGTACTGAATCCCAGTATTAGAAACCACCAGAGCATCCGCACAACGCATTTAGGATAGCAGATGCGCGGCGGCGAAAATGCGCGGAACGAAGAAGAGCGCTCAGGGGTCAGCTCTTCGTCGCTGGCTTGGCCAACGCTTTGCGGCGATTCTCAACATTTTTCGAGACGCGCTCCAACCGCTTACGGGCAGTCTTCGATCTGGTAGCTACTTTCTCGATGTTCGCGAAGGCGTCGGGATTGTTGGTTTTTTCGCGAAACTCCTTGAGGAACGGATAGACCTTGGCGAAAAGAAAGAACATTTCGCCGCTGCAGCCGGGCTGCAAAAAGAGTTCCTCATTGAGCGCGCCGTGCAGCACGAAGGAAGCCGCCATATCCCAATAGCCGCCCACCTGTCGAATCCAGGCGTTTTCCTGGCTGGGGAAGGAGTTCGCGACCTTAATCAGTTCCTCGGCGCTCTGCGGCCAGAATTCCACCCCAAACCAGTTTCGCGCCTTGCGCATCTCGGCTTCGCGACGGAGGTTGTAGAGTTCCAGAATCAGTCTTGCATCGTGCGCGGTTGCTTTCTTTGCCATATTCTTCGCCTCGTTAGATGTTTATGAATTTAGTTATGTCCTGAGTTTTGTTCGGAGAGCCTGTCTTTCTCAGACTTTCGAAGTGCCCGCCGCCTCGCCCTGCACCGCCCGCTCGTAATCGCACTCTTTATTCGGACACGCAATCACCGATCCGTCTTTGCGCAGTCGCTCCACCAGGTATTCATGTCCGCAATCCGGGCATTTCTCGGGGATCGGCTTGGCCGCCGAAGTAAATTTGCACTTCGGGTAGTTTCCGCATCCATAAAACGTGTTGCCCTTGCGCGCGCGCTTTTCTACCAGTTCGCCTTCTTTGCATAAGGGGCACCTCACGCCAATGAAGTTCTGCTTTACATATTTGCAGTCGGGATACCCGCTGCAGGAAGTGAACTCGCCGAAACGGCCGTGCCGCAGGATCAAGTTGCGCTTGCACAACGGACAAGTTTCATCGAGCGGAATGTCGGGCACTTTCTTGCCCTGATCGAGCCGCCGCGTAGTCTTGCAATCTGGATAGCCGGTGCAGGCCATGAACTGGCCGAAACGCCCGCGCTTCAAGACCATGACGCGGCCGCAGTTCTCGCAGTATTCCTCTTGCGCAGTCTCCTGCAGATCGGCCGAATCGAGGTCGGGCAGATTGATCGGGTTCTCCTTGGTGAACTTGCAAGTGTCCGGATTTTCCTTGTCGTAGGTGCTGCAGGCATAGAACGAACCGTGCTTGCCCCACTTGATGACCAGCGGCGCACCGCAGAGTTCACACTTTTCGTCGGTGGGCTTCTCCATACGCTTGATGTTTTCCATGTGCTTCTCGGCGTATCGGAGGTCCTTGGAAAACTTGTGATAAAACTCGGTAAGCGCATCGTTGCCCGTCTGCTTGCCCTCTTCGATCTCGTCCAATTCCTCTTCCAGGCGCGCCGTGTATTGGAAGTCGAAAATATCTTTGAAGTTCTCGACCAGCAGATCGGTCACAACCAGGCCGATTTCGGTAGGCACGAACTTGCCGCCGACTTTCTGCGCGTACTGCCGCTCCTGGATGGTGCTGAGAATCGTCGCGTAGGTGGAAGGCCGGCCGATGCCGCGCTCTTCGAGCTCTTTCACCAGCGAAGCTTCGTTGAAACGCGGAGGCGGCTCGGTGAAATGTTGCTCTGGAAGCAGCGACTTCATCGTCAGCTTCTGCCCGGCTTCGAGCGGCGGGAGCTTGTGCTTCAGTTCCTCGTCTTCTTCGTCCTTGCTGTCTTTGGATTCTTCATAGACTTTGAGGAAACCGTCGAACTTCATCACCGAACCGGTAACGCGGAACCAGAAAACGTCATTCCCAGATTTAGCGTCGATATCGACAGAGGTCTGGTCAAACACGGCAGGATTCATTTGGGAAGCGGTAAAGCGCTGCCAGATCAGTTTGTAAACCTTGAATTCGTCTTCATGCAGATATTTCTTCACCAGGTCGGGATGACGCGCCGCCGAAGTCGGGCGAATGGCTTCGTGCGCCGCTTGCGCTTCTTTCTTCTCCTTATATGTATTAGGCGACTCGGGCAAATAGTTGGCGCCGTACTCGCTGGTGATGTACTCGCGGACCTCGGTGATCGCCTCGGCCGAAACGCGGGTGGAATCGGTTCGCATGTAGGTGATCAGGCCGACCAGTCCTTCGTCGCCCAGTTCGACGCCTTCATAGAGGCGCTGCGCGATCATCATGGTGCGCTTCACGCTGAAACGCAGCTTGCGCGAGGAATCCTGTTGCAGCTTGCTGGTGGTGAACGGCGGAGTGGCGTTGCGCCGCCGCTCTTTCTTTTCCGCTGAGCGGACAACCCAATCGGCTTTTTCGAGCGCCAAGCGGATTTTCTCCGCTTCCTCGCCGTTCGTGACCTCGACTTTCTCTTCGCCCTTGCCCAGAAAGCGGGCGTCGAATGCCGGAGGCTTAGAGGCGGCGAGATGGGCGTCAATCGTCCAATATTCTTTTTTCTCGAAGGCCTTGATTTCGCGTTCGCGATCGACGATCAAGCGCAGCGCAACCGTCTGCACCCGTCCGGCGGAAAGGCCGCGGCGAACTTTGTCCCATAAAAGAGGAGAGACCTGGTAGCCCACCAGCCGATCGAGGACACGCCGGGTCTGTTGCGCGTCCACCAGATTGCGATCGATGTCGCGGGGATGCTCGAACGCTGCCTTGACCGCGCGCTGCGTAATTTCGTTGAAAGTCACGCGGCGGATGCGCGCACCGTCTCCAACATCGTCGGTCTTCTTCTTAGCGCTCTTCTTTCCCTTTTTTTTCTTGCTCGAATCCTCGCCGAGTTCGTCTGCAAGGTGCGCGGCGATGGCTTCGCCCTCACGATCCGGGTCAGGAGCAAGGTAGATGTGGTCGGCAGACAGTGCCAGCTTTTTCAGCTTGGCAAGGACTTTTTCCTTTCCAGGAATGACGACATATTCGGTTTCGAAGTCGTTCTCGACGTCGACACCGAGGCTGCTCTTGGGCAGGTCTTTCACGTGGCCGTAAGAAGCATCGACCGTGAATCCCTTACCAAGATATTTCTGGATAGTTTTCGCCTTAGCCGGCGATTCGACAATGACTAGACCTTTGGACAATGGTTCCTCAGTTTGGCGGTAATGGAATTGAAACTAGCACGAATTGGCAAATTGCAACAACCCGCTCTCAGTTATCAGTTGTCAGTTTTCAGTTAACAACCTTCACTCTCTGCATCAGGGACGACAACATTCGCTTGACCTCAACTGCCTGTGTCGCAAGCCTCTCGTAGTCCGGACTCTTCAAATAATCGAGATCGTGGGCGAGCAGAAGTTGGTACTCAACCTCACTCGCCGACCCCATCGCAATCTGTAGAGAGCGAGCCAACTCTACATTTCCCTTTCTGCAGCAGCCCTCGGCGATATTCATTCCCACAGATGCGGAGGCTCGCCGCATCTGGCTCGTCAGACCATAAATTTCTTCCCGCGGGAAAGTCTTGCTGGCAGAGCAGATATCGAGAGTCAGTTTGTGCGCCTTTTCCCAGACATGAAGACTACGGAAACTTTGCACGAGCCCTCCGCTTTAACTGAAAACTGACGACTGATAACTGAGAACTAGAAGCTCTTCACAAAATTCTTCCCCGGCAACTGCCGTATCTTGCCGCCCAGTTCCAGCTCGAAAAGCGCTGCGAAGATCTCCGACGAGGACATTTCGTCCTCCAGCATTTCGACCAGTTGATCAATCTGCGTGGATTCATCGGCCTTGAGCAACCGGAGGATCTTTTTTTCGTGGGGCGAGGTCACTTCGTCCGGAAATAGAGATGCGGTTTCCGGTTCCAGGGATTCATTCTGCCGGGAACTGAGCGCAGCTTGAATGTCGGCTGGAAGCTCTTCCCACACGTCTTCCCAGGTCGCGACGAGCTTCGCTCCCTGCTTGATCAGGGTGTTCGGACCCCATGAACTTTTGTTGGTCACATTGCCCGGGACGGCATAAACGTCGCGGTTTTGTTCAAGGGCGCAGCGGGAAGTGATACGAGTGCCACTGTATTCCGCGGCTTCGACAACCAGCACGCCGGCCGACATGCCGCTGATGATCCGGTTGCGGATGGGAAAGTTTTGCGGCGTCGGCGGGGTTCCAACCGGAAACTCGGAGATCAGCGCGCCGCCAAGCGCGACGATCTGTTCCGTGAGTCGCGTGTTTTCCTTAGGGTACATGACGTCAATTCCAGTGCCGAGGACGGCAACCGTCTTTCCCTTGGCAGCGAGGGCGCCGCGATGCGACGCGGTATCGATGCCGCGCGCCAAGCCGCTGATAATCACCAGTCCGCGAGCGGCGAGGTCGGTGGAGAGCCGTTCGGCCATGCCGCTTCCGTAGGGCGTGGGATGACGTGTTCCCACCATCGCGATACCGGGCTGGGCCAGTACCTCTACGCTTCCTCTAACAAACATCACAACCGGCGGGTCGTAAATTTCCTTCAGCCGCGAGGGGTATTCGGGATCGCTGAGCGAAATAATTTTCGCGCCCGCCTCGGCCGCCTTCACGCATTCCTGCTGCGCCAGTTCGAGTGACTTTCCGGTGGCGATCGATTGCGCGGAAACGGCGCGCATCCCCGTGGCTTCAAGTTCAGTTAAACTGGCCTGGAAGACGCGATCGGCGGCGCCAAAGTGCTCGATCAGTTTCTTGATGCGCGTGGGGCCCAGTCCCGGGGTTAGGGCCAACGCGAGCCAGTAGGTGCCCTGGTCAGAAGCAGGCTTGGTGACGGCGGCGGCAACGGCCCCGGCTGACATGTCGATGTTATTGGGCATATTCGGCGACCCTAGCCCCCGGCGGAAAACGTTGTCAAGGATGGCGCGCACATCACTTTTGGTAGAATTCGTAAAGTGATGAGCCGGTTAAAGATCTCGGCCATTTCCTACCTGAATACTGCTCCTCTCATGTGGGATTTTGAGCACGGGGAAGCAGGCGCGGAGTTCGATATTTCCTACACGTTCCCCTCGGCCTGCGCCGAGGCTTTGCGGGCGGGAACGGCCGATATTGGCATCATCCCAGCTGCGGCCTATGCGACAGTACCGGATCTCGTCATCATCCCTGACGTGGCCATCGCGGCACGACGCGCGGTGCGGTCGATCCTCCTAGTTACCAAGAAGCCCAGCAAGCTAGCTGGCAAGATGCCCGTCGATCCATTGTCAAAGCAGGCGAGGTGGGCGCAGGTGGGCACGGTGGCGCTCGATACTTCCTCGATGACGTCGGTGGCGCTGGCCAAGATTCTGTTTGCCAAGTGGCTGGGCGGAGCGCGCGATTATAAGGCGATGGCTCCGGATCTCGATGCCATGCTCGGCGCTTGCGATGCGGCGTTGCTCATCGGAGACCCGGCGCTGCAGGTCGACCGAACGCGCTACGCTACTCTCGATCTGGCGGAAGAGTGGGTGGCGCGCACGGGAAAGTCATTCGTCTTCGCTTTCTGGGCGATTCGCAAACAGGCGCTTGCTGGACGAAGTGGCGCGGCGATCGCAGAGGTCTTCAAGAAGTCACGGGACCATGGGCTCTTGCCGAAGCAACTCGAAACCATCGCTCAGGAGTGGGCGCCGCGTCTCGGCCTTACCGTCGAATTCGTTCGCGTCTACCTGACGCGTAACATCCATTATTATCTTGACCCCCCCTGCCTGGAGGGGCTCGATCTTTACTACCGCCTGGGCGCGGAAATCGGAGCGCTTCCGCAAGCACCGGAACTTCGCTTCCTTTAGAACTTATCTGACAAATAAACCGTTTCCAGCCTTCCTGGGGCCCTGTAGCTGTCTGCAAGAGGATTGCCCCTCTGCTTTTTTCTGCCTTGCCCCCAGGTACTTTGCCAAATCCAAACTTACTGAAGCGGGGTTTCAGTTCCGGCGCAGGTGGTGATCGCGGAGGTGCCGGTCTTGCGCACGACTGCATCCTGAACCGAGCAGAACGAGTTCACGCCCGAACGATTCGAACTCACTGGGTTTGCCCACGCCGCATAGCCACTGACCGAGCCCGCCACCGAGAATGAGTAGCCGCTCTTGGTGCCACTCCCGAGCGTCGTATCAATCATGCAGGAGCCCGCCGAGGTGGGCACGGACGTGCCCGTGCAAGTACCAGACAGTAGGCTCAGCGCGGACGCAAAGCCAACGGTCGGATAGTTGGAATAATAAGAAATCTGCGCTGTGTTGATGGTACGCAGCGACGCCACTGCGGACGATTCATTCGCCGCGATACGTGCGCGCAACAGGTTCGGAATAGCAATCGCGGCGATGATTAGGATGATCGCCACCACAATCAGCAATTCGATCAGTGAGAAGCCCTTTTGTTTCTTCAAGTGCGTAACTCCACCCCAGGGGGGACCCGATTTAACCACGATGATGGTTACTCAGTTTGCACTTGAGGGACCGGCCTTTCCCTCGGGTGACTAAAGTAAGCCATCGCTTCAAGTCACAGATTCCAAAGGGAACCTGTTTGGCCGGCTGTGATCGAAGGGATACTTTGTGTTGGTTGTGGATAAACTGACGAGGTTTGTCAGAGTATTCCCGGGTCAGGGTGCCAAATTGTGTCAGGCCAATCTTTAGATTAATCGTCAGATTGGGATAATCCAGCCTGTCCGACTTGAAACCGGGCACCCCATCGAAGCACTCCAATCCTTCAGGCCACGTGCCCAGGCTTCTTAAATTGCGACTTTCGAATTACCATCCAGGCGATGACTTCTCGTCTCGGACGATGGCTGCGCGATCCCCTTTTTCTCTTATGTCTGACCGCGGGACTGCTTGCCTTTGTGGTGCAATCCGGCGAACTGGGGACGTCCGACACGGCGCATCGGCTTCAGACCACCCATTGGCTCTGGACCTCCGATCCGCAAGTTTTCCCCAACGAGTATCCTGAATTTGGCCTGCACGGCCGTGGCGGACGCCTTTACAGCTGGTATGGCATCGGCCAATCGCTGCTCATGCTCCCCGCCGACCTGGTGGGCACGTGGATTGCCCACTGGCAGGTTTTCTCCGGATACAGCGACGATCCGTCCGTGAACGCCATCGTGGTCAGTTACAGCACCAACATTCTGGTGAACGTCCTCACCGCGCTCGTCGCATTCCGGTTGCTCGGCCAGTTGCGCTTTGGCATGAAGGAGTCAGTGGCGGGCGTGCTGGCGTTGATGTTCTGCACCACCCATCTGCATTACACGCAAAACATGATGGAGAACAACTACATCATGTTGCTGACGCTTACTGGATTTTCCTTTCAGTACGAGTGGCTGCGCACGGACAGTCGGCGCGCGCTTTTCGTGGGATCCTGCGCGCTGGGGTTGAACCTGCTTACTCGGCTCACCACGGGGTTGGATCTGATGGCGGCAGGGATTTTTGTCTTGCTTGTGCTTTGGCTGGAAGGATTGCGCGGGCGGGGGATGTGGCTGCGGCTCATCGCCTACTGCAAAGTCGCCGCGCCCGTTTACCTGTTCTTTCTCGGGATCGATCGTGCCTACCAATTTTATCGCTACGGGTCTTTTACCAATACCTACGTAGCTGTATTCGCCCGGGAATACCACCAGTTGGATCCGACGCTGCCGGCGAACTTTCCCTGGAGCACGCCCTTTCACACCGGCGTTCTAGGTGCGCTATTCCAGCCCGAGAAGTCCATTTTTCTCTTCGATCCTCTTCTCGTGCTGGCTATCTTCCTTCTGGCATGGCTGTGGAAGCGCCTGACTCCAGAGGTACGCGCATATGGCGCGGCCTCTCTTCTCTTGTTGCTGGCCTACATCTGCTTTTACGCGAGATACACGTACTGGAGCGGCGATTTCGCCTGGGGCGACCGCTATGTTTCGACCTCGGTGGAACTGGTGGCGCTGTTGGCCGTGCCGCTGCTCATGCGCTATCGAGCGTCCTTAAATGGTGAACGCCTGGGAAGAACGATCTGGCGCGCCGGATGCGCTCTGATCGCAGTCAGCCTGATGATTCAGCTGGCATCGTTGGCGTTCTGGTTGCCGCTCGAAATTTACCAGATGGAGACGTTCGGACATCCGACGTTCGTGATTGCTCTGCGTTTCAAGAACATCGCCGCCTTCGCTTTGGGCAAGATGGATGCCTGGGGCTTGAACACCGAGGCCATGCACTGGGACCCGTGGGATTATGTTCACAGCACGACGTGGAATCTTCTGCCGTTTCTGCTGCGCCGCGTCGGAGTAGCGCCGGGCTGGGTGGTAAATTCAGCGCTTGCCATCTGGCTTGCTGCGACGGCAGCACTGGGATCGGTTTTGCTGCGGTTGCGAAGCAGCTTGCGAACGGCCGCGTGAGGGCGAGACCTGACCGTAGCGCCGCCGTCCCGGCGGCTGTCCAGCGGGCGTCCTCGCCGGCCGGGCCGAGAGCAGCGACGCCCTCGGGACAGCCGGCAAGATGCCGGCGCTACAACATCTGGCGGTCTCAGTACTAGCTGCTTTATAAACCTGCGCCTTGCGGCCTCAACCATGCTCCAATAAGGAAGATGCCCTTGCTTGCGGTCCTCCTGCTCGCGTCGAAAAAAAGCGCCTTGCGATGGCTAATCCATCTCGGCGGCCCCAGCCTGATTTTGCTCGGCCTGATCGACAACTCGGTCATCCCTCTGCCCGGCAGCACGGACGTCGTCACCATCCTGCTCGCCGCCCACCATCGCGAGCCGTGGTTCTACTATGCAATCATGGCGACGGCGGGAGCGGTCCTCGGCGGCTACCTGACTTACCGCATGGCTCGCAAAGGTGGAAAAGAAACTCTGGAAAAAAGATTCTCGAAGAAGACGACCAAGAGGGTATACGCAATTTTTGAACGCTACGGCTTCGCGGCAGTCGCGATCCCCGCCCTGCTTCCGCCGCCGTTTCCGATCGTGCCCATGCTTTTGGCCGCCGGCGCCATGCAGTACCCCACCCGGAAGTTTCTGACCGCTCTGGCCGTGGGGCGTGGCATTCGCTTCACCATCCTGGCTTATCTCGGGTTCCACTACGGGCGGCACATCGTACGGCTTTTTGCCCTCTACTACTGGCCCGTCCTGATTGCCCTGATCGCCTTCTCGGTGCTGGGCGCGCTCTACGGCATGTTCGAGTACAGACGCAGGCAGAAAAGCAGCGGGCAGGAAGCCCCTCGCCCGAAATCGCAGCCTCGTCGCCGGACCGCCTAGGAGTCGTGGTAACGGTCGGTTTTGGGCCGCGCACCACCAACGCCCTTCATTGACTTGCCAGTTGCACAGAGTTAGATTCGACGCCTGGATTCGGCGCTTGGGTTCGCCGTTTGGGTTCACCGCCAATGATCGGACAGACCATCTCGCACTATCGCGTGCTGCAGAAGCTGGGTGGCGGTGGCATGGGTGTGGTTTATGAGGCCGAAGATGTCACTCTGGGACGGCGTGTGGCCTTGAAGTTTCTCCCTCCGGAATTGAGTGCGGACGCGGCGGCGCTGGAACGTTTTCAACGGGAGGCGCGGGCGGCTTCGGCTTTGAATCATCCCAATATTTGTACCATCCACGAAATCGGACAGCAGGACAGCCAGTACTTCATCGTGATGGAGTTGCTGGAAGGCAAAACGCTGCGGGATCGCATCCTGGGCCGGTCTTTACCGACGGAGGAATTGCTGACGCTCGGGGTGGGGATTGCGGAAGGGCTGGACGCGGCGCATCGGAAAGGGATTATTCATCGCGATATCAAACCGGCCAACATCTTCGTGACCGAACATGGACACGCGAAGATTCTGGATTTCGGGCTGGCGAAAGTGGCGCCCGGACAGAATAGTTCGGCGGCATCGGTGGGCGTGGCGCCGACGGTGATGAGCGAACTGCATCTGACCAGTCCGGGGACAGCGGTGGGAACGATCGCGTATATGTCGCCGGAGCAGGCGGCAGGCGACGAACTGGATGCGCGGACCGATCTGTTCTCGTTCGGGGCGGTGCTGTATGAGATGGCGACGGGGCTGCCGGCGTTTTCCGGAAACACGTCGGCGATGGTGTTTGACGCGATTCTGCATAAGGCGCCGATGTCGGCGGTGCGATTGAATCCGAATCTGCCGGCGGAACTGGAGCAGATCACGAACAAAGCGCTGGAGAAAGATCGCAAGCTTCGTTATCAAAGTGCTTCCGAAGTGGGCGTGGACCTGAAGCGGCTGCGGCGGGAAATCGAATCCGGGCGCACGGGGACGACCGCGACCTACGCGAGCGGCGTAGCGGCGGTCCCAGTGACCGCCACGACCGGACAGACGGCTGTGCCCCAGCCTCACTCACGCGCTAAGTGGGTCTCAATCACGGCGGCAGTCTTGGCGGTTGCGGGAATTCTGGCGTATGCATTGCGTCCGGCATTACCGCCGCCGCGAGTCACCGGCTATACACAGCTCACACATGATGGCCTGCCGAAAAGCTTCGGTGGGCAGGTGGTCGCGACTGTGCTAACGGATGGCGCCCGCATTTACATCCAGGAGAATCTCAACGGCCGATACGTGGCAGCGCAGGTTTCGGCGGCTGGCGGCGATACGGTTCCGATGCCGATTCCTTTTCCCAATGTCTCTCTTGACAACATCTCGCAGGACAAGTCGGAACTCGTGGTAAGCAGTTTCACGGGTTCAGAGGTCACACAGGCGATGTGGGTCGTGCCTGTGCTGGGTGGCTCACCACGGCGGTTCGTTGAGCCGCCCGGCGCCGATGGCATCTGGATGCCAAACGGAGACCGTCTGCTTGCCCAGAACAACCAGTTGTTCGCCATCAACAATACTGGAGAGCAGAGGAAGCTGGCGTCTTTGCCGGAAGATTCTTTCCTCTTCTGGCTACGCTGGTCCCCCGATGGGAAAGTGCTGCGCTTCATGAGTAACGGCCTGACTGGCGATCTCCTGTGGGAAATGAGCCCGGATGGGAGAAATCTTCACCAGATGCTGTCGGATTGGCATGAGGAAAAGGAAGCTGGGCAGGGCAATTGGACCCCAGACGGAAAGTACTTCGTGTTTCGCAGCCCTCATAATGGTCGCTATGATCTCTGGGCAATCCGGGAAAAGGGAGACCTGTTTCACAAGGTTAGTCAGGAACCCGTGCGACTGACCGCCGGGCCGCTGAGCCTGGAGTCGCCACAACCTAGCCAGGATGGAAAGAAAATCTTCGCGGTGGGCTCCCAGTTGCGATCCGAACTGGTGCGTTTCGACACCAAGTCCGCGCAGTTTGTCCCTTACCTGGGTGGCATCTCAGGCAAAAACGTGAGTTTTTCGCGGGACGGGCAATGGGTAAGTTATGTCACTTGGCCTGAGGGCGAATTGTGGCGCAGCCGTACGGACGGCAGTGAGAAACTGCAGCTGACATCTGCGCCCTTGTTTGTCGAATCCGCGGAGTGGTCGCCAGATGGCAACCAGCTTGCTTTTACCGCCGCGTTGCCGGGTGGCCGCGAACACCTGTTCATGGTGTCGGCCAGCGCCGGCGCATCGCAACAAATTACCACCGGAGGGCTTGACGTACACCATGCGGGCTGGGCTCCTGATGGTAATTCCGTCCTTCTATTTGAGGCGAACTCCCCGGAAAACTCCTCCCTCGGCTTCCTGGATCTCAAGACCATGAAAGTCTCAACCCTGCCTGATTCCCGCGGGCGTATGGGCGCAACACTTTCGCCGGACGGACGTTACGTGGCGGCCACCACGGTGGATGGACAAAAGCTCCTGCTGTTCGATGTACCTGCCCAAAAATGGTCGGATTTGGCCAAACAGAGCGTCGGCGCCATGGAATGGTCAAGCGACAGCAAATCCGTCTATTTCGACACGCAAAACAGCGCTGATCCAGCGATATATCGAGTAATGCTCTCCGACCATAAGCTGGAGAGAGTAGCAAGTCTGAAGAACTTTCGTCGCGTCATCCTGCCTTTTCAATCATGGATGGGCCTCACTCCCGACGGCTCCCCCCTTCTGATGCGTGACACCGGCACGCAGGAAATCTACGCGCTCGATTTCGAAGTTCTGAACTAATAGTTATGCGCGAAACAACATGCGCTTGTAACAGGTCCTCGGAAACGTCTCCAGATAGCCTTCTCCAAACTCGCATCCACCCCCTCCAACCAGCTAAAATAGCCTTTACCGTGGAGTGAAGAGGATGTCCCTGACCAAACAGCAAGCGCTCGAGATGTTTCGGTCCGACGATCTGATCGGGATTGGCATGGAGGCGGACGCGGTCCGCCGCAAGCTGCATCCCGAAGGCACCGTGACTTACATCATCGACCGCAACATTAATTACACCAACTTCTGCACGGAATATTGCACCTTCTGCGCGTTCTATCGTCCGCTGAAGGGGCCGGCGGCGGCGGAAGGGTACATCCTCGATTTCGATACCATCTACGAGAAGATTCGCGAGACCGTCGAACTCGGCGGCACCGGCGTGCTGATGCAGGGCGGTCTGCATCCCGATCTCAAGATCGACTGGCACGAAAAGATGCTGAGCGGCATCAAGCAGCGCTTTCCGAGAATTCACCTGCACTGCTACTCCGCTTCGGAGATTCTGGCGATTGCCGAATACAGCAATCTAAGCGTGCGCGACACGATTGCGCGTCTGCGCGACTCGGGCCTGGATTCGATCCCGGGCGGCGGCGCTGAGATTCTTGACGATGAAGTCCGCTACAAAATCGCGCGCCTGAAATGCCTGACCGCGGATTGGCTGCACGTGCACCGAACCGCGCACCAACTCGGCATGAGGACCACCGCGACCATGATGTTCGGCGTCGGCGAGTCCATCGAGCACCGTATCAACCATTTCCAAGTTCTTTATGGCCTGCAGCAGGAGACGGGCGGGTTCACCGCGTTTATCCCGTGGAGTTTTCAGCCTGCCAACACCGCGCTCGGCGGACGCCGCTGGGATGAAGCCACCGCGGTTGAGTACCTGAAAGTGCTGGCAATCTCGCGGCTCTATCTCTCCAATTTCCTCAATGTCCAGTCCAGCTGGGTAACCCAGGGATTGAAAGTCTGCCAGATGGGCTTGCGCTTCGGCGGCAACGACGTCGGCTCGGTGATGCTCGAGGAAAACGTCGTCCGCGCCGCGGGCGTGACCAACTGCACAACCGAAGAAGAGTTGCGGCGCATCATACGCGATGCAGGCTTCCGTCCGGCGCAGCGGGACACGTTGTACCGGCAATATTTTCTGAACTGACTTGCTCGCCGTAGCGAGAAAAGGATTGACCACAGGGGGCACAGAGGATCGCAGAGGACAGCAAACTCCCCTGTGAAACCCTGTGCCCCCTGTGGTTAAGTTCTCGGTTGGCCGGGATAAGAAATTAGCAATCTCATGAACCGCTCATTCACCCTCGCCATCTTCCTTCTCAGCGCCGTGCTGCTGGCCAGCGCACAGGAGTCCGCGCCTCCGCCAAAGGCATCCTCCATTGCAGGCACAGTAGTGCAGGAACCGGGCAGCCAGCAGCTCAAAAAAGTAATGGTGCAGGTCATCGCGGAAGACCAGAAGCAGGGCGGAAACTACACCGCCTCCACCGACGCTGACGGCCATTTCCACATCGAGAACGTCGTGCCCGGGCGCTACCGGCTCTTCCTTGAGAAAACTGGATTTGTCGAGGTAAATGAGCGCGGGCTGCAGTCTGAAATCAACGTTGTCACGGTTCAGCCCGGGCAATCGCTGGACGACCTGCTCTTGCGAATGTTGCCCACGGCCATTATCGTCGGCCGCGTCACCGACGAAGATGGCGACCCGATGTCCGGGGTCAGAGTCATCGCGCAAAAGAAGAAGCCAGGGAAGGCAGCGCGCGAAGGCGCCGCCGCTGGAGCAACGAACGATCTAGGCGAATACCGTCTCACCGGCTTGTTCCCAGGCCAGTATTGGATCGCGGCCATGCCGCCTCCCGATTTCCGCGATTACGAACGGCAGAAGGAGAAATCGCCCCGCGGCGACGACCCGAGCGACGCGCGGTCCGATAGCCGTTATCTCACCACCTACTACTCGGGAACCTACGATGCCTTGCAGGCCTCGGCTGTGATGCTTAAAGCGGGCGATGAAATGCCGGTCAACTTCACGCTGGTGCCGGCCAGAACGTATCGAGTCCGCGGAATTGTTACGGGCGTCACATCCGGCCAGAAGCCTGTTGTGGAGCTGTTCTCGAAGGCGGGCGATTCCATCCATGCGGACAACGACGTAGGACCGGACGGCCAGTTTGAACTGCGCGGGATCGGCCCGGGATCGTATGTTCTTAAGGCAACGGCCGGCCCGGATTCGCAATCGCTCACAGCGCGGCAAGAGATCAGTGTCGTTGCCGGTGATGTCGAAGCGGTGAAGCTTGCTGTCCAGTCTTCTTTCACCATCAACGGCCGTCTCCATGTCGAACCCATCACAGGCGACCTCACGCAATACGCGGCCAACCTGCGTCAGGCAGAATTGCCGGAAGACCCCGGCTTTTTCATGTCACCGGAGTTTTTTGGAACGAACGCGCCCGTAGACAGGTCCGGTAACTGCGAATGGAAAAGCGTGAACCCTGGCAACTACATCGTGCAGGTGTACGGAGGTAACGGCCAGGGCTTCTTCCTGAAATCGGTGACGCTGGGCGGACGAGACATCACAACCGGATTCACGGCCAGCGGGCCGGCCACGCTTGAACTCTTGGTAAGCACCAAGGGAGGCTCGATCGAAGGAGTGGTAGTTGAAAAGGAAAAAGATGTGGACACCGAGCATCCCGTTCCCAACGCCACGGTCGTGGCAGTTCCGGAGGAGAAATTCCGCAAGCTTCTCGATCGCTTTGGAAATGGACCGACCGATCAGCATGGGCGCTTTATCATTCGCGGCGTGGCTCCCGGCAGCTACACGCTATACGCCTGGCAGGACCTGGAAGACGGAGTCTGGCGCGACTCCGATTTTCTGAAGTCCCAGGAAGCAAACGGTACGGCGGTGAAAGTGGCAGAGGATTCTCATGAGCAGGTCGAGCTGAAGGTAAGCCCTGTCGGTGAAGAATGGAGGTAGGTCATGAATCGATCGCGGGTTTGCCAACAACCAACGACTAGCGACCAACGACCAATCAGGTACAATACTTGGGCTGTTCTCTTTCCTTAATGGTCCTGTTGAGTTCATGGCTTTGACGCTCATTTCTTCCCCACTGTCCCAGCTGGCCTTGGTCGTTATTTTTGTTTCCAGGGGCTGGGGGCCCTACCTTCGCCAGCATTTTCTGGACAAGACTTTCCAGGGACTTTATCAGGTCAATGCCTTCGATCTCGCGCTGCTGATCCCTTATTTCATCGTGCTGATCGTCCTGGCGACATATGGCGGGCACCGCTATTGGCTGGTCTACCTTTATTACAAGCACAAAAAGAACAAGACGACGGAACCCGCGGCTCATTTCCAGTTAGATAACCTGCCGCGCGTCACCGTGCAGTTACCCATCTTTAACGAGCAATACGTCGTGGACCGCTTGCTCGACGCCGTCTGTCGCCTCGACTATCCAAAAGAAAAGCTCGACATCCAGTTGCTCGACGACTCGACCGACGAAACCGTGGAGGTCGCCCGCATTTTGGTGGATCGTTACGCCGCGCTCGGGCATCCGGTCACGTATATCCATCGCGAGAATCGTGAGGGCTTCAAGGCAGGCGCCCTGGAAGCGGGATTGAAGACGGCAAAAGGCGAATTCGTGGCCATCTTTGACGCCGATTTCGTTCCGCCCCCCGACTTTTTGCTGAAGTGCATCCATCACTTCACCGACCCCAAGGTCGGCATGGTGCAAACGCGCTGGACGCACATCAACCGCAACTACTCGTTGCTGACGCAGGTCGAAGCGATTCTGCTCGACGGCCATTTCGTACTCGAGCACTCCGGCCGCGCCCGCAGCGGCGTTTTCTTCAATTTCAACGGCACCGCCGGCATGTGGCGGCGCCGCGCCATCGACGAAGCCGGCGGCTGGGAGCACGACACGCTGACCGAAGACACCGACCTCTCCTATCGCTCCCAGCTCAAGGGATGGAAGTTCGTTTATCTGCAGGATGTCGAATGTCCAGCCGAGTTGCCGGTGGAAATGACCGCATTCAAGACGCAGCAGGCGCGCTGGGCCAAAGGGTTGATCCAGGTCTCGAAGAAAATACTTCCGCAGGTGTTGAAGAGTGATGTATCGCGACACCAGAAAATCGAAGCCGTGTATCACCTGACGGCCAACATCAGCTATCCGCTGATGATCGTGCTCTCGGTCTTGCTCATGCCCGCCATGATTATTCGCTTCTATCAGGGATGGTTCCAGATGCTCTACATCGACCTGCCCCTCTTCATGGCTTCCACGTTCTCCATTTCCAGCTTCTATCTGGTCTCGCAGAAGGAACTGTTTCCGAAAAGCTGGCTGCGCTCGCTGCTCTACCTGCCGTTGTTGATGTCTCTGGGAATCGGGCTGACCATCACCAATACGATTGCCGTGCTCGAAGCGCTGGTAGGCAAGCAGACCGCCTTCGCGCGTACTCCCAAATATCGCGTCGAATCGAAGAAGGATAAAGTCGGGGCGAAGAAATACCGCAAGCGCCTGGGATGGGTCCCGTGGATCGAACTCCTCATCGGAACGTATTTCGCGCTCGCGGTGTATTACGCTATCGACAACGAGAATTACTTCACCGTTCCCTTCCTTTTATTGTTTGTAATCGGATATTGGGTCACCGGCCTGATGTCGCTGCTGCAAGGCCGGTTCGCCGGACTGTCGGTGGGTTCAGAAACCCACACCAAGCCCTTCCCGGTAGGCGTGTAAATAGAACATTGAATGATTGAGTGATTTAGTCATTGAATCATTGGGGATCTCCCACCCAATGATTCAATGTCTCAATGACTAAATGTCTCAATGATTTGTTTCGGGCAGTTTGAAGTCAACACTGATCCCGATCTCGTTCTTCACCGGTTTTCCGTCGAGTTCAAAAGGCTCGTAGCGCCGCTGCTTCACAGCGTCCACGGCGGCTGAGGCCAACTCAGGTATGCCTTCGACAACTTTGACGTCACGCACCGTTCCATCTTCCATCACGGTTGCGGCCAGGATGACCGTGCCCTCCACTCGCAGCAGAAGAGCCTCCGCGGGATAAACTGGCTCAACCCTGTGCAGTAGTTGGCCGCCTGAGACCCCTCGCGACACCGGCGCAGCCGATCCGGGCAACGACGCCTTCGCCGAGAAAACTCCGTTGAGATTGGATTGCGATCCATTCTGCGGACTTGGGGCTTCATGTCGGACGACAACATCGGCGGCCACATCGGCGAGCAAGGGTGATCGATCCACCTGCTTCTTCTTTCTCGCCATCAGGTCGACTTTTGAGGCGAACTTGACGGGAGCTCCGGCTGAAGGCTTTGCGCTCAAGGGAAACAGGAATTCGCCACCAGGATTCGCCTTCCAGACCGGGTCATTGTCGGGAGGATGTGTAGTTGCGCTGTTACCGGTTGCAGCATTGACGGAAGCTGCGGTCGCAGCGAGCGCCTTGCCATCCGTCTCCTCCGGACCGCGCCATCCAAGCCAGATCACCAAGGCAAGCAGAGCGATCGTCACCAGACCAATGGCGCCCAGAACGAACGGTCGCGATCGGTGGCCCACGAAAGCGAGGGCGACGTCCCCGACACGATCCGACGCCGGCAGCAGGCCCGAGGGTTGCGGCTTCCCAGGCGCAGGCGAAAGTTTCGGCGCGACTGACGATGCGCCATGCGGTTGCGATGCCCGCGCCCGTTCCGCCAGCGCCGCCAGTTGCTGGAGAACAGCAATATGCGCTTCGCTGAAGGCTGCGGGGCTGGTGGAAAAAACTTCGAGAATTCCGTTGATCCCGCGCCAGCCCTGAATGGGCAAAACGGCAATCGAGCGCAATCCGAGGCAGCGGCAGACCTCCACATCAACCAGCGGATCGTTCTCGGTATCCGTGCAAAGCTGAATCTTTCCGCAGCGCAAACATTCCCCGCAGATTCCCGTTTCCGCACTTAACCGCGCACCGAGAACGGGAGCCGTGTCGCCACTGCGCGCGCGGCACACCATGGCGCCGTCCTTCCACATCGCCAGCGCGGCTCCGGAGGCGCCCGTCAGCTGCTGGGCGGCATCTGTGATGGTCCCGAGAATCGCGTCCAGGCGGTGGTCACCGGCTGCGATCAGCTCCTTCAGCGATGACAGGGCTGTGCCCTCCTCCAAACTGCCAGACATGCTGCTGGCCTGGCCGGAGGAAGTTTCTGGCAAGGCATCGCGATCCAGAGGGGTGAGTATTTTCCCGGAGCGAAACGGCTTGGACTGAGGCACAACCACAGCTCTCTCTCGATCAGTAAATTGCCGGATAAAACCGGCCAGAACACAAGCGGCGCGGGCGATTTGGCCGAAGTATGAGCCAACGCCGCGCGCGTGTCAAGAAAAGTGATGCTGTGTGTGCCCTTTCGTGTACCTCCGATCACCCGATCGCCCGATCACCCGATGCTCTTCCGCTTGCACCAAACTAACCAACAATCGACCGGAGGGGCGATGCTAACCTGATGGGGCTCTGGTTTCTCGCATTCACCTCCGCATGAGGCATTGCAGGGAACCAATCTCAAGAAGCTTTTAAGAACAGTCGAAGCGCTGGCGGATTTGGGGCCCGAACTTACGGCGGACCGCGACTTCCGCCAAACCGCTCGCACCATGCTGACCGCCGTGATGGAGGCGGCCGGTGCGCGCGAGGCTGTCCTTTTTTCGTTCGGTGAACGGCCTTCCTTGCTCACCTCAGTCGACGCGCAAGGCTTCGCCCTGCTGCCCGAGCCGTCGCTGATTCCCCTGCTTCCCCGCCACGTCCACACCCTGACCGCGGCCGCCGGCCCGGTGCTGCTCAACGGTTCCACCTCCGATGTCTTTCTCAGTTCAAACGGCAACGTCGCTCCCGAGCTGTTCAAGTGCATTTGCCCGCTGAAAGTCCGCGGAAAGCTGGTCGGAGCGATCGTCCTGGGACGCCGGCCCGGCGAGGCATTGTACGAAGAAGACGCACTCGACGCTTTTGAGATGCTGAGCCACTACGTGGCCTTGGCCATTCAAAATCACACTCTCAGCCAGACGCTTGCCCAACGGGTCTCGGAAAACCTGCGGCTGCTGGCCTCGCTGCACGGCTTCTACGACAACGCGCTCGAAGCTTTCGCCACGGCCATCGACGTCAAACACATCAACATTCATGGACACTCGCTGCGCGTGGGACGGTACTCTCAGGCAATCGGCGAGGCAATGGGGATGGACCCGACCGCTGTCGCAGCACTGCGGTCGGCGGCTTATTTGCACGACATTGGCATGGTTGCCGTCGATAAACGGCTGTTGGGAAAAGCTGCGCAGCTCGACCCCGAGGAATCCCGCGAGATGCGGGACCACACCGTCGTTGGGCATCAGATCGTCAGCGAAGTGCAGTTTCCCTGGCCGCAGATTCCGGAAATCGTGCGCTGGCACCACGAGCGCGTGGACGGGTCGGGATACCCGGACGGCTTGCATGGAGACGAGATCCCGCAGCCGGTGCGGATCGTGGCCCTGGCTGAAACCTTTGACGCCATGACCAGCGAGCGTCCCTACCGCGAACGCCTGTCGCTCGGATCAGCGCTTCAGGAACTGATCCGCCTGACCCCGCAAAAGTACGACGCCCAGGCGCTGCAGGCTTTGCTCATCCAAGTGCGGCGCGACGCGGTTGGAAGCAACCGCGTCCCCATGCTCGACCCTGACGTAATGCACATTTCAGCCGTAGACGTGGACCAACTGGCCTCCACCCTGCAACACAGGATCAGCCAGAATAAAACTTTTCTGACCTAAAGCCCCTCCATTGGTAGACACGGGGCTTGCCCCGTCTAACTCTGCGCCGGGAGACGCGGTAAGCCGCGTCTCTACCCTGATCCAGGGAGACCCCGACGCCCCCGACCAAATTCTTCTCAGTGTAAAATTATTAGCGCCAGTCCCTCTCGTGCGTCGTCTTGTTTCTCGATCACGATGTAAACTTGGGGCGGTCAGCGCGCCGTGTATCCATTTGGCGCTGATTTCATCTAATTTGGCAGTGGGGCAGTGCAAGCCAATTTGCGAGGAGAGAATTGATGGCTGTCAGTGACCAGTCTGTCGCCACCGGTACCCAGCTCGATCAGTTGTGTATCAACACGATTCGCACGCTTTCGATGGACGCGGTGCAGAAGGCGAACTCGGGCCATCCCGGAGCGCCGATGGCTCTGGCTCCGGTGGCTTACTGCCTGTGGCAGCAGTTTCTGCGCTATGACCCGGAAGATCCCATCTGGCCGAACCGCGACCGCTTCGTTCTCTCCAATGGACACGCCTCCATGCTGCTGTATTCCCTAATCCATCTGGCCGGCGTACGCGAAGTCAGTCCCGACGGCAAGATTCTTTCGACGCCGTCGCTCTCGCTCGACGAGATTAAGAATTTTCGTCAGATCGGCA
>CAVZDM010000008.1:0-41732 GCA_963773955.1 uncultured Acidobacteriaceae bacterium | reverse complement strand
GTGGCCGCCGCCCATCGGAGCGTTCTTCTTCTCTTCCGGGATATCGGCTACCAGCGCTTCGGTGGTTAACATCAAGGCTGCGATCGAACCGGCGTTGGTCAGTGCGGTGCGCACTACCTTGGTCGGATCGAGCACGCCTGCCTTGACCAGATCTTCGTACTCGCCGGTCAGGGCGTTGTAGCCGAAGTTATTGTCTTTGGAGTCGTGGATCTTACCGATCACGATGGCACCTTCTTCGCCGGCGTTCTCGGCGATCTGGCGCAAGGGCTCGGTGATGGCGCGCTTCACGATGTTGACACCGATCTGCTCGTCACCTTCCAGCTTCAGCTTGTCGAGAGCTGCAACGCAACGCGCCAGCGCTACGCCGCCGCCCGGGACAATGCCTTCTTCAACGGCTGCGCGCGTGGCGTGCATGGCATCTTCCACACGGGCTTTCGTTTCCTTCATTTCGGTTTCGGTCGCGGCTCCTACTTTGATCACCGCCACGCCGCCGACCAGCTTCGCCAACCGCTCCTGCAATTTCTCGCGGTCGTAGTCGCTGGTGGTCTTGTCGATCTGGCTGCGAATTTCCTTCACGCGGCCCTGGACATCTCCGGGCTTGCCTTTGCCTTCGACAATGGTCGTGTTGTCTTTGTCGATGGTGACTTTCTTGGCTTGTCCTAGATCGGCCAGAGTAACGTTCTCCAGCTTGATGCCGAGGTCTTCGGTGATGGCCTTGCCGCCGGTCAGGGTTGCGATGTCCTGCAACATGGCCTTGCGACGATCGCCGAAGCCGGGAGCCTTGACGGCCGAGACTTGCAGCGTGCCACGAAGTTTGTTGACCACCAGGGTGGCCAGCGCTTCGCCTTCCACGTCCTCAGCGATGATCAGGAGCGGCTTGCCGCCCTTGGCGATCTGCTCGAGCAACGGGAGCAGGTCTTTCATTGAGCTGATTTTCTTTTCGTGGATGAGGATGTAGGCGTTCTCCTGCACTGATTCCATGCGCTCGGGGTCAGTGACGAAGTACGGGGATAGATAGCCGCGATCGAACTGCATGCCTTCGACCACGTCGAGCTGCGTGTCGAGCGTCTTCGACTCTTCTACGGTGATGACGCCATCCTTGCCGACTTTCTTCATGGCTTCGGCAATGATCTTGCCAATGGTCTCGTCGTTGTTCGCCGAGATCGTGCCGACTTGGGCAATCATGTCGCCGGTGACGGGCTTGCTGAATTTGTCCAGTTCGCCCTTCTCGCGGTTGCCATCCTTGTCGACTCTGCCGGTGATGAGCAGGACGGATTTTTCGATGCCGCGCTTGATGGCCATGGGATTGGCGCCAGCAGCAACGGTTTTCACGCCTTCGCGATAGATTGCCTGGGCGAGAACGGTCGCGGTGGTGGTGCCGTCGCCGGCAACATCCGAAGTCTTGGAAGCAACTTCGCGGACCATCTGCGCGCCCATGTTCTCGATGCCATTGGGCAATTCAATTTCCTTGGCTACGGTGACGCCGTCCTTGGTGATGGTCGGCGCACCGAATTTCTTTTCAATAACCACGTTGCGGCCCTTGGGGCCAAGAGTAACCTTCACAGCGTCAGCCAGTATGTTGACGCCGCGGAGAATGGCCTGTCGCGACTCTTCTCCGTGAATAATTTGCTTTGCCATAACTGTTTGCTCCTTAAGATGTATGCAGGCCGAAGCCTGGAATTTTGGGGCTACGAGCTATTCGCATCGAGCCTTGAGATCCTTCGCGCCAAAAGCGCGCTCAGGATGACGCCAGCGGGCTCAGACGCCCGCTAAACAGCGTCACTTGCGCGATCCGGCGGTTTCTTTCTTGGTCGAGCCTACGAGCACGCCCAGCACTTCTTCTTCGCGCATGATGATAAAGTCTTCTCCATCGATCTTGATCTCGGTGCCGGAATACTTGCCAAACAGAATGCGGTCGCCCCCCTTCACGTCGAGCGGACGAACCTTGCCTTCTTCGCTGATCTTGCCTTTGCCGGCGGAGATGACTTCTCCCTCCTGCGGCTTGTCTTTCGCGGAGTCGGGAATAATGATCCCGCCGCGGGTGGTGTCGGCTTCTTCTACCCGACGGACCAGGATGCGGTCATGCAGCGGGGTAAATTTGGTTGCCATAGTTGCGTACTCCTTTCAAGAGTTGGTTAAGTAGGGTTGAATCGAAATTTCAGAATTGCCCCAGAATCAAGGCTGTTAGCACTTGAAGCTCACGAGTGCTAATTATAGGAATGTGAGCGGTTGGTTGTCAAGCGTATAAGCAGAAGTTCATGTAAGTAAACTGTAATCAGTTACATATGGTTGTTTCTCGTGGGGTGGGTCTGGAATCCAACTCCTTCGATCCGATGCTAGGCTATCGTCCGGGACGTCAATTGGTCGCGGTGACGCGGTCTGCAATCCTGTCATACTCGGCCTTCGGCATGACGCGCCGGGTCACCATTTCGCCGGGTCGGCTATAGGGACGCCGGCAACCACGCGGTTTGCCTCTGCCGAGGTCAGGCCCAGCAAGCTCAGCAATGCCAGCGGATGTGCGGGACGCTTCAACACGGCCTCATACTCCAGGAAAAGCTGTGGAGTCGCCAACGCCAGCTGAAAGCTGAGCGCCGCCACCTGCCAGTCCCGCCCAACCGTCGGCAAGCTCGACAGCGCCCCGGCTTAGTCTTTGGCGCCGCGGACAGGATCAACACTGCAAGCATTGAGTTTCAGGCCCAAAATGGAACGAGCCGCTCTGGCAGTCGGAGTGCAATCGCTGCGTTATCACCTTCCGCAAGCGGCGATCTGGCCAGCCACGAGATTCACCTAGTAACTGCTTTCTATCGTTGCTCGCCAACCCGGCGCATCTGTCTGCGAGAAGATGGAGGAGCGCCTATGAGCATGTCCGGTTTGAGCTGCGTGGAAAGCTGTGTTACTTGCCATCTGCGTTCCCGCAGTTTTTTCTGTGACCTCTCCCCGGACTCGATCGCGGCTTTCGACAAAATAAAACACGCCGCGGTTTTTCCAGAACACGCCGTGGTTCTGGTCGAGGGACAAAGTCCCTGCGGAATTTTTATTCTCTGCCAGGGACGCGCCAAGCTCTCCACCACCTCGCGCGATGGCAAGACGTTAATCGTGCGCATTGCCGAAGCCGGCGAAGTCCTGGGCTTGCACGCGGTGGTTACCGGCAAGCGCTACGAGTTGACGGTTGAAACCATGCAACCCTGCCAGCTGGACTTTGTGGGGCGCGAAGATATGCTGCACTTCCTCCAGGAGCATGCTGACGCCGCTCTCCACGCCACCCAGCATCTTGCCCGTGACTGCTCCGATTCCTATGGCGTGGTGCGCACCATCGGATTGTCACATTCGGTGTCAGAAAGATTTGCCCGATTCTTGCTCGAAACCTCCGCCGATGGCGCGGTCAGCCACGGAAAAGTGCGTGTCCGGCTGGCCATGACCCATGAAGAAATCTCCCAACTGATCGGCACCAGCCGCGAGACCATCACTCGCCTGCTCTCCGAGTTCAGGAGAAACGCTATGGCGGAACTGAAGGGCACGACTCTGATCATCCATAACCGCCCAGCCCTGAAGAACCTGGTGGGAGCCTAGAAACCTCAGGATCGGTCAGGAAGCCTCGCCTAGCCAGTCTGCAGAGTTTTTCATCTTGACAACGGACTTGTTTGGAGTTTTACTCTGGGCCGTTCGGCCCGCTGCCGCGTCGCGCGGCGCATCCTTCGAGCCGACGTCCGATTCGAATTGGGCCCCTTCTTACTCCGGTCAAGGTCTTGCAATTTTAGAAAGCCAATTTGCAAGCGCATTGGGGAGGCGACCATGACCCGGCCCACCAGGAAAGCGCCAGCAGGAGTGTCCGTACCATCTCTCGCAAGAAGAATCAGGATGCGGTTCGCACCGCTTTCACTGGCCATCTGTCTGGCCATGTGCCTGCCGCCAGCGCGAGTTTTCGCTCAGACCGACATCTGGTCAGGGGGCGCGGGACTCTGGAGCAACGCGAGCATGTGGAGCACTGGCGTTCCCACTTCAAGCTCCAACGTCTTTATCGACAACGGCAACCCAGTCGCTTCTACGGTCACCCTCAACTACAACGGGGCCCAGTGCGGAAACCTGACCATCGACAGCAACGACAGCCTGGTGATGGTGGATGGCACGATATTCACCCTGTACGGCCCCACCATCAGCAACTCCGGCAATATTTCGCTCGAATCAGCCGGTGCCGGCCTCGATTTCAATTTCGGCGGAGCGGTGACCCTGACCGGTGCGGGTACGGTGACCATGTCAAATAACTCCGCCAACGCCATCATGGGCTACGCTCAGCCGTCCCCAGGCGCCTCGCTGACCAACAAGAGCACCATACAGGGGGCGGAAGCATTACCCCGCCCGGTGGAGATAGCTTCATCAACCAGGCGACGGTCAACGCCAATCAGACGACCGCGCTGACCATCAACGGCGGCTATGGCACGGTCACCAATACCGGAACGCTGGAGGCAACCAGCGGAGGAACACTGACACTTTACGGAGGCACGCTGACCAACACCGGAGGCATCATTCACGCCGACCCCGCTTCCATCGTGTCTCTATCCAGCGTAACCGTCAACGGAGGCATGCTGACCACCAGTGGAAGCGGAACGATCCAAGCCAATTGCTGTTTGAACTACAGCACACTCGAAGGGGTCACCCTGAACGGGAACTTCCAATTGAACAACAACAACATCGGGTATCTGGAGGGGACGATCACCGACAATGGCTCGATTCTGATCGATGCGACTGCTTCTTCGGGGACTATTTTGGATATCGTCGGAGCCGTAACCCTGAAGGGGACCGGCACTCTGACCATGTCGAACAACACCAACAACGCACTCATGGGTTATGCCCAGGCGTCCCCCGGAGATTCGTTGACCAATCAAATCGCCATCCAGGGAGCGGGAAGCATTACCCCGCCCGGTGGCGACAGCTTCATCAACCAGGCGACGGTCAACGCCAATCAGAAGAATCCGTTGCTCATCAACGCCGGCTACGGCACGGTCACCAACACCGGAACACTGGAGGCCACGAGTGGTGGAACGCTGGAAATCGAAGGCGGCACCATCACCAACACAGGGGGCATCATCCACGCCGATCCTGGTTCCGCGGTCGAGTTGGAAAGTGGAGTGACCATCAGCGGTGGAACGCTGACCACCACCGGCACTGGGACGATCAACTCCACGTGTTGCTTCAACGATGGCACACTCAATGGGGTGACCAACGAGGGGACGTTCCAGGTGATTCAGACGATCGAGTACCTGCAGGGAACGATCACCAACACTGGCTCCTTCCAAATCAACGCAAAAGGCGCCAACACCGACCTGGACATAGTGGGAGCGGTAACCCTGGCTGGGAAGGGTGTGCTGAAGATGTCGAATGACGAAAACAACTACATCTTTGGGTACGGTCAGGCGAGCCCCGGCGCCACGTTGACGAACCAAAGCACCATTGAAGGCGCGGGAAATATCGGATGGGAAAGCGCACTCGGCCCTGGCAACAGCTTGATCAATCAGGGGACGATTAGCGCTAACCAATCGAAGCCGCTCAGCATTGGAGTCAGCTCCGGGTCGTTCACCAATACCGGAACTCTGCATGTGAACAAGGGAAGCGTGATGTATGTCACCGGCCAAGGCTTTGGTAATTTCTCCGGCAGTACGCTAACCGGGGGGAAATATACGATCAGCGGGACGCTGGGGTTTGACAACGCCAATATTGTGACCAACGCCGCCAGCATTACTCTCACTGGGACCGCTTCCGCGATCATCAACGACCTGAACAGCGCCAACGCCCTGGCAAACCTTGCGACGAATACCAAGAGCGGCTCGTTGTCTCTGATGTCCGGGAGAATGCTCACGACCCCCGGCGACTTCAGCAATGCCGGTAAGCTGACCGTGGGAGCAGGGAGCGGCTTCCAAAGCGGTGTTTCTCCGAATGGCAGCTACACGCAGACTGCCGGAACCACCACCGTTGACGGCGTCCTTTCCGCACCCACTGGTATGAACCTTCAAGCCGGCTCGTTGCTTGGCAAAGGCACAATTGCGGCCGCCGTGCAGTCGAGCGGCAAAGTCACTCCCGGCGACGCGACTGCCAAACCGGGGACACTGACCATTAGTGGTTCCTACAGTCAGAGTGCAACGGGCTCGCTCAACATCTCAATCGGCGGGCTGACGGTGGGCACCCAATACGATCAGCTGGCGGTCAGCAACGGGGTCAGTTTGAAGGGGACACTCAATCTCAAGCTGATCAATAGTTTCGTTCCCGTGATCGATAATACGTTCATCATCTTGACGGGCAGCGCCATCAGCGGAACATTTACCAAGGTCACTGGCCTGAGCATCAATTCCGCCGAGCACTTTGCCGTTACCTACAATCCGACCAACGTGACAGTCACCGTCGTCTCGGGACCGTAGCGAATTGCAAGCCTGCGCTCCTGTAATACGGGGCGGCGCACATTCCACCGGTTTTCGCCGGGATCGTCCGATATAATCCACAGCTTCAGATGGCACTCGCTTCCGGCACAAAACTCGGTCCCTACGACATCCAGTCATTGCTCGGTTCTGGAGGAATGGGCGAGGTGTATCGCGCTCGCGATGCGCGGCTGAATCGCGTCGTGGCCATTAAGGTTCTGCCTACCTCGTGCTCGGCGGATGCGGAGCGGCTGCAGCGGTTCATGCAGGAAGCTCGCTCGGCGGCGGCGCTGAATCATCCGAATATTCTTTCGATTTTCGATATTGGGGAAGAGCGCGGCGCTCCTTATATCGTCTCCGAATTGCTCGAAGGGCAAACTTTGCGGGAGCGGATCAGGAGTGGTCCGCTTTCCAGCCGCAAGGCGATTGACTACGCGCTGCAAGTGGCGCGCGGCTTGGCGGCGGCGCACGAAAAGGGAATTGTGCATCGCGACCTGAAGCCGGAAAATTTATTTCTGACCAATGACGACCGCGTGAAGATTCTGGACTTCGGTCTGGCGAAACTGACGCGTCCGGAAACGGACGCGGGTGCGGAAGCGCCAACCGTCCAGGTAAACACCGAACCGGGCCAGGTCATGGGAACGGTCGGCTACATGTCGCCGGAGCAGGTACGGGGAAAACCGGCGGACCATCGCTCCGACATTTTTGCATTTGGATCGATTCTTTACGAGATGCTTTCGGGTCAGCGAGCGTTTCGTGGAGAAACCGCAGCCGATACGATGAGCGCGATTTTGAAGGAAGAGCCCGTCGAGCTTTCGGAAACCGCGCGCAATGTTCCTCCGGCATTGGAACGGATGGTGCGGCATTGTCTGGAGAAAAATCCGGCGCAGCGTTTCCAGTCGGCTGGGGACCTGGCGTTCAATCTGGAAGCGCTGACTGATAGTTCAGTGGGCAAGACGAGCGCGCACTCGGCGATTGCGCAGTCAGAGATTGGGCAGACGGCGATTACAGAGAAGACGACCGCGCGGAAAGAAGCGATTCCGCGTAGCAAACTGCGGGAGCTCGCCGGTGCGCTGGTGCTCGCGGCTTTGACCACGGGGCTGGGCTGGTGGTTAGGCCGAGGCAGCGCGCGCGCGCCATTGGCGGAGTATCAGCCGATCACGTTTCGCACCGGTTCCA
The DNA here is from genome assembly GCA_963773955.1 of uncultured Acidobacteriaceae bacterium. Classification (GTDB taxonomy): domain Bacteria; phylum Acidobacteriota; class Terriglobia; order Terriglobales; family Acidobacteriaceae; genus Acidiflorens. The sequence continues at coordinate 34,146 of CAVZDM010000008.1, read as the reverse complement.
TCGGAAATGCGCGATTTACGGGGGACGGCGGCATTGTCTACAGCGCCTCGTGGGACGGAGGCGAAAGCCAGTTGTACGTGGGGCGCACGGATAATCCCGGTGCACGCGAACTCGGCGTCAAAGACGCGGAGCTGTTGTCGATCTCGAAAAGCGGAGAGCTGGCGGTGCGGCTTAACACGGTGGCTCTGGGAGGGTATGCGTTTACCGGCACACTGGCACGGGTCCCGATGAGCGGCGGATCTCCGCGGGAAGTGCTGGACAATGTGCTGGACGCGGATTGGGCGACAGACGGCGAGAATATGGCGGTGGTCCGTTATGTGCCGGAGAACGGGCACTGGCGTTTGGAGTATCCCATTGGGAAAGTGCTGTTCGACGGCATTAACTGGATCAGCCATCCCAAGATATCTCCGGACGGGAAGTGGATAGCGTTTGCCGATCATCAAAACAACTTCGGCGACGACGAAGGCTCGATCGCAGTGATTGGCTCCGATGGCAAAGACAAAGAGAGGATACTCTCTTCCGGCTGGGCCACACTGCAGGGGATCGTCTGGTCGCCGGCAGGTGATGAAATCTGGTTTACGGCCTCCAACAGCGGGAACGCCGGGAATCCGCGAGCGGTTACGATATCCGGCAAAGTGCGAACCATCACCAACGTGCCCGGAGGAATGTGGCTGGAAGATGTGCGGAACGGGGTAGCGTTGATGGTGACTCATCACCGGCGCATCGGGATTCGCGGGATGCCGCCCGGTGGAAAAGAGGAGCGTGAACTGGGGTGGTTCGGCTGGTCGATTTTGAGCGACATGACGCCGGATGGCCGGAAGGTTTTGTTCGACGAGGAAGGCAATGGGGGTGGACCGAATTACACGGTCTTTGTCCGCGATACCGACGGCTCGCCTCCGGTACGCATTGGCGAAGGTAACAGCTTGGCGATTTCTGCCGATGGCAAGTGGGTGATCACGCAACCCGCCAAGGGCGGCCCACTTAGGCTGGTGCCGACAGGAGCGGGCCAGGCACGGCAGTTGACGCACGACAATGTGAGCTACCAGGGAGCGCGCTGGTTGATGGGCGGCAAGGAATTGCTGGCCATCGGAATCGAGCCCGGACACGGCGCGCGCGACTACGTGATTGAGGTGAGTAATGGCAATTCGAAGCCAATTACTCCTGAAGGGGTGGCCGGCGCGTATCCGTCCCCGGACGGACGGAGCACGGTGGTGCTGGACACGGATGGGAAATGGGGCCTTTGGCCGCTAGAACCCTCCACTCCCCCCGCCGGGAGCGGTCTGCGTCGGATCCCAGGGCTGGACTCGACGTACCGCGTGATTGGCTGGTCGCCGGACGGGCAATCGGTCTACGCCGCTTCCCTCCGTCGGCGCGAGAAGACGGGGAACGTCTATCGTGTGAACACAACCACCGGGAAAAGTGAGCTATGGAAAAGCTTCGGAGAGGGTTTGTCGGCGGGAGACGTGAGCAACAGCGGGTCATATCTGTCGGGTGACAAGGGTGCGTATGCCTATCTCTACACGCAGACGCTGTCGCAGGTGTATGTGGTTAGGGGGATGAAGTAGTATCCCGTCTTTCGCTCACCACGCTGTGCTGCACACGTCTATAAACCCGTGACCGCCATCGACGAAGAGAGCGTACGGGAAAAGGTTGCGCTCTGGGCCGGGTTCATTCTGCTGTTGATCCCCTTATCGCTCATTTCTTTGTTCGCGCAAAACCGCGAAACAACACTGCAGCTTCCTCCACCGGATGGCTGTCATGCGGTCGGAACTATCACGGTGGTGTTTAGCGACGCGTCCCGCAACCGCGATCTGCTCATCACTTTCTGGTATCCGGCGCTTCGCGGGGCGGTGTTTGCTCCTTACACGGATGGGAAGACGGTGGCTGCACTCGCGGCAGAGTGGAAATTGCAGCCAAATTTTGCGAGCCATGTCCACACCAATGCCAAGCTGGGAGCGGCGATCGAACATGGCGGGCGTTTTCCGCTGGTTCTTCTGGAACACGGCTCCGGGGTTGTGCCGGCAATTTACACAATTCTGGCTGAGGGTCTAGCCAGCCACGGCTTTGTGGTGGCGGCCACCAATCATCCTCCGGATTCTCTGATCGCGGTGTACCCCGATGGACGGGAAGTCAGGTCGAAACCATATTGGCCGGAAAATGCGGATCGCAGAACGCAGGGTGTCGCGATCGGAAGGTTCGCGGACGATGTCCTGGTGGCCGATGTGCGATTCGTTCTCGACAAAATTCAGGAGATGAATTCGCGCGACCAATTCTGGCACGGTCATATTGACTTGGCGAAGATTGGAATCGTTGGACATTCGATGGGCGGCACGACCGCGGCGTTGGCGGCGAAGGAGGAGCGGCGTATCCTGGCGGGCGTGAATCTGGACGGGTCCACTTATGCGGGCATGAACAACGATCTTCGTCCAGTTGAACTGCACAAGCCTTTGCTTCTTATTGCCACTGAGGAACACGCTTCGGATCCGGAAACTCACGGCCGGGAGTACTCCGGGAGCGAATCGAATACTTATTACGTAGTGGTCCCGGGTAGTGATCACATGAGTTTTACCGATGCGCGCCTGATTCAGGAACAGTTCTCCAGTGAAGCGCAACCGACTAGCGGTTCGTTGGAGCTGGAGCGGGCGCTGCTGACCGTCGAAAGCACCAGAGCCCTGGTCGAGGAATTCCTTGGCAAGTATTTGAAGGGTGACGCTGCACCTGGTCTCGACCTGGCGGTCCACGTGGATAAGAGATAGCCCCGTTTTCTTCTCTGTCAACAGCAAAAGACCTGCGCGTTATACTTACCCGCTGGAGATGCGATACTTCGCTGCTCATCTCGAGAGCGCCCGTGACCCTCCGTGGCTTGTTTATCGCACCGGTTCTAGAATGGACGACATGAAGAAGATTCTTTCCATCGTAACTGCGCTGATCATCTTGGTTGGGGTTGGCATGATTGGATTGGCGTGGGCTCAGAAGGATCAAGACGATGAGGGTCCGATGTCGGATTTGCGGTTTGTGGTAGTGAAAGACTACAACAGCAAGCCGGTAAGGAATGCGGCGGTGGTGCTGCATCCGGTGAATCGGAAGGGAAAACAGGCGATGGGAGGGTTGGAGTTGAAGACGGACAACGATGGGCGGACGAATATTGACGGGATTCCGTATGGTCCGCTGCGGGTGCAGGTGCTGGCGCCCGGGTTCCAGACTTTCGGGGAAGACTACGAGATCGACAAGCCGCAGATGCAGATTACGGTGAAGCTGAAGCGTCCGGCGGGGCAGTACTCGTCGCTGGGGAACAACGGAGACGCGAAGAAGGCTGATGACAAGAAACCGCCGGCGCCGCCGCCGCCGCAGTGATCAGTTTTCACGTAGAGACGCGGCTAGCCGCGTCTTCTCCGCACCTTCACGGACGGCGCACGCGGAGACGGGGCAAGCCCCGTCTCTACAGAGGGATTCTTTAGAGGGAAATTTTCTATGAAAAGAAATGTTTCGATGGTAATGGCGTTGGCGATCGTGCTTGGATTCGGAGTCATTGGGATGGCTTGGGCTCAGGATGATGAAGGGCCTACGTCGAATCTGCGGTTTGTGGTGGTGCGCGACTCCGACGGGAAGCCGGTGAGGAATGCGGAGGTGGTACTGCATCCGGTGCAACGCAAGGGAAAGCAGGCGCAGGGAGAGATGGAGTTGAAGACGGACGCAGAGGGCAAGACCAACGTTGACGGGATTCCGTATGGTCCATTGCGGGTGCAGGTGCTGGCCCCGCATTTCCAGACTTTTGGGGAAGACTACGAGGTCAACAAGCCGCAGATGGAGATCACGGTGAAGCTGAAGCATCCGGGCGGGCAGTATTCGATCTATGAGAATCATGGGGACGATAAGAAACCGCAGTAAGGCGCTGGGCGCGGGGAGTGCACAGGGGATGCTTTTTATTGGTGCGTGACAGAGCGGGCTGGGTGTCCTACAATCGGCAGCCATGGGATTGCAGGAACTCACGGTCGAGCGCTATGAAGGAGTGGCGGACGATCAGCGGATTCTGTTGCTGCGCGGGCCGATCACGATGGAAACCGCTCCGCAGTTCGAGCGGGCGGTGTGCCATGAGAGCGCGGAGACGATGATTCTGGATTTGTCGGATGTTCCTTACATTGATTCGGTGGGATTGGGGTCGCTGGTCAGAGCCTACGTATCGCACCAGAAAACGGGACGGTGTCTGGTGCTGACGGGGATGAAGCCGCGGGTGCGCAAGATCATGGAAATTACCAAGGTCAAGGATTTCTTCGTGACCTTCAGCACGACGTGGGAAGCGGTGGAAGCGCTGGCTAACACCGGCACGGCCTGAAGCCTCGTTGGAAATCGATAGTTGAAAATCGATGGTTGACAATTCATCGAGAGATGGGCGCCCCGCCCGTCCGCGTCGGCCGCATGGTTTCGTGAGTCGAAAACGCTGTTGCACCATCTAAACCGCATTGCTCGCATTCGCGCGCGCTGACGCCTATGGATCTTCTTTACCAATATTCCAAGCAGTACTGGAAGCTGTTTACGGTCGCTCTTTTGCTGGCCGCGACCAACCAGATCTTTTCGCTTCTCGACCCGCTGATTTTTCGTCATGTAATCGACAGCTACGCCACCAAGTATCACCAGTACACACAAGGTCAGTTCATCCGTGGGGCGGGGCTTTTGCTGCTGGCGGCGGTGGGTGTGGCGTTTGTGTCGCGCGTGGCCAAGAACTTCCAGGACTACTTCGTGAACGTGATCGTGCAGCGCCTGGGAGCGAGCATGTACTCCGACGGCATTCGGCATTCGCTCGATTTGCCCTACCAGGTGTTCGAAGACCAGCGCAGCGGCGAAACGCTGGGCAAGCTGCAAAAAGTTCGCAGCGACGTGGAGCGCTTTATTACCGCCGCCATCAATGTGCTTTTCATTTCGGTCATAGGCATCGTTTTCGTAATGATCTATGCCTTCCGCGTGCATTGGTCGATTGCCCCGGCGTTTCTGATCACGGTTCCACTGCTCGGAATTATCAGCTCGGTGCTGAGCAAACGGATCAAGAAGATGCAGAAGACCATTGTTGCCGAAACCACGGCGCTGGCGGGTTCGACGACGGAGTCGCTACGCAATATTGAGTTGGTGAAGAGTCTGGGATTGGCGCATCAGGAAGTGGGGCGGCTCAACGGGATCACGGGAAAGATCCTGAAACTCGAACTTAAGAAAGTGAAGTACCTGCGCAGCCTGAGCTTCATTCAGGGGACGGCGGTGAATGCATTGCGCACCAGCATTTTGTTCTTGATGCTCTATTTGATCTTTCGCCAGGAGATCAGCGTCGGACAATTTTTCGCACTGATGATTTATTCGTTTTTCATTTTTACGCCGTTGCAGGAGTTGGGGAACGTCATCAATATCTATCGCGAGACCGAAGTTTCGCTGCAGAATTTTCAGCAGATCCTCGACACTCCTCGCGACCCCAAGCCGGCTGATCCGGAACCGGTGGACGAACTCATGACGCTGCAGTTTGAGCGGGTCAGTTTTCAGCATCAGAGTTCTTCTTGTCTGGCGTTGGACGAGATCGGCTTCAGCGCGGCTCGGGGAGACACAATCGCGTTTGTGGGGCCCTCGGGAGCAGGGAAGTCAACACTGGTGAAGCTTCTGGTGGGTTTGTACGCTCCAAAGGCAGGCGAGATTCTTTACAACGGGATTCCATCGGATCGCGTGGATCTGGATCTGCTGAGGGAAAAGATCGGATTCGTGACCCAGGATACGCAGCTGTTCTCGGGCTCGATTCGCGAGAACCTGCTCTTCGTAAATCCGGGGGCGACAGACGCGGAATGCATGGAGGTTTTGAATCAAGCCGCCGCTCATAGTTTGCTGTCGCGCGCGGACCGCGGCTTGGACACGCTGATCGGCGAAGGCGGCGTCAAGGTTTCGGGAGGCGAGAAGCAGCGGCTTTCGATTGCTCGCGCGCTGTTGCGGCATCCGCAATTGCTGGTGTTCGATGAAGCGACGTCTTCGCTCGATTCGCTGACGGAAGAAGAAATCAGCCGCACCATCCGCGAAGTCGCAACCAATCAGGAGGCGATTACAATTCTGATCGCGCATCGGTTGTCGACGGTGATGCACGCCGACCGCATCTACGTGCTGGAGCGTGGAAGGATTGTCGAATTCGGACGGCACTCGGAACTACTCGACCAGAAGGGCCTGTACTACGCGATGTGGCGGCAGCAGGTTGGCGAACGCGAGGCGGTCGCGCAGGGGAAGTAGCTGTTTATCTGTAGGTTACGCTGGTAGGTTCGTGTGAAACATTACCGTAGAGACGGGGGCTTGCCCCGTCTTAGCCAGCGAGAGACTCAATGGCGTGTACGGCATCCGCTGGGAGTGAGACGCTGCGGCTGGTCAAGTCCTGTTTCATGTGCTCGGCGCTGGTGGTACCGGTGAGCGGCAGAATCCCGATACTGCGCGCGAAACTGAATACTACCTGCGCCAGCGTCGCGTTGGCGCTGGTGGCGAGGCTGATGATCAGAGGATGCTGTAGCACTTCCTGATTTGCGGTGAGCAGCGAAAACCCCTGATAGATGATTTTGTGCTCGCGGCAGAACAGTCGCACGGCGCGGTCCCAGCCGAGGCGGGCGTAGCAGCGGTTCTGCACGAATGCGGGAAGTTCAGCGCCGGCGGCTGCCATCTGCTGCAGGTGGCGCAGCGAAACATTGCTTACACCCAGAAGGCGAGCGCGGGTGGCATCGCGCTCTTTGCGCATCGCTTCCCAGACTTCGGCGTCATCTTCGGCCCAGTCGTAGTTGGAGGAAGGCCCGTGCAGCACGTAGCTGTCAACGTGGTCGGTCGCGAGATGCTCGAGCGAACTGGCCATCGACTGCGCGACCTGAACCGAGAGCGATGCTGCGGGATCGTAGGGCAGACGGTGGTCCTGACCGCGCTGATAAGTAAATTTCGTTTGCAAAAAAAGATCGTCGCGCGTGACCAAGCCGGCGCGATAAGCGGTGGCCAATCCCTGACCAACTCCTTCTTCGAAGTAATGCCGTCGCTGGTTCGCCGTGTCGATAGCGCGAAAACCCATGCGCAGCGCCAGCTCTGTGAGGGCCGGGGTGCGCTCTTCCTTCCAGGCCGTGCCGTACAGAAAATCGGGAACGGGTGAACGTAACTGGGTGGGCATCGAGTTGTTCACGTGATGACGGGGATGCTGCTGATTTCCTTGGTGCCGAAGATGCGGCGGTAGCGTTCGATTTCTTCCTGCGTGCCTAGGGCCTTGGCGTAGTTGTCGGAGAGTTTAACCGCAGGCTTACCTTCGGCCGTGGAGACCTTGCAGATCAGACTGATGGGGTCAAAGTCGCTGCTGCCGGCGGGATCACAGCCGCGGAAATCGTTGGTCAGCAAAGTTCCCCACCCGGCGCTGAAGCGAATGCGCCGGCCAGGCGTCCACTTTTTCGGATCGTGGAAATCGGCGGCGCTGCGGAAGTCATGTGCCGCAGTGGCCCCGCTGGCAGTCTTCCCTCCAAAATGGCCACCAAAATAAGCGTGCAGGCCGAGAATGTCATCGACGTCGAGTGCGTCGGACGCGATGATCAGCTTGTCATGCGGATCTCGGCCGCGACTCTTGAGCCATTGAATATACTCGTCGCCGGCAACGTAGGGATTTTTGCTGTCGATGCGTTGTCCGGTCCAATCGGCGGCCCAGTCGGGGGCGTTGTCGAGAAATTGCGTGGTGCCAAAAGTATCGGGCAGCATGATGCGGAGAGCGCCTTCGTAGGTGCTCTGCCACAACTCGAGGACGCGGTACTGCGAAGCTCTCAGGGCATCGTCATCGGGTGCAAGCGCGGCCAGGACCATGGGGATCTCATGCGCGTTGGTTCCAATGGCTTCGAGATCGTGTTTGTGGGCGAGGAAGGCATTCGAAGTTCCGGTAAAGGCGCTGCCAAGATTCGCTGCCATGGCGTTGACCACATATTCCTGCCAGAGGAAGCTGTGGCGGCGGCGGGTTCCGAAGTCGGCCACGGCCAAGCCGGGGACGCCGCGCAAGCGCTCGATCTTGCCCCAGAGTTTTGTTTTCGCCCGGGCATACAGGATGTCGAGTCCGAACTCGCGCAACTTTTTCAAACCGGCCCGTGTCTTGAGCTCGTCAATGATGGAAAGCGCATAGAGCTCCCACATCATGGTCTCGGCCCAAAGGCCATCGAAAGAGAGATCGAACTGTCCCTCTTTGACCGATAGTTCATAGTCCGACAACCGGAAATCGCGTTCCAGCCATTCCAGGAAGGCGGGTTCAAAGATTCCGCGGCGGCCATAGAAGGTGTTGCCGGCGAGCCAGACCAGTTCCGACCTGCGAAAGCGAAGGCGGCGAGCGTGCTCCATCTGGTGGATAAGTTCCTCGCGCGGGAACATGTCGGCGAGGCGCACGGAAGTGGAGCGGTTCAGCAGGGAAAACGACACACGGGTCTTCGGGTAATGCTTCCAGATGAACTGGAGCATCAGCAGTTTGTAGAAATCCGTATCGAGCAAGGACCTGGTGACCGGGTCGAGTTCCCAGTTGTGGTTGTGCGCCCGCTCGGCGAAGTTGACGATCATTCTTTTGCGATCTCGCTTTTACGATCTCGGTGTACGATCTCGCGTAACTATATCGGGTACTATCCTCTGTGACCATAGCGAGAAAATCAACCGCGGTGCCTTGCAAGGTGCTTTTTTTAAGGACGACCTGACTAGGAGAAGGCAAACACGGTACTATCAAACTTCTAACATGAGACTTCCTCGGTCCTTCACCGCCGTGCCCCGGAGTTGCTCGTCGTTGTTCCGGAATTGCTCCCCGCTATTGTTTGCGATGGGGCAGGCTCACGGCTGGGCGGAGTTCTCGGGCCGTGCCGCGCGCGCTCTGGCGGTTGGGATTCTGCCCGCGATGTTTCTTCTGCGATCGACCCGCGAAGAGGTTTACAACATCCTGTGGGCGCTGGTGTTTGGCTTCGCCACGATAAATATTTTGAGCCTCGGGGCGCGCCGTTTTGAGCAGGAGAAGGGCGGTCTGAGTTTTGGTGAGATTCTGGCGATACTGGTGGTGGTGGTGTCGATCGTCCTGCTGGGTTGGGAGATGCTGTATCTGTTCCACATTCTGCCCATTCGCCTCACGCCGCGCTGACCCCGATTGCGGTATGATCGGCTGTGGTGAAGCGCGATTCTAATTCTCGTGAGTCTAATTTTGACGTGACCTGTCCTTGCTGCGGCGCGGTCATGAAGATCGACGCGGCGACGCGGAACATCATCGCGCACACGGCGCCGGTCAAGCCGAAAACCTTCAATGACATGGAAGAGGCGGCTCGCGCCATGAAAGAACAGGACAGCCGGCGCGATTCGATCTTCCGCCAATCGATGGAAGCGCAAAAGCATGCCTCGGAGCTGCTGGAGAAAAAATTCCAGGAGGCGGTGAAGAAGGCCAAGGAAACGCCGGACACGGGCAGGCCGATCCGGGATTTCGATCTGGACTGATTTCGCTTTCTTACCGCCGAGACGCCGAGTGCGCCGAGAAACGCAAACCTTGAATGAATAAACCCTTTCTTCTCGGGCATCGCGGGGCACGAGCATCGCGCGAGATTCCTGAAAATACTTTGGCGTCGTTCGAGCTTTGTTTGCAGCACGGCTGCGACGGGTTTGAGTTTGACGTGAGGCTTTCCGTCGATGGGCAGGCTGTGATTTGCCACGACGCTTCCGTCGGTGGAATGAAGATTGAGAACACCGAGTCGAAACGGCTGGCGTTGCCCATGCTGGAAGATGTTCTGGGCCAATTTGCCGCTCGCACATTCCTTGACATCGAATTGAAGGTGGCGGGTCTGGAGACGCAGATGCTTGCTGGGTTGAGCGAGTATCCGCCGAAAAATGGATACGTGGTTTCGTCGTTTCTTCCCGACGCGCTCACAGCAATTCGCGATCTTGATGCGGCGATTCCGCTGGGATTACTTTGCGAGACTGCGGCTCAGCTGCGAGGCTGGCGCGAAACGGCGGCGGAGTGGGTGATTCCGCACTTCAAACTCGTAGATGCGGAATTGGTCGAACTGGTTCATGCGGCAGGGAAGAGAATCATGGTCTGGACGGTGAATCGCGCCGAGCACATGCGTGAGTTTGCGACGTGCAGAGTGGATGCGATTATTTCGGACGAAACGGAACTTGCCTCAGAAGTTTTGACGAAGCTTTCTGAACGTTAGGTGTGACCGCTGCTACTCATTGCACTTCGAACTTCGCTGCAGCGAGAGCGTATTCGAGTTGCTCTTTGGTGAGATTAGGGTTTGTCGCGATAAAGCGTGCAATCAGATTTTCTGTATCGGGGTGGTGCAAATGCCCCAAGCCGTGAAGTGCAGCTTTCTGGCAAATACTCGAATCGAGCGCGAGAATGGCGGATAGAGTCTGAAAAATCACGTCCTGCATCCGCTCATCTTCGCCGCCCCACTCCCGCGCCTTGGTCCCGCAGTGCCAGTCGTAGCATAGCGAGTCCCACCACATCTGGACAGAGGTTTCGAGAGGTTCGGTAGCGAAGAGGTTCCTAAACAAATCGGCCATCGCTCTTACGCATTCCTCGCGGGCCGCAAATGGCAGGTCGGGATGCCAGATGATTTGGGAAGCCGAACAATCGAGATTGTCCACCTGGATAGCCCAAAAGGCCTGTTCGAGCTGCGGCTTGGAAAATCTCTCCAACAGGAAGTGTGGCTGCCGGAACAACCTCACGTAGTAGCTGCAGATGAGATCGGGCGCATAAGTCACCTCCGTATGCCAATACCAGGGGTCGAATCTTGCGGTCGTCGGGGGCCAATCTCGATCAAACAAGAAGCTGACAAACTCGTCAAAAGAGAATTGGCTGATATCGACACTTTGCGTTTTCGTTCCCATTCAGAAAAGTATAGGGTATGCGCAGGCGGTTCCCGAGTGCATCCAATCCGCACATGTCAATCTCCGCCGTTTGCTCCTCCCAGAGCGCTCATTTACATTGAACAGGATGCCCACCACTGGTGAACGATTCGAGCGAGCGGTTCAGATCATGGCGCGGCTCCGGGCTCCGGGCGGATGCCCTTGGGATCGCGAACAGACCTTCGACACCATCAAGCCCTATACGCTGGAAGAGACTTACGAAGTCCTTGAAGCCATCGACAATCGCGACTGGCCGGAGCTGACCGGCGAATTGGGCGATCTGCTATTACAGGTGCTGTTCTATTCCGAGATGGCGCGTGAGGCAGGCCACTTCTCGGTGGACGATGTGCTGGACCGGCTTTCTAACAAACTGGTGCACCGGCATCCGCATGTGTTTGGCGAAGTGAAAGCTGACACTCCTGCTGAAGTGCTGCGCAACTGGGAGGCGCTGAAGGCGCTAGAGAAAGAGAAAGAAAAAGAGAAAAAGAAACGGCTGGCCGCCGACGGAATTGACAAGGCGGAGCAAGCTGCAGGCGCGCAGGCTGACGACGTGCCATCAGTGCTGGCCGGCGTGTCGTCGAGAATGCCCGCGCTGATGGAGGCCTATAAACTCAGCTCGCGCGCCGCCCACGTGGGATTTGACTGGCCCGAACTGGAAGGGCTGTTTGCCAAGCTCGCAGAAGAGACAGCGGAACTGCGAGACGAACTGAAGGCCGTGCCCATGCCCGCTTTCAACGCGCAGTCGCAGGGGAAGGGAATTGCCGGATCGGGAAAGCCGCAGGTTTCGCCGGAGTTGCGCGAGCGTCTGGAAGATGAAGTGGGAGATTTGTTCTTTGTGCTGGTAAATATTGCGCGCTATCTGTCGCTCGATCCGGAGTCAGCGCTAAGGAAGACGAATCGCAAATTCAAGCGCCGTTTTCAATGGATGGAGGAGCGCCTGCGAGCGAGCGGGCGAGCACCGCTGCAGGCGTCGATGGACGAACTGGAAACACTGTGGCAAGCGGCGAAGCAGGAGGAAAAACAAGGGTGACCGCGACAGGCCCGACGACAAACCCGACAGCCGTCGACGTGACCATCCGCAAGTGCGAGGCGCTTGAGGAGATGCAGGCTTGCTTCGCGCTGCAGAAGGAAGTATGGAAATTCTCCGATGCGGACCTGATTCCGGTGCGCTTGTTCGTGGTGGCAGCGAAGATCGGCGGCCAGGTGATTGGAGCGTTCGACACTAACGAACTGGTGGGGTTTGCCCTCGCCATTCCGGGAATGCGTAACGGGCACTGTTATCTGCACTCGCAGATGCTGGCCGTTCGCCAACAATATCGTAATAGCGGACTGGGCCGGCGAATGAAGCTCTATCAGCGTGAAGATGCTCTGGCGCGGGGCTTCGAACTGATGGAGTGGACGTTCGATCCCCTCGAGATCAAGAACGCGTACTTGAATATTGAGAAACTGGGGGCGATCGCGCGACGCTACAACGTGAACCAGTATGGGATCACATCGTCGCCGTTGCAGGGCGGTTTGCCGACCGACCGCCTGGTGGCGGAGTGGTGGATGAAATCAAAGCGGGTTGAAGCGGTTCTGGCGGATGCTCCGCGCGCGAAGTTCGAATGGCGCGCGCGCATTGACGTTCCGGCGGAGATCTACGAATGGAAGGCCGCGGCGGCAACGCGCAAGCGGGCGCTCGCCGTACAGCAAAACAATCGTGAACAGTTCAACCGGGTGTTTGCCGAAGGACTGAGCGTGCTTGGCTATGAACGCGACGAACACGGGAATGGGCGGTTCCTCCTGGGAGACTGGAGCGAAGCCTGGCTTTATTGAAGTTATTCTTCGCCTTAGCTGCACCGAGGGTTTGACGTAACCGCTTGCTCTCGCCGGTTGCGCCCTTCTATACTTGCCGTCTCAAAATTGGTTCCTGCGGAAGGTAAGTCTGAGTTCGTCCAGAACTAATCATGAAAATCGACTCCGTAACACTGCGTGAAATTCACATGCCGCTCGTGCATTTTTTTGAAACGAGCTTTGGCCGCACTTACAGCCGCCGCATCCTGCTGGTGAGTGTCGAAGCCGATGGAGTGCGCGGATGGGGCGAGTGCGTGGCCGGGGAAGATCCTTATTACAGTTCGGAATGGATCGGAACCGCGTGGCCCACGATCAAGCATTATCTGGCGCCGTTGTTGCTGCAGGGCGAATTATCTGCTGGCCGCGATTGTGCGGCGCGGTTTGCCCGGGTTCGCGGCCACCGCATGTCCAAAGCCGCTCTCGAAAATGCGGTGTGGGACGCGGAGGCGCGGCAAAAACAAGAGCCGCTCTGGAAGCTGTTAGGAGGAACGCGACGTGAGATCGCTTGCGGCGTTTCGATCGGCATTCAGGACTCGCCTGAACAACTCATGCAGAAGATTGAAACGGAGTTGGCGGCCGGATACCGGAGAATCAAGATCAAGGTGAAGCCGGGCTGGGATCTGAATGTGCTGGAGAAGATCCGTGCCCGCTGGGCGGATATCGTTCTGAGTGTGGATGCGAATTCCGCCTACACGCTCGACGAGGTTGAGCACCTGCGCAAGTTCGACGCTTTTAATTTGCTCATGATCGAGCAGCCGTTGTGGAACGACGAAATCTATTTGCACGCGCGATTGCAGAAGTCCATTCGGACGGCGATCTGCCTGGACGAATCGATTCTGAATGCGCGCGACGCTGATTTTGCGCTCGAGATCGGCGCCTGCCGGATCCTCAACATCAAGGTGGGTCGGGTTGGCGGTTTCACGGAAGCGAAGAAAGTTCACGATGTCGCCCTGCGGCACAGCGTGCCGGTGTGGTGCGGTGGGATGCTGGAATCGGGAGTGGGACGGGGGCACAACATCGCCCTGTCGACGCTCGAAAATTTCCGTTTGCCGGGGGATGTATCGGCATCGAAACGTTACTGGAAAGAGGACATCATCGAACCTGAAGTCGCGGTCCGCTCCGATGGAATGATCGCCATCAGTGACGCGCCGGGGACGGGCTACCAGGTGCGCGAAGACCTGGTGAAGAAGTTCACCGTGCGCGAAGAAACGATTCGCAGGGGAAAGGCATAGGAGCCTGTCGACGTGCAAGCGACTTCATGAATTGTCATCCCAAGCGAAGCGAGGGATCTGCAGTTCGCCGCAAAATGCAGATCCCTCGCTTCGCTCGGGATGACAAGTTATTAAGGGTGTGGGCGGTGGTGCTCTTTTTATCCATCACTTGTTGGCGAGTTTACCGGCGGCAGAATTTTCGGCGTCGGAGGATTCTTCCTTCTTCAGCAGTTCCAACGCCTGGGCGAACGTCAGGTCTGAGGGCACCTGCTTGAAGTCGCTGAATATCTCCGTGGAGACGATGGAGAGATTCTTGAAGCGCAGGATTTTTCCAGTGAAGTTCAACGTCATACCTGAAATTTCCCAGAGATTGTCTCCCACCTCCTGCTGCTGAACCAGGAAGCGACCGCCGCGATCGAGGTGTCCGAGAATTCCCCAGCCGAAGCCGACTTCCCTGAAGAGCGTGCCGTCAATGCTGGCAATGCGGTAATGGACGGCGTCCAGCAGCACGTAACCCCGCATGCCGATGAGGACTTCTTCCACGCGCGACGGCGGGTCGTAGCTGGGATTGGGCTGGAATTTCAATTTGACCAGCGGGCCGCCAACCCGGCCAATGCCTTCCGAGCCCGGTTCTTCTCCCGCGTACTCAAACAGAAAGGCATCGGGCAGTGCGCGCACGATGCGCATGGTACGCTCGGCATTCTCGCGCTCCTGTTCGCGCTTCTTCTTCAGTTCTTCGGGATCGTGGATGAAGCGTTCGACACGCGCCTCTTCCGCCTGGCGTTGTTCGGGAGTCAGAGTCTTGCCGTTATACGCGACCACCAAACCGGCTGTAACCTCCCTGGTCTCGACATAGAGTCTGGTGGTCGATCCTTTGGGCGTGGTCTTGGTGCCGCGAAACAAGAAGTGTGCAGTGTCGTCAGTCGACGCCTTAATTTCGTTCTGCACGGCTTTGCGCACCAGTTCCACCGGATCTTTATACGAAGAAACTGATGCCGGCTGTCCGGCAAAACTGGCGGCGGTAAGGAGCAGAACCGAGGCAGCGGTGTGGGCGATGGAATTGCGTAAGATGCAGTTGCGCGAGATAGAGTTGATGAACACCATCATTAGCATTGGACCATTTGGACCGGGCACGTCGATCTGGTTGCGACGATGGTAACAAATCCGATGTCGCATGGGGTGAATCCGCGTCCGATCGCTGCAGTAAGGTCCTGATGGAGAATGATTTCTGGTTGCGGCGACCGACCGCATGAGGGCGAATGATTTACAATCGGTTCATTCGCGGCGAACAGAGCGCGAGAACGAAGATGGAGGCCAAGCATGAATGCTCCGCAGACCGGAGAGTTCGCCCACCTCGGCAAGTCGGTGGTAATCAAGGGAGAGCTGTCGGGATCCGAAGACTTGTACGTGGATGGCAACGTCGAAGGCAGCATTGAGCTTCGCAACCACAGCCTGACGGTCGGGCCGAACGGAAATGTCAAGGCCGACGTCAGCGCCAAGGCCGTGATCATTCAGGGTAAGCTCGATGGAAGCGTGAACGCCTCCGATCGCGTCGAGCTGCGAAAGTCGGCGGTGGTAACTGGCGATGTGACCACGCAGCGCATCGCCATTGAAGAGGGTGCGTTCCTGAAAGGGAAGGTCGATATTCAGAAAGAGGGCGGAAAGGCTGGGCCCACGTCTTAGTAAAATAGCGGGCTGATGGCGCGAACCGGTGCACGGGCCATTGTGCACGGGTCGTTGAGCACCGGTGGTTGCGTAAACATCATTGGACATGGCATCTGTTTCTGACAACCTAATGAGATTCTTCAGGAGCTCCTCGAACCAGACTGCGGGTCCGGCAACTCCGCAGAAGCTAACCCGCCGGTCGAGCGGCATGGGGGAGATTTCGCGGCTGCTGAATTCCAGTTCCGATTCCGGAGACGCGCTCTGCGTGCTCGACCTGGGCTCGACCTCGCCGAGCAACATCTGTTTTTTCACCGGCAGGGGACACAAGAATTACAGCGAAGATTTGTTGCGGTCGTCACTCGACCCGGCCCTGCGCATTCAGGACAGCGCGGGGAACCCGGTTCTCGACAGCAAGAAGTTTCTGGAAGAGAACCTGGTGTACGAGAACGCTCAGTTCGATATAGTGCTGTGCTGGAATCTGCCGGATTATATGGAAGAGAGCCTGGTAAAGCCGACCATCGACCGCCTGTGGTCGGTGCTGAAGCCGGGCGGATTGCTGCTGGCCTTCTTTCATACCCGCGACGCGGGCCCGGACTCAATCTGCTACCGCTATCACGTGACCGCCACCGACATGCTGGAGATGCAAGAAGTGAAGTTCGCGCCGCCCGGCCGCCCCGAGTCCGACAAGCGCTCCCCGCGCCTGCAGCGCGTATTCAACAACCGGCACATTGAAAATCTTTTTCGCGATTTCGCCTCGATCAAGTTTTTTCTGGCGCGCGATGCCATCCGCGAAGTGCTGGTCGTGCGCTGAGGCGGTTTGGAGGCTCAGCGGATTTCGGCTACTCCGGGCACGGGATTGGGGAACTTGGTGAAAACCGCCGGATCGTGCCCGGGAATGATAAGGCCGGGGCGGGCGGCGATTTGCTTCATGCGATCCTGGGCCCGTAGATTCGATGCGGCATCGAGCGTAGCCGCGATCGGCGCATGCCGTTCCAGATTCTCATACAGGTACATGTTGTCGCTGGCCAGCACGACGGTTCCGGCGGCGGTTTGCACGCCTACGTATTGCGATTGATAAGTATGTTTGCCTCCGGTGTAGCAGGTTACGCCGGGAAGAATCTCCTGAGCATCGCCATTCACCAGACCCACCCGCCCCTGCGTGTTTAGTTTTACCAGGGTGAGCACGTCCTCCTCATCGATGCCACCGTGAGTATCCTTCGACTGCCACGCTTCTCCGGCATAGTACTGCAGTTCGTCTTTCTGAATCCAGATGCGGGCGTTCGGGAAGAGATCCATGCCGTCGGCGTGGTCCCAGTGCATGTGGGTGATGATGACGTCGGTGATGTCCTCGGGCTTCAGCCCAACTCGCTTCAGCGTGTCGGAAGGCTTGGTGAAGTCGGTCACATGCCAGTCTTTGAAGAAGCGATCGTGATAGAACCCGGAGTCGACAAGAATATTGCGGCCGTTGCCCCGGACGAGCCAGATCATCATGGCGATATCGATCCTGCGCGCTGGTTCGGCGCCCGCCACCAATTCCGCAACGGGGAAGTCGGGTATGGTCGCGTAGCGGATTGCGTAGACCTCGTAGTTCGGTTTCGATTGCGCCGCGGCCGTTAGTGCCGTGGCAAAAAGCAGCACCAGAGGAATGATTTTCATAAGGTTGGGAATTTTCATAAGCTTCGGGAAAAAGAGATTTAATCACAGCGGCTGCAGAAGTTGCAGGAAAAGTTACACAGGCATCTTTACGCGTTAGACATGCAGATGGGACAAATCTTCACGTGAGCCAGGCGCGCCTTGTGAGCTTGCTCGTACGCTTCCATTTCTTCTTTCTGATGCTTGCGCTTTGCCTTTTCCGAAAGTTTCGGCTTAACTTCATTGCGGTAGAGAAAGGAAGTCCAGGCCGAGTGGGCGCGGGTCTCACGATCTTTTAGTCGTTGGTAGGCGGGGCATTCTGAGTCGGACATAGCGTGATGATAATCGAAATGCTCCAGAATGTTGCCGGTGCCAAGACGCGGCCAGCCGCGTCTCTACCACGAGGCGTTTTCCACTGGCGGAATCTGCGGCCATTCCTGTTTCCGCTGATCTCTTGTTAAGATGTAGGGTCAGGCATCGGTTCCGCGCGACGTTTTCCCGCCAACCCCGCCAGGTCCGGAAGGAAGCAACGGTAACGGGCTCTTTCGTGTGCAGTGGAGCGCCGGTGCCTGGCTATTTGTTTTTCTGCGGTGTCTTGCTTGTCCAGATTTGTGGTGGCCGGGCGGGGCGCCCGGCTCTCCACTGACAAAGTTCATGACCAAGCGTCTTTACTACGACAGTTCTGAAATTCACGAATTCGATTCGGTGATCGAGGACGTTACGCCTCCTACGCCCGAGCAATCGCGCCCGGCCGTCATCCTGCGCGAGACCGCGTTCTATCCCACCAGCGGCGGTCAGGTGCACGACACCGGATGGCTGACGATCGAAGGCGCCGAGCGCCTGTGTGTCGTGGAAGTTGCGGATGCGGAGGACGGCAGGGTTCTGCACTACCTGCAAGCCCCGGCGAAGTTGCCGGCGGTCGGCATTCGTGTACGCGGCAGCATCGATCCCGAACGCCGTCGCGACCACATGCAGCAACACTCTGGACAGCATGTTCTCTCGGCGGCTTTTGTCGAGCTTTACCAGATGCCGACCGTCTCGTTCCACATGGGAGAAGATTATTGCTCGATCGATCTGGCGGCGCCGTCGGTAAGTTCAGAGCAGATTGCCGGAGCCGAAAAGCGCGCCAATCAGATTGTGTTTGAGAACCGTCCTCTGCGGATTCGCTATGTTTCGCGGGCGGAAGCGGAGAAGCTCGGCCTGCGTAAAGTGCCTCCGGCGGAGCGTGACGAGCTCCGACTGGTCGAGGTCGCGGATTTCGACCTGTCGGCGTGCGGCGGAACTCATGTCAGCTCGAGCGGGCAAATCGGGTCGATTCTGCTGCGGAAAACTGAGAAAGTGCGGCAGGGGACGCGCGTAGAGTTTGTCTGCGGCGATCGCGCAGTCCGCATGGCGCGGCGCGACTACGGTACCCTCACCGAGGCTGCGGCGTTATTCTCGGCGAAGCTTTGGGATGTGCCGGAGCAGATCCGCAAGAGTCTTGAAGAGAACAAGCTGTTGCGCAAGCAAAAGGACGATGCGCTCGATGAACTCGCCGAGGTAATGGCCCTGGCCGCTCTGCATTCGCAGCCGGAGACGAATGGGCGGAAGATCATCGTGCGGGTGTTTTCCGATCGCGACGTCGCTTTCGCCAAACTGTTTGCGCAGAAAGCGACGCGGACGGCGACGCCTGCGATCGCGCTAGTGGCCCGCGCCGCCGATCCGCCGGGTCTGGTGTTTGCGCAGACTCCCGGCGGCGCCGCTGACATGGGCGCGTTGCTCAAGCAAGTGTTGTCGTCCGTCGGAGGCCGCGGCGGCGGAAGCCGCGATTTTGCTCAGGGCGGCGTTCCGGCTGGCTCGACTGTCAATATTAATGTCGAGCAGCTTTTGCAGCAGGCAGCGGGTACAATCGGAAACTGAGCTTGCGGCTGCGCGTGAAAGAGTGCAACGAAGTCGGCCGTCCCTCCGGGACTTGAATCTTTGGTCGGTTCTCCCCAGCCCTGAAGCGCTGGGCTAAGTTAGGTCGCCCCTCCGGGGCTGAAACATTCGATGCTGGAACCGCGGCTGATACTCGTCAATCTTCTGATCAAGCTGGGCGTGGCTGCGGCCCTGTCGAGCGCGTTGGTGCGCTCCAAAGAATTCAAGAGCCTGATTTTCCGTGAACAGCGCGCGACCAAGCACAAGATTTATCTGGCGCTATGGATGGCGATCCCGATCGCGCTCGGCGTCTGGATACGAAGCAGCGTCAAGAGCTTCCTGGCCGGCGACTTGTCGCTCGAAACCGCGCTGCTGCTCGGCGTAATTGGCGGACGCTTGTCGGGAGGCGTCGGCGGGGCGTTGATGTCGCTGCCCGCCGCGTTTTACGGCGAGTGGGCGGCCATGCCGTTGAATGTTTTTGCTGGAATTGCCGCGGGCTGGTTGCGCCGGTTCGCGCCTGAACAGGAAGACATCTGGTCGTTTTCGCCCTTTATCGATCTCACCCTCTATCGGATGATTCGCCGCAATCTTCCACGTCCGCGCGTGTTCGATTGGCAGGTCTTTTTCTTTGCGACCATCGTCGGCTTGCGTTTTCTGCAGACGGAGATCTGGCGCTTCTGGCCTAATTCCATCTTCAGTCTTGAGAGCCCAGGTCTGTGGACGAGCGGCCCCGGCGGAACTCTCAACGGGTATTTAGTCGAGAGCGCCATCTACCTGACCGTGGTCATGGTGGTGGGCACGGAACTGAAGATTTTCAACAGCGTTCGCATCCAGATCAAGCTGGAAGAACAGGAACGGTTGCTGCTGCAAGCGCGCATGGCAGCCTTACAGAATCAGATCAATCCGCACTTCCTGTTTAACACGCTGAATTCCATTTCATCGCTGGTGCGTTTCGATCCTGACACGGCGCGGGAGATGATCCTGAAACTCGCAACCATTCTTCGACGCCTGCTGCACAGCACGGATTCCTTCGTTCCGCTGCGCGAGGAAGTGGAGTTCATCGACAACTATCTCGACATTGAAGTCGTACGCTTTGGACGGGACAAGCTCAAGGTCGTCAAGGATCTCGATCCGGCGTCGCTCGAGGCCATGGTTCCCAGCATGCTGCTGCAGCCGCTGGTCGAGAACTGCATCAAGCACGGACTTTCTCCCAAAGTCGAGGGCGGCAGCATCACGCTGCGCAGCCGCGTCATCAAATCCCGGCTCGTGGTTGAGGTCGAGGATGACGGCGTGGGCATGGAATCGGCCCAAGAGTCCGTTCGAGATTTCGACCATGCGGATGGCTTGCGAAGCATGGGAATCGGCATGGCCAATGTGGCGGAGCGTCTGAAGGTGCTTTACGGCAATGCTGCCAGGATGATGATCGAAAGCCGCGAAGGCGGCGGCACGCTGATCCGGTTGCGGCTGCCGATTCTGCCCAATCCGGAAGAACTCATGACGACTTCGACGACTGCTCCAGCACCTTTCGGTAAAAGCCTTCGTAAAGCGGAATAATCCTGCTGGAGCAAAACCTCGCCATGGCGGCGGCGCGCGCCCGTTTGCCCATGGCGCGCAGAGCGGATTCATCACCCAGCAGTTCGATGGCATAACGCGCCATGGTCTCCACGTCGCCGACATCGGCCATAAATCCCGTCACACCGTGCTCGATCACTTCTGGTACTCCTCCGGTTCGGGTGGCAACCGGGACGACCTCACAGGCCATGCCTTCGAGCGCGGCGAGTCCAAACGATTCCAGTTCGCTCGGCATCAACATCACGTCTGACATGGCTAGTTTTTCCCGGATCTGATCCTGTTTTCCGAGAAACAGCACGTGCTCGTGAATTCCTTTTTGCACTGCCAGCCATTCCGCCTGGGAACGATCGGGCCCGTCGCCAATCAGCAACAGTTTGGATGGAATCTTTTTGCGCACGCGGTCAAAAATCTCGATCACGTCGAGGACGCGCTTCACCGGCCGGAAGTTCGAAAGGTGCACCAGCAGCCGCTCGTCGTCCCGGACGTATTCGCTGCGTTTTTCCATCCATTCCGGCTTGCGCAGATACTCGTCGCAGTTGACGAAGTTTGGGATGACCTCGATATGGTTCTTGATGTCGAAAATGTTCAGCGTGCGGTTGCGTAAATATTGCGAAATTGCCGTTACGCCGTCGCTCTGCTCGATGGAAAAACGCGTAATCGGAAGATACGAACGGTCGAGCCCAACTAGAGTGATATCGGTCCCGTGCAGGGTGGTCACAAACGGCAGGCGCTTCCGCGGCGGAGTCGCCGCCAACATCTGCTTGGCGAGCATCGCGCTCACCGAGTGCGGAATCGCGTAGTGCACGTGCAGCAGATCGAGTTCGTAGAGCTGCGACACTTCCGCCATGCGCGTCGCCAGCGCCAGATCGTACGGAGGATATTCAAACAGCGGATAACGCGTGACCTCAACCTCATGATAATGAATGTTGGGTTCCGGACCGGTCAGTCGAATGGGCTGTGAATACGAGATGAAATGAATCTCGTGGCCGCGGCGAGCCAGCTCCAGCCCCAGTTCGGTGGCGACTACGCCGCTGCCCCCGTAGGTCGGATAACAGGTGATGCCAATCTTCATGCGCCTCCCGATGCGAGTCCAACGATATCACTATTGGATTCGCGGGAGGGCCTACGGATGCAGGAGTGGCAGATCGGATTGAGCTCGAACTACTCTCGGCCAAGCCGGAAAACGACTCCGGCGCCAAGCCGCAAATTGTCCTGGCGGTTGTTGAGACTGTTGGGTAATTTCGTCATGAAATACTCGGCTTGCACGGGACGAAGGGAGACGTGCCTGGATACTTTGAAATCAACTCCGCCGCCTGCCGTCATCGCCAGGTTATTTTCGGGCCCCGAACGGCCAATCCCGTCGGTGGTGCGAATGCCTCCGAACAGGGTCTGAGCGAACGGCGTAACTTTGCCGTGCCTGAAGTTCACTCTGGGTCCGGCAAGATAGGTAAACGCCCCTCCGACCAATGCGCCGTTTGTGGTGGCGGTCGCACCGTACCCGGCCATATCTCCCACTACACCGAGCCAGTGGTTGGCGTTGTACTCGAGCTGGCCGCCCCCGCCGTTTCCGTTGAATGTTTCCGAGGGTGTGCCGCCGACGGCACTGGCATTTACATTAAATCGCGCGTAGTAATATGCGCCAGACGCCTCAAGTTTAGCGGTTTGCTCCTGGGCCTTCATGAACGGTGCGGCCGCAAAAAGCCCAAGCAATAGGACAGGAGTAAATGCTCTATTTATATTCACCGTGCCTCCTCGGGCCTTGCGAGGTCCGTGACGACAGCCCTAGTCCGAACTCGGCTTCTTCGGCGTCAGATCGCAGGCCTGTTTGATTCGATCGAAATTCAGCCCGCCGGGAGAGAATTCCGCGATTTGCCGGCCACTCCGCGTGGGGAGTTTCACATTAAAAACCTGAGCCCCGATCATGCCCCGAACGGTGCCTTTGTCCATGGAAAGGAAGTGGCCGCGCATCCAGTTCCATCCTTTGAAGTAGTGGGTATCGTTGACGCGGACCTCTACTTCCAACTGCGGTTGTCCCCAGAAGCCGGGGCGATTCGGCGGAGCCAGCCTGACCCCGGGATTGAAGTCCGCCAGTTTAAGCTTCCCGTCACTGCAATACAGATTCACTCGGGGCTTGTATTCCGAATCTTCCTTAAAATAATTGTTCGACTGAAGCTCGAAGCGCACTTTCTTTGCTCCTGTCATCTTGTCGGTGGAGGCGAACTCCAGCCATTGACCGCCGGCGCTGACGCCGTCCGATTCGCCTTGATTAGGACTCATCGCACCACTCTGCGCGCAAGCCAAAGCTGCCCAGCCAACCACCAAGAACAAAACAGCGGCACTCGCCGCCAACGATGAACCGACTGTCTCACGAAACAAGCGCGATATTTTCAAGATCTCCTCCCCAAAAATCACACCCCTACATACTATTGAACCCGGAAGCTCCCGAAAAGTTGTATGGAATGGTGCGGGTGATATAGCGCCACCGTCCCGGCGGCCGTCCTCGTCCGCCAAGCCGACGGCGTGACGCCTTCGGGATAGCCCGGCAGGATGCCGGCGCTACGATCTGCTACGGGTACTACGGCCGAAGCGTGAAGTTCGAAGCAACCTCACGAAACGTCGCCAACTGTCTTGCCCGGGTCTCCTCGTCCCAACCCAGTTCTGAAGCCATCAAGTCCGCAACAGCGGGAGCCATGGCCAGCGCTGCACGCGCATTCAGGAAGAGCGCCCGTGTGCGCCTGGCGAGCGTGTCTTCCACGGTGCGAGCCATTTCGTGTCGCGCCGCCCAGACGACCTCAGCCTTCACATAGGGCAACGCCGCATGCAGCGGTTCGCTGAGCCGAGGGTCAATATCGATGAGCTTGCGAATCTCGTCCGCGTCCGAACCATAGACAGCCAGCGCGCCGAATTCTTTGGCCGCGTCTGCTTTGGCAGTGTCTTCTTTCGCAGCGTCGGGGAAGCCGTGGATGCGCAGTTCGCGCGTCACGCACGGTTTTTCCGGCAACTGCGCGAGCGTTGCCGCCTGGTCGACGCAATCCTCAGCCATATGCCGGTACGTCGTCCATTTCCCTCCGCAGGCCGTGACCAATCCGGAGCGATCGATGTGGATGACATGATCGCGCGACAATGCCGCCGTACTGGCAACGCCCGTGGCGCGCACCAGCGGCCGGATGCCGGCGAAGACGCTCAGCACATCGTCTCGCGTCGGTGCTTTCGTCAGGTACTGCCCGGCGGTCGCAAGGATGAATTCGATCTCCTGCTCCATGGCAACCGGCTCGAGCGTTGCCTCTGCAACGGGGGTGTCGGTGGTTCCGACCAGCGTGTGGCCGTGCCACGGAATCGCGAATAACACGCGACCGTCGCTGGTGTGCGGAACCATGACCGCGCTGTCGCCTTGCAGAAAACTCGCCGCAAAGACCAGGTGAATGCCCTGGCTGGGGACGATCATTGGAGTGGCGGAAGGCTCCGCCTTGAGTCGAAGTAGGTCGCTGAAAGCGCCGGTGGCGTTGACCACAACCTTGGCGGCGGCATGAAATTCGTTGCCAGTTTCCACATCGCGCGCGCTGACGCCGTCTACAAACCCCTGCGCGTCTTTCGTCAGTCCCGTGACTTCCACATAGTTCAGCAACATGGCGCCCTGCTCGAACGCGGTGGCCGCCATGTGGATGAGCAGCCGCGCGTCGTCGAATTGTCCATCGTAATAAACTGCGCCGCCGCGCAGGCCCTCGGTCTTCAATGTTGGCAGATGTTCGAGCGTTTCCTCGCGAGAAAGAATGCGCGAGATGCCAAATCCGTATTTGCCGGCCAGCAACTGATACAGCTTCAGGCCGAGGCCGTAGAATGGAGCCTCCCACCAATCGTAGTTCGGCACCACGAACGCGAGATCGTGCACGATGTGAGGCGCGTTTTGCAGAAGGAGTCCGCGCTCTTTGAGCGCTTCCATGACCAGACCAATGTTGCCCTGCTCCAGATAGCGCACGCCGCCATGAGCCAGCTTTGTGCTGCGGCTGGAGGTGCCTTTGCCGAAGTCGCTCTGCTCGAGCAGCAGCACATCGTAGCCGCGTGACGCCGCATCAATAGCCACACCTACGCCGGTGGCGCCGCCGCCCACGACGATCATGTCCCACGTCATGGGATGCGCGTCGACGCGACGCCACATTTCGGTTCGATTCATAGGCGAAATCCTAAGCAATACCCGGGAACCTTACGCTCGACAAGAAGGTTAAGGGCGGGAAGTCTGGTTTTCGAGAGACATTCCACGAAGCATCGCGAAGACGTCGGAAACATATGCAGGATCGCCCTCGTAATAGAGAACTACGGCGCTGCCCTCTACATCACACCTCAATCGTGATCGGCCTAGGATTGAGTGTTGGAGGCCCGCGGAGCGTGTGAACTCCAGGCAATAACCGGAGTTTTCGCCAACTGGAATCGTGCGTTTCGATTCAAACCGATACCCAGATTGGTGGGCTTCTTCGGTGACAGCACTTTCAAACCGAGAATAGTCCCTATCGTACTCAAATGGTCTTCGGGCTGGGCTGAGGCTGCTGGGACCATAGACACTGATGTGCCCATAGGGCACATCGAGAAATGGAATACCGAACGTGTACTTCCACAAGATAGGGCCTTCTGAAGACTGCTGGACAAAAAACCCTTTTGGGACAGGGATCCTCCAACCACCGTAGGAGAAAAAATTTCCGTGAAGCAGATGCCAACCCGGTCCAAGTAGGGGAACTAGAAGCAGAAAAATCAGAAGGACACCGATTAGCACACCTAGGAGCCGAATCGTCAGTCTCGCTAGCTTTTTTTTCGCCCCTAACATTGTTTCCCCTTGTCAAAAGCGTGCTGCCAAGCCCTACGGCGATTCCACCCAGTCAAAGGAGCGCGTCACTGCCTTTTTCCAGAAGCGATAAAGGCGTTCACGAGTCTCTTCCTCCATCGCCGGCTCCCACCGTTTATCGACTGCCCAGTTGGCGACGAGCTCATCCGTATCGCGGAAATAGCCGACCGCGAGTCCGGCGGCATAGGCAGCGCCCAGGGCAGTGGTCTCTTTCACCATCGGACGAACGACCGGCTTCGCCAGAATGTCGGACTGGAATTGCATCAGCAGATCGTTTACGACCATACCACCGTCGGCCCGCAGGACATCAAGACGAATGCCAGAGTCTTCGGAACTGGCCATGGCGTCGACCACTTCGCGGACCTGGAACGCGGTGGCCTCGAGCACGGCGCGGGCGATGTGGCCTTTGTTCACGAAGCGCGTCAAGCCGGCAATCACGCCGCGCGCGTCATCCTTCCAATACGGTGCGTATAAGCCCGAGAAAGCAGGAACGAAATAAACGCCGCCGTTGTCACTTACGGTGCGGGCGAGTGCCTCGATGTCGGAACTCTTTTCAATGAGCCCGAGATTGTCGCGGACCCATTGCACCAGGGCGCCGGTGATCGCGACGCTTCCTTCGAGCGCATAGCATGCCGGCTTCGCGCCGAATTTATATGCCAGCGTAGTCAGCAGTCCGAAGTTCGAGAGGACTGCCTTTTCGCCGGTGTTCATCAGCATGAAGCAACCGGTGCCGTAAGTATTCTTCGCTTCTCCTGGCGTGAAGCAAGCCTGGCCAACCAGCGCGGCTTGCTGATCGCCCAGATCGCCAGCGATGGCAACGCCCGCAACGGCCGGGTGGCGCGCCGTTCCATAGACCTCGCTGCTGGAAACAATCTTCGGCAGCATTTCCGGCGGAATGCCGAAGTCTTGCAAAATTTCCCGATCCCACTGCAGGGTGTTGAGGTTCATCAGTTGGGTGCGGCTGGCATTGGTCACGTCGGTTACGTGGACTCCGCCCTGCGCTCCACCGGTGAGGTGCCAGATGAGGAAAGTGTCGATATTGCCAAACAGCAGATCGCCGGCTTCGGCTTGCGCGCGCGCCCCCGCGACGTTTTCGAGAATCCAGCGAATCTTCAGGCCGCTGAAATAAGTGGCGAGCGGAAGGCCAGTTCTTGGACGATAGCGATCCTGTCTGCCGCGCGCGGCAAACTCGGCGACTGCGGGAGCCACGCGCGTGTCCTGCCAGACAATCGCGTTGCAAACGGGCTTTCCACTTTTTTTGTGCCAGACCACAGTAGTTTCGCGCTGGTTGGTGATTCCAATCGCCGCCAGGTCTTCCGGCCGCAGGCCGCGAGCTTGCATTGCTTCCGCGATGACCTCATCCGTGCGCCGCAAAATCTCTTCGGGATCGTGTTCCACCCATCCCGGCTTGGGATAGATCTGTTTGTGTTCTCTTTGAGCCGTGCTCACGATGCGTCCGGAACGATCGAACACGATGAAGCGCGAGCTGGTCGTGCCCTGATCAATGGCGCCGATGTAGCTTGCCATCGTTACCTGCCTCCCTGTTGCCGGGTGCTTGCTGTTCAGCCCTTGTGCTGTTTCGCAAAGTCTGGATTCTATCGCTGCCTTGCCCCCAAGCCTAGCAGCCGACCGATTCGCACCGTCCTCAAGAACGCCAAATGATGAAGATAAACGAGTTAGCTAACTGTGCCTACGTTCAAGGTAACTCGCCATGTACTCTCCTGTAACTATCCATAGCACCAAGGTGGCTTGTACCTCCAGACGGCAAGTGGCATCTTACATATATATAAGTAAGGTTTGCGACCTCGGCAAACCAGGAGTGTGGGGCTCCAATGCAAAGCTTGGGCAAGGTTCTCCGGTCTGTACAAGCCTTCAGCCGCAGCCTGTCCCGCCGGTCGAGCCCGCCTGAACCGAAGCGCATGCCCGCAATCGGTGTCGCCTTGGGCGGAGGATTTGCCCGCGGCATTGCCCACATTGGGGTGCTCAAAGTTCTCGAAAAAGAAGGCATTCCGGTTCGCATGATTGCCGGGACCAGTGTCGGCGCAATCATGGGCGCCGCGTATTGCAGCGGACTCACCATCGCGGAACTGGAAGACATCGCCCATCAGGTTCGCTTCGCCACCTTCGCGCGCTGGACGCTCTCGCGCTACGGCTTTGCCAACAACGACCGCATGGCCACGTTTCTCAAGCGCACCTTGAAGGTGCAGACATTTGAAGAACTACGTATTCCTCTGGGTGTGACCGCCACCGACTTCAACACCGGGAAGGGAACGGTGTTTACCTCCGGTTCGATCATCGATCCGGTGCGGGCGAGTTGCGCTTATCCGGGGATGTTCTTGCCGGTAGAGATTCGCGGGCGCTTTCTGGTGGATGGCATGCTCTCCTATCCCGTGCCGACGGTTCCTCTGCGCGAAATGGGCGCCGAACGCGTGCTGGCCGTGAGCCTGAAAGGGCAGTGGTCGAAGACGAGCGCGCCCCGGCATTACTTTGACGTGATCGGGCAATCGTTTGCCATCGCACAGGAGATGATGAGTTCGGTGTGGAGAAACGCCGCCGATCTCGTGATCGAGCCCGATGTTGCCGGTTTCGACTATGACGACTTCAAACGTGCCGACGAATTAATCCGCGTCGGCGAACTGGCCATGCGCCGCACGTTGCCGGCGGTGCGCAAATGGCTGGAGGCTCCTGCGGAAGCGGCCGAACTTCTGACGGCGCCCGCGCTGGTCGGAAGGCCAGCGTCCGTATCGGCGGACTGAAGCCGCACGCAGTATTTCCGTCTCGTGGAATCTCTCCTGTTTCAGCCTTCGGCGTAGAATAATCTAGCCTTGCAGCGCCCGGATGGCGAAACTGGCAGACGCACGGGACTTAAAATCCCGGGTCCGTAACAGGACGTGACGGTTCGATTCCGTCTCCGGGCACCACAGTCTCCAATGTTTACGCGTGTTCCGTGCAACGCGGAACTCGTGGGTGCGAGCGGGCGACCCTCCAAAGACCGGGAATGTCGCCGTTTTCAGAAGCCAGATGTATCTTGTCGCAGGGACAGGGTTCGTTCACGCTCTTCGAGAGCAGCAAAGATCTCCTCCAACATGGTTGCGAGTTTTTCGGGGTCGGTTTCCATCGACGCTGCAGCGACGAGTTCTTCCCAATTTTTCTCGGGCCGCTTCTTCGGACCATCGCTGACCATAGTGACCTCCTTACCGGCGGAAACGGAGGGGGATTGTTCCTTGATCGTGTCGCAGTTTTACGCCCTGCAAGCACGGAAGTGTTTTCAGCGTGGAAAATCGCGCGGCAGCATCAGTAGTTGGAGAAGCGTGAAGCTCCGGACGACGGCTGGGTTTTACCTGCTTGAACAAAATCATATTTTCGATACGTCGGGCGGCTTCGGAGCATTCGCCAGCACCTTCAACTCTAATCCCTTTAGCGTACCCAGCGAGTAGGCCGCAGATTCACGTTCCTGAACGCCGTTGTTGAAATCCAGCAATTCACGAAGGCGTCCGGTGACGATACGTTTGACGTCTCTGATTCTTTCCGCGAATTCGTCGAGTCGTATTTCTACCAGACCAGCTTCGGAGAGCACTCTCCACGCCTGCAGCTCGTCGCGTTCATCATCGGATCGACTCACAGTGCCAAACCTCGTTTCATTCACTCGACCTGAGACTGCTGCTCCGGGTCAGTTCGTCATCGTTCTTTGTTCCCGTCTTGGTCTTGGTCTTGAATTTTGGACCCTGTCGGCTTGAACCTGAGGTATGTGTATGCCAGATACTGGTTCAGCTCGGCCCAGAAAGATTGGTCCCGTTTGCGAGGATCCATCCCGGCCCCGGCCATCGAAAGGAGCCGCTCCTCACACTCCTCTCGCTCCTGGTCAGTGACGTCACTGATTTTGCGCCACGCCTGGGGCTGGGGACAGCCCGAGATCCTGTGCTCTGGTATCACTCGTCCGTCCTCAAGAATGAAATCTCGCCAGACCAAACCCCAACGCACTTCTTTGAGAATAGCCGTTTCGGGTTCGGTGGAAGATTTTAACGAAATGACTTGGCCTTCCTCCGGAGGCCAGTTCGCCGCAGTACGTAGTTGGTTTGCCGTGGACTTCATCATTACGCGCACCGGCGGGATTGGGTTCAATTACTCTCTTCCGGATTGGGTTTGCGGCTGACGATCCGAGATCCCTGCACATCTGGTCTCGGCCAATCGCTGCGCGACAAGACCCGGTCCACAGCCTGCTCTACCCTCAGCATAAAGCTTGCGTCAGGATCCGACACCGGGGTTGAGGTGGACAATGCCATCGCGAGGGTGTTCGCGGTCCTGGCTGCCTCAACCTTTGGCACCAGTTGCGGCTGCTGTTTCAGATAGCCGATCCAGATAAGAGTGACGGCGTTGTACGTTGTGCCCTTCAGTAGACTGATAATCGCGGCTTGACCGTCGCCATACCACATCACAAAACTAACCAGGATTAGCTCAACGCTGGCAAAGACTCCGAATCCCAGCGCTATGCCGAACACCTGTTGGCGAGAGCAATTTCTGAAAATACGGCAAAGAAGCATCAAAAGCAGGAAGAGCCCAACCTGCATCAGGCGTACGCTGCGATCAAAGGAAAACACCGCCGCTACGACCCTGTCTCCACCCGCTTCGCTACTCGACCACGCACCCAAAATTGCAAGCAGAAGGAGCAGCCCGCACGACCATCGGAATATGGTGGTTCCCAAACTCTGAATACCTCCATACTCCCTGAAGAGACTGTGCAATATTTCGTCCATCACCGCGACCGTAAAGATCACGCTGAGGGCGTTTCCGGCCCAGTAAGCGTCGAAGTAGTTCTCGGGGAAATACCTGTACACGACAAACAAACACGCCGACTTGAGGGTCTGAAACAGGATGTAGGAAAAGAATCGGGGAAACACTCCGCGGACCTGGCGGCGAACCATGAAGATCAGCAGGGTGATCTGCAAGAGCGGACCGGCGAGCCAGTTCACATACGTTAGCCAGTTCATCGCATCACGTACACGTAGTGCTCGGAAGCATACCTATCCCTCGACCGCTCCGCAACACTTATTTTGGGCGGCCTGGTGTCGATTTATGAATTCGGCTTACCTGTACTTATTTGCCGCAGCCTTTGCCCCGGCACAATGGCATCGGGTCGCTACCATCGGCAACGACCACAGCCTGTTCTGCTCTTTTGGCAGAATTGCCAGTGGCAGAAATGCGAGGCGGCGAGGCGCTCGTCAAGATTGCGCCGTACAACCCAGCCAGTGCCACAACGGTTAGCAGGACTTCCAGTGCTTTGTTCACGGGGGAGTCTCCTTTGCGCATACTTCCGCGCGTGGCGAAGTATATGCCCAATCGATGCTTTGCGAGCACCTAGACCTGTGGATAATTATCGTTTTTGAGGGTCGGTGCGCTGCGAATTGTTGGAGCTGGGGCAGTCGCGAGATGGTTTGGCCGATCGTTGGGGGCGAATCTTACTGTGGGGGCATATCTAACTCACCGCCTTATTTTCGAACTGTCGTAGTCCCACAACCAGCAGCAGAACGTCAAAGAAAAGCAGCGCAATGAGCACAGCCGTGATTGATAAATGCGGGAACTGCGGAACCAGAGTGGCGCGCAGTCCTTCGCTGGCGTACACCAGCGGGTTGATGAGCACAACTTTTTGCAGGATGGGAAAAATTTTCAGAGCGCTCCAGGGATAATAAGTGCACCCAAAGAAAATCATGGGGGTAATTACCATGCCGAACATCAGCCCAATATGTTGCTGATTGATGCTGCACCCCAGGGCCAGTCCTCCGCATGCGGAGAAGGTCGCTACCAGCACAATGATCACGGCGAAAGTCAACGGCGCGTGAATACTGATGTCGACTCCGGGTCGAAGCACGAGCCAGGCTAGCGGGATCACCATCAGGCCCGCGACCACCGCTTGCAGCATTCCGGCGATGACTTTCTCGATCGCAATCCAGGCAACGTCGATCGGGGCGAGCAGGCGGTCTTCGATTTCGCGGGTCCACTGAAACTCGGCGATGAGCGGCATGGCCACCGCCCAAATTCCGGTGAAGACCATGCTGATCGCGATAATGCCGGGCAGCAGAAGGCTTTTGTAAGCCGCCGGCATATAACCGCTGCCGACCATCACGCGGCCGAAAATGAAAACAAAAAGCAACGGCTGCAGAAAGGTCTGCAGAAGGAGTTGAATCGCATTACGCCGCGCTACGTGAGCGTCGCGCGCCAACATCGCGAAAAATGTTTTCCAGTTCAATCGCGCAGGCTCCTTCCGGTATGGTGCAGGAAGAGATTTTCTAAACTCGGCTCGGAAATGTGAACGTCCGACAATTCCGCGCCCGAATTCGCAGCCAGCGTCGCAATTTCGGGAATGAGAGAACCGCCGCGATCCGCATACACGTCGGCGCCGGTGCTGTCTGCGCCGTCCGAAGCTCGCACCTCGCGCACGCCCGCCAACGACTGTAAACGCTGCAGCAGATCCGCTGTCCGATTCCCGAAACGAAGGCGCAGCAGGAATCCTCCAGGAATCGATGCCTTCAACTGCTCCGGGGTACCCTGGGCAATCACATGACCGTGGTCGATGATGGCCAAACGCTGGCACAGCGCGTCGGCCTCTTCCATGTTATGGGTGGTCAGCAGGACGGTTTTTCCCGCCTGATGATATTCGCGAATGATCTCCCACAAAAGAATCCGGGTTTGAGGGTCGAGACCGGCGCTCGGTTCGTCGAGAAACAGAACTTGCGGATCGTGCATCATGGCGCGAGCAATGGAGAGGCGCTGCATCATGCCTCCGGAAAAGCCGCGCACCATTTGAGTTGCACGCTCGGTGAGCTTGAACTTCTCAAGCAATTCGTCGGCGCGTTCATTTCTTAGCCTGGAGCCAAATCCGAAGTAGGCTGCATGGAAAATGAGGATCTCGCGGGCCGTCAAAGAAAAATCCAGATTGGGACGCTGCGGCACCACGCCGATCAGGTGCTTGACCCGCGCCTGTTCTTTCCACACATCGTGCTCGCCAATCCAGGCTTGGCCGGACGTCGGGCGGACGCGAGTAGTCAACACTCCGACCGTGGTGGATTTGCCCGCGCCGTTGGGGCCGAGAAGGCCGAAAATCTCCCCGGGAAGAATCTCGAGCGAAATTCCGTCGAGGGCCGGAATCTGGGTCTTCGGCTGCTTCCCGCCTCTCGCATCGGCGCGCGCCACAAAACCGCCGGCCGCGCCTAACGGCGGAGAAGAGCTATAGACTTTGCGTAGATCCTGAGTGCGAACGCCAACGGCCATGCAGACGAGTCCTCAACCTGTAAGCGGCTGAATTTCTTTGGAGTATAGCGCAAGAATCATCCCGTCTTCCGCAACCAGCCGCGCAGGCTATAATTACGCGCACGCATGACCCTAACCTCTGGCACCAGGCTCGGCCCCTACCAAGTCGTTGCGCCGCTGGGCGCGGGCGGCATGGGCGAAGTCTATCGGGCGCGCGACTCACGCCTGGGACGCGACGTCGCTTTGAAAGTGCTGCCCGAATCGTTTGCCCGCGACGTGGACCGGCTGCACCGCTTTGAGCAGGAGGCGCGCGCTGTCGCCGCCCTCAATCATCCCAACATCCTGGCCATTCACGATATCGGGGAGCAAGAGGGCTCGCCTTTCATTGTTTCTGAACTTCTGGAGGGTAGCAGCTTGCGCGCCGAACTCGAGCACGGCCCGGTGCCGCCGCGCAAGGCCGCCGATTATGCGGCGCAGATCGCGCAGGGACTAGCCGCAGCCCACGACAAGGGCATCATCCATCGCGATTTGAAGCCGGAGAACGTTTTTATCACCCGCGAAGGCCGGGTAAAGATCCTCGACTTCGGTTTGGCGAAACTGGCGCCGCATGCCAGCGGGCCAAAGGCTCAATCCGATGGATTGACCATGACGAGTTCGCCGACCGAAGCCGGAATGGTGATGGGCACCGCGGGTTATATGGCGCCGGAGCAGGTGCGCGGTTCGGCCGTCGATTCGCGCACCGATATTTTTGCTTTTGGCGCAGTGCTCTACGAGATGCTCTCCGGCAAGCGCGCCTTCCGTCGCGATACCGCGGCGGAGACGATGACTGCAATCCTGAAAGACGACTCGCCGGAGTTCAGTGAGATGAATCATCCGGTCTCGCCGGGACTGGAGCGCATTGTGCGCCGCTGCCTGGAGAAGCAACCGGAGCAGCGCTTCCAATCCGCCAAGGACCTTGCGTTCGCGCTAGAAGCTCTGAGTGGCACGACTTCGAAGACGGCAGCGAACGCTGCGATCGCAGGCGGAGCCGAGAAGATCCGCTGGTCGCGACTTGCCGTTGCGGCCGCAGCCGTCGCTCTCGTCGTCGGCCTCGCATTGGGAGCCGCCATCGCCTGGTATTCGCGCCCTGCGGCCGCTCCGCCGCCGACGTTCACCCGGGTGTCATACCATCGCGGCGAAGTCATTCGAGGCCGCTTTACGCCCGATACGAAGACTGTCTTCTACAGCGCGAAGTTCGGCGGAGCCATGCCCGACACATACAGCATCCGTGAGGACTATCCGGCATCAACGCCGGCGGGCCTGGGCGGGGCCCTGCTGCTAGCAATCTCACGGCAGGGGCAGATAGCCGTCCTCACGCGGCCAGCATATTTTGCG
>CAVZDM010000007.1:0-30230 GCA_963773955.1 uncultured Acidobacteriaceae bacterium | reverse complement strand
CACGGCTCTCTGGACGATTTTGTCTTCGAGCGCCGCGACCGCGAGCGGGCGCTTGCTTCCATCCTCCTTCGGAATGTAGCTCCGACGGGACGGTAGCGCCCGGTACGTTCCTGCTTGGACCCGCGCGTGCAAAGTCTCGATCCTACGATCGAGGTCCCTTTGCGTAGGTGCTCCCACGTCATGCCATCCACGCCGGGCGCGGCGTCACGCTTCATCGCGTAGAACGCCGTTCTCAACATGGCAGGATCGACATGGTGCAAGAGCGACGTGAACCGCTCCTTTTTCCCTTCGCCTTGCGACTTGCCGTACGCGTTCCAGCGCCTGTGACACGCTTACCCGGTCCTGCGCCCGGCGCGTGCTTTGCTGATCCGCGTTCCGCTTGGTTTCCGTCCTTGGCTCCACCGGCTCCGCGACGGATTGCTCCGCTTTGTTCGTCGGCTTCACAGCCACTATAACGGAATCAAACTCCTCGGGTCCGTATATCGTCGGCTACGACTCCTCGTCTTCCCGACGCGGACCGGCGGTGTCCATCCGCCGGCCAAACCCGAGGCCTCCCGGTTCCCGTGCAAAGAGCTTCCACATGCTCAGGTTCTTCGACCACGCTGGACTGGGCAGGCGCTCGCGTTATCGCGCTCCCCATATTGCCTTCCGTGATTTCGACCACGTCGGCGTCCGGAAATATCAAGCTTTCGCGGCTCGATGGCTGGCCTATGTGCTCCCCTGTCAACGCTTCGCCGGCATCCTCGCGGATACCGACGCATGACTCGGGGCCAGTGTGGTTCGCTAGACCTTCACTGTAAGAGACTTGCACTCCCTACTCCTTGCCGGTCTTCCCGGCGCACCAAAATTCTTGAATTTCGCACGAGTCGCTATTTCGCTGATCGCCGGGCGATCTCGGCCTGCGGGTCGTCATGGCCGAGATCGCACAGATCGAACGCAGCCGTGACGACGACGACCAGTCGACGCACGGCTGGCAGACGGGACGGGACTATACCAAAGGCTTATAAAATTCGATGATTGGCCCTATGCCACGACCAACGACCCGGATATGCGCCGGCCCCAATGCGTCAGCCCATCGAATTGTTGTCACGAGCCTGAAGAGTTTGGCTGTGTCGGCTGCGGGAAACGCAGGTCCGGGGTGGAACGGCGTCCGGGGCGCGCACCGCGCTGCGTAACGTGGCTATATGGAAACCCTATTCACTCGATCACGTCGTCGGCCTGCGCCAGCAACAATGGCGACACGGTAAGGCCAAGCGCCTCGGCGGTCTTGAGGTTGATGACAAACTCGAATTTCGTAGGTTGCTCGACAGGAATGTCCGAGGGCTTGGCACCCTTGAGGATTTTGTCGACAATCCTCGCCGCTCCCCGAAATAGGTCGGAATAATTGGCGCTATATGACATGAGCCCGCCGGCGTCGACAAACTCACGTTGAGGGTAGATTGCCAGCAGCCGCTCCGCCGCTGCGAATTCCACGATAGACGCCCGAAATCGCACTACCAGTGGGTCTCCAAATACTAGCAGCGCATCCGGTCGATCTCGCCTGATGGCGGTGAACGCGCTGTCAAAATCGGCAGGAGCGCGGACTGCGTACAGATTGAGCACAATGCCCAGCTTAGGGGCGGCCGTCTCCGCTTCTTGCCTGTCATGTGCCTTCGACTGGACGGTCGAATTCCACAGCACTGCCACCCGTGAGGCCTGTGGCACGGCTTCTTTGAGCAGGCCAAGCAGCTTCGGGATCAGGTCACCTTGCGTTTGAGACATGCCGGTAATGTTTCCGCCAGGGTATGCGAGGCTCTGGACATCGCCAGTTCCGAGGGGATCACCGTGGATTGCGAACACGATAGGTATGCTGCTCGTGCAGTGCTTAGCTGCGCTCGTTTCCGGAGCCGAAACCGCGAGAAGCAGGTCCACCCGGAGGCTGACCAGCTCAGCGCAGAGCCCGGGCAGGCGATCAAAGTAGCCATTGGCCGAGCGGTACTCGATCACGATATTCTGATCTTCAACCCACCCGAATGCCTGCAGTCCTTGCTTGAATGCAGCTATCCAGCGCGGTTGGGGGTCCCATGCCCATCAGAAAGCCCAGGCGGTAGACCTTCCCCGTTGGCTCTGCCTGGGCCGAGCGCGACGCGAATTGGCACGTCGTTATGCCGCCGAGAAGAGTTATGAATTGGCGCCGTTTCATTCCATCACCTCATAGGCGCGGGTGGGCAGCGCCGTCGGAGAGATGCTACATCTGGTAGCCTAATGATGCGCCCGGAATTTCCCTCTGAGGCATAAACTCCATTATGTGAAATTTCGGAAAGTCTTCGTAAAGTTCTTTTTCCGAATCGGAAGTACTCGTGGCCTGTTGAAAAGTATAAGAGCGGATCGGGTCATCGAGGTGAATCGGGTGCGTCGATCCGCCGCGCGTGGTTGGACGCGTCAGACCCTCGAGCTCGGTCGGTAGTAGGGCGCGTGGGCGTCAGGATCGAAATAGCCGGCGTAAAACCGCCGGACATGGGGCAGCAGCGCCTTGGACAGCTGCCGCCGCTCGACCTCGTCGTCGCCGAGCGCAGTGTTGCAATGATGCGTGCAGTTCGCGCAATGCCGCGTCGCGGTCGACCCGGGTGAAACGCCCGCCCTCGTAGACGACCTCGCCCGCCACCATGACGAGGTCGACACCGTCGCTCTTCGCCCGCCGCTGGATGACGGCGTCGAGAACCGGGGTTTCCGGGTCGAGATAGGGGTAGGCGAGCTTGTCCCCGTCGATCAGCACGAGATCGGCCGCCTTGCCGACCGCCAAGGTGCCGATACGGCTGCCATAGGGAGTGGTCGCGGCACCGCCGACGGTCGCCATGCGCAGCACCTGGCCGGTGCTCGGGACATCTTCGTCCGCCGTCCCCGGAACCCGGTGCGCACGCAATACCATGCGCATCTCTTGCAGCATGTCGCGGTCGTCGTTGATGCCCGCCTCGTCGAGGCCGATCGCGGTGTTGATGCCGCGCTTTTCGAATGCGTTCAGTGGTGCCACCCCGCTGCGCAATCGAAAATTTCGAGCTGCAGTTGTGGCAGATGTGGGTGCCGGTCGCGGCGACGCGATCGAGATCGGCCTCGTTGAGCCACACCCCGTGGCCCAATGTCAGCCGCGGCCCCAGGAAACCAAAGCGGTCGATATAGTCGAGTGCCGTGCCGTCGCCGCGGCGCGCATACCGCAAGGTTCCTGGCCTCATCGCTTGGCGTGGTCCCCGATAACCTTGTGGACGATAGGCACACATTGTCATACAATTTATTATAGATGGGAGAATGGGATTACGCCTTTGATCCGCAGAAGAACACCTGGCTCATCCGGGAGCGCGGGATCAGCTTTGAGCAAATCATCGCCCTGATCGAAGGTGGCAACCTCATTCAGGTGCTCGAGCACCCGGCAAGGCCGACGTGTACCCGAACCAGCTCCTGTACGAGGTTGACGTGGACGGTTATATGCACGTCGTGCCGGTGGTCAGGGAAGGACGGGCCCTGTTTCTGAAAACCATCTATCCGAGCCGAAAGGCGACCAGGAAACGTACGAAGAGGGGAGCCCGCATGAAAAAACGCGGATTTCATGATGACGAGGAAAGAGACCTGATCACCGCATATGAGCGCGGCGAATTCAGGCCCGTGAAGGACCAGCAAGAGGCGAAGCAGACCGCAGTACATGCAGCCAGGCGCTACATGCGCAAGGATGCGCGCGTTAACATCCGCCTCTCGACCGCCGACCTTGAAATGCTCAAAAGGCGCGCTGCGGAAGAAGGGCTTCCCTATCAAAGCCTGATTGCGAGCGTCCTCCACAAATACGTCAGCGGCAGCGCCCCGTCTGGAAACAAGGGGGGATGAGCCTCAGCGGCGCAAAGCGGAGACGGTGGCCGGAAGCGATGGCTTTTTTAGATCTCTCAGGCCCGCGAGCTTGGACGGTAGTAAGGCACGTGCGCTTCGGGGTCGAAATAGCCGGCGTAGAAACGCCGGACATGGGGCAGCAGCGCCTTCGACAGTTTGCGCCGCTCGATCTCGTCGTCGCCGAGCGCATGCTGCAATGATGCGTGGAGTTCGCGCAATGCCGCGTCGCGGTCGACGCGGGTGAACCGTCCGTCCTCGTAGACGACCTCGCCCGCCACCATGACGAGGTCGACGCCGTCGCTCTTGGCGCGCTGGATGACGGCGTCGAGAACCGGGGTCTCCGGGTCGAGATAGGGATAGGCGAGCTTGTCCCAGTCGATCAGCACGAGATCGGCGGCCTTGCCGACCGCGAGGGTGCCGATACGGCCGCCATAGGGGGTGGTCGCGGCACCGCCGACGGTCGCCATGCGCAAGACCTGGCCGGTGCTCGGGACGTCTTCGTCCGCCATCCCCGGCACCCGGTGCGCACGCAATACCATGCGCATCTCCTGCAGCATGTCGCGATCGTCGTTGATGCCCGGCCTCGTCGAGGCCGATCGCGGTGTTGATGCCGCGCTTTTCGAATGCGTTCAGTGGTGCCACCCCGCTGCGCAATCGAAAATTCGAGCTGCAGTTATGGCAGATGTGGGTGCCGGTCGCGGCGACGCGGTCGAGATCGGCCTCGTTGAGCCAGACCCCGTGGCCCAATGTCAGCCGCGGCCCCAGGAAACCAAAGCGGTCGATATAGTCGAGTGCGGTGCCGCCGCCGCGGCGCCGCGCATATTCCTTCTGATAGGCGGTCTCGACGAGATGCATGTGCATCGGCGCCTCGTAGCGCGCCGAGAGATCTGCGAGCATCTCGAGTGCTGTATCCGAACACCAGTGCAGGTTGGCCGGCGCCAGCTGGATCTTGACCCGCTCCTTCTTGTGGTGCTTGGCATGGAGATGCTCGAACAACGGGCCGTAATCGGCCAAGCTGACAGCCCGAAGCGCGCGAAATGGCGCTGCAATGCCGGCTGCAGCTCGGCCGGCAGGCTCGCGGTAAACTCCTTGTCGTCCTGATAGACGAGCCGGTTCTGGTCGCGCAACGCGAAGGAATAGGAGACGCGCATGCCGATGTCTTCGTAGGCGCGGATCACCTCGCCGGCGCCGGCCTCGACCGCGGCGAGGTCGCCCGGCAGCCAGCCGTGCAGATGCTGCACGGTGGTGATGCCCGGAGGCGATCATCTCGAAGGCGGAATAGAGCGTGTCGAGATAGAGATCGACCCGCCGCATCACCAGCCGGGTCACGAACCACAGCTCGAGCGGCATGTCGGGTGAGCCGAGCTGCACCGGGGTCAGGCCGATATGGTGGTGAGCGTTGACAAAGCCCGGCAGCAGCACCTGACGGCCGGTGCCGAGCACCGGGACCCCCGGGTGTTTCGCGATCAGCTCGGCAGCGGGGCCGATCTCGGCGATGACGCCGTCGCGCTGCAGCACCGCGCCGTCTTCGATCTGATGCCAATGGCGGCGGTCGGCGGGCTCGGTAACGATGGTGCGGGCGCGGATGATGCTGGCGGGCACGTGTTTCTCTCCCAGAAAATGCAATCATAACGGATTGCGAATGCCGAGCCGCGGGCGCAACCCTCACCCACCCAGCGCTCCGCGCTGATGTCCCCCCTCTCCCGCATTGCCGGGAGAGGGGCTCTTGAGATTTGTCGGCTTGCCAGCCCCTCGCCCGCATCGCGGGGGGGTGCCGACGCAGGAGGCGGGTGAGGGTGTCTCTTACGCGGCGGTCGCGACATCTTCCTGCTCGGCGAAGGCGCGGTCGACTTCGGCGCTCAACAGCTCGGTCAGGTTCCGCTTGAGCGCGACCGCTTCCGGCGCGAACGGGTCGCGGGGGCGGGGCCGATCGATCGCGACGATCTCCTTGATCCGCCCGGGACGCGCGGTCAGCACGACGACGCGGTCGGCCAATGCCATGGCCTCGTCGATGTGATGGGTCACGAAGATCACCGACGCGCCGCTCTCCTGCCAGACGTCGAGCAGAAATCCCTGCATCTTCGCCCGGGTCTGCACGTCGAGCGAGGCGAAGGGCTCGTCCATCAGCAATACCGCGGGGCGCATGGCGAGCGCGCGGGCGACACACATGACGTTCCCTCCGCTGAGCCGTTCGCTTTCGAAATGAGCAACTTCTGTGCCAAGGTCGCGGGCAAGGACCGCCATTTCGGCGCCAAATTCGCAGGCGTATGATGCGGGTCAGCATCAGGGTGTCGGCGAGGGATGCTCAGCCCAGTTTCCTCTCCCTGCTGCCTCCCTCAGGGGCCGATTTGGCTCCCTGCTGGGTCAACTTGAGTCAAATCCTTAAGCTGTTGATACAGAAGGGTTATCGGCCTTGAACCAGGTGATTTCGAGCGTGGATTCGATTTTTCTCCCTGAGAGCAGGGAGGTCGAGAGCTAGGCCATGAAAACCGTCCGCACTCCGACACTCGAAATCGCCTACGAGGAAAGCGGCCGGCAGCAGGTCCGCCGGTCGTCCTGCTGCACGGCTTTCCCGGACGACGTGCGCGCCTATGACGGCGTCGGTCCATCGCTCGCCGAAGCGGGCTGGCGGGTGCTGGTGCCCTATCTGAGGGGCTATGGGCCGACGCGGTTTCTCGACGCGCGGACGCCGCGATCGGGCCAGCAGGCCGCACTCGGCCGAGACCTCGTGGATTTTCTCGACGCGCTCGGCATCGAGCGCGCAGCACTCGGCGGCTATGATTGGGGCGGTCGCGCCGCCTGCATCGTCGCGGCACTCTGGCCGGATCGGGTCACGTGTCTGGTCTCGATCGGCGGCTACAACATCCAGAACATCGCCCGCTCGGGCGAACCGGCTATCGCCCGATCGCGAGCATCGGCTGTGGTACCAGTGGTATTTCCACGGCGAGCGCGGCCGCGCCGGGCTCGCGGCAAACCGCAGACCGCTCTGCCGGCTGCTGTGGGAATTATGGTCGCCGAACTGGCGGTTCGATGACGCGACCTTCGAGCGGACCGCGGCATCCTTCGACAATCCGGATTTCGTCGAGGTGGTGATCCAGTCCTACCGTCACCGCTTTGGCCTGGCGCCTGGCGACCCGAGCCTCGACGCGGTCGAGGCGTCGGCTCGCCGCACAGCCGCCGATCACGGTGCCGACGATCGTTCTGCACGGCGCCTGCGACGGGGTGTCCCCGCCGCAGAACTCGGCGGGGCACGCGCGCTTTTTTACCGGGCCCTACCAGCGCCGCGTCGTGCCGGTCGCCGGACATTTCCTGCCGCAGGAGGCGCCGGGCGCGATGGTCGA
The DNA here is from genome assembly GCA_963773955.1 of uncultured Acidobacteriaceae bacterium. Taxonomy (GTDB): domain Bacteria; phylum Acidobacteriota; class Terriglobia; order Terriglobales; family Acidobacteriaceae; genus Acidiflorens. The sequence goes on along the minus strand of CAVZDM010000007.1, from coordinate 23,037 downwards.
GGCGTTGGCAGAGCTGCGTAAGCCCTGACCCGGTCCAGCATTCCCTTGCGCATCGCCGTCGTCGGCACAACGGGCTCGGGAAAGACGACGCTCGCCAAGGCACTCGCCGCGCAGCTCGCGCTCCCGCATATCGAACTCGACGCGTTGAATTGGCAGGCCGGCTGGCGCGACCTGTCACGGTCCGACCCCGACGAATTCATTCGACGGGTTGCCGTGGCCATCGCTGCCAATTCCTGGGTGCTCGATGGAGGTTACGGCCTCGTTCGCGACCTCGTTTGGCGTCGGGCGACACATCTGGTCTGGCTCGATTACGAGCGCTCCATCGTCATGTATCGCCTAATCCGCCGGTCGCTAGCCAGGGCAGCGCTGCGCACCGAAATGTGGGCGGGCAACCGAGAGCGGTGGATTCACATGCTGCGGCCGAGCCATCCGATCCGTTGGGCCTGGCGCACCTGGGCACGGCGGCGCAGAGAATACGAGGAGCGCGTCGGACGGAGCGACTATGCCCAACTCGTGGTTATGCGCCTGCGCCGGCCGCGCGGCGCGGAAGAGCTGCTCCGCCAGCTGATGCGAGGCTCCGGCGCGCCGGGGCTGAGCGGCTTGACAGGCTTCCGGCCGGCCTCCTAAATGCGCCCTACCGAGCGGGCGCGTAGCTCAGCGGGAGAGCACACCCTTCACACGGGTGAACGTACCCTTGAAATCATTGGTTTTTTCGGTTTCCCCACATTTTTCCGCGGTTTTCGCGTGGGGAAACGCGCAAATCGGCGAGGGTCTAGCCGTAATCATTTCCGCAATTCGGCCGGATTGGACAGCCCAGGACCGCGGCCGATGACTGAGAGGCTGCCGCCCGGTTCGCCATGCACGAATTGCGGTAAATGTTGCACCAACACCAGCTTTATGGGAACGCTGGCGGCGACCGGCGAGGATGTCAAACGCTGGCGGCGCGAGGGGCGCGACGACATCTTGCGTTTCGCTTATGTGCTGGGTCCGCCCAGCGACCCCTTTGCCGACCTATGGATCGACGAAAACAGTGGAAACGAGCGGTTGCGCTGCCCGTTCGTCCGCAAAGTGCCGGGACAGAACCGTTACCTCTGCCGCATCTACGAGACCCGGCCGCAGGTTTGTCGAGATTATGAGCCGTGGGCTCCCGACAGTATTTGCGAGGTCGTCTGACCGCGGCTTATTCGGCAAGCGGGCCCTGGGCGATGCGCCGGGCGAGTTCGCCCGCACCGGCCTCGCGCAGCATATCGGTCAAGGCGAGCGAAACCGGGCCGGGAACCGTGCGTTCCCCGGCGTCCCATTTGCGGACCGAGCTCTGTTCCAACTGCGACACGCCGCTCGATCCCGACGGCGTGCCGCTGATCCTGTGGAATCCCGCCGGCTGGGTGGCTGAATTCTGTGATGCCTGCGTCGAGCACTGGTTCGGCGTCACCGGCGCGTGACGCGTGGGGAAACCGATTTTAGGCGCGGGCATTCCCGTTCCGTTCTGTCCCGATCAGTCGCACCGAGGGCGGATGGTATCCTCGGAAAAAGATGTTGCACCAAAGGGCTTTTAGCAGGTAGTCCAAGGGCGTTCCTGGCGTGTTCCGGGCGCGTAGCTCAGCGGGAGAGCACACCCTTCACACGGGTGGGGTCACAGGTTCAATCCCTGTCGCGCCCACCATCGCGCGATAGATGGCAACAGGCGCGTAGCTCAGTGGCAGAGCACTCCCACCACATGGGAGAGGTCAGGGGTTCGATTCCCCTTCGCGCCTACCACCGCGTCGGCGTACCCTTTCGACGGAACTGAATGCGGAGGGGAAGATGCAGTCGACGCGTATCGGCGATTTCGAAGTCCACCGCATAGCCGAATTCGAGGGGCCGTTCTTCCCGCCGGCGGAGTTCTTTCCCGATTTCGATCCTGAGGTCATGCGGGCGAACGCCGATCTGCTCGGACCGCGGCTGATCGAGCCGGCGAGCGGCAAGCTCGTCTTCAGCTTTCATACCTTCGTCGTCAAAACCGGGAAGCACACGATCCTGATCAATTCGTGCCTCGGCAACGACAAGGAGCGCCCGACGCGGCCGCAATTCCATCGGATGCGGACACCCTATCTCGCCGACCTCGCGCGCGTCGGGGTCAAGCCCGAGGATGTCGACTATGTCATGTGCACGCATCTGCACTGGGACCATGTCGGCTGGAACACCCGGCTCGACAACGGACGCTGGGTCCCGACTTTCCCCAATGCGCGCTACATCATGGCCCGCCGGGAGTTCGCGCATTGGCAGGAGGTTCACCGGGGCGGCGAGGACACGCCGCACCGCCGCGCCTTCGAGGACAGCGTGCTGCCGGTCGTGCAGACGGGGCAGTCGGTGCTGGTCGACGACGACTACGCCTTCGAGGACGGGCTGTGGTTCGAAGGCGCGCCCGGCCACACGCCGGGCAATGTCGTGATCCATGCCCGCTCGGGCGACGCCGCGGGCGTCTTTATGGGCGACGTGATCCACCATCCGCTGCAGCTGCTCAAGCCGGAATGGTCGACGCTGGCCTGCACCGATCGGGAATTGTCGCGCAAGACGCGCACACGCCTGATCGAGGAACATGCCGAGCGGGGAACCCGCCTGCTGCCGGCGCATTTCCCGGCACCCACGGTGGGCCGCATCGTCCGGCGGGGCAGGGCCTATTGGTACGAATTCGAGTAGCGGCGGAGGGACCGATGGCGAGGATGACAGGCGGCGGCGCATTGGTCGAGATGCTGCGCCGGCACGATGTGGATACGATCTTCGCGCTGCCCGGTGTGCAGAACGACGCGCTGTTCGTGGCCTTCTACGACGCCGGCGAGGCGCTCCGGGTGATCCATACGCGCCACGAGCAGGGTGCCGCCTACATGGCGTTCGGCTATGCCCGTGCCAGCGGCAAGGTCGGTGCCTATGCCGTGGTGCCGGGACCCGGCATGCTCAACACCACGGCCGCACTCGCCACTGCCTATGCGACGAACGCGCCGGTGCTGTGCATCAGCGGCCAAGTCGCCTCCGATCTGATCGGCCGGGGCTTTGGCCTGTTGCACGAGATTCCGGACCAGCTCAGGCATCCTGGAACGGCTGACCAAATGGGCGGCGCGCATCGACCACCCGACCCAGACCGGAAGGCTCGTCAACGAGGCGTTCCGCCAGTTGCGCGACGGCCGCCCGCGCCCGGTTTGCCTTTCGCCAAGGCGAGTTCGAGCTTAATCTTGCCATTCTTGAAGTACATGCGCGTGGGGATGAGGGTGAGTCCCTTCTGCTGGGTCTTGCCAATGAGCTTACGAATTTCTTCTTTGTGAATTAGAAGTTTGCGGGTGCGGAGGGCGGCATGATTGGCGGAGTTGCCGTGGTCATAGGGGCCGATGTGGCAGTTGAGGAGCCAGAGTTCGCCGTCCTTGATTAGGCCGTAGGCGTCCTTGAGATTGGTGGTGCCGGCGCGGACGGACTTTACCTCGGTTCCGGTAAGAACGACGCCAGCCTCGAATTTTTCGAGCAAGAAGTAGTTGTGACTTGCGTTCCTGTTTACAGAGGCGTCTTTTTCGCCGGAGGCGGTGGGCTGGCGGCGTGGGTTCTTCTCCCGATTGGGCTGGGTCTGGTGAGTAGTCTGTTTGGGCATGGTACTGAAAAGAAAGTAACACGGCAGGTCGCGGGTGTCAGGTCTCAGGTCGCGGGACAAACCTCGATTTCGGAAGGGAACGGTGTTTTGCTCTTCCTGAGACATGAAACCTGGCGCCTGCGATCTGGGGTACAGGTACTAATGAGTGTAAACATCGACGTACCAATCACTTCGGGTGGAAGTTGATGCGATGCTATAATCCAAATTTCCAGTACTTTTTGCGTGTCACGGCCCCTGCGATGCCCGGCGCGTGGCTTTTTCGGGTGGCCGGATGAGTCTTGTTTCGACGAGTGCTGGCCGGTGCCTTTGCCGGCGAGAGAAATTTTCATGAGGACTGCTTGATGAGACGCCTGATCCGTCCGGCTCTGTTTGCGCTGCTGCTCGTCTGCTTGTGGTCGAGGCTGCCTGTTTTTGCCAAAACTGATTCTGCCAAGGCGCTCTACGAGAAGGGCACCGACGCCGAGGCGCGGCAGAATTACGAGCAGGCCTTCGACTATTTCAAGCAGGCCTACAACCTGAAACCGAAAGATCTGAGATATCGCACTGCTTTCGAACGGACACGCTTTTACGCGGCTTCGTCACACGTGCACCGCGGGCAGATGCTGCGCAATGCTGGAAAGCTCGATGAGGCGGCAGTGGAATTCCAGAAGGGGTTGGAGATTGACCCTTCCTCGTTCATCGCGGAGCAGGAACTGAAGCGCACGCAGCAGATGATTCGGGAAGCGCAGAATCCGGCACCTCAGGCGGTGGTTACGACCCCGTTGCGCAAGCGGTTGGCATCGGCGCAGGGCCCGGTGGATCTGGCTCCCCTCTCGAACGTGCCCATCACGCTCAAGATGACGGAGAAATCCAACGTAGCCTATGAGACGGTGGGCAGGCTGGCCGGCATCAACGTGCTGTTCGACCCCGATTACACGCCCCGCCAGGTGCACATCGAACTGAACGGCGTGACGCTCGAAGACGCGCTGGGAATCATTTCATTTGAAACCAAAACCTTCTGGCGTCCGGTGACGCCGAACACGATTTTTGTCGCGCAAGACAATCCCGCGAAACGGAAAGAACTGGAACAAAACGTCATCAAAACTTTTTATCTTTCCAACCTTTCCCAGACCTCCGAATTGCAGGATGTAGTGAACGTGCTCCGTACGCTTCTGGAGATCAGCAAAATTCAGCAGGTGCCCTCGCAGGGATCGATCGTGGTGCGGGGCACGCCGGATCAGGTCGCGCTGGCGCAAAAACTGGTGGACGATCTGGACAAGGCGAAACCGGAAGTGCTGATCGATGTAGCGGTCATGCAGGTGAGCCGTGACAAGTCGCACACGCTGGGAATCAACCCGCCAACCAACATTTCGGTCGCGCTGCAGCCCAATGTCAACACCTCATCAAGCTCCTCGAGCAGCTCGTCCACGACTTCGACGTCATCGACAAATAGCATCAACCTGAATTCGCTCGCCAACCTGAATGCTACCGACTTCCAAGTGACGATTCCGCAGGCGACGGCGTCGGCATTGATGAGCGACAGCGATACCAAGGTCATCCAGAGTCCGCAGATCCGCGCCCTGGATGGGCAGAAGGCTACATTGAAGATCGGCGATCGAGTGCCGGTGGCGACCGGATCGTTCCAGCCGGGAATTGGCGGAGTCGGCATCAACCCGCTGGTGAATACTCAATTTCAGTACCTTGACGTGGGCGTGAACATCGACATCACGCCGCGGGTGCATGCCAACGGGGAAATTTCCTTGAAGTTGTCGATGGATGTCTCGGACGTGGACTCGTATGTGAGCATTGGAGGCATCAGCCAACCGGTGATCGGGCAGCGCAAAATCGAGAACGAAATCCGGCTGAAAGATGGGGAAGTCAGCTTGCTGGGTGGCATGATGGAGGACTCGAAGACCAAGGCTCTAACCGGGATTCCGGGTCTGGCCTCGATCCCCATCCTGAAATATCTGTTTTCGCAGGATACCTCCGACCACTCTACGAACGAAATCGTATTCGTCCTGGTCCCGCACATTATCCGTGGGCCTGAAATCTCTCATGGCAATCTGGACATGATCGACGTGGGTACGGCCAACGCGCTGGAACTGAGACGATCGAACAGCCAAGCGCCATCGCCAGCGAGTACGGTAATGCCCGCCACAGTGCCGCCGCCAGCAGCCGCTCCGGCGCAGCCGCAGGCGTCAACTCCGCAAGGCCAGCCTGCACAGCAGCAAGTTAGCGCCAGTGGAGGAACGTTCCTGTTTGATCCACCCACCTTGAGCCAGACTAAGGGAGCGACCTTCACGGTGAATGTCATGGTTTCGGGCGGGCAGAACGTCTACTCGGTGCCGGTGCAGCTCAATTACGATCCGAATCAATTGCAAGTGGTGAACGTTTCGAACGGCGGATTCCTGTCACAGGATGGGCAAGCGGTAGCGTTGGTCCATCGCGATGATCCGCTGACGGGCACGCTGCAAGTCACTGCCACGCGGCCTCCGGGAGCAGGCGGCGTTTCGGGACAGGGCGCGGTGGTGACGCTCACATTCATGGCGAAGTCGCCGGGCCAGTCAGCGCTGACCATCACTCGGGGTGGAGCGCGCGACCCAGCCATGCAGCCGATTGCGATGAGTGGAGCGCAGGCGGCGATTACGATTCAGTAAGAGGTTCTCAGTTCCCAGTTCTCAGTGAGAACTGGCGTGGTTTTGCTGAGAACTAAGAACCGGAAACTGATTTATGCAGCCGTGTATCAACATGCGGAAGGCGGGGCTGGTGATTGGCCATCCGCAACAAGGCTTCACGCTGATCGAGTTGATCGTGGCCACCGCAATCATGGTCATCCTGGTGGGGATGGCGTTTCCGATAGCGAGAAAAGCCGTTGCCCGGGAGCGCGAACACGAACTGCGCGAGGACCTGTGGATGATCCGCGACGCCATCGATCGCTACAAAGACGCTGCCGATAAGGGCGCGTTCCAGATTAAGGTGGGGAGCGACGGCTATCCACCGGATCTCGACACGCTGGTCACTGGGGTGGATGTGGCCGGCAAGAAACTGAAATTTCTCCGTCGCATCCCCATCGATCCCATGACCGGGAAAACCGAATGGGGACTGCGCTCGACGCAAGATGAAAAAGACTCGACTTCATGGGGCGGACAGAACGTATTCGACGTGTACACGAAATCGGACCAGACAGCTTTGGATGACACGAAGTACAAGGACTGGTAGATGAAATTCAGGTCCAAAGCCGACAGTTCCAAAGCCCGCGATCGGGGTTTTACGCTGATGGAGTTGACGGTGGTCATCTTCTTAATCGTGATCCTGGTGGCGATCGCGGTGCCGAGGTACGACCAGATGCTCATTCGCGCCAAGGAAGCCAAACTTCATCAGAATCTGACGACGCTCAATAAAGTCATCCAGGAGTATTCGCTCGACAAGAAGCACGCGCCCCAGTCGCTTGACGATCTTGTGCCTGGATACATCAAGTTCATCCCGGATGACATCACCGGCAGCAATGACTGGGTCGCGGACCAGGAGGATTCCGAAGATCAGTGGGATCCGAACCAAAGCGGCATTAAGGGTGTCCACAGCGCTTCCAATGAGATCTCGAGCGAAGGCACTCCCTATTCGAGTTGGACGCATTAGGTCCGGAGATGAAACGTAGAGCGACAGGGCGCAGACGGAATCAGGGATTCACGCTGATAGAGATGATGGTGGTGATCAGCATCATTCTGATCCTGTTGGGGGTGGCCATACCGCTCTACAGCCACAGCATTACCCAGGCGAAAGAGCAGAGTCTGCGCAAGAACCTGGAAACGCTGAATCAGATGATCTTCCAGTACACCCAGGACAAACAAAAAGCGCCGCAGTCGCTGAATGATCTGGTGGCGGCGAAGTACCTGAAGAAAATTCCGGATGACATCACCGACAGCTCCGATACCTGGGAGACGGAATCGGGAGAGGATGTGATCATGTCGCTGGACCAAACCGAGGCTGGTGGCATCATCGGCGTCCACAGTGGTTCCCACCAACGGGCCAGCGATGGCACCGAGTACTCGAACTGGTAGATGCAGGTCTCAGGTCAGTTCTCAGTTCTCAGTTCTCAGTTCTCAGTTCTCAGTTCTCAGAGAAGGCTGGAATCTTATGAATCAACCCGTCAATAGCGTGCGTGGTGCTAGATTCATCACGAAGAGATTTGCCTGAGACGTGACACCTGCCCTGGAGGCGAACTTGGATTTTCTCAATCGGCTGCAACCTTTCGCGCTGCTCGTCATGCGGCTCGTTCTGGGAGCGATCATGATTGCGCATGGCTATCACAAGGTGTTTGGCGGGTTTCATCACCACATGGAGTTCGTGGGCTCGCTCGGTCTTCCGCACTGGATGGCATATCTTTCCGCGGGGACGGAATTCTTCGGGGGAATTGGGATCATACTGGGATTGTTTACCCGCTTCTTCTCACTCGCCTTTGCGATCGAGATGGGAGTGGCCATCTGGAAGGTGCATTTCAAAAGCGGGCTGATGGGCAATGGCGGATTCGAATTTCCGCTGGCGCTGGCTACGCTCGCATTGGCGCTGCTTTGCTTTGGCGGTGGGCCGTGGGGAGCTAATTTCGGGAAGCGCTGGGGTGGTCTGAGCAAATGAAGGAAGGTTAGCCCTTGTCCCCCGTGTCATCCCGCGCAGAAGCTAGTCTGACACTTTTCAGAACGACGTTCACCTTCCAAACTTCCTTTGTGGTCCATGGCAATGCGACGCATGCAGATATTTCACGTTTAGATATGACCCATGCAAAACTAGTTTCGATGGCGGTGCAGTGGTTGCGGCGCTATCGCTGCGGAGTGGTGCTCAGCGAGCAGGCCTGCGCCAGCGGCGAGATGCCGGACGCGATAGGCTGGAAAAAGGCTTGCCATTCGGTGCTGATCGAGAGCAAGGTGTCGCGCGCGGATTTTCTGGCCGACCGGGACAAGCCCTTTCGGCAGAAGCCGGAAATCGGCGTCGGCTGTGAGCGCTATTACCTGACACCGCGGGGTCTGATACGGATCGAGGAGTTGCCCACGGGATGGGGATTGCTGGAGGCGTGCGGGCGCGAGATCGAACGGGTCAAGGCGTCGGCGAAGAACCTGCGTTCCGAGAACGGGTTCCGGAACGAGATGAATCTTCTGCTGGCGAGTTTGCGGCGGGTGGAGATTCGCATTGAACCCGAGAGCATCACCGATTTCCTCAAGTGGAAAAATCGCATGGCGGAGTACAACCGGGGTCGGCTGCCGGAAGGGCTGGTTGGCGAGGAAGAGGAAGCCAACGGATTTTTGCTGGGAACTGCTGGCGACTGAGGGGTGCCGAGTCCGTCGGCAGTGCCGCACTGCCGGAGACGGGGCAAGCCCCGTCTCTACCCGTAGGTATCTATCTCTCTGCACAAAAAATGAAACCGGGCGGTTGGGCCCGGTTTCGGAAGCGTCGGTTGAGATGCGGTTACATCGCAGCGCGGCGCTGGCTGGCTCGGAGAGCTACGCGGGCGCGGTTTACGTCCGCTTGTGCATCTCGCGCCAGCAAAGTGTTCAAACGGAGCGAGGATACAGACGTAACCGAAGAAGCAACCAGGTAGCCAGTGTCAGTTTCCGCGTGACCGCTTGCATTGTTTTTTGCAAAATTAAGAAAATAAAGTAGTTCACTGATGAATTCGCTCGGCGGGAGCGGCTACCCGATAATCGCTCATGCTGGAGAGCTTCAAAGTGTTGCACAAGTTCTGCTTCTGGGGCGTCGGGCCCCTGATCATGATCTTCCGGTGAAGGCGACACACGTGTATAATTCCGCCATACAGGGTTCCAGTCGCCCGGGAAGATTCTGCTTGTTCGAGGTGGGTGCTTGATGGCGAATGGGAATCCGTTGGGACTTGAAGACAAGCAACTGATTCAGAAGAAACAATCCAAGAAGCCCTACACGAAACCAGCGTTCCGGCTCGAGCGAGTGTTTGAAACGCAGGCACTGAGTTGCGGAAAGGTTCATGTTACGCAGGGGTCGTGTCATTCTAACCGCAAGAATTCTTAGCCAGGCTACAGACCCGCGATCCGACTAATCCGCGGTCACATTCCGAGCGCCGGGCCCACGACCGTGGTCAGTTCAACACCGATTGAGTCAATGGCACGCTTGTTTATCCTTATCAATCGCCACGCTCTGCGTTATGCCACGGCATTGCCGACGATCAATCCAACCACAGCTAAAAGCGTGGGTAGCCCATCGCCTGTCTCAAGGCACTAATGCGAGAAGTTCTTCCGCCGTCCAACCGGTCACCGTCAGGCGTCCATAAGTCCTGTGATTGGAGAACTACTCCAACTCGGACTGCGTTAGCTTCACCGCGCAGTACGCGGCCGTGGGTCCGCAGATGGTGGTTGACGTCGCCAAGGTACCGAAGTAGAGGCTGGAGGCCTGGGCGTCGGTTGAGTCGTTGTCCACGACGATTGCGCTTGTCCCGCCAGCTATATCGGCGGTGTTTGTCGCCGCGATGATCGGTGGACCATCCAGGCCCCCGGTCAAGATCCCAGAAGGCAAAAGGAAGGAATACAATGCCGAGGGGTTTTGAACCGCTCCCATGAACATGTAGTCTGGTCCGGCGCTGGCAGTCGCGCCGGTGACGGTGCAGCCGGCACCGGTAGTCGCGCTGGGAATTGTGGCGTTGAAGGTGAATTGCGTTGTGGTTGCCGAAGCAACGGTTTGTAGTCCTCCATTGATGGCGGTGACATCAGCGGCGGTGCAGCCATTGCCGGTGTTGGCGTTTACGTTTGCCATGGTGACCAGGTCGTTCGCGGCGAGCGTGTTGGCCGCCGTGACCGTCACTACAGTTGTAGTTGCCGTAACCCCGATCACGGTGAATACCTGACCGTTCCAGAATTCGGTGAGCGGCGAGAGAACCGAAGGGCCGGTACCGATTTGAGGCTTATCGGCGTCCTCGGGCGCTGTCTGCAATTGGGAACTAGCGAACTGGAATGCTTTCAACTGTTGGCCACCGGTGCCGGAGGAGGCGGCAATCATCTCTCCGTTATTCGCCGCAGTGGCACTGCTGATTCCCAAGACAAAGTAGCGGTCGTCGGGAGTGGGGTCGTACAACGGATAGCCGGCGGTAGTACAGCTTTGGTTTGCACCCGAATCGAGTTCCGCGCCCGCAACTGAGGCCAGGGTGCTGCTGGTGAAACTAAATTGGATAAGACCGGCGTTCGTGGTGTCGGTCTCGCCGCCGGTGAGGCCGGTGCTGCAGCCCGTTACGACATAACCCACCCCGTTCGTCGAGTCAATGATGGGGCTGTCGCGAATGCCACCGTTCAAGTTTTCGCCGACCGATAGCGCGGTTGCTGCCGTAGCTCCGGCCGAGGTCAACGCGTACAAGTTAGCGCTGCTATCGCCGACAAAGATGTTGCCGGTGCCAGCCACATCGACCACTGGGGCCGAGAGATAGTTGGATCCGGGGGTTGCGGTTGCGCCCGCGACGGTACAACCGGTGCCGGTAGTCGCGCTGGGTATGGTAGCGGCGAAGGTGAAATTCCCCGCGGCTGCGGTAGCAACGGTCTGTGTTCCATTGATGGCGGTGACGTCACCGGCGGTGCAGTTATTGCCGGCGTTGGCGGCTACGCCCGAGATGGTGACCAACTCTCCAATACCAAGTGTGTTGGCCACGGTGACGGTCACTACAGCTGCGGTTGCCGTCACCCGAGTCGGAGTGATTGATGCTGGGGTTGCGCTTACGTGGACCGGGAAGTTCCCTCCCTTATACGCCGGCGTCCCGAGGAACGTCGGGGTAATCGCGTACAGGTAGCCGTTGTTGTCGCCGACGAAGGTAGTGTCGTCAACATAGTTGACGAACGGAGATGAAAAGCTGTCCGCCGCTCCCGCCACTGCGGTGGCTGCGTTGGCGGCAACCAAACCCAGGGGAAGCATGAAATCGGTGGCGGTGCTTGCCGCCGTGCTTCCGGGGATCACCGGGTTGGTGGCGCAGGTGGGCAAGGTGGCGCCCCCGTTGTTGTTGCCGGCACAGCCGGGGCTGGCTCCGTACTCGGTGCTGCCGCTGCCGAAGGTCAGGACGTGCAGGATTGCGCCGATGTTCGGGTCGTTCTCCACGTACGAGATCTCCGTGCCACTGAGCGAGAGGGTGGGCGAGGTGGCGACCGGTCCAACACCGGATGCGTAGGAAAAGATGAATTCCGGATTGGTGAGACAGAGTGGTGTCCCCGACCCGCTGTAGAGCTGGTTGAAGGCGACGATGTTGGCTTGGGCGCCGTTTGCCCCGGCCGTAACGGCGGCCCAGGTCAAACCGGTTACAGTGACAGGTACGGTCAGCACCACCCGTGGTCCCGGCGTGAGCGTGTACACGGTGACGGTGTGGGCGGCAGTGGATGCAATGGCCACGATGCGGCCGAGGGCGACGCCACTGAGATTACGATTGATCGCGGCCGCGAGATTGGTTGCGTTGCTGGCCGCGCCGGCAGCGCCTGCGACAGTGGACACCTCAAAGTCTGTTCCGGTATTGGTGGTGGTGGTGGCGGTCAGGCTGAGGGAAACCGCGGTTCCAGCGGTTGGGGTTACGGTGAATTCTACGGTGCCCGTGCCAGCCACAGCGATGGTGCTGAAAGTTCCGACAACTTGAGCACGCGTGTTTCCGGTGGACGCGTTGATGGGAAATACTAAGAAATCGGCGGTGCAACTCGGCGTCGCGTTCACGTTGAAGGAGTACTTGGCGGGGAACATGCCTTGCGCGACCCCGCCAAGGCCCAGCGGAATGGCCCAGTCCCTTCTTATCTCGTGCCTAGACCGCCATGGCGGTCTAGGCCGTACTGGCCGTCTTTGCCATTGCCATTGCCATTCTTGTGGCTGTGGCACCAGGCCTGAACCTGCCGGCGCATTACCATGCAGAAGCCACTCTGGATAGGCCCGCGGCTCGTTCAACATCTTCGCCGCCTGCTCCGGCGTGGAGCCCGCGGTGAAGAGAACACGCTTTGAGCTCCAGTCCAAGGGCACGGGAAGCGAACCATCCGGCCTTGCGAAGCCTTGCCCGAAAGCCGATGTGGCGAAACTAACCGCCAGCCCGAACGCCACCATCAGCGGAGCGGCGACGCAGAATAGGAGTGGTTGCGCAGCCCGGAAGACACGGCCCATAGGTCGATCCCCTCGAAGGAAGTCTTGGATTTACGCCCCATTATAGGAGGAGGTGTGGGGGCCAGCTAGTGCCCTTCGGTAACCCCCCGGAAGGGTTCCGGGCGGTATGGAACCTGGTTTGCCGGGGCACACGCTACATTTCCCGTCGGCCTTCCATGGCCTTCAGCATAGTGACTTCGTCGGTGTATTCGATGTCACTGCCTACGGGAATTCCCATGGCGATGCGGGTCACGCGCAGTCCTTGTTTTTGCCGCTTCAGTTGCTGGGCGAGATAGGTGGCGGTGGCTTCTCCCTCGACCGTGGGATTGGTGGCCAGGATGACTTCTTCGATTTCGCCGCCGCCGACGCGGCTGATCAGGTTGGCTATGCGCAGCTGTTCGGGGCCCACGCCGTGCAATGGCGAAATCGAGCCGTGGAGCACGTGATAAACGCCGTTAAAATGCCGCGTCTTCTCGACGGCGGCAATGTTGGTCGGCTCTTCGACCACGCAGACCAGCTTTTGATTGCGGGTAGGACTGCTGCAGTAGACGCAGGGATCGACGTCGGTGATGTTATTGCAGATCGAGCACAAACGCAGCTTGGCCTTGACGTCACGAACGGCGCAGGCGAGCGCCTCGGCGTCATCTTCACTCGAACGCAGAATATGAAAGGCGAGCCGTTGGGCGCTCTTGCTGCCGATTCCCGGCAGCTTCTTGAGTTCGTCGATAAGCCGGGACATCGGTTCGGCAAATTTGGACATAGAATGTTTAATTGGTGATTTGTAATTGGTAATTGGAAACCGGCTGGGCGTCTGGGTTCAAATTACAAATTACAATTGCCTATTGCAAATTTATAAAATCCCTCCGAGTCCGCCAAGCATTCCACCCACGCTGGATTGCACTGCCTGATCGACCTTGCGGCTGGCTTCGTTCAGCGCGGCCATCACCAGATCCTGCAGCATCTCAACATCGCCGGTCTTTACTGCCTCGGGATCGATCAGGATGCCGAGCACTTGCTTGCGGCCATCCATTTTTACGGTGACGGTTCCGCCGCCGGCCGAGGCCTCGACCACGGTCTGCTCCATTTTTTTCTGCAGCGTCTCGTACTGCTGCTTGGCTTGCGCCATGAGTTCCTGCAAATTGAATCCGGACATAGACAAACCTTTTCACCGCCGAGACGCCGAGGGCGCGGAGAAAAACAAGATCGGGCTTTTCTTGGCGTCCTCTGCGTCTCGGCGGATCAAGCTTTATTGTTTCTCGCGATAATCGATCACGGTGCGGATTTCCGCTCCGAATTTCTCTTGCATCCGTTGCACGATTGGATCCTGTTCGGCGCGACTGCGGGCGCTTCCGTTCATTGCGGCTGTCCGGCGCGGCGCGGATGGTTGCAGCGACGTTGGCTGCGATGCCGCCTGCGCTGCTCCACCGGACTCGACCCGCATCCTGATCGGTCTCCCGGCCAGACCGCTGGCGGCGGCGCCGGCAATGCGGCGCGCGTCGGCGGTGAATGACATTTCGATCATCGTGCTGGACGCCGCGATTTTGGCGGTCAGCGAGCCGCCTGCCAGTGTCCACTCCGCGTTTTCCAGAATCGAAATCAGCATTTGCTGATTGCTCAGCGCGTTGAGAACGGCGTCGCGCAGAGACTCGGCGTTCGCCTCGGTTTTTGCGTGGGTACGGGCGGCTGGCTGCGAGTCGGGTACTGGCGATAACTCCTCAACTGCGGGGGCGGCCGATCCCATGATGACGACGTTGGTGGTGGTTGCACCAGATGGGTGTGTAGCGCGGGCGCCCTCGCCCGCGAATGCCGCGATCTCGCCGGACGCCTCCGCCTTGGGATTGCCTTTGCGTGCAGAGTCAGCTGCGAACGGAGACACTGAATTCGATCGTGCCAGAGTGGGAGGCTCGGCACGCCGCGTTTCCATGGGCACAGCGAGAACTGGCCTCGCAGGGTTGCGTGCCGGCCCAGAAGTGGACGCCGCCGCGTCACTCAGCAACTGCTCGATCGGCAGCAGACGCTGCGCATGCGCCATTTTCAGCAGCCCGAGTTCGAGGTAGAAGCGCTGTTCCTGGCGGTATCCGAGTTCTCCGTGGGTGCGCAGCATGATTTGCAAATGCCGCGCTAGATCTTCTTCGCTGAACAACTCGGCAATGCGGCCGACGCGGGCGCGCTCATCGGAGGAGATCTGCAGGAGCGCCGAATCCTTGCCCGCGATCTTTGCCACCGTGACGTTGCGCAGGAAACGCACCAACTGCCGCGCAAAATGCGTGGGGCTGTGGCCTTCGCCGATTAGTTCGTCAACCAACACGAGGATTTTCTCGCTGGAACCTTCGGCGACCGCCAGCATTACCGTTTCGAGCGCCGCTGCCGGAGCCGACCCGATCAGGCTGCGCACGGAATCGAGCGTCAGCTGGCCGGAAGCAGAGGCGATAGCCTGATCGAGGATGGAGAGCGCGTCGCGCATCGAGCCGTCGCCGGCTTCGGCCAGCAGGGCGAGTGCGTCTTCGTCGGCGGGAATCTTCTCTTTCGCTACGATCTCGCGCAGTTGACCCATGATGTCGTCGAACTTCATCGCGCGATAACTGAAGTGCTGGCAGCGCGAGCGGATGGTCTGCGGAATATCTTCGGGCTGGGTCGTGGCCATCATGAAGATGACGTGGCTGGGTGGCTCTTCCAGCGTTTTGAGCAGCGCATTGAAGGCCGCGTCGGTGATCTGATGCGCCTCATCGAGAATGTAGATTTTGAAGCGATCACGAGCCGGACGGTAGCGCGCGGCCTCGCGCAATTCGCGGATCTCGTCGATTCCGCGATTGGTGGCCGCGTCGATTTCGATCACGTCGACCGCGTTGCCGTTGCGAATCTCGGTGCAGGAATCGCAAATGCCGCAGGGCTCGAGGACCGGCTTTTCCGCCGAGCGGCAGTTGAGCGCCATGGCCAGGATGCGTGCGACCGTAGTCTTGCCGATGCCGCGATGTCCGCTGAAGATGTAGCCGTGGGCGATGCGCTCTTGTGCGATCGCATTTTGCAGGGTGTGGGTGACATGTTCCTGGCCGATGACATCGGAGAATTTCTGTGGCCGGTATTTACGCGCCAGGACCTGGTAGCTCATCGGAATCCCTGATTATACAGGGGAGGTACGAGCTTCGAGCTGTGAGCTTCGAGCAAACCGGACGGCCCGCGACTCATAGCTTCTGGCGCGTAGCTCGAAGCTCAGGGCTCGCCCGCTTGCATGGGGTTGGGCGGGCAGGGTACCCTCATGGATCGAGTTCTAGCGCGAATATTGGAGCAATCGTCCATGCAACTGAGAATGAGCACACGATCGATGGGGGGCGTGCTGGTGGTGGATTGCAGCGGCCGCCTGGTGTTTGGCGAAGAATCGGCCAGCCTGCGCGACAACGTAAAGAAGGTGCTGGCCCAGAGCCCGAAAGTGGTGCTGAATCTGCACGAAGTGAATTACATCGATAGCGGTGGGCTGGGAACGCTGGTTTCGCTTTACACCAGTGCCCGCAACGCCGGGGGCGCGGTGAAACTGGCGCGCCTGAGCCAGCGGGTAGGCGATCTTCTCCAGATCACCAAGCTGCTTACTATTTTTGAAGTGTTCGACAGCGAGGAAGCGGCCGCCCAGTCCTTCAAGAAAGACATCGATTAGCGGGCGGCCCCCGAAAGGGGCGGCGGATTTCGAGGATCTTTCGGCATCGCTAAAGCGATACCCTGATACGAATCCCTCGATACGAGTCCGGCGATGCGGGTCCGGCAATCGGAACCCGGCGTTGCGAGTCCGGCTTGCCCGCGATTAATTCAAGTCGTTCAACACCAGCGGAGTCTGCGACATTCCATTACTACCGCCCGCGTTGTCGAGGATCACCAGGGTGCGAATCGATCCGGCTTGGAGGGTGCAGGGCTGGATGCTGGCGCAGGGCTGGGTGATTAGCGCCGTCTTCTTCGTGGTTGCCGTGATGACCACCGCATAACCACCGGTAATGAAGGGAACGCTTTGGTAGGCGCTCCCCTGGCCTTGGCCAAGGGCGGTAATCTGAGGCGTGTAACTGGTGATGTCGGTGCCGGGGGGAACAATATAAACATCCACCCCGTTGGTGGGTGAATTGAGCGACGCGTTGACGATGCGGAATTCCGCGTCACCCGACGTCGGCGCCGTGTTGTCGTCGATTAGAAGTAAGGGGGGTTCGTCATTGAGTTCAAGGCCAACCGCGACCAACGTGTAGTCGGTGGAACCGTTCAAGGTGAAGGTGCCAATTGGGGAGATGGGGTTGGTGGTGTCGCCGGGCGCAAATCCCTGGACAATGTCGCTGCCGGAAGTTACCGCGAAATAGCTTGCGGGGGTGGTGTCCGGCTGAATCGTGCCGAATATCAGGTCGGGAATGATCTTGGTTCCGTTGACCCGGATGTCGGTGGGCCCGCTGTCGGGGATGGCATTGATCACGCGAATCTGCGCTTTATTGGTTGAGCCACAGCTGGTAGTAACGCCGCACAAGGCGGCAAGCGCCAACGTAATGGACAGGGCTGTCAATGTGCGAAACATCTTTATCTCCCAAGGCAGTTTGGTGGTGAGCAGGAAGGTTTGTCAACAGCTTGTGAGGACGATACGCCGGGCCTCGGTCGAGGCCCGTTTCCTTTTCCTGAACATGGCAGCGCGCCCAGCGATTAATCGAGGTCCACCAGCACTATCGGAATATCCGATATTGCTCCACCGTTCGGCTCGTCCACAATCACCAGGGTCATGATCTCTCCAGTTACGAAATCTTGGCTAAAAGTGAAGTGGCTGCCGAGGTTGCCGTGGAAATAAACGTCAAAGGAATAGCTGGGTTCAAAGGTCCAGGGAAGATAGCCGCTGGAAGCCCCCATGGACAGGGCAGAAACACTAGGATTTGCAGGGGGCTGGAGCCCAGTCTGATAGATATAAATGTCAACCCCGTTTGAGCCGGAGACGGCCGACCCGTTGATGATGCGGATGTTCACGTTACCCGTCGTCGGCACTGTGTTGTTGTCGGGTATAAGGTAGGCGCTGGGGGAACTGTTGAGAAATCCAGCCAGGAGCATCGTGTACTGGGTCGAGGCGCCCAAGGTAGCGCTCGTAGAATTGACGACCGGGCTGCTAGTGGTGCCGGTATCAAACGCCTCGATCGCGACACTGCCCGACACTACCGAGGTGTATTGCGCGGGTCCCGCAGGCTTCTGCGTCGGGTAAACGGTGTCGAACGCTACGTTGGGGAAGTCCTTGGTCCCGTTCACAGTGACATCCAGGTTCGCTGGGGCGTCGGGGATGGCGTTGACCACACGAACCAGCGCATTGCCGCTGGAGTTGCAACTGGCGGCGAAGAGGCCTAAGGCCACAATGGCCAACGCAAGGGGCAGGGCTTTCAGCAAGCGAAACATATTGATTCTCCAAAAGGCAGTTTTGGTGGTGAGTAATAACATGAGATGCAAATATCGTAATCCCAGGTTTTACGAGCGTGTGTAAAATTTTGTATCAGTGAACCTAGGTTAACATGAGCTTCCGGTAAATATTGTCCGGGGAATGTCGATTGGTGAATCGGAAGTCACAATCCAAGTCCGCGAAATCCAGGCCCGCTCGCTCCGGGTCCAGGAGAGGCGCGCCGCCGGACAAGCGTGTCCACGTCGTGCGGTGCATTCACGCCTTGCCGTTGGGAAAGGTGTCGAGCTACGGTGCGATCGCCAAGGCTGCGGGCTGGCCGGGAGCCGCGCGTCAAGTGGTGCGAATTCTGCGCGAGGTTCCGGGATTGCCCTGGCACCGCGTCGTCGGCTCGGGCGGCGCCATCAAGCTGGGCGGAGAAGATGGTGCGGAACAAAGATTCCGGCTGCGCATGGAGGGCGTGACATTTCGCGGCATGCGCGTGGATATGAAGTTGCACGAGTTTCGCTTTAAGTCATTGAGGCATTGAATCATTTAGCCATTGAATTATTGAACCTAAACAATTCAACAATGATTCAATACACCAATGATCAATGATTCAATAGTTTCTCTGGCAGATTGCCTTCCAGCAAGTCGTACAGGCGGTTTGCGGGACAGCGCAATCCGATATAGAAAGTTCCGAACAGCGCATAGACGGCGCTGACGTGGTCGAAGCGCATCTCGTAGATCAGCTTCTTGAACACCAGGGGGTCGTCGGCGAAAAGGTCAACGCCCCACTCCCAATCATCAAAGCCGATGGAGCCGGTGATGATCTGTTTCACCTCTCCGGCATAGCGGCGTCCGACCATGCCGTGTTCATTCATCTGGCGTTGGCGTTCTTCCATGGGAAGCGTGTACCAGTTTTTGTCTTCGCCACGCAGGCGATCCATGGGATAAAAACAGATGTAGCGGTTCGGCGGCATCGACGGAAACAGGCGCGGCTTCATTGCTTCTTCCTGGCGCACGATGGTTTCCTGGATCGACTTTTTCCATTCCTCGGAGTGTGGTTCCACGCCGCTATCGGCCAGCGCCTTGTAGGTCTTCAGTGACGACTCATACAGTCCCAGCTCGATCACCGACAGATACGAGGTCGCGGGTTCCAGGAAGTCGTTGAGTCGCAGGCGTGCCAGATCGAGCTCGACCTGATTGAGCTGGTCGAAGCTATCGCGGAAGTGGACCAGCATCAGGTCGCCTTTGTGTCCGAGCAACGAGAACAACGCCGACTGGCCATCTGTTTTGCTTTCCATTGCTGCCAGCGATTGCGCGGCTTCGTTTGCGATCTCGCGCCGGTCGTTCTCGGGAGTGGAGCGCCAGGCGCTCCAGCGGAAGCGCATCATTTGGTGAAGGGTGGCGTAGCCTTCAACGGTGAGGGGCACGGCTGGGAGTTGCCCGGCGGCAACGGGGAGAGTTTCAGGACGAGTCGGATTCATGGACTTATTGTATTGAATCATTGAGGCATTGAGTCATTGAAACATTGAAACCCATGAGGCCTTGGACCTTCAATGATTCGATGACTCAATGATTTAATGCTTCAATACCTCGCGGGGTATCCCCGCCGCCACGGGACGGAGATTGCTCCACCATGCGCTGATATGCTACAAGCAGCTATATGCGCAAATGGATGAGCGAGCGCTTGAAGCGCCGCAAAAAACCCGGAGACGGGTCCCCAAAGGAAGCAACCAAGGCGCCCGAGCCCTTGCAGCCGAGATTCTATGATGATGAGCCGGCCGCGCCCGCCGAAGTTCCAGTCCGAGTTGCAGTCCAAGCTCCGGCCGAGATGCCAGTAGTCGAGTCGCGCCGCCCGTCGAGACCGCAGCGAGAAAGAGAGCGCGAAAGAGAGCACGAAAGAGAAAGAGAAACGGCGGCTGCGCCCGCGCCGGCGGAGGAACCAGTGGCAGCGTCGGCTGCGGTTGAATCGAAACCGCCCGGTGTGTCTCGCCGTCGCCGCAGCCGCGGAGGGCGGGGCAGATCTCGTTCGGGACGAGTAGCTTCCGCGCCCGCACCCGCCGCGACAGAACCGGCGGCGGCAGAAGCATCAGCTCCGGAATCAGTGATGACCGGGAAGCTGCCGCTCGAAGTTAGTCCAGTTCAATCCAGGCCGGTTCAGGCTGCGCCCGTGCAAGCCGCGTCGGCTCCGGCCCGCGCCAGCAAGGGAACGGTAGTCCTGGCGATCGGGTTGCCGGGATCGGGCAAGAGTTCGTGGTTCAAGCGGCACAATATTCATCCGCTCTCCAGCGATCTGCTGCGCGAACTGCTTTTCGATGACGCGCAAGAGCAGCGTTTTCAGGATCTCGTGTTTTCCAACCTGCGATCCATGCTGAAAGCGAGACTGATCGCGCGCCGTCCCATGAACTACGTGGATGCGACGAACCTCACGCCTCACGACCGCCAAAGCTGGATCAAACTGGCCAGGGATTACGGCTACGATGTGCAGGGAGTGTTCTTCGATGTCCCGCTGGAGGTTTGCCTGCAACGCCATCAACGGCGTGGGCGCGCGGTTCCGGAAGACATCATGCGCAAGATGGCGGGCAAGCTGAAGCCTCCGGCTTTTGAGGAGGGGTTTTCGAAGATCACCGTGGTGCGGGTGAAACAGAAAGAGTAGGTTCGTGGAGAGCCGGGCGTCCCCGCCCGGCCACCGCGGAATGGACGGGCGAGACGCCCGTCACTCCACCGTCTAATGCGCGATCTCATCCTTTCAGGTAGGGCAGTAGCTCTCTGAACGCGGGCGCGCCTGACGAGCGTAGCAGTTCGTAGATCATCATTTCGGTCGAGGAAAGAATAGCTCCGGCGGCGCGCATGCGATCCAGTCCGATGCGCCAGTTTAGTTCCGTCCGGGAGCTGACGGCGTCGCAAGCCACATGCACCAGATAGCCCTCCCGCAGCGCTCCCAGCGCGGTCTGCATTACGCAGATGTGCGTTTCCATGCCGCACAGCAGCACGGTCGTCCGCTGACCCGGCAAGCGCTTCAGCAAGGAGCAGAACACATCGCTGCCGAAGCAGGAGAACATCAGTTTGTCGATGGGCAGACTGTCGGGCAGCATGGACGCTATGTCGGGCACGGTGTTGCCCAAACCCTTCGCGTATTGCGTGGTCACCAGCGCCGGAATCTTCAGGATTCCAGCCATGCGAATCAGCAGCTGGGCGTTTTTCACCAGGCGTTCTTTTTCCCAGATCGGCGGCAGCAGTTTCTCCTGCATATCGACGACGATGAGCGCGCACTGCTCGGCCTCAAGTGGACGGCGCGCCAACGCTTCGTAATCGCTGTCAAGTTGGGTGATGGCTCCGGTGAAAGTTTCTGGGAAGGTTCTGCTGCTGGTCATAGCTACTCCTCTGTAGAGGTGCGGCTTGCTGCGCCTCACTGCGGAGACGGGGCAAGCCCCGTCTCTACCGCTGCAAGAGATTTAACGCGAGGACACGCATCGTTTTGCGCTCACTGCGAAATGATTTAGAATTCTGGTACAGCCCGGTCGTTCAACGGTAGGACTGCAGCCTCTGGAGCTGCGTATCGGGGTTCGAATCCCTGCCGGGCTGCCAACCTTTTCCGCCGATCTAGTACTTATCGCCCACGGTTCGGCGCTTCCTCGAGAAAGCCCGGCGGCTCACTTCACGGGCTGGATGGTGTCTACCGTGATCGCATCCTTTTTCTCGTTCAACTCTCCCGTCACCAGTACGATTTGCCCCGCCCATTTTTCCGCGGCTTGCTGATTGTCCAAACGGTAAACTTTCTCCTTCACCACCAGCACAAATGAACTGCCTTGATGGGCAACACAGTGCCGGGCGCAATCGGCAGAGGTCGAGCCAAAATTCTTGGCTTTCAGCATTTCCTGGTGCGAGCGGGAAAGAGAATGAATATTGAGAGCGCAGGAGCTGTCGCCAATCTCGCCGCGAAAAGTCGCGGCGTGGCTCAAGCCAGCGGTGAAGACAATAAGAACGGTCCAGCTTTTAGGATTCCCGGTTAAGGCGATCCAGCTTCTGACGATCCAGTTTCTGACGTCCCGGCGTTTCATGAGAATTTCCTCGGCGACTGCTAAGCAATCACGATGACTTTCATGTTCATGTCCTCATGTCCCTCGCTGCAGATGACCGTGCAAACAATCTGATATTCCCCCGGTTCGGAGGGGACGCGCAAGACAAATTCCTGGTAACCGGGCTTGAGTTCGAGGTCCCAGTCCGGGACTTTCGCGCCATCCTTTTTGCGGATGAGAGCGAAGCCGTGAATGGATCCGTTCCGGTTGAGGGTCTTTGCCTTCTTAGCGGTGATTCGGAATTGTACTTCTTCGCCCGCCTTGAAGGTAAGTGCGGGACTTACCTGGCGGCCGATCTTGTAGCGGCTGTCTTTGTCGGCCAGGATTTCAACCACGCGCATCTGGGTTTGCGCGGCGCATCGCGCACTGAAACCTGCCGGTAGCAGTGCGAGCAGCAGCGCGGCAATCTGCAGAGAGGCTCGAGCGCGATCGAACTTCACGATTATTCCGTCATGTAGGCGAGGATGTAGCGCATGTCTTCATCGGTGATGAGCGCTCGCACGCGCATGTGACGAACGAAGGTAGCCATCATTCTGGGCGGAAATTTGTGCGGCGCCATGTGGCAACGTCCGCAATTTGTGCGGAAACGTTTTTCGCCTTCATCTCGTATGGCGGCGCTTTGCGCGGTGCTCGACGGAACCGTGTTTGCCGCAGTCGCGGTATTGGATTCCGTCGATTTGTTGCCCGACGCGTTGTTGCCCGACTCGGCGGCCACGATCGCGGCGAGAACCAGAACCACGGCCAGGATTCGGATTGCCATCAGTGGGTTTCTCGGCATCAGTAGCCTCCCCGGCCGAGGGGGAATGCGAAGCGATAAGTGATACCTGAGGTCCAGATAGCAAGACCAACCTGAACTCGAGCAGACGAGTACATAACAC
>CAVZDM010000006.1:0-39958 GCA_963773955.1 uncultured Acidobacteriaceae bacterium | reverse complement strand
AAGGCGGAGACGAGCGAGGCCGTGATATCCGGCGGATCGCCGCTCAGGCGGAGCCGTATGCCCTGGATCCCACGAGCGTACTGGGCAGCGCGAGCCCGATTGAGGAGGCCGCCAGCATCTTCGATCTTGAGACCGACACTACCGGCATCGCGGTGGAAGAAGCGGCCGTCGAACCTGGCGAACTGGCCCTGAGCCGGCCGCAAAAGTGGAGCGCAAAGTATTGGAGTTCCCGAATCCCGGCTTCACTCGCGACGACCTGCACCAAGCCATCGAGTTGGTGCGGCAGATCGGATCCGCGCGCACCGACGCCCACCAACCTCCAACATCTGTATTATGCCCGAAATCACACCCTCGTTCGAGTCGAAGCGCAGCGTGTTCACAGCCTTGGCCAGTGCCGCTTCAGGCGTTCTATCCGCAGCCATATGGAACGCACGCTGCTTGTGGGGAATGGTGACATTGACCCCGACCGCCTGAAGCGCCAGTAACCCATCCACAGCAGCTTCAAACCGCTCGGGCGGTACGGCAAAAGGCACGTATACGGCATCCAAGCCAAGTGCCGTAAACGCCGCGTTCATCATGGCTGGCGACACGCTGTGTCCAACCGGCCAGCCCGGCGACCCAAACATACATCGTCACCGTCAATCCTCCCCGTGACGCCACCGTATCGGCAGACTAGAAAACGGCTTAACTATATCATAAGTTCGCTATCGTCGTCGTCCCAAGCCTTTCATTGTGATAGGCCGCTAGGCGATTCCTACAAAAATTGGGCGCGTCGGCGCCCGTTTTTGTGTTGAGCCATGGGTAAATCACTCTTGTCACGGTATTGTCACGGTCGAAAGTCGAGCATCGCTTTTCGCTGTCCCTGACCCACGCACAGGGCGACGTCGTACAGGTGATAGTCAGACAAGTCCGGGTGAGACTCACGCGCTGTTTCACCACACGCCGCAGTTGTCCCAGCAAGTCGTCGACCGTCACACACGCCTCCATCCAATCCGCGGACACGGGGACGACCACTGTTCTCCTATCCGATGCTACCAATCTATCCACCACCTTCACGGTACCGCCTACCGTCAGGATGTCCGGAACAAGGTCCATGGAAACCACGGTTTCGCGTCTTGTTAATCTAGGTGTATTGCAACCGAGTTGACATTATCACAACAGTTCGATAGAGGTGGTCACCTTTGGACAACCCGAATGAGTGAGCGGGGCGCGATTACACGCGCGCCCCCCTCTCAAATGCCCGACGAGCCGCGGACGCATGGTTACGCGCACGTCTTCTGGTACCCACAGCGTGCCGCGAATGTTTTGACCTTGCAAAACCATCCACCCTAAGCCAGAGAGGACGATGTAGCCATCCGTGTGTGGGCACTTCCAGAACGCGCTCAGGTCTCTCCCGGGCATCGGTCTCTGGCGTGAAGACCGGATGGAGAGAGGGAGAAGCGACCCTAGACTTTGGCGACATTCGGGACACGGTGCCTCAATGTCATCCGCGTGCTGTTCTCCGAAAGCTGCCGCTTCTCCCAGCTTCGTGCGGTGCATGACAAGGTCGTTACTGACGTAGAACACCACGGGCTGATGCGGCCCTGAAACAAAGTCGAAACGGGCGAATCCACCCAACCACACCGATTGCCCGGCGTCCAATTGGTAGATTTTTGGACGAATGGGTTGTTGGGGTGTGGCTGTCTTGAGACAGGAGCCGCAGAGTTTGTGAATGACCCTGTCTCCATGAATCAATCCAGGGGTGTCCACCAGCACAGTCTTGTCTCCGTTCGGCAACGTCACGCGCGTGCTGACCATGCCGATGGTGGTGCCGGGAAGGCGCGATGCGGTAAACGGCTGATGGCGCTCCAACCTACGAGCCGATTGGCAAGATCGAGCCTTTCCCCACGTTTGCCATACCGACCACATAGACAGCGTCTGCGCGGTAACGCTGCATGGCCTCAAGCACGTCGCGGATGCCACCGCTCCGTCCACTGACAAACAACACTTCGGACAATGCCACACCTGTCGTCTGCAGTTCCTTGCGAATCCATTGCTCCAACGCTTCCACATGCACTTCTTTGGGCAGCAGATCCACTTTATTGACAACCGCAACCACGCGGCTGGTCCCAATCCATTTGGCCAATCCAGGGATCACAGAGCCAGGCAGATCAAACACGTCGATGACGTAAAACACGAGCCCCGGATGCGAGATGGTGATACTTCACGCTCGTAGACGTAGTACGGCACCACAATGCGCGAAAACTCACCGTCAGTGGCGGATACGGAAGCACCGCCGACAAACCGGAGATTCTCTGGACAGCGCGCTCTCCGGGACGTATCCGGGATGTTCCGGGGATTCGCTTTGCAGCTCAATTCCGCAGCCAGTGCAACGCACAGGAGCTGCGCGATTTTCTTCGTGTTCACTCATTCTCCTACTTCACCTTTCTTTCCGGGACAACAAGCCCGACGTACCAACATGTTCATAGCTATCCGCTCCACCGGCCGCACAAACCGCGTTCCCCACCACTCTTTCGGATGGATGGGCAATACCAGAATCGTATGTAAGCCGCAGCGGTTTCCTCCACGGATATCGGTAAACAACTGGTCTCCTACCATCACGGTGGTCTCCGGCGTAGCTCGAAATCGCTCTATCGCCCGGAGAAACGCAGCGGGTTTCGCCGGTTTTTTTGCACCAGCAATGTACGCAACATCTGCCTTCGTGGCAAATTTCTCCACGCGCGGCCCGCGATTGTTGGACACAATGCACACCTGGAATCCCTTGTTCTTCGCCAGCTGCAACCAATCAGCCAAGTCCTCAGAAACATCCGGATGGTTCCACGGCACCAAGGTGTTGTCCAAATCCGTCAGGAGGAGGCGGTACCCCTGCTCCCGCAGCTTGTCCAAGTCGATATCGGCTACTTCCGCCACGTATTCATCCGGCCGCAGCCGCTCCAACCAACGCATGTGTTCCCATCCTCCAGACTCGCTGTGTGCCATGCGTTCCACGACTTCATGGAACTCAGTGATCCAAAATGTATCACACACGTACAAATGGAGGCAAAGACAGCGGCACGCCGATGGCAAAGTACCGCTGTCTCCGATTCCACGCATGGGAGCAAGGCACTGACCAAGGCACCCTGTCCATCCGACAGGTCAACAGGCAACCGTCGCGGGCCCGTCTCAGTGAAGGCCTCGGCCTGCCCGTAGTTGGTCGTAGAGCTTGTTCAACGCCTTCCGTTCAATCCGCGACACGTAAGATCTGGAAATGCCAAGTTCTGCTGCAATTTCGCGCTGCGTCGCTCCTCTCCATCCGGAATGCCAAACCGCTTGCAGATCACCTCTCGCTCCCTGTCAGGAAGTAGAGGCAAGTTCTCAAACATCTTTTGTTTTTCCCACGAGAAATCCACTTGGTCTACAATCTCGTCCGGATCCGTCCCAACAAGTCCGCAAGCGTCATCTCATTCCTTTCTTATCCGTCCCGATGGGGTCGTACAGCGACGTGTCTCGTTTGTGCTTGCGATTGCTGCGCAGGTACATGAGGATCTCATTGTTGATACAGCGGGCTGCGAACGTAAGCGTCCCTTTGTCGGGGTGATGACTCTCCCACTGCCTTGATCAGTCCAATGGTACCAATGGAAATCAGGTCGTCCGCGTCCTCTCCCAGAGCCCTCGAATTTTTTGGCCAAGTGCGCCACGAGGCGCAGATTGTGCTGGATCAGTTGTTCCGCGCTGTGCCATCCCCTGCAAACATTCGTTCAATGCAGCCCGCTTCTTCTTCGGCCGTCAACGGTTGAGGAAACGCGTTGTTTTTGACGTAGAAGACAGAAGACCGAAGACGTTAGCTTCAACACAAGCGCAAGCAAAGTGAGAATGCCAGGCAATGGTCCCACCTCCATCCGGGCCGCTGTCATTAGCGTATGTGGGATCTAGGTCAAACTGCCTGTACGCATCCAACAGGTTCCACGTGATCCGTCGAACGGCCTGGTGTGCTTGGTCAGAGCCGCTGTTGCCCACATAGACGGCAAACGCAATGTCCGGATGTTCATACGGTGCAAATCCGCATCCAACCATTCACCCGTGAAGACGTGCCCAATTCCGCGGTTCCCGTTTTAACGGCTGCGTGCACAGGGTGGTGCGCTAGCGCCTGAGCCGTACCGGACCGCGACAGGACAGCCTCCCGCATGCCGACGCCAATCCAATACGCAGCTTGTCGAGACATCCCGCGAACCTGGTCATGCCCCCGGTATGTCAGGATGGCTTTCCCCGTGCTTCTCCCGCATCCAAAGCCACCCGCACCCTGCTCATTTGACCACCGATGGCCACTGTCCGCGCCAAATTTGCCACCTGCAGCGGCGTCATCCGCACGTCTTCTTGGCCGATGGATGTATTGGCCAACAGGCCGTCGTCCGTAGAATGCCGGAAACACCGTTCCCCGCGTCTGCCTCCGCAAGCACGGGCCGGCCGTTGATGGACTGCAAATGGGTCTCGTTCAGGCGAAGACGGCGCGCTTCCGTCTCCAGCCCTGCCCTGCCAAGAGTCATACCAACTTCCGCAAACGCGGTGTCACACGATTGTGCAATTCCAGCAATCAGTGGCAATGTGCCGTGTGCAGTCCAGCAGTTCATGGAGACACCAGGGATGTGGATGCCGCCTGGACAGTAAAATTGCGAGTCCGGACGATAGCGGAACGCATCGAGTGCGGCAGCCGCAGTGACCAATTTGAAGATGGATCCAGGCGTCTCGGCAGAAAGCGCCATCATCGGATCCTCACGCTCCGCTTTGACACCCGCGATGGCCAGCGCTTCGTTCGTCTTGACGTCCAGGACCACAACGGCTCCGTTCGCGATGTGAGCCTTGCGCAAGGCGCGCTGTGCCACGGTTTGCCAGGCCGGATCGATAGAAGTACGCACGTCCGCACCAGGAATCGCGTGAATGCAGAACCACTGAGGATTGTACACACGGTGGTCCAGCGACCGTAGCCTGGCGACGTAACCCGGTCTTCTCGACTGAAGGGTTTTATCAAACGTATATTCCAGTCCCGAACGGCCCTGTTCCGCGACGGCACGCTCTGCGTCTGGCCACTTATCCGGAAGTCCAACCACGCCGACCAGGGAATTCGCCAGCAAGGGTGGAACCTGCTCGCTGTGAACCCGCATGCCCACACCGACCACTGAACCTGCTGCCATTGACCGGACCACGGAGCCCCATTGCGGGATAGAGACTCTGCCGGCCGTCGTCTACTCGCAGTACATCAAAATGCTCAAATCCGCCTTCGCAGGCCATGTATCTTGCCAACGCCCGTCTCCGAAATGGACGCGGCCGGCAATACAGTCTGCTGGAACACGCGACACACAAGTACCGCGATGGAGAGCAGAGAAAACAGGTTGAGCCAAAAGATACGACGTTTGCGCACCAGATTCACCACATCCAGAGTTCAGGGGACCATCATTCTACGACCAGCTATGATGGTCTATCAGGGAGGCGAATGACGTTTGCCAGGAGGTCAACGCCTCTGGATAGTATGCCCTGCAACCCCAAGCGAATGCCTGCGCTTCACTCCCCAATCGGGTAAGAGGAGTAACTAGCCCCATCTCGGGTAGAGAGGCCACCCAACTGGTGGCCCGAACCCCCACAGAACCCGGCGTTGCGGATTTCCCGCACCGGGCTCTTCAGAACTGGTTTCACAGCATCGCGTATGTTTTCAACTTGTTATAAGGGATGAAAATCTTTCGGCCGCGAGAAGCAATACGTACTCCATCCTTAAGTTCAGGTGGCTTGCGGTATCGCTAAAGCGATACCCTGATACGAAGCTTGAATGTTTGAGCAGCCTGCAAAAGGAAGCTGGATGGGTCGAGGTCACTCCGGAATCCTAACTGGCGGCGGGGAGCGGGGTCAAACTTCGGCATCGCTATTCTCCAGGGTTTGTCATCCCGAGCGAAGCGAGGGATCTGCATCCTGCGGCAAACTGCAGATCCCTCGCTTCGCTCGGGATGACAATTCTTAAGAAAAGTCGATGCATGTCATCACTTGGAATACTCGTCCCGTAGCTGGGTCTGCCGGTCTGTCATGGGGATTGCTCGTCCCTGGATGAAGACCTGCTTTACGTCGGTTTTCACGTCCAGCGGGTCGCCGTTCGCTACTACGACATTCGCGGTTTTGCCGACGTCTAGCGAGCCGAGTTGGTCGGCTACTCCCCAGACTTCGGCGGGGTTGATGGTGATTGCTTTCAGCGCTTCGTCGTAGGGGAGGCCGAAGGCGGTTGCGAATCCGGCCTGGTCGGGCAGGTTGCGCACGTTGTGCGCTGAGTAGGAGGCGAAAACAATCTTCACACCGCGTTTGTAGAGCTGCGCCGGAAGGCTGTAGACGGTGTCGTAACGCTCGTCCTCTTTTGGAGCTTCGTAGATGGGGCCGACGATCACCGGCACCTTGAGACTGGCTACGTAGTCGAGGACAGGCTGCGAGTGGCTGATGTGATTCAGCACGAACTTCAGCTTGAACTCGTTGGCCAGGCTGACAGCGGTTTCAAGATCGCTTGGGCTTTCGGCGGCGAGCACGATCGTCTTTTTGCCTTCCAGATAGGGGAGCAACGCTTCCGATTTGAGATCGCGCTTGGGGGCTAGCGGCTCGGGTTTCTTATTCTGAGCGGCGTCGGCTTTCTTGCGATCGTAGTCAGCCCACTTGGCTTTGTAGTCTTGCGCGTCGATGAAGGCCTGGCGCAACTGCGCTGCCAGGCCCATGCGGGTGGAGGGAAACTTGTGCTTGTCGAAGCCTCCTTTATTGCGCCGCTGATCGCCGGTGAAGTTGAGCGGCATGGCGTTGTCGCGGATCAGGAGCATTTCGGTGGCAGAGGGCCCGGCGAGTTGAATGAAAGAATCCTGGCCGGGAAGCGTGTCGGCGCCTTCGGGAGAGACGATGGCATTGGTGATGCCGTTCACGCGAGCCACCGGGATCAGGACCGACTCGGCGTGGAACGCTTCGGCGGTGTGCATGTGGGGCATGATCTCGTCGCTCAGTTCGACTAGATCGTTGGTCGTGGCTTCGGCGGAAGTTTCCGTTAGGCCGAGACTGGTTTCGGAATCGATTAGGCCGGGATAAATGGTCATGCCGGTGGCGTCGATGACCTGCGCTCCGCTGGGGATATTGACGGCACTTGCTGTGCCTACGGCGGTGATTTTTCCGGCTTGCATTACTATTACACCGTTTTCGATTACTCCGTGGGTTATGGTTAGCAGTTTGCCGCCTTTTAGCGCTACGGGTTTGTCCTGGGCGAATGCCTGTGTCGACAGCGACAAGAAGACCAAAATCAAAACCAAGATCAAAGGCCGCGGACAGGAATGTCCGCGCCACACGGGCTTGCGCTGCATCATTCTCCCTCCTTGTAGTGCGTTGTGCCCAGGCCGGGTTGGGCGCGGTCGAAGTACACTTCGCCATCGATCAGAACTTTTTCGGGCGCGCCGTAACTGGAGAGCGGATAGCCGTCCCAGATTACGAGGTCGGCATCTTTGCCTACGTCGATCGAGCCGACGCGATCATCCACGCCTATGATCCAGGCGGCATTCAGGGTGATCATCTTCAGGGCTTCTTCTTCGGTGGCTCCGCCGTAGCGCATGGTCTTGGCGGCTTCCTGATTCAGGCGGCGGGTGTAATCCTCGGAGTCGCTCTTGATGGCGACTCGCACGCCTTTGCGCATGGACATGGTGGCATTCCATGGGATTGCGTCCCATGCCTCCTGCTTATAGCCCCACCAATCGGCGAAGGTGGCGATGGCGATATTGTTGGCGGCTAACTGGTCGGCGACTTTGTAGGCTTCGAGCGCGTGGTGGAAGGCACGAATCTTGTAGCCGAATTCCTTGGCCATCGCGATTTCGGTCAGCATTTCATCGGCGCGATAGATGTGGATCTGCACCATGAGTTTGCCGCGCAGCACGTCGGCGAGGGCCTCGAGCTTGAGGTCGTGCTTGGGGGGAGTGGCGTCCTTGGCGTCTTTGTCGCCGCGTTTCACCTTCTCGTTATAGGCGTCCCACTCGCGCATGTAGTCCTGCGCCTGAACCAGCGCTTCGCGTTGCACCGCAAAATTGCCCATACGGGTCGACGGCAGCTGATCGCGGCCGCCATAGACGCGCTTGGGATTCTCGCCGCTGGCGAATTTGATCGAACGCGGCGCGTTGGGGAAAAGCATGTCATCGCGCGACGCGCCGTACTTGTGCTTGATGACGACGGCTTGGCCGCCGATCATGTTGGCAGACCCGTGCAGCAGGAGCGACGTGGTTACACCACCGGCGAGGGCGCGGTAGATGGCCTTGTCCTGATAATCGAAGGCATCTTTCATCATCATGTGCGGCGTGATCGGGCTGGTGGCTTCGTTGACGTCGTCATCGAGAGCGATGTGCGAGTGCGAATCGACGATGCCCGGAGTTAAGTACTTTCCTCCGGCGTCGATGATGATTGCGTTGGCGGGCGCGTTCACGGTTTCGCCTACGGCGGCGATCTTGCCGTCCTTGATGTAGATCGAGCCGTTCTTGACGTTGCCGTGGGTTACGGTCATCACAGTGGCGTTCTTGATCAGGACGTCATGATGAGCGGCGGATTGCGCGAAGGCAGCCGTCACCAGCAGCATGGTTAGATAGACGCTGTGGAGTGCGAGTCTTTCTATTGACATCAGTCGCATGTATGGACCCCAAGAATAAATTCGCATGCAGGGAAACTGGGATTGTAGGAGCAGCGGCGAAAAGGGTCAACGCTAGATCGACTGTGCGGAAGCGTAACTTAGCTCTGATTGGGCCGGGGCGAGGCTCCGTCACCACACTTGCTCGTTCCACCGAAGTCATGTCACGATCTGGACGTGAAAATCTTGACCCTGCTTGCGGTTTTGCCGGCGCTTGCGTTGTCCGCATTCGCCGCCGATTGTCCCAAGAATCAACCGAAGACCGAGGCTGCGCTTATCGAACTCGAACAGAACTGGGCCGCGGCGCTTAGCCGCAAGGACGCTGCTGCCGTCGCCTGCTTGCTGGCGGACGAATTCGAAGACGCTGATGTTGATGGTTCACTGCATTCACGCGGCCAGACGCTGGAACACATACCAAGTCGGAAGCCGGGGGTGAATCACCTTTCGGAAATGCGCGCGCACGTTGAGGGCAACTCCGGATTTACTCGCGGACTCGCCACTTTGGTGGACGCTTCTGGCAAGGTGGTGGCGCGTGTCCGCTTCACTGATTTGTTCACCTACCGTGACGGGCGCTGGCAGGCGCTTGCCGGACACGAGTCGCTTCTGGGCGAGGCCAGCCGTTAAATGCGCGCCGTGGTGCAACGCGTGAGCCGGGCCCGAGTGAGCGTGGGCGGCGAGGGCAAAAGTGAGACTACGGGCGAGATCGGGCTTGGCCTGCTGGTGCTGCTGGGCGTGGGCGCGGGAGATACGCGCGCGGACGCGGATTACCTTGCCGAGAAGACGATTGGCCTGCGCATTTTTGAAGATGCCGGCGGCAAAATGAATTTGTCTGTTGCCGAGGTTTCGGGCGCGCTGCTGGTGGTGTCGCAGTTCACTCTGTATGGAGACGCGCGCCGCGGCAAGCGGCCATCGTTCGATGCGGCCGCTCCGCCGGAGCAGGCGCGCGAACTCTACGAATATTTTGTGGAGAAAATCCGCGCTGCCGGCCTGCGCTCGGAAACTGGACGCTTTCAGGAAATGATGCAGGTGGAGCTGGTCAACGAAGGGCCGGTCACGATTCTGCTGGATTCGGCGAAAGCATTCTGAAAAAATTGTTGAAAGAAAAACGATGTACGCGCTTCGCGTGAGGGCGCAATTCTGTTATGGCTGTCGCCAACAACGCTCTGTCGGGCTCCGATCACGAGAGAGGGCAGATTTCGGCGCTTCCGCCTCTCTCAACGGGCATTCTGATTGCTCTCTGCGCCGCCAAGCTGCTGCTGCATATCTTCACCAGCGTTCGGCACTACGGGTACTTCCGCGACGAGCTTTATTACCTCGATATGGCGCGCCATCTCGATTGGGGCTACGTGGATGCCGCGCCGCTGATCGCCGTGTATGCCAAGATCGCGCTGTGGATGGGCGGTTCGCTATGGGCGCTGCGGCTTCTGCCGGCGCTGGCGGGCGCGGCACTCGTGGCGCTCGTCATGCTTATCGCGCGCGAGCTGGGCGGCAGACGCTATGCCCAGTTCCTTGCGGGCTTCTGCGTGCTGCTCTGCCCCGCCGCTCTGTGGGCGAGCCAGCCTGATGACCATGAACGCCTTCGAGCCGCTGTTCTGGATGGGCTGCGTCCTCGTGATCGCGCGCATTTTGCGTACCGGCGAATCACGACTGTGGCCGTGGTTTGGCGTGCTCGCCGGACTTGGCCTCGAGAACAAGTACTCCACGCTGTCTTTCGGATTCGCAGTCACCGTCGCCCTGCTTCTGACCCGGCATCGCCGTGAGTTTGCCAGACGGTGGATCTGGATCGCCGGTGTCATCGCTGTTGCCGTCTTACTCCCCAACATCGTCTGGCAAATCCGCCATCACTTCCCGACGATCGAAGACCTGGCCAACGTCCGCCGCGAAGGCAAGAACATCGTGCTCGGCCCGCTCGCGTTCGCTAAGGAGCAGATCTTCGATGTCGGCTATATCCTTTTGCCGGTCTGGCTCTCGGGGCTGGTCTGGTTTCTCCGCGACCGCCGCTGGCGCGTGCTCGGCCTGACCTTTGCCGTCTTCTTCGTATTGATGGAAGATGCGCACGCCAAGAACTACTACGTGTTCCCAATCTATCCGATGCCCTTGGCGGGCGGCGCAGTCGTGTTCGAACGGTGGCTAGCAAACCGTGCTGCTTGGACACGGATGGCGGTTGTCATTGTAATCTTTCTCGCCTTGCTTCCCGGCATCCCGTTGGTGACCTGGTTTCTGCCGCCGGAGCGTCTGCTCGCTTACCAAAACGCTCTGGGCTTCAAACTCCACAAATCCGAGGTAAAACACGAGTCGCTGTTGCCACAACCGGTCGCCGACCAGTTCGGATGGCCCGAGATGGTGGATGAAGTCTCCGGCATCTACAACTCGCTGCCACCTGATGACCGCGCCCAGACCGGCATCTGGGCCGGCAACTACGGGGAAGCGGGCGCGGTTAATTTGTTTGGTCCGAAGCTCGGGCTGCCCACCGCCTACTCGCGGCACCAGAACCATTGGTACTGGGGTCCGCCACCACGGGTTTACAAGAATCTCATCGTGATCGAGTGGAGCCTTGACGATGTGCGCGACAACTGCACTTCGTTTCAGGCTTTCGAGCACTATCAGCGCTTCGGCATGGGCGAGGAGAACACGCCGATCTATCTCTGCCGCGGTGTCACTTTCGACATCCAGAAAATCTGGTGGCACTCGCATCATTGGAATTAATTGTTTGCAATTCACCCTGGGACGAGTCCGGGGAATTGCGTCCGGCGGTCAGGTTGATTAAAATAGCGGACGGTCCCCTGCGGAAACTCAGTTGATTTGAGGAGGCCCGATGCGAACCACCACCCGGTCTTTTAGATTTGGATTGTTCGTTTCCTCCCTGTTGTGCATTCCCGGAATCTTCATTCAGGCGATCTGCGCGCAGACCAATCCTCCGCCAGCCGACCCGCATGAGATGGTGACGCGGCAGCCGCATACGCTCACCAAACCGGCCGATCGCTCGGCCGCGCTCGATCTTCTGGATCGCACTCGACATAACTACGATCTGCACGACATCTCCACTCCTTACGCGCTCAAAGTTTCGTTTGAGACTAGCGGCGCGGCGCAGATGGAGGGCAATTGGACGATGGAGGAGGTATCGGATGGAGGGTCGCACTGGCGCTGGACGGCACAGTTGGGCGATTTCCAGCTGATTCGTGTCGGCGCTGACGATCGCGTCTACGGCACGGATCCCTCCCAAGCGGTGCCCTTGCGCGTTCAGTTGGTTCGTTCCGCTCTGCTCAGGCCGATCGGGCAGGGCACGGGCAAGTATATGATTCGCGCCGCTGAGGTCGAGCGTGACGGCAAGGCGGTTTCGTGTCTGCTGCTTAGCAATTCACTGCCGCCGAATCCCGCGCCGCGCTCATGGGTCGAGAGAGAAGACTGCATCGATCCGGCTACGGGCCTGTTGCAGACGTGGTCCGCCGCGCCGGGAATATACGCGGTCTACGACTACAACGGCGCGGCCGAATTTCACGGTCACACTTTGCCGCGGCAAATTTCCATATTCGAAGATGGCCGGCTCGCTGTTCAGGCGCGCGTGGAAAGCCTCAAAGACGTGTCCGACATCGATCCGAATCTGTTCCAGCCGACGCCGGAAATGGTGGACGATGGCGGAACGTTCGCACTCTCGGCGCCGACTCGCTTCCCGATGCGCGTCGATCCCTCTGATGGGCCGACTTCAAACTACTTCCAACCTGTGATCGTGTACGCCATTATTGATGCGCAGGACGGCAGCGTGCTGGACGCTGAGCCGCTGCAGACTGGCGATCGGGACTTGAGCCGCCAGGCAATGGAGTTGGTGAGGAGCACGGCATTTGAGCCGTCGGGATTTCAGCAGGAAGCGTTCATCAACGTGCAGTTTCATTTTCCCGCGGCTCGGCTGGGCGGCGCGCCGATCTTCCACACTTCGGTGCGTTGGGTGAATTTGGATCACCACGGCAAATATCCGCCGGTGAGAAGGCCGCCGCCACACCTCGGGAAATAGCGTGATAACCGCGTGATGAATCGTACGATGGCTGGCGTCTCGCCCTTCCGGTTCGGGGGTGGCCGGGCGGGGACGCCCGGCTCTCCACTAGCGGGGCGTCGGCAGTGTGATAGGGATCACGGCGATCGCACCGGTAACTGCTAGAATTGCGTGTCATGGCTTTCCCCGCTAACCGCATGCGCCGTTTGCGGCGCACTGAGACGCTGCGCGCCCTGGTCCGCGAGACCCGGCTGACGCCGGAATCCTTCGTGTATCCACTATTCATTTGCCCCGGGACCGGAATCCGGAAAGAAGTGCGCTCGATGCCCGGAGTCTTCAACCTTTCGGTGGACGAGGCAGTGAAAGAAGTGCGCGGGGCGCGCGGACTGGGGGTGTTGTCGGTAATTCTGTTCGGGCTCCCGGAGAAAAAAGATGAAGTGGCCACGGGCGCCTGGGCGGATGATGGCATCGTGCAGAGGGCGGCGCGCGCCATCAAGAGCGAAGTGCGCGACGTGTTGGTGATGGGCGACGTTTGCCTGTGCGAGTACATGTCGCATGGACATTGCGGCATCGTGGCTCAATCGGGCGGACCGCAATCGCTGGGCGCGGCGGCGGCGCCTCCGGCGGCTACGGCGGAGTACGAGATCGTGAATGACGCGAGCCTGGAATTGCTGGCGCGGACCTCAGTGTCGCTGGCGCGGGCGGGCGTGGACATCATCGCGCCCTCGGACATGATGGATGGACGGGTCGGGGCAATTCGAGTGGCGCTCGACCAGGCGGGCTTCGAAAATACGCCGATTCTTTCCTACGCGGCGAAGTTCTCTTCTGGTTTCTATGGACCGTTCCGCGAGGCGGCGGATTCGGCGCCGCAGTTTGGGGATCGCCGTTCCTATCAGATGGATCCAGCCAACATTCGCGAGGCGATGCGGGAGATCGAGTTGGACATTGAAGAGGGAGCGGACATGATCATGGTGAAGCCGGCGATGCCGTACCTGGACGTGATTGCCGCCGCCCGGGACCGATTCGACCTGCCGCTGGCGGCGTATCAGGTATCGGGCGAGTACGCCATGATCGAGGCTGCGGCCCGCAACCAATGGATCGACCGGGAGCGTGTCATGATGGAATCGCTGGTGTGTATCCGGCGCGCGGGGGCGAGCATCATTCTGACTTACTACGCCAAAGAGGCGGCAAAGCTGCTGGCCTAGTCCGCACGGGGCAAGTTGTTCTATCGCCTGGAAATATCCCTCGAGCGGTTCCCCGAGCTGTCCTCCAAACCATCTTCCGAACTATTCTCCGAAATATCGCCTCGACGGCAAACGGAAAAACCACCTATTTTTCATCAACTTGTCACCGCACAAATGGCAGGACTGTTGTAAAATCCGCCCAACTTGGAGTGGACCCTTGCCGCGCTACGCGAAGCTCTCGTCGACGGAATTGGTAAGGGCCTGTGCTGGTTCGAAAGACGAGGGGGCGTGGGCAGAGCTGATCCGCCGATTTCATGTGGTCATTACCGCTGCGGTGCTGCGGACCGCCCGCCGCTGGGGCGAACCATCACCCTCGCAACTGGACGACCTGGTCCAGGATACCTACCTGAAGCTCTGCGAGAATGATAGCCGCTTACTGCGGTCGTTCCGGCCGCGGCACGAAGATTCCATCTATGGGTTTTTGAAGGTAGTTGCGGCCAATGTCGTCCACGATCATTTCAAGTCTGCGCTGGCCGCAAAGCGGGGCGCAGGCCAGACCGAAGCGATCAGCGACCCAATCCTAATCGGCTCGAAGATGGCCGGCACCGACAGCTTTGATGCGGTGAGCCGGCGCATTCAGCTCGAGCAGGTTGACAAGGTTCTGAGACAGGTTACGGCGGGGAAGGATCAGAAGAGAAAGCGCACGATTTTCTGGCTTCGCCACCGGCAAGGACTTACCGCCAGTGAGATCGCAGCCATCCCATCGCTCGGACTGACCACCGAGGGGGTGGAAAGCGTGCTGCTGCGGCTGGCGATCATGATTCGCGCTCACCTCATAACTTCAAGCCCTCATCGCGAAGTGAAG
The DNA here is from genome assembly GCA_963773955.1 of uncultured Acidobacteriaceae bacterium. Classification (GTDB taxonomy): domain Bacteria; phylum Acidobacteriota; class Terriglobia; order Terriglobales; family Acidobacteriaceae; genus Acidiflorens. The sequence goes on along the minus strand of CAVZDM010000006.1, from coordinate 25,274 downwards.
GTTTTGAATCGGCAAAGTCGTTCTAAGAGGTAAGGGGTCGGTCTTTGATCAGTAGTCCAAACGAGCACATCGGAACCGCGGAACTGGCGAAGCTGCTTGAGGAGTCCCGCCGGAGACCGCTGGACGCGGCGGACGTTCACCCGCATCTTGCGGTCTGCCCGACTTGCCGGGAGCAATTTGAGGGGCTGGCGTCGCTGGATCGCCAACTGGAGAGCATAAGACCGGCTGAGTCTCGGCCGCCCCATGGCGACTGTCCAGGCTCGGAGGTGTGGCGTGAGATTGCGGGCGGGCTGACACCAAGCGAGGAGACGCTGGCCTGCATCGAACATGCCAGCGGGTGCGATCATTGCGGTCCGTTGCTGCGCGGCGCGATGACAGAATTGGCTGCTCTGAACGGCGAGATCACCGCTGCGGAGCGGAAACACATCACGACACTGGTGAGCGCCGGCGCAGAGTGGCAGCAGAAACTGGTCCAGCGCATCACCGGGACCCAACATTCGGGGCCGGATCGGGAATCCACAACCTGGCGGCAGCGGTGGCTGACGGTTCCACGCCTGGCGATGGCCGGCGTGTCTCTTGTGGCTGTGGTCGGCTGGGGATCGTGGGTTGTAATCCATCGGAACCAGCCCGCCGACGCCGACAAGCTCCTCGCCCGCGCTTACACCGAGAAGCGCACGCTTGAACTCAGGATCGCGGGCGCCGGCTATGCGTCTTTGCGCGTGTCGCGTGGACCGGCAGCCTCGTTTACCAGCCGTCCGGCGGCGCTGCTAGAGGCGGAAGCGCTGATTGCCAGCCAACTGGAATCCCGTCCCTCCGATCCTGCCTGGCTCCAGGCGAAGGCGCAAGCGGACGTGCTGGAAGGCAAGTACGACGCGGCCGTGGAGGCTTTGCACCGCGCCTTGGAGTTGGAGCCACATTCACCAGCGATCCTGATTGATCTCGCCACCGCTTACTTCCAGCGCGCCCAACAGGAAGATCGCAAAGAAGATCTCGGCCCTGCTTTTGAATTCCTAAGCCAGGCCCTGAAGCTGCACCCCGACGATGCGGTGGCGCTCTTTAACCGCGCCATTGTCGCGGAACATCTGTTCCTTTATCAGCAGGCCCTCGACGACTGGGAGCACTACCTGCGTGTGGATCCGGGCTCGCAGTGGGCAGAAGAAGCCCACAAGCGGGCGGACGCCGTGCGTGAAGTATTGAGAGAGCATGGCGACAAGGCGACGCCGCTGCTGTCTCCCGCGCAGGTGGCTGCGATGGCCAACAGCGGCAGCCTGAGTTCCGACCAACGTTTCGACGCCGGCCGACGTTCCGAAGTCGACCAGCGCATTGAAGAATATTTGCACGAAGCGGTCCGCTCCTGGTTGCCCCAGGCGTTTCCCGCGACCAGGGCCAACGCGGATTTGAGCGCCTCGCAGGCGCTTTTTTTTTTGGCGGACCTGACCAGCCAGCAACACAACGACCACTGGCTGGCTGATCTTCTGCGTGGTTCTTCGGGGCCACATTTTCCCCAAGCTGTAGCCGCGCTCGCCCGCGCCGTCCAGGCCAATGAAGCTGGCGAGCATGGCGTCTCCCGTCAGCAGGCTGAGCTATCCGAGCAATTGTTTCGCGCTTCTGGCAACACCGCGGGGGTGTTGCGCGCGGAATTCGAGCAGTCGTTCGCGGACCAGATCTCGCGCCGCAGCGAAGACTGCCGACGCCGGTCGACCGCTGCGGGGGAGGAGTCCAGACGTTATTCGTACCCGTGGGTAGAGATCCAGCTGGGATTGGAGGAGAGCATCTGCTCGGGGTTGATGGGCGATCTCGGCGGCTACGAAAAGACCGCGCATCGCGTGCAGGACCGGGCGCAGCGGTCCAGCTACGGCGCTCTATATCTGCGCGCGCTGGGATTTGTCGCGGATGGCAAACTCGACACCGGTGATCGGCCGGGCGTCTGGAGGCTGGTTCACGGCGGCCTGCAACGTTACTGGTCGGGGCAATATCCCGCCATGCGGGGCTACAACCTGTACACGGAAGAAGCTCTTGCCGCCGAGTCAGATCAAGCAAATCTGCAGTTGGCAATCTGGCGCGAAGCCGCGGCGGTGATCGATTCGGGGGAGAATTTTCGGTTACGCGCCGAGGCCCACAGCAGCGAAGCCGATGCGGCGAGCGCAGCCCATCAGCCCGAGTTGGCCGAACAGCACTACGAGGAAGCCGCCCGGCTCTATACTCTCGCCCCGCAGACAGAGGCTACGCGGGCCAACCGTCTGATGAGCGAAATCCTGACCGCTCAGGTGGAGACGGGCCAAGGCGCGTTCGACGCTGCCCTGGGCCGCTTGACTCGCGTGCAGGATGAGGTCCGGCAACTTTCCAATAGTGTTCCCGCGCAGATGTTTTATTCGACTCTAGGGGAAGTGCAACTCCGCAGTCATCATGCCGCGGAGGCCGAGCGGGATTTTCGTCCCGCGCTGCGCTTGGCCGAGCAAAGCCTGGAGTCTTTGACTTCTGAGAAGAGCCGAACCAGTTGGAGCAAAAACGCAGCTTCGGTATATCTGGGGCTCGCCGAAGCCGAACTGGTGCAGGGGCGAGAACAGGAATCGCTCGATGTGTTTGAGTGGTATCTGGGCGCGCCGCAGCGTGCGGGAACGCGCGGTCCGGGCAGATCGGAAGCGCTGCCCGACCCGTCTCGGCTGACGGCTCGACTTCCTCTTCTCGTCAACCAGACCGTGCTTGCTTATGCGGTGCTGCCCGATGGCCTCGCCATTTGGGTCTATGACGACCGCGGAGTGAACGCGAACTGGATTGCGAAATCACCGCAGGAAGTGCAGGACCTGCAGGAACTGGCGGCCAATTTCCATGCTCAGTGCTCGGATCCCAGCTCAGAGTTGATCGCGCTGCGCCGAGACGCTCGCAGCCTGTACGGGATGCTCATTGCTCCGGTGGAACAACACCTCACGCCGGGACGCACGCTGGTGATCGAGGCGGAGGGATGGCTGGCTCGCGTGCCCGTTGAGGCGCTGCTTGATGCGCAGGATCGCTATCTGATCGAACGTGCACCGATTGTTCATTCTCTCGGTCAGGACTCGCAAATGCGGCTGCGCAGCGAGATCGCCATTTCGGCGGACTCGCCGGCTCTGGTGGTGGGCAGCGCGGCTTCCTCTGCGGTGGATGGTCTCATTTCCCTGCCCGATGTAGCGGCGGAAGCGGACACGGTCGCCAGCGGCTTTCATTCCGCGCGGGTGCTCAAAGGCGGAGAGGCCACACTCAGCGCCGTCCGGAACGAACTCCCCGGGGCGGCAGTTTTCCACTTTGCCGGACATTCGCTCTCTACTCCGCAAAGGACAGGATTGATGTTGGAAGGGGAACCGGGACAAGCGAACGCGCCCCGGCTGCTGGACGCAGATGCGATGTGGCAGCTTCACCCCGAAAGCTTGCAGTTGGCGGTGCTCTCGGCCTGCAACACCGCATCCGGCGGCGGCGCCAGCGGATTCGACAGCATCACCGATGGTTTTGTGCGTGCCGGTGTGCCGCACGTGGTGGCGAGCCGGTGGGCCGTGGACTCGGCTGAAACTCGCGGATTCATACAGGACTTTTATCACAATGCGCTCTCTGGCCAGAGCGTCTCCGATGCCATCCGGCAGACCTCGCGGAAAATGCTGGCCAACCCGCGCACATCTCATCCCTACTACTGGTCGGCGTTTGCAGTGTACGGACGGCGCTAATCCCTTAGAAAGTAACCCCTAAGAAAAGGAGAACCCAATGAAAACCCCCCGCCGATTCACGAGCATGACGGTTGCGCTTGCCTTTACCGCGCTCGCGACCCTCTTGCTGGTCACCCGTCACGAAACCAAAACGACCGCGCTTGCGTCAGAAGAGACCGTGCACGAAGTCTATGTGGTTTTCGAAGGTCCGTGGGCTTTCGCTCCCGATCCCACGGACGCCAACAGCGTGATTGCGCTTGCGCCGAAAACCAAGAGCCATCGCGATCTAACCGTACAGACTTGGAACAACAAACTGGCGTCTGGAATCTACGAGCTCTCACTTCCGGCTCGCACCGGACCGGCAAGTGGCACTATCGATCCGAATATTCTGCAGGCGAGAATTGACCCTGTCAGTGTTCAGCATGCGCTCGACAGCAAGTCGGAGCGATACGCTATTCGCCTTCCCAAACCGGACGCGTATGTGGCAGCTACCCACTATCGCAGCCGCGCCGGGTCCATGTATCCGCCCGATGCTTCAACGGAAAAGGACTACGTAACCTCGGTTTCCCTGCGCTACAGCGTTACCACGCTGAACGGCTTTTCGCTGGCAGGGTCTCCCGATAGCGGCGTTTTCGATCCGCTCTTGCTTCGGGTGGAAACGCCAACTATAAATTTTGTGATCGAACCGGCCCATGACCGCGATCCCAACGATCAATGCCACCTCCATGCGCGGGAGGCATTCCGCGATCTCACCAGGCTTGTGAACGTGAACTTGTTCCTGGATTTTCCGAATGATCCGAGCGCGTGTCAGGCCAGGGATCCGCAAAATCCTGCTCGGGTCAGAGCGGCCATCGCCCCAGGTTTTTCGAGTATCTTTGCCCGTGGCTCCGCCGGAGCTCTTCCGCAACATCTGCTGGCGGCCATCTACTTCTTCGGGACGATTCGTAATTGCGAGGGGCCGAACATCGTCGGTGGGGGACCGGTTTAAGGCTTTCTTGGCATCCGAGGCGGAATGGACAAACGATCTTCCGCCTCGCCTGTTTGGCCATAAGCCATCCGCACCAAGGTCTTTTCTGAGAAAGGCACGTACAGCAAAGCGGCAGTCGCAGCGAACGCCAAGCCGACACCGATTTGCGGCAGCAGCAAGAACGGCGCGATGGCCCAGAGCTGATCGAGCGCCAGAACAAATGGAAATAGCCGGCTGAATGTGGCGCCCAGCTTGCGAAAATCGAAAGCAACCGCGGACAGCAGGTAGAACCGCAGCGGGATCCCGACTGCTCCCGTCACCAATATTGCGCCCACGATGAACAGAGCTCTCCAGCCGGGGAGAAAACTGCTGGCGACGCGATCCGCATCGTGCAAGTGAGCGAGACCGCTCACGTAAAAGATGAGATACATCACCTGGATGAGCGCGAAGAGAGAGCGCACCAGTCCGCGCCGGGGAACGGGCACATGCAGTTCGGGATGCAGCGCGGTCTGGTCCGTAGACGACGAAGTTGCCGGATCATTCTGCTGCTCCTGGGTGTGCGCGGGCGTGGATGCTGTGGTGAGGCTGTCGACGGGAGCGATGAAGCGGTATCCGCGGCGGGCCAGGGTTTCAACGAAGCGCGGGCTCGAGGCGGAATCGCCCAGCGACTCGCGAATCTTGTTCACGGCGGTATTCAGGCTGTGATCGAAGTCGACGAAGGTGTCGGCGGGCCAGATGGTTTCGCGCAGGTGGTCGCGGGTGACGACTTGACCGGCGTTCTGCAACAGGGCGGCGAGGACTTGGAACGGCTGCTCCTGAAGCCGGATGCGAGCGCCGTTCTTGCGCAGCTCTCCGGCGTCCAGATCAACTTCAAAAACGCCAAAGCGCAGAAGCCTGGCTTCGCGGTTGAAGGGAGACATCGGCATGACGGCGCGCCCGTAGTGTATCGCGAGGCAGTCGTTAGTCGTTAGTCGCTGGTCGTTCGCAACGATACTTGCTGACTATGTTTGCTAACGACCAGCGACTAACGGCTAACGACCGAAAAGGCTACAATAGCGGCGTGAACGCCCCCGTTCCCTCGACGCCGGTAGCTGACAACGAGCATCAGGACAACAAGCACCGGCATCAGCACCGGCATTCCATCTATGCCGCCGAAGCTACCGGATTGCTTCTTATGGCGGTTGTGTTGCTTATTCTCACCATCATCCGCTACTGGCGGTACATTCCTTGGAGCGCGCGCTGAAGTTGCCGAAGGTGGCGAGGTTGCCGAAGTTGCAGCGCGATCCGCTGGTCGTAGTTGTGCTGGGTCCCACGGCGAGTGGGAAGACGGCTTTGGCGCTGGCGATCGCGCGGCGCTTTGGCGGTGAAATCGTCAACTGCGATTCGGTTGCGATGTACCACGAATTTGAAATCGGTACGGCCAAGCCCAGTGCGGCGGAGCGTGCGGAAGTTCCGCATCATCTGGTGGATTGCGTAGATCCGCTGGCCGACGTCAGCGCGGGAGAATACGCGCGCCAGGCGCGGCAGATTCTGCGGGAGATAGCTCTGCGCGAAACAGCTTCAGGTGAAAACGTGCAGCGCAGACACTTGCCCATCGTCAGCGGAGGAACGGGACTCTATCTTCGCGCGCTCATCGAAGGACTTTTTCCTGGCCCGCAGCGATCCGAAGAGCTGCGCAAGAAACTGCGCGCGCGTGCGGGGGAACGCGGGACCGAGCACTTGCATCGCATCCTGCGGCGGCTGGACGCTTCGGCGGCGAAGCGCATTCATGCCAATGACGTTCCCAAGGTGATTCGGGCGATCGAAGTGTGTCTCAGCTCGCGGCAGCCTTCTCGCCGAACCTCTCGCCTAAATATGACCGAACTCTGGCAGCAGGGACGTGAACCGCTGCGCGGTTTTCGTATTCTGCGTCTGGGACTCAATCCGGAGCGCGAAGTTCTTTATGCGCGCATCAACCAGCGGGCCGTGAAGATGTTCGATGATGGGCTGATCGCCGAGACGGAAAGGCTTCTCGAGAAATATGGCGAGCAAGCCCGCCCGCTCGCGTCGCTGGGATACAGACAGGCAGTGCAACTCTTGCGCGGCGAACTGGATCGGGAGTCGGCGCTGGCGGCGGCGCAGCAGGCACATCGTAACTATGCCAAGCGCCAGTTCACATGGTTCCGGCGAGAACCGGATGTGCATTGGCTGAACGGGTTTGGCGACGACCCAGCCATTCGGGCGGCCGGCATTGCAATCGTTGAACCTCAAATTTGAGTGTGGACGGACGAGGGCTCCCGTCTCTCCACAAGCGCTCGGCAACACGATCCCGTCCGTTTTTGTTATTGTCAATTGCATGCTCCGAAATCTTCTTCTTACTACGTTGCTGCTGGCGGCCGCGCTTTCTTTTGCTAAAGACAAGAGCAAAGACCGGTTTCTGCAGCCGGGTCCGATCCATGCCGACAAAGCCGGACAGAAGTGGGCCGACAAGACGTTGCGCAAGATGACGCTTGAAGAGAAGGTCGGCCAACTTTTCGCGATCTGGGTGAGAGTGCAGTTCCTGAATGACGCAGATCCCATCTTTGTTCAGCTGCGCGACAACATCCGCAAATATCACGTCGGATCCCTGGTCATGAGCGTTCCAGTGGATGGTCCGGTCCTGCTCAAGAGCCAGCCCTCGGTTGCCGCCGAGCTGCTCAACCGGCTGCAAAAAACATCGAAGCTGCCGCTGATCGTTTCGGCCGACTTCGAGCGCGGCGTGTCCATGCGACTGAATGGGACCACCATCTTTCCCCATGCCATGGCGTTTGGGGCTACCGGTAAGACGGAAAATGCCGAGGCCTTTGGACGTATCACGGCGCTGGAGGCGCGCGCCATCGGTGTGCATTGGAATTTCTTTCCCGATGCGGACGTGAACTCGAATCCGGCGAATCCCATCATTAACACACGCTCTTTCGGAGGCGATCCGAAAGATGTGGGTGATTTTGTGGCGGCGTACATCCGTGGCGCTCACGGAGGTGGGATGCTAGTCACGGCCAAACACTTTCCCGGACACGGCGACACCGCAACCGATTCTCATCTTGGGGTGGCTCAAGTTACGGGCGACCGGGCGCGGCTGGATGCGGTCGAGTTGCCGCCTTTCAAGCGCGCGATTGAAGCGGGCGTGGATTCCGTGATGGTGGCGCACGTAACTGTGCCCGCTCTTGACCCGGCAGCCAACCGCGTGGCCACGACCTCGAGCGCGATTGTGGACGGATTGCTGAAAGAAGAAATGGGATTCAAAGGGCTGGTGGTGACCGATGCGCTCGATATGGCGGGGTTGACGCGCATTTATGCGAAGGACATTGGCCGAGCCGCGGTCGAATCATTCAAAGCCGGCAATGACATGCTGATTATTCCGGCCAACCTCGATGCCAGCTATCGGTCGATGCTGCAGGCGGTGCGGAGTGGCGAAGTCACTCGTCCACGCCTGGATCAGTCGGTGCGTAAGATTCTGGAACTGAAGGCTTCGCTGGGCTTGACCAAGGCGCGGCTGGTGGACCTCGGTCAACTCTCGAACGAGGTGGCGAAACCGGAGAACCTGGAGGTGGGCCAACGTGTTGCCGATGAAGCCATTACGCTGGTTCGCGACAATGGGAAAGTGATCCCGCTGCAGTCTTTTGCAGCTTCTCCTGGAACTACGGAGGAGGCGCTTCCGTATCAATCAGTGATCGAGGAGACCAACCGCCTGGTCGTGGTGATTTTTTCCGACGACCTGCGCACCGACTCCGGGCGTATGCTCGAACGCCAAATTCTAGCCCGTGTGCCTGACGCCCGCATCATCTACCTCGATGCGCGCTCGGCCGCCGGCATGAAGGCGACGGTGGTGGAAGCAGTGGAAGCAGCGGGGCACGTGATCGCCGCGGTGTATGTGGTTCCAAACGCAGGCAGGGCTCTGCGCACCGCAGGCGGAGGTTTGATGAATACGGTTGCCATGGACAGCGCCACAGGATCTTTACTCACGGCGATCCTCGACCGCGCGGCTGATCGCACGGTTGTTCTTGCCATGGGCAATCCTTATGTGGTGCAGGATTTCCCGGCCATTGAGAATTATGTGTGCGCGTTCTCCAATGTAACTGTGTCGGAAATTGCTGCGGTCAAAGCGATCTTCGGCGAGATCCCGATCAGCGGTCATCTGCCGGTTACGATTCCGGGCATTGCATCCCGAGGCGAAGGTCTGGAGCGGCCCGCCCGGCCCAGTTCAGCCCCGCCGAGCTCTGGAGGCTCGTCCCATGTTCAGCCTTAAGATGTTCAGCCGTAAGGTCATCGCAAGACTTTCCCTTGGAGTGCTGTTTGCTGGCCTCTGCGTTCTTCCAGCTTGCAGCATCCGTACGAACGACAGCGGCAAGAATGGCGAGAAGAACGTTGACATCAAGTCTCCGGTGGGGGATTTGCACGTTGGGGAGCTGGCCGACATCCGCGACGTCGGTTTGACGCTCTATCCGGGCGCCAAGCCCGCTCCGAAAGAGGATAGCGACAAGGAGAACGCCAATGTAAACCTTTCGGTTCCGGGATACACGTTGAAAGTGGCAGCTGCGGAGTTCATCTCCGACGACCCTCCCGACAAAATCAGCGCCTACTACGACAAGGAACTGCAGAAGTATGGCAAACCCATCCAGTGCCGTGGAGCGTGGAAAATTAACTTCAACGTCAGTGTCACACCAGCCAATGCCTCCAAGCCGGTCTGGTGTGATGTCAGCGGAAGCGGGGACTCGATGGAGTTGAAGGTTGGAACTGAAGGGAACCAGCACGTCGTCGCTTTCGAGCCCAGGGAGCATGGGTCCCGCTTCGCGCTGATTTATATCCGCGTGCACACGGGCAAGGACGACACGATTTAGAGCGTCAGGAGATTTGCCATGTTCAGCCGAAACACTATCGCAAAATTTTCCTGGGTTGCGTTGTTTGCCGCCCTGTGCATTCTTCCCGCTTGCAGCATCCGTACGAACGACAATGGCAAAGATGGCGAGAAGCAGGTTGACATCAAATCTCCCGTGGGGGATTTGCACGTCAGCGAACAAGTCGATATTCGAGACTCCGGGCTGACGGTTTACCCCGGAGCCAAGCCCGCTCCGAAAGACAATGGCGACGACAAGAAGAGCGCCAACGTCAACCTTTCGGTGCCGGGATTTGCGTTGAAAGTGGTGGCGGCGGAGTTCATCTCCGACGACGCTCCCGACAAGGTCATCGCCTATTACAACAAGGAGCTGCCGAAATATGGCAAGCCCATCCAGTGTCACGGAGCCTGGAACGAGGGCCACAAGGACTTCGACAGCAAGGATGACTTAGCGAAGCCGGTGTCGTGCGGCAGTAACGGCGGCGGAGACTCGGTGGAGTTGAAAGTTGGAACCGAGGGGAACCAGCACATCGTTTCCGTTAAACCAAACAGCCCGGGATCTCGCTTTGCGCTGGTTTATGTGCGTATCCGCACGGGCAAGGACGACACGATCTGAAGGAAGACATTGAGTCATTGAATCATTTAGTCATCGGATCATTGAGTGATCGGATCACTGGGTGATGGGGATGACGATCCAAGTGACTCAATGGCTCAATCACTCAATGATCCGATGTTTCTCCTGCCTTGCTCTCCGGTTCGTTGTGCGCTAGCTTCAAAGAGGTGGAGCACGCTTGCCAACAATGTGGGACTGCGGTCGAAGACGGGCGGCCGTTTTGTCCGCAATGCCGCGCTCCTCAAATCCACGTGCAGGTGGCGACTCCGGATACTGAAATTGACGTGGGCTTGAACCCCGCGCCGGATGCGCTTGCTCCGGCGATTCCTCAAACCGGGTATTTTGGTCGGCCAAACGTGACGGCCGAAATGATGACGGCCGGAAGCGCGATGGACAGTAGGATTGCCGTTCGCGCTGCGATCAAGGCCGGCGTGCTGGGCGTTTTCATCGGGATGATCCCGTTCCTCGGCATCGCGTTGACCGGGGCGCTGGCTGTCTTTTTCTACCGCCGTGAAAGTGGACTCGTCCTTCCGGCTGCTCTCGGATCGCGACTTGGGGGAGCAGCTGGGGTAGTCGCATTCGCTATCAACGCGCTGTTGATTACCGTCCGGGTTTTCGTTTTTCATGCGCAGCAGGAATACACCGATGCCGTCGTGAAAATCCTGCAGAGGCTCGGAGCTAACGCGGCGGACCCTCATCTTCAAGCCAGTGTCCACAACCTGTTCACTCCGTCGGGCCTGGCGATTACTTTCTTTTTTGGGATGATTTTTACGCTGGTGCTCGCCTCGGTTGGCGGCGCGCTGGCCTCGCTGTTTATGCGACCCCGCAGCCCCCGCGTGTAGTTTCCGCCGCAATCGATGGGGCTTCAGGCTCGGCCTTGCTCTCATCTTTCCGCACGCGTATGATGCAGCGTTTATGAGTTCACACGCGCCACGTCCCGTCGAAATCCACCAGAAGGCGCAGCTGATGTCGGCTTCGGAGGTGGAGCGCACCTTGATCCGGCTGGCGCATGAAATTCTGGAGAAAAATAACGGGGTCGAAGACCTGGCTCTGGTCGGCATCCGGCGCCGTGGAGTTCCGCTGGCGGAGCGGCTGGCGAAAATTATTCAGCGCATCGAAAAGAAGCCGGTGCTACTCGGCACGCTCGACATTACCCTCTACCGCGACGATCTTTCTACTCTCGATTCCAAGCCGGTGGTGCAGAAAACCGAGATGGAAATTCCCATCACCGGGAAGTCGGTGGTGCTTGTGGACGACGTGCTCTACACCGGACGCACCACCCGAGCCGCCATGGACGCGCTGTTTCGCGCGGGCCGTCCGCGGCGCTTGCAGTTGTGCGTATTGATTGATCGCGGCCATCGCGAGTTGCCGATCGAGGCTGCCTTCATTGGACGAACGGTGCAGACCACGGAAAATCAGATTATTGAGGTCAAACTTCGCGAGGTGGATGACGCGGAGAAAGTCCTGCTTATGGAAAAGCAGGCGACTATTGCATAGGAGCCCGTGGTGAAATCCGACACCCGGCCCCAGCGCCTGAAGGCGCCCTCAGAATGTAGCCGCTTGCGGCACGCCTGAAGGCGTGCCCTGATACGAATCGCATTTGCACCACGGACTATTAGATGATTATGAATCCAGCGCGCGGTTCCCTGCTCGGCATCGAGCACCTGGAGGCAGCCGAGATTCTGAGACTTCTGAAGTTTGCCCGGCGCATGAATCCGGACAAGCCTCGGCCTCTGCTCAAGGGCAAGCGGGTCCTTCTTCTTTTCTACGAGGCTTCCACCCGCACCCGCAGCTCGTTTGAAATCGCGGCTAAATCGCTGGGCGCTCACACCGTCCTGATTCAGGCGATGGGCTCCAGTATTGAAAAGGGCGAATCGCTGCTGGATACGGGATACACGGTGCGCGCCGTGGGCGCCGACGTCATCGTCATCCGCCACCCGAATGCCGGCGCGCCCTACATCATGGCGCAGCACGTCGATGTGCCCATCATTAACGCCGGGGACGGACTCCACGAGCATCCCTCACAGGCGCTGCTCGATGCTTACACCGTCTTGCGTAACAAGAAAACTTTCAAAGGATTGCAGATCTCGATTGTCGGAGACATCTTTCACAGCCGGGTGGCGCGGTCGGCGTGCCACCTGCTAAGCAAGTTCGGCGTGAAAATTATTCTTTGCGGTCCGGCGGAACTGGTGCCCGATATTGCGACGACGCTGGCGCCCGGCGTGCGCGTGACCCGACACATTGAAGACGCCCTGCGCGGCACGGACGTGGTCATGCTGCTGCGCGTGCAGAAAGAGCGCCTTTCCGGACTGAAGATCGATCTGCCGGAATACATCGCGCGCTACCAGATGACCGCGGCCCGGTTGAAGATGGCGAAGAAAGATGCCATCGTGATGCATCCCGGTCCAATCATTCGTGGGCTGGAACTGACCAGCGAAGTTGCCGACGGCGCCCAGGCGCGCATCCTGGAGGAAGTGCGCAACGGCGTGCCCACGCGCATGGCGATTCTGGCGCGGGCGATGGGAAAGATGCGATGAAAACCATTCACCACAGAGTCGCAGAGACACAGAGAAAATCAAAACAAGGAGAGCTGTGACTTCACAGTCGACAAGCAGTCTCTTGATTAAGGGCGGCCACCTCATCGACCCGGGGGCGCGTATCGACACGCCTATGGACGTGCTGCTGAAGGATGGCCGAGTTGCCGAAGTGGCCGCTCCCAACAAGATCAAAGGTGGCGCGGACGAGAAGCTCGATGCTCGCGGACTCATCGTCGCGCCGGGCTTCATCGATCTGCACGTCCACCTGCGCGAGCCTGGCCAGACGCATAAAGAGACGATCGCGACAGGTACGGCCGCCGCGGCTGCTGGCGGCTTTACTTCTGTCTGCACGATGCCCAACACGGTTCCAGTTGTCGATTCGGTTGAGTGGATCGAATGGTTGCGTCAGCCGGAACGCGGCGCGGTGATCAATGTTTTTGCGGTCGCGGCCGCGACTCGTGCGAGCAAGGGCGTTACGCTCACCGACTTTCGCGCGCTGCACTCCGCGGGGGCCATCGCGGTCACGGACGACGGCAAACCCATTCTCGATGACGGCATTATGCGCGAGGCGCTGGTGTTGGGCGGAGAGTTGAATTTCCCGGTCGTGCAGCATGCCGAAGACACTCGCGTGACCGAGAACTGCTCTATGCACGCGGGCGCGCGTTCATTTCGGCTTGGGTTGCGCGGCATGACGGCGGCGGCCGAAGCGTCGATTGTTGAGCGTGACGTCCAGCTTGCGATGCAAATTCCCAATGCCCGCCTGCACGTTGCCCATCTTTCCACGGCCGACGCGCTGAAGAGCGTGCGCCGTGGCAAACGTGCGAAAGCGCGCGTCACTTTTGAAGTTACTCCGCATCATTTCACGCTGACCGACGAGGACATGCGGGACTACGACAGCAATTACAAAATGAATCCGCCGCTGCGCTCGGTCTCGGATCGGGAAGCCATCATGGCGGCGCTGGCGGATGGCACGGTCGATGCAATTGCCACCGATCACGCTCCCCATGCTGCCCACGAAAAGGAGATGGAATTCGAGCGCGCCGCGTTCGGCATCACTGGACTTGAAACCGCGCTGGCGCTGGCCGTCACCCGGCTGCATCGCGAGAAGCGCATATCTCTTGTTCGCATCGTGGAACTTTTCACCGCCGGTCCGGCGCGCTGTTTCGATTTTCGCGGCCGCGGCTCGCTGGTCCGGGGCTCGGTCGCCGACGTCACCGTGTTCGATCCGAAGAAGAAGTGGACATTCGCCGCGGCCAAGTCGCTTTCGAAATCGAAGAACACGCCTTTCGATGGATGGCAGCTGATGGGGAAAGTGGTCGCGACCATAGTCGGCGGGAAGATTGTGTATTCAGCTTAGATTCGGGAGCGATGTGAGAGTGAGATTCCGAGTGGCGGCGGCGGTGATAAGTTTGGCCTTCAGTGTCGCGGCCCAGAGTGTCGCAGCTCAGAAGGACATGCACATGGTCCATGCCAAAGGTTCTTTCGACATCAAGATGACTCCCGCCGAACCAACCGACTTCGAGAAGGCGAACGACATTGCTCGGTTCACATCCGACAAGACCTGGCACGGTGACTTTGAAGGCGTCAGCCATGGAGAAATGATCACAGGCTCGACCGCGAGCACCGGCTCCATGGCTTATGTTGCTGTTGAGCGCATGACAGGCAAGCTTAACGGTCGGCAGGGCAGCTTCACCTTCGCGCACCGCGCCAGCATGATGAAAGGCGAAGCCCCCTCTGCGGGAGAGCTGAGCGTGATGGTTGTACCCAATTCCGGCACTGGAGAACTGACCGGACTCACGGGCTCGCTCATGATCCATATCGACGCTCAGGGTAAACACACCTGGACCTTCGATTATTCGCTGCCGTAGAGCGATCGTCTGCCCCCGCAGAATCTTCTGCTAGAATTTGCGGCATGCTAGGCCGATTTCTTGCTCGAATTCTCGCAATCTCTTTGTTAGCGGCAGTCTCTTCGTGCGTTTGTTTTGCTCAAGCCTCTGCTCCGGCAAACCTGTATCCCGTCCAGGAGGGCTTCGTTGACAGCCAGGGTGCGCTGATCTACTACCAGGTCATGGGGCGCGGCTCGCCGCTGGTGATCGTCCACGGTGGGCCGGGCGCTTCGCACGACTATTTTCTTCCCCACCTGTTGCCGCTGATTCGCTCGAACAAGCTGGTGTTCATTGACGAGCGCGGCTCGGGAAAATCGTCGAAACTCGAAAACCCGAAACAGTACACCATTGCCAACATGGTCGAGGACATTGAAGCGGTGCGCCAGACGCTCGATCTTGGCAAGATCAGCCTGCTCGGACACTCTTTCGGAGGCGCGTTGGTACAGGCCTATGCCTTCAAGTATCAGAAGAATCTTTCGCACCTGATTCTCGGAAGCACGTTCGCAAGCACTCGGGAGCTCAATGAGGCTCTAGCCAAAATGAAGGCCAACATGAGTCCCAAGGATCGCGAGCGCGTCGATGCGCTCGAAGCCGCCGGCCTGTTTGGCAAAGGCGGAGTCTGGGAGCATGGCCGCTACTCCGAAGAGTACGCGAAACTCGCCTGGGGCATAGGCTATTTCCCGTATGTTTACCAGACCAGACCCGACCCGAACTATGATCCGCTGGGTGCGAACACTAGCACGGCGTGGGACGTGTACCGCGAGATGTGGGGATCGGACGGCGAATTCATTGTGGATGGAAACTTGAAAGAGGTCGAATACGTCGACCGCCTTTCCGAGATCAAGGTTCCGACACTGATCGTCGTAGGCGAACACGATGAGAGCGATCCCAAGATGTCAAAGGAGATGCACGAGAAGATTGCCGGGTCGCAGCTGGTCATCCTGCCCAACAGCGGGCACATGACGTTTGTTGATCAGCCGGCACTGTTTTTGAAGGTAGTGCAGGACTTTGTGGCTCACTGAAACCATCGTGACCGACGCGCCGCCGCCGGTCCGGTGCTACAATCTTCGGCCATGAAGCGTCTATTGTTTCTCTTTCTGCTGATTCCATTTCTGGCTGCGCAGACTACGACTGAAGTCGAGATTACCGCTGAACCCTCGCACCACCTGGCCATCGAAAACGAATATATACGCGCTTTCAAGGTCGAGGTCGCTCCGCATACCGCGACGCTGATGCATCGCCATCGCCACGACTATGTATATGTCACCCTCGGCGATGCTCACCTCTCCAACGAAGTTGAGGGCAAGCCGCCCGTCGAGGCCAGGCTGACGGACGGCGACACGCGGTTTACGGCGGGGAACTTTGCTCACATCGCAAGAAATCTTTCGGACCAGCCGTTTCGCAACGTGACGATTGAGTTGGTGCAGGATGAAAAATTGCGGCAGACGCCATCGCATTGGGCGGAGGATAGCGGAGAAAAAACGTTCCCGGGCGGCCGCAGCAAAATTCTTTTCGTGAAGGATGGCGTGCGCGTAACCGAAGTCAATCTCGAACCGGACGCGACGATGCCCAGCCACCATCACGACGGCCCGCATCTGCTTGTGGCGGTCACCGATCTCGATTTGCGGAGCGACGTCGAAGGTATGAGCCCGATGCCCGGAACATTCAAAGCGGGCGATATTAAGTGGTTGCCGGGGAACTACACCCACACCTTGACGAATGTCGGGAAGAAACCGGCGCGATTCGTGACGGTGGAATTCTAGACTTCGACTGAGCTACGCGCTCTTGATCAGAGGATTTCCCGGAGAAACCAATCCGACGCGATGGAGTTTGGCGGTGAGGCGGTCTTTGTCAGTGGAAGCGGAAGCAGCGGCGAGACGCTTGCGAAGCTTGGCGACTTTTTCGGCGCGGGTACGGCGGCGGCGAATTTCCGGACGACGGCTGGGTGCGGACATAGGGTTCTCCTTGGTGTTCGGTGACTGATGTTCGGTGAAGTGATCGTGTCAAAGCACGAGTCAGACGTACGGTCGGCGCCGTGGACTCGTCTCAATCTTCAATTATAGGGTCGATCGGCACGGCTGGCAAAGCGACTACTTCGGGCGTGGCGGGTCAGTTTGAATCCGAGTCTCCCGTCGTATGCAGACGACGCGTTTACGCTAGCGTCGGCGAGTTTCTGGGATTTTTTATTTTCTCCGCTCTTTTAGAATCATCGGGTTAGCGACAAAATCCCGCAAAATCTTTGAGTTTAAAGGACTTATATGCAAAATATTCCGTAGTAAGGACTTAGGGACGGTGCGGCCGGGCGGGGACGCCCGGCGCTCCACTAACTACTCCAATTGGAAAAGGGCGCGGGAATGCTCCGCGCCCTTTTTTAAGCTATATCTCTATTATATCAATCCCGACCCACCTATACCGACAAGATTCGCTAGTTTATTTTCCATGCCAATTCATCGACTTACGGGGAAAATCGCCGGAATGGGGGCTTGACAAGATTTCGGCTGGGGCAGTTTGGAAGACACGGTCCCCCCAGCGGCTGGTAGCCGCCCCTTGTGAAACGGGAAGCGAGCCACGTGTGCGATTGCGGTCGGCAAACAGCGGGTCCCTCCCCTTCGGCACGCTCGGGGTCAGGATGACAATTTTCTATTTGGTCAGGATGACGACCGAAACAGAGCCACTACCGGTTCGGGAGATGGCCGCTGCAAACCAATACTGGCAGACGCGGATACTTTGCAAAGCGCGAGTCCTCGAACGAAAGTTCACACATAAAGAAGATCGATCCGCGGTCGGACTCGATCCGTCGCGCATGCCGGCAGGTTCCGCAGAGACCGGGGTCAGGGTGAAATGTATCAGGTTGAGTCCGGCGGCCTTCGGTTTCAGGGGACATGCGGCATCAACCTATGCAGCGCTTTCTCTGGCGGAGTTCTTTGGCGGATAGTGTACTCGCTCCGGCTGGTCTTCCGGACGTGCGATATATTGATCGCGACGATGAACACCTTGCAAGGATCTTTATTCGCGCTGACCTTGTTGCTGGCAGCGAGTCTCGCTCACGCCGCGTCCTACCAATATTTTCGCATCGGCAAAAAGAACGACATCCAAGTTCAGCCCGTTGCCGGGATTGCAATGATGGGCGGCGGCAGCGATCTTGACGAGGCGTTTCGCTGGCTTTGTGGGAAGGGCAACGGCGGCGATTTCCTGATTCTGCGTGCAAGCGGGGGGGATGCCTACAACTCCTACGTCAACGGGCTGTGCAAGCTGAACTCGGTGGCAACGCTGGTGATTCCCGATCGGACGGCCGCGCAGGATCCAGCCGTGGCCGAGATCATTCGAAAGGCCGAAGTTGTGTTCATTGCGGGTGGTGATCAGGCCCACTACATTCGCGCCTGGAAAGGTACTCCGGTCGAGGACGCAATCAATGAAAATATTACGGCCGGCAAGCCGATCGGCGGTACCAGCGCCGGCCTCGCGGTGCAGGGGGAATTTGTCTACGGCGCTCTGGGAGACACGCCCGACGGCAACGACCTTGCCTCCACCGATGTTCTGCCCAATCCTTACTTCGAGCGGGTAACTCTGATACGGGGATTTCTAAAGATCCCGCACCTGGCGGACGTGCTGACCGATTCGCATTTCGCGAAGCGGGACCGCATGGGCCGCACGCTGGGCTTTCTGGCCCGCATTATGCAAGATGGATGGTCGGAGTCTCCGCGTGAAGTTGCGATTGACGAGAAGTCGGCGGTGCTGGTGGAGCCGGATGGCAAGGGAACCGTGGTGGGAAGCGGGAAAGGCGCGCATTTTCTTCGGCCCACGCAGAAGCCCAAGGTCTGCGAGAAGGGCGCGCCGCTTACTTTTCAGGGGATCATCGTCTACAGAGTTCCGGCGGGTGGGCACTTTGACCTGGCATCGTGGACAGGCGATGGCGGCACGGCTTATTCTCTCTCGGTCGAGAACGGCAAGATCGAGAGCACGCAGGCAGAACATGCCATCTACTAATAACCTTTGTGCGATATTTCGCTTCATACTATGAGTTCGTCGGCTATGGATCGCACCGCTATCAGCGACCAGATCGACAGAATCCTGCGCAGCCAGAGCTTCGCCAGCAAGAGCCAGCTCAGGAAGCTGCTGGAAGTTCTGTTTAACAACATGGATTCGCAGAGCACTCTGAAGCCTGACCGGGTGATCAGGGAACTGTGGCCAGAGGAGACCAAGACAAAGGGATCGGCAGATGTAGCAACCGAGATGAATCGGCTGCGCCGCGCGCTGGAATCCTATTACAACGGGGAAGGTAAGACCGACCCCATCGTCATCAGCCTTCCAAATCGTTCGGCACCCGCTGCCGATGGTACGCAGGAAAAGCGGTGGATCGCAGCGAAAACTCGCGAAGAGGAAGCCGCGGAATCGCGGCGTGTAAGCGAGGATCAGCGGTCCATTCCGCAGGTGAGCGGCGGCTGGGGCCTAAAGCTGACGGCTGCGATAGCTGCGATT
Source organism: uncultured Acidobacteriaceae bacterium (assembly GCA_963773955.1). Taxonomy (GTDB): domain Bacteria; phylum Acidobacteriota; class Terriglobia; order Terriglobales; family Acidobacteriaceae; genus Acidiflorens. The sequence goes on along the minus strand of CAVZDM010000006.1, from coordinate 6,266 downwards.
GGCATTGTGGGTTACATCTTCATCCGAATGTTGACGGCGGATGACCGGCCTCAGTCCGGGCGGCTGGATGCTACGACGCTAACCATCATGAATGCGGAGGGAAAGGAACTTTGGAGGAAGACCTTCCCCGAGGGATTCACGAGCGATTGGTATTTCGAAAAGAGCATAGGGTCACGTCTCTGGTTCGGGGACTTAGAGGGCAAAGGCCATACGAGCGTTCTTTTCCTTTATACCGCTGCTGACCAGCAGTCGCACTCGTCAGCGCTGATCTGCTACTCCGATCAAGGGAAAGAAAAATGGCGCTGGACTCCCGGGAGGGAGCTGCCGGAACTCAATGGGAGTCCGGCGACGTTCAGGACTGCGGCCCTTGGGGTACTGAAGGCAACGGATAAGCGACCTCTGCGAATCGTGGTTTCGAGCATCCATAATATCTGGTGGCCCAGCCAGATCGCGCTTCTGGATGCGAATGGCAAAACAGTTTCGGAATACTGGCATTCTGGCGCCCTAACTTACATGATATTGGCCGACCTGGATGGCGATGGCAGAGAGGAGATTGTGGCCACGGGAGTGAGCGAGTATGACCATCAGGCGACGTTGGTGGTGCTTGATCCGGACCGGGTGTTTGGCGCTTCCACTGAGGTGCGGCCTGAGTTTCAAATCCACGGCATGGGGGTCGCCCAGGAGAGATTGCGGCTGTTGTTTCCACGGAGCGATTTGAACAAAGCTTTGTACCAATACAATTGGGCGACGGAGCCCTCAGTAGAACGTGGCAGCCTTCGACTTTCGGTGACGGAGTGCATCACCCCACCGGGTTGCCGCATCTATTACGAATTCGATAAGAACTTTCGTCTTATTGCGGCTTATGCCGGGAGTGACGAATTTCGCAGCGCTCACGCGCGGTTCTATCAGAGCGGCAAAGATGCGCATCCGCTTAATGCGGAAGAGCAGGCGGCGTTCCAGAAGGTCCGATGCCTGGTGGGATGCAAATCGGAGTTCGTTCCCGTCGGTAAGCTGGTTCCCTAAGTCCCCACGCAACTGAGTGTCACTTCAGCAATGCACTGAAATCGGCCCCGATTTCATACCAAATTCATATCATTTCCGTCGCACACCCATTGACTTGAATTCGATGTGTTGCGAGCATCAGCCGAACTGCGGGCGCACTTTCTGCAGTCGTGTTGGGGTGAGTCAATGCCAAGACTTTTGTCTTCTCCTCATTCCGTTTTTCAGAGTTGCGTTTCTGTCCGAAGAGAACAGGGCCCTTCCAGGATGCGACAATTCTTCCACTTTTTCCTGCTGGTCATAATTCCATGCTATCTCCAAGCAGAGACTCCTCCTTGCGGTATCGCAATCGTGCGAACGGAGGGCGCGAAGATTGATGAACGTTTTGTACCGGCCCCTCCCGAACAGGTGAAATTCGCCATATTGAGAGCGCTCCCGGCGGTGGATGGCAAGGTGGTCAAAGACAAAGGGTTCCATATAGAAGCCAAAACCGATATTGGCCTGCGTCAGGTTGAAGCTCGGGAGAATAAAGATGCGGGTGTCAAGGGTCGTGCTGCGGGCTGGGGCGCCCTGGGTGAATTCAAAATTGACATTAGCCCGGCGACTCAAGATGAAGTGAGAGGTTCCCTCCTGCACATTGAGTTTCACAAGAACTCCTTCGTGGGGCGCATGGGCAATGAGGGTTATGCCCAGCCTTTGGCGGAGGAAACCGCTTGCCTGGTCAAATTGTTCAGCACAAACGACCCCGAGACCAACCCGCGCGGGTTGGAAGTGAAAGATGCGGGACCGCCGCACGCGGTTGCGTTACCGGACGCCACTCCGCTGAAAGTATTGCTGCGCGACCCGCTGTATTCGAAAAAGTTAGAGAAAGACAGCGCAGGGAAGACTGTACAGTTCGAAGTGGCTGAAGATGTGGTGGTGGACGGAGCCATTCTCGTCCGTCGCGGGGCTCTTGCCAAAGGCCATTTTACCGACGTGGAAAAGACCAAAATGGCCGGTCGTCATGCAGAGATTGCCTTCGCGTTTGACACGGTGACCGCAGTGGACGGCCAGGAAATACAAGTTTCTGGCGCCAGCGAGGAGGCCCGAGGCGGCCGGCATCGCGACACGTGGTCCAATGTTGCGCAAGCGGGAGCTTTTGGATTTCTCGCGAAGGGAACCGACGTGTTTATCCGCGCGGGGACGGCCTACGACGTCGAGGTATCTGGTCAACACACGGTCCAAACGGGGCGCTAATGTGGCCATTCTCAAATGCCTTGCGCTGATCTGCACGGCCGTTTCCGCCTACGCGGCCACCCCGGCTTGCGTCCCGCCGGAGATCTCGCCGGGTGGAGAATTCGTCGTAACTCGCTTCATAGCCGCTCCGTTGCCCAGGGCGCACGAAGTTATTGCTGATGCAATGCAAGCGGCAGGCGTGTTGCTTTTCAAGCATACGGAACAAGTCATAGAAGGAGAGAGAGCGGACGAACGAGTCGAGGTATTAGGACTTCCCAAGGGCGACGAAGCAGTCCGTGCGGAATTAACTCCGCTGATTCAGGATGGAAAAGCTGGCACTCAAGTTCGGGTGGAGACCCTGCGCCGCGGCAACAAGAAAGGTGTGCCTAAGCACGCGTGGTCGGCCACCGTTCTAGACCAAGCCACATGCCTGGCGTCGCTGTTGAGTTTGGATGATCCCTCCCGCCGGCCCAAGATGCCCCCCACAGACGGGGTGGAAATCCGGGTTGCGGATTCTACTTCGGTGCCGGTGCGATCTCGGCATTTCTTGTTCAATACGGATTTAAAGCCGAACCAGGTTGTTCCTTTCGAGACTGCCGAGGACGTGGTCATTGATGATTCGATCGTGATCCCCGCCGGTTCGCTGGTCGCAGCGTCCACGGAGCAGTCAAGCGACATAGGAGAGTATGGCCGGGGCGCCAAGGGACAACTTCGATTCAAGTTTCTTGCTTTGCCGGATGGCACACGGCTGCCTCTGCGCGGAGTCGTGGACCTCCAGGGAAAGAAGATTAGCAAAGCCGCAATCATTGTCGGAACCGTGATGTTTGGCACGGGTGTGCTCTCGGCTACGGGTACGGGTTTTGCGATTCCCGCCGGAGCCCCGTTTCGCGCGGAAGTGGATGGGGAACAAAAGATCCGTGTCAGCCGCGCAACGGCTGCTACGAAAGGCCGGGATTAGGTTGGTCGCCGCTCGGCTCCCCTGGATTTGCACTCGACTGAGTCTGATTGCAGAAATACATTGAAATCGGCCCCGATTTCATACCGAATTCATATCATTTTTCGCCCCGGTAGCTCTCAGGCGGCGTTATCCCGTGCTAAATTAGCGCCCCATTGGGGCCGTCTGCCGCTTGCGGCGGGCGCTCCAAGAAACAGGAGGCGCTCAATGTTCAATCGAAAGGTTGCCTTGTGTGACCTGGTTCGGTCCCTGAACGGGAACACGATCTCAATCTCGATGAAATCCAGATGGGCATTGGCTGCCTTGCTTTTCGCCGTGGTGCTGATACCCAGTTCCGGGTGGGCGTCCGTAACAAACTGCCCCAAGGAGCCCAAGCAGGGGGTATCCATCAAGTCCGGCCAGACTTACTACGGGACGAATTGCGTGCTCTCTTCGGCCTCCGACATTGACTCTTTCCAGTTCACCGCGTCGGCGGGGGATACTTGGAGCATGGTTACGGCCATGACGACCGGCGGCTACCCCAGTAACATTTGCCTAGCTCTTTACGCCCCAAGCAACCCGACCGCTATCTTCTCCAGTTGCAGCGATAGCGCGGGCAATAGTTTCCAAATAGGCACTACTCAGACCCTTGCCGTCGCCGGAGCCTACAGCATAGTGGTGACCGAAACGGAGAACGCGGTTATCGATTACGGCCTCTCTCTGGAGCGTCTGAGCCCGGCGCCGCCGGACGGCGTCGCGCTGGTGCTGGGGCAAACCACAACCGGCGGGATCAGCGCGCCAACCGCCCAGGATGCCTTCACTTTCTATGCCGCTACGACCGGCACATATGAGATCGCCGCCAGCATGACCACCGGCGCGTATCCCTTGAATCTTTGCTTCGCCCTCTATCAACCGAACGGGGCCAGCGTGCTGACCCCGCCGGCGTGTACCGATTCGGCGGGGAACCGGTTCACCACCCAGGCGGAAGTAACGCCGACGCAGAACGGCACGTACGTAGTGGTGGTCTACGAAGAAGGCAACAACGCGACCTTCGACTACAACTTGAGCGTCTCGTGTATATCCGGCACTTGCCCTGCTAAGGCACCGCCGCCGCCGAGTTGCCTACTCAAGGACGCGCTTTCCTACAATGCGACCTCCGGTACCCTGACGATGAACTTCACTGTCGGCACGCCCGTTGCCGCGACGTGGAACGGCTGGCTCACGTATCAGAACACGATGCAATCCCTGTGGTCGCTAGCGCAGCCGATTACCGAACCGCCGGTCGCGGTGACCCAGACGCAAGCGGGCGTGGCCAAGTCCGGCAAGGTTGGGATTCTTTCGACGCTCACCACGCCGACGGGAGGGATCACGTGTTCCAGTTGGACGCAGATCAACACCGGGAAACCTTAGGCTGAATCGAGGGGCCAGCACGCATGAAACGTCAGATGCCGGCGTACCAGGCGTAGCCGAATTCGGGAGACGCTGAGCCGAGACCCTTGCCGAAACTTTTCAGGTTGTCAGTGACCGTCAGGCGGGTGATGAACTTCACGTTCTTGTAGCCGACCTGGCGGGGGACCCGCAGGCGAAGCGGCCCGCCGTGGCCTACGGGAAGCTCGTCGCCGTTCATCCCATAGGTCAGAAGAGTCTGCGGGTGCAATGCGTCGGCCATATCGATGCTTTCCCAGGTGTCGGGTTCTATGGAGAAATAGACGACGTATCTCGCCTGCGGGAGGACTTCCACGGCTTGCAGAATTTGGGACAAAGGCACGCCGATCCACTCGGCGATATACGACCATCCCTCTTCACACTGCAGCATGGTGATCTGGCTGTGAGACGGGTAGCTCTTAAGCTGATCGATCGAAAACGAGGCGGGCCGCACGACCATGCCGTTAACCGAGAGCCGCCAGTCGGCGAACTTTCCGGCTTGAAGGCGCTTGAACTCGTCAGTCGGAGGCTCGATTTCGTTGGCGAACGGAGGCTTCGAAATCTGGCTCCGGGAGAACTCTCGCGCTAAAGAGTGCCTGGTCAGCAGGCGCTGGGAAGCGTAAGTCAGGGTTTCGCCGAGGCCGTAGATTCCGCCGTGATCGGGCGGGATCAGTCCGTACTTTTCCGCAAGGCGCGCGGCCACGCCCAGGCCGGCTACTCCCGCTGTAGCCGCTAGACCGGTGGTGATCAGTTTGCGGCGAGACATTTTACGGCTTGAAAGATCGCTCATGTGCGCTCCATGGTTGTAGCGGTGGGTGTAGCGGCGCGGCCCGTGATCATCGCCTGCATGCGGCTTTTAAATCCGGCAAACCAAACCATCCCGACGTGGACCAGAAGGAAGAGCACGAGCGCAAGGGAAACGAAGAAGTGAAGCGTGCGCGCCGATTGCTGGCCGCCTAGCACATTGACGGTCGCCGGAAAGGCGGAAACAAACGCGGGAGACATCGCCAGGCCGGTCCAGATGACTAGCGGGAAAAGAACGAAGATCACGAACAAGTAGCTTAGGCGCTGGAGCACGTTATATGACCAGGCTTCTGACTCACTCGGCCGCTCGAAGCGCAAATGGCCGGCGATCGACCTCGAGAGCGCACGCCAGGAAAGATCGGCCCGGCCCGGGAGCAAATTCTTGCGAAAATGCCCGGTAAGAAAGCCGAAGATTGCATATAGTAAGCCAGTGAATATAACGACCCAGGCGGATTGAAAGTGAAGATAGCGGCTCCAGCCGTTCGCGTCCGGCAGCACGAAACCGTAGCCGGTCGGCACCAAGTGCCTCGAAGCAGGAATGTGCAGCTTAAACAACGTTGGAGTCAAATCGTTGCCGGTCTCGCCCCAATAGAAGCGGGGGTGAGAGATCACGAGTTCGGCTCCGCTGACCAGCAGGGCCAGAAAACACAGGGTGGTGATCCAATGAGTGATGCGGACCAGGGCAGAATGCCGCGAAGCAGCCGTCTTAGTTGGGACGGCGGTGGGCACGGCGGCGGGAACGGCCGAGGCAGCGCTTGGGATGTAAGCGGAATCGCTCACTCGGGAATGCTACCACGTGGCGCGTGCACGCGGGTTTGCCTCCGCCGTTGTGAGGGTGATAGCGCCGAGCCGGGCAAATTTATATGGAGTTTAGCGACTTTACCCATCT
>CAVZDM010000005.1:0-43970 GCA_963773955.1 uncultured Acidobacteriaceae bacterium | reverse complement strand
CCTTGACAGTGTTCCGCTCAGGTTATAGCATGACCCAGGGCGTAATCATCATCACATTGATTGTAAAGCACTTATCTATTTGGAGGGTAAGATCATGGGGAAGATTATTGGGATCGATCTCGGCACCACCAACTCCTGCGTAGCGGTTATGGAGGGTGGGGAGCCGAAAGTTATACCGAACGAAGAAGGTGGCCGGACCACGCCTTCGGTGGTTGGATTCACCAAAACCGGCGAACGGCTGGTGGGGCAGGTCGCCAAGCGGCAGGCCATTACCAATCCTGAGAACACGGTTTACTCGATCAAGCGCTTCATGGGGCGGCGCTACGACGAGGTCAGCGAAGAATTGAAGATGGTCCCATACAAGGTCGAGCGCGACGGCGACAACGTAGTGATCGTGGCGCAGGGAAAGAAATATACCCCGCCTGAGATCTCCGCGATGATCTTGCAGAAGCTGAAGAAGGCGGCGGAAGACTACCTCGGCGAGAAAGTGACCGAGGCGGTCATCACTGTGCCAGCGTATTTTAACGACGCCCAGCGGCAGGCTACCAAAGATGCGGGCAAGATTGCCGGGCTGGACGTGAAGCGCATCATCAACGAGCCGACTGCAGCGGCGCTCGCGTACGGGCTCGACAAGGGCAAGGACGAGACCATCGCCGTGTACGACTTCGGCGGCGGCACGTTCGATATTTCGGTGCTCGAAGTGGGCGAGGGCGTCATCGAGGTAAAAGCCACGAATGGCGACACGCACCTCGGCGGCGACAACATCGATCAGCGGCTGGTCGATTGGCTGATTGACGAATTCAAGAAAAACGAAGGCCTCGACCTGCGCGGCAAGGGAAACGAGATGGCTTTGCAGCGTCTGCGCGACGCCGCCGAGCGCGCGAAGATCGAGCTTTCCACCACCATGGAGACCGAAATCAATCTGCCCTTCATAACGGCCGATGCTTCCGGGCCAAAGCACCTGGTCATTAAGCTGACCCGGGCAAAGCTCGAAACCATGATCGAAGATATTTTGCAGCGGTCGGTGGGGCCGTCGAGGCAGTGCTTAAAAGACGCCGGGGTGGAGGCCAGCAAGATCAACGAGGTGGTGCTGGTGGGCGGACAGACCCGCATGCCGCGCATTCAGGCGATCGTGAAAGAACTGTTCGGACGCGAAGGCCACAAGGGTGTCAATCCGGATGAAGTGGTTGCGATTGGCGCTGGAATTCAGGGCGGCGTGCTCGGGGGCGAGGTGAAAGACCTACTGCTTCTGGACGTGACTCCTTTGACGCTGTCGATTGAGACGCTGGGCGGCGTGGCTACGGCGATGATTCCGCGGAACACTACGATTCCGACTAAAAAGACGGAAACGTTCTCGACCGCAGCCGACAGTCAGACTTCGGTTGAAGTACACGTGCTGCAGGGTGAACGTCCCTTGGCTGCGCAGAACCGGACGCTGGGTAAGTTCCATTTGACTGGATTGCCACCGGCGCCTCGGGGAATACCGCAGATCGAAGTGACGTTCGACATTGACGCCAACGGCATCCTGAACGTGACCGCGAAAGATATGGCCACGAGCAAGGATCAGAAGATCACGATCACGTCGTCCTCGGGCTTGTCGAAGGAAGAAGTCGAGCGCATGGCTAAAGAAGCCGACGCGCACTCGTCCGAAGACAAGGCGCGGCGCGAAGAGATCGAGGCCAAGAATCAGCTCGACTCGATGGTCTACAACATCGAGAAGATGCTGAAGGAACATGGCGACAAGATCTCGGGCACGGAGCGCGGAGACGTGGAGAATGCTTTGGCCGACGCTAAGAAGGCCATCGAAAGCGGCGACAAGGCGCAGATGGATTCGGCGCGCGAGCGGCTAACCACGGCATCGCACAAACTGGCGGAGCAGATGTACAAGGCGACGCAGGCGGCTCCTGGAGCAACTCCGGGCGCGGGGCCGACGGATGGCCAAGGCGCGGCGTCCGGCACGAACGGCGCGGGCCAGAAGAAAGACGAAGGCGTGATCGACGCCGAGTACGTTGACGTAGAGGACAAGAAGTAACGCGTAGGGACAGCCGCCCTCGGCTGTCCGCCGAGCGCAGCTCGGCTATGCAAGTGGCACATCCGTGGGGGCGCGAAATGCGCCCCATTTGCATCCAACCTAGTGTGCAGTCTGGGCCAGAAAGAGGAAAGCAAATTGAGATTCGAAGTCAATGGTCAGATGTTTTTCGTGAACTTCGTCCCCGAAGAGGGGCGCTGGTACTGCTACGCGCCGACCGCGACGGGCTTGCAGAAGATTCCGGTCTCGATGGATGGCTCGCCATTTGAGGCGTCGTTCACCGTGGCGGTAGATGAGCAAGCGAAGGAAGTGGTGAACTGAGTCGTTCCCTTACTAAACTTGTCATCCTGAGCGGAGCGAGACCTTCACGAAGTGAAGGTTTTGCGTAGTCGAAGGACCCCATACCCGCGTGAACTGCGATGAACCTGGCAAGGCGTTCTTACGATGCATTCGCCATGCTCGCCAGAGGAGCACACGTCAGCGTCATGGGGAGAACTCCCCGCTGCAGCATCGACGAAAATAACAGCGCTGGGGTCTTTCGACTCCACAAAGTCATCGGCTTCGCCGATGACCATGTTCCGCTCAAGATGACAGAGTTGGGAGATGGACAGAGGGTAAGAGCGTGATGGACCACAAGAAGTACTGGACCTATATCGTGGCCAGCCGCACGGGTACTCTCTACATCGGAATGACTAACAATCTGTACGTCCGTGTCGCGCAACACAAAGCTGGCGAGATCGAAGGCTTCCCAGCCAATATCATTGCAATCGTCTCGTCTACTGGGAGAGTTTTGACGAGGTTCTCAAAGCCATTGAACGGGAAAAGCAGCTTAAGGGTTGGCGGCGCTCGAAGAAGATTGCATTAATCGAGTTCAAGAATCCGCACTGGGAAGACTTGGCTGAGAAGTGGGGAGCGGAAATGGCGTTTGCGGGACGATCGATTGCAGCACGGTGAGAATGTCTTGCGTTGCCGCTGGTAGTATTGACTGGCATGGGGTCTTTCGACTCCAATGGCCATCGGCTTCGCCGATAGCCAAGTTCCGCTCAAGATGACAAACTTGAAAGTTGTGACGCTGGTGCGAATCCACAGCTAAGCCATGGCCACTACGACACAGAAAGACTATTACGGCGTTCTCGGCGTAAAGAAGTCGGCCTCCACCGACGAGATTCGCAAGGCGTTTCGCAAGCTTGCGCGCAAGTATCATCCCGACGTCAATCCTGGCGACAAAGCCGCTGAAGAAAAGTTCAAGACTCTTTCCGAGGCCAACGACGTCCTCAGCGATCCCAAGAAGCGGAAGATTTACGACCAGCTCGGCTTCTACTCCGACAATATCGATCCGGCCACGGCGGATGCCTACGCTCGCGGCGGCGGACAGCCCGGTGCCGGCCCCGGCGACTTTGGCGGAGGCTTCCCCGGCGGAGGCCGCCAGCCCGGTGGACCGACCAATGTTGATTTCGGCGGCTTTGACTTTTCCGATCTGTTCGAAGGCGCCCGCGCCGGGGGCAGGAAGAGTTCGAGCGGCGGGAGCGGCGGGTTCCGCGATATTTTCTCCAGTATTTTCAGTGGCGGCGGGCGCGGCGAGGCTGCCGAAGCAGGCCCGGAACCGGGCAGCGATCTTGAATACCAGGTCAACGTGCCGTTCTGGACCGCGATTCGCGGCGGGGTGATGAAGCTGAATATCGCCCGGCGTGATGTCTGCGGAAACTGCCACGGCAATGGTTACATCGAAGCTCCGGGGGTATGTCCGCAGTGTCACGGCAAGGGAACGATCGAACAAACGGGCGGAACCGGCGGCCGGATGAAGTTCAACGTCACCTGCCCCCGATGCCATGGGACGGGCAAGAATATTTCGACCTGTCCGGTGTGCCATGGCGAAGGCAGCATCGAGCGTACCGATCCGCTTGAGATCCGAATTAAGGCTGGAACCCGCGATGGGCAGCGCATTCGGATCGCGGGCAAAGGCAATGCCGGGCTCCGCGGCGGCGGAGTCGGCGATCTCTACGTGATCATCCGCATCGGCGAGCATCCGCTGTTCCGGCGCGAGGGCGACGACATTTCCATCACGGTACCGGTGACGGCGGTAGAAGCAGCGCTGGGATCGAAGATCGAAGTGCCCACCATCGATGGCCGAAGCATGCTGAAGATTCCTCCCGGGACGCAGTCTGGGCAGAAGCTTCGGCTGCGCGAAAAGGGAGTGCCGTCGGCTACCAAGGACGGAATCCGCGGAGATGAGATCGTCGAAGTGAAGATTACCGTGCCTATGCCCCGCGACGAGAAGACGAAAGAATTGCTGCGGGAGTTGGCCAAGCTCAATCCCGAGGATCCGCGAGAAGAACTCTGGAGTAAAGTCTGAGAACCTAAATCCTCACCACAGGGGACACAGAGGAACACAGGGAAATCCAAGTTCTCCCCTGTGTTCCCCTGTGGGCCTCTGTGTCCCCTGTGGTAAAGATTTATTTGTCCCAGTCCCTCCCGTCGACCAAGCGCCGAATGCCGTCCTTCAAGCGGGCGACGTGGAAATTGATGAGCAGTCCGACGTTCTTCCCGCTGAGGCGTAAGTACGAAAGCAGTTGGGCTTCGTGGACGGGATGGATTGCCTCCACGCACTTGATCTCAACGATCACCAGATTTTCGACCAAAAGGTCGATCCGATATCCGAGGTCGAGTTTTTCGCCCTCGTAGACCACCGGCAACCCTACTTGCGTGTCCACTCTCAAACCTCGTTGCCGCAGTTCTTGCGCCAGACATGCTTGGTAGGCGCTCTCGAGCAGACCCGGACCGAGCAGGGAATGAACTCTCATCGCGGCATTCACGACCACGCCGGATACTTGATTAATGCGCGTGGGAACAAGCGCGGGACTAGCCATTCGCTCCTCCTTGCACCCATCAATAGCAGCTACTGACGGTCTCGTCTGTGATGGCCGAGTGCCCTCGATGGTGATGAATAAGTCCAAATCCTCACCACAGGGGTCACAGAGAAACACAGGGAAGAAAGGTTTCCCCTGTGTTCCCTCGTGACCCCTGTGGTAAGGAACTTCGTCGCCGCCATTACCTCCGTACCCGCCCCCGTTGACAAAAATTTTCGATTTTTCGCAAAAAAATCTTGCATCTGTGGAAAATTCCCGTAATCTCACACTTGCGAACTAACTTCGCCGACAATGCCCGGGAATCGCTTCCCACCCTGGGAGCCGCGTAACGAAAGTCAAGGGAGACGCGGTGGTGAGAGTGAGTCGCCTGAGGAGGAAGCCATAGAAATTGGCAACAGCTACCGCACCCACCCACCTTTCGCAGCCTAGCATTGTTCCCGCCGCCGCTCCAGGTCTCAAGAAGACGAAGAAGTCTATCCGCCTCACCCTTTGGCCTCTGGTCGCCGCGACCTTTTTTATGGTCTCGGGCGGAACCTACGGCACCGAAGACATCGTGCATGGCGCGGGCTACGGCAAAGCGATTCTCATCCTGCTGCTGACCCCGCTGCTCTGGAGCCTCCCGACCGCGTTCATGATCGGCGAGCTTTCAAGCGCGCTGCCGTTTGAAGGCGGTTACTACGCCTGGGTACGACGCGCCATGGGGAATTTCTGGGGATTTCAGGAAGCCTGGCTGTCGCTGGTAGCGTCCATCTTCGATATGGCGATTTATCCCACGTTGTTTGTCGCGTACCTCACACGCATGTTCCCCTGGTTTCAGGAGAATCATCGCGGCGTGGCCGTCGCGCTCGGCGTGGTGATTATCTGCGCGGTCCTTAATATCATGGGAGTGAAAGTCGTCTCGACGACGTCGCTGTGGCTGTTCTTCGCCCTGTCAGCGCCCTTCGCCGCCATTTTTGTGCTGGCGCCGTTCAAAATTCATGCGCTCGCGAATGCGGTGACCAAGCCAACTACTTCCAATGTCGACATTCTCGGCGGCCTGCTCATCTGTATGTGGAACTACATGGGATGGGACAATGCCTCGACCATCGCCACCGAAGTAGAGCGTCCGCAGCGAACTTATCCTCGCGCCATGCTGGCCGCGGTGGTGATTGTCTGCGTCAGTTATGTTCTTCCCTTCGCCGCGATGTGGATCACCGGCCTTCCCGCCAGCGCGTGGGAAACCGGCGCTTGGGCCGACATCGCGCAGCTGATGGGCGGTCCGGTGCTTCGGATTGCGCTGGTGGCGGGCGGCATGATGAGCGGCTTCGGCATGTTCAATGCGCTGGTCATGAGTTACTCGCGGCTGCCGCTGGCCATGGCTCAGGATGGCATGCTGCCAAAGGTTTTTGGCAAGCTGCATCCGAAATCGCGCGCCCCCTGGGTTGCGATTCTGGCCCTGGCGGTCGGCTGGGGACTTGCGTTGAATCTCGGCTTTGAGCGGTTGGTCACGCTGGACATCATGATTTATGGTGCCAGCCTGTTTCTCGAATTTGTGGCCCTGATCTGCCTGCGCATTCGCGAACCGGAATTGAAGCGTCCGTTCCGCGTGCCGGGGGGCATGTTTGGAGCGATTGCGGTTGGCATTCCTCCCGTGTTGCTGCTGGGATTTGCCATCATCCGCAGCGAACATGAAGTTGTACTCGGCATGAGTTCGTTCCTGTTCGGACTGCTAGTCGTGGGCGGCGGCGTAGTAGCCTACCTGATCAATCATGCGCTGAAGCCGGCAGGCTGGGCCCCCGCTACGCCGAAGCCAGAGCTAGCCTCCTAACTACCGTCCGACTGGAAATAGCGGGATGGCCCGAGTGCCTCTATCACAGGGCCTTCCCCAGTGGCCGTTCCCCGTGGTCCTCTGTGTCCCCTGTGGTTGAGAAGTCAGTCGACGCCCCATCCACCCGTAGCCGTCAAAAATCGCCGCCGGCGCCTCCGCCTCCCGTTTGTCCCCCACCGAAGCGGAAGTCCTGACTGCTCGGCTGCGGAGCTGGCGCCTGGGGCGATAGCAGGCCGGTCACGCTCGCCCCGACGTTTATCCATTGTTTGTCTTTTCCCGATAGCCGCGCAGCGGTAAAACCGCGGCGAATTCCGCCCGGGCCACGGGCAAGCCAGCGTCGGAGGAAGACTGCGACACCGGTTAACAATATGCCAAGAAGCATCGGGTCCCAGGTATGCCGCGGCCATCCGAGATAAGGCTTATTGGAGATGAAAGTCAGGACGGCGACGATCGCGCCCACCGCGATGACGAAGCGGTCCTTCTGGCGAATGCCGCGCGCGAGTACGATTGGCGGCAGGCACCAGATCATCACCCACGTTCCCCAGTAGAACGGCCTTCCGAATTCAGGGGCGAACCAAGCGGCGCGGGACCACGGCCCGAGCAGGCTCAGCGACGAAAGATGGAGATTGACGGCCAGATAGATGCCGAGCCAGAGCAACGCTTCGACCAGCGAATACGCCTCGTCGAGGTAATCGACGCGGTGGCGGGAGCGTACCGCAGCTACAGCTACTAGCCCGCTTGCATAAAACCCGGCGATGATCAGGTGCTGCGCCGAGTGAGACGAGGTCCAGTAGCCCGGCAAAAAAACAACGAAGATCATCGCGGCGAGAAATGCATAAGAGAACCCGAAGCGGCGCCATATCCAGAGCGAAAAGACGGCGCCGGCGGCGGGAACGAGGGACTCCGGCTTCCGCGAAGAGCTATCGGTGAAAAGAGCGAACAGCAATCCCAAGCAGAGAAAACCAACCGAACAAACGGCGAGCGCTTCCTCGATACCGTAGCGATAGAGCCTGGCTTGGGAAACCGCGATTTCCGCAGCCGCGTAGCAGACGGCAGCGAAGATCAGGCAGAAAACGCCGAGGGTCTGCTCCGATGGCCCCGAAAGAAAAACCTTGAAGAACAGGCCGGCGGCGGCGCCCACGATGATCACGGTGAAGAGGAACAAGACCAGCCGCAGGAAAATGTTGGTGGTGCGCAACTCAGAGACGCTTTCCTTTTCCAGAAACTGGTACTGCTCTTTGGTGACAAAGCCCTCGCCGACCCAGTCCGTCAGGAGTTTGCGGGTGCGTAGAGTCTCTTCGCTGGATGCACTATAGAGTCTCACGCCGACCTCCCGAAGCGACGCCCGATTTGCACCAGCACCACCAGCATAGCCACTCCGCTAACGACGAAATAGAGCAGGACAGCGGTTTCATCATTGACGCCACGGAGGAACAGCGAACTGACGCCCACGTAGCCGTAGACAGCGGCATAAACAACAAAGGCAAACTGCCGCCGCGTCAGGCCCCAGGCGAGAGACGCGCTACAGGCGATAAGCAGAGCGAGAAACCACAGGCCGTAGCCCTGCTGAATGAACACGCCCGAGAGCACTGCCCAAAATAGAACGTTGGCCACGATGTTCAGATAATTGCCGAAGAAATGTGGCTTCAGGCCGCGGCGCTGGAGAAGTGCTCCGCCGACGCCGACCACCAGGCAGTAGAGAAGGGCATATCGGCGATACGCAGCGTCCGGATTGGCCGACCATCGACCGGCTGACCAGTGCGAGATCTTGAGCCCGAACCATCCGGCGAGTGAGGACAAAGCGAGCGACAGCACGAAGCGATTGTCGAAACGATAAGCGAAGAAGAAATAGAGGCCGGCGGTCGCCAGGAGATAGAGGTCCCATTGCCCAGCGAGCACGTGGAAACGGTTCTCGATGTAAGCAAGTTCTAACGACCAGACGAGGCTGCCGAGGTAAAGCACGTAGTCGAAGATCGGACTCGGTGCAGGCGTTTCGGCGGGAGACCACGCAGGCGCGCGGGAAAAAGAGTACCAAAAACAGACGGCGAGGATGCTGGAGAGGGTAGTCAGGACCAGGACGTCACCGATTTGATGCGACCAGGTGCTGACCGTCCAGCCGAGTCCGGCAACGAACGCCAGCACACCGGCGTAGAGCAGAACGTTCAGCTCGAGAAAAAGTGAGAAAGGTTCTCCACGGGAGAGGCCTGCCAAATGAGCATACTGCTCCGGCGATATTTTGCTCTGCTCCCTCCATTGCTCTAATCGGGTGAGGATGGTCATGAAGCCGCCGTTCTCCGGCCCTGGGACACCATGTCCATAGCCCGCCATTGTATCCCGGTGAGCAAGTGGCCCATATCTCTGCGAAAACTATGCGGCCTTCTCTCAATGTTGCCGGAGAAATAACTGGGGGTGCCCCACTTCTCGCGCTTTTCGAGAAGTGGGCCTTCCGACGGCCGACACCCAAGAGATTTACACCGCCGGGCAGACCCATTGCGCGACATTTTCTCCGCGCCCTCGGCGTCTCGGCGGTGAAACGGCAGGCCGCGCAGTAGAATGATGGGGACATGACCAAGCGCAAATCCAAAGGCGCATACATGATCTCGGCGGTGGCTGAGATGTATGAGATTCATCCGCAGACCCTGCGCCTCTACGAGCGCGAAGGCTTGCTCAAGCCCAGCCGCACTGAAGGCAATACCCGGCTCTATACCGATGAAGATTTGCAGCGGCTGGAGTTCATCCTGTCGCTGGCGCGGGACCTGGGCGTCAACATCAGCGGCATCGCCATCATTTTGCAAATGCGCGAGCGCATGGAAGAAATGCAACGCCAGATCCAGGAGTTCGTGCAGTACATCCAACACGAAGTACTGGCGCGGGCCTCGGCTGCCGCCGATCCCTCCAAAGGCGCAATCGTGCCGCTGCGGCGAACCCTGCCAACCGTGGATTCATCCCGCCGCAAAGACTCCTCAAAGTAGTCCCTGTGGATTTTTCCCTGTGTCCCTCTGTGACCTCTGTGGTAAAGGGGCGGGGTGTTCTCAACCACAGAGGTCACAGAGGATCCCAGGGGAAATCCACAGAGAAATACCGCCTGCCACCCGGTATCGGTTTGTCGACTTTTCGGAGCTCAATCACGATTTTGTAATAATTACCGTGTAGTAGATACACGCATGCGTCTCTTTAACCACACCCGCCCCTGAGCATTATCAAGGACATGCAACCCGCCGTTTGCGCCCGCGCGCGCCACGTATTTTCTTCTCTCTCCTTACATTTACACTAATATATGTACATTTAAGTAGATACAATGTTCCACGCGAAACACTTTGTACGTACAACGCTACTTCTCCCGCTGGAAGCGATAGCGTCCGCCTCTGTCTTTTGCGACCTGTTCAGCGACTTTCAGAAAGGCTCTTCCCGCGTGCGACAGCGTCGATTCCTGCCGGTACACCAGCCGTAGCTTGCGCTGAAAATGCAGATCGCGCACCGGAACGCGCACCAGATCACCGCGGCTGATCTCGTTTTCCACGCTGATCTCAGGCACCAGCGCCACCCCGTTCCCCATGCATACGAAACGTTTAATGGCTTGCAGAGTGGGCAGTTCCACGTCCATGTGCAGTGGAGTCTTGTGCTGGTGAAATGCTTCGATCACTTTATCGCGATAAGGAGACGCGACGATGTGGGCCACGAACGACTCCGCCCCCAATTGCCGCACGCTGACTTCGCCCGCCGACGCCAGCGGATGGCCGGGAGGAACAACCAGGACCAACTCGTCCATATAAACCACCGCCGAGCGCAACTGGGGCTCCTGCGGATCGTAAGAAAGTACCCCAAGTTCCACGTTGTGCTTGAGCACATCGTCGGGAATGTGACTGCCCAGCGAGCGCCGCACTGTGATCTTGATCATGGGATGGCGGCGGCGAAACTCGCCCAGTACCGGCAACAGGTAGAGCGCGGTAAATTCGTTGGCGGCGATCGACAGTTTACCTTTCTGCAGTTCGCGCATCTCCACCAAGGCCGCCTCTGCGTCCTGGCGCAGGTTGAGCAACTTCTCGGCGTATTCCTGCAGGACTCGGCCGGCATCGGTTAGTACGCCCTCACGCGAAGAACGGTCGAACAGCGGTTCGCCGATCTCCAGTTCGAGTTTGCGGATGGTCTGGCTGACCGCCGATTGCGTGCGGAAGAGTTTTTCGGCGGCGCGGGAAAAGCGGCGCTCACGGGCTACGGTTAGGAAAACTTCGAGTTGGGATAGGTCCATGGGGATCAGGAGTCAGTTTCAGTTTCAAGTCTCCACTTGGAACGTCCGCTTGCCCTGTGGTGAAAAAGAGCCTAACCACAGGGGGCACAGAGGTTCACAGGGGAAACTCTTGAGCAGTTGTCAATCATGGGCAATTAATAAGCACTGCTTATACTATCATCAACACTAATGCTTCTGTAAAGATAATAATCTTTTCTTTTGCCTCGGTCCACCGATAAAGTAGAGAAGCAATCTTCCGGGAGGTACGTCATCCATGGATCGGCCGCGCATTACCATCTTCGACACCACGCTTCGTGACGGCGAGCAGTCGCCGGGGTGCAGCATGAATGTTCAGGAAAAGCTGCGCCTGGCCCACCAACTGGACCGCCTCGGGGTGGACGTGATCGAAGCGGGATTCCCTATCGCCTCCGACGGCGACTTCGAAGCCGTACAAAGCATCGCCGCCGCGGTGAGGCGTCCTATCATCGCCGGCCTGGCTCGTGCTTGCACGGGAGACGTCGACCGCGCCTGGCAGGCGTTGCAGGGAGCGGCGCGTCCGCGCATCCACGTTTTTCTGGCAACCTCTGACATTCATCTGAAATACAAGCTGCGGATCACGCGCGAGCAGTGCCTGGAGCAGGCGCGGGAAGCGGTTCGGCACGCGAAGTCGTTGTGTGCCGACGTTGAATTCTCGCCCGAAGATGCTACCCGTACCGATGTCGCATTTCTCTGCCAGGTAGTCGAAGCGGTCATCGCGGCCGGCGCGACGACCGTCAACATTCCCGATACCGTCGGGTACAGCATGCCCGAGGAATACGGGAATCTCATCCGGACGCTGCGCGAGAACGTCGCCGGTATCGACAAAGTAACGATCTCCACGCACTGCCACAACGACCTTGGTCTGGCGGTCGCGAACTCACTCGCGGGAGTGCAACAGGGCGCGCGCCAGGTCGAGTGCACCATCAATGGCATTGGCGAGCGCGCCGGCAACGCTTCTCTGGAAGAGATCGTCATGGCCATGCGAGTGCGCCGCGATCGATATCATTACGAAGCCGCAGTGGCCAGCGAACAGCTGTTTGCTTCCAGCCAGATGCTGGCGGAGATCACCCGAGTTCCGGTGCAACCGAACAAGGCCATCACCGGGCGCAACGCGTTTGCACACGAGGCAGGCATTCACCAGGATGGCATGCTCAAGAATCCGCTGACCTACGAAATCATGACGCCGCAATCGGTGGGCGTGCCCGATTCGCGGCTGGTGCTGGGCAAACACTCCGGCCGTCACGCGCTGGCTCTGCGCTGTGAACAACTGGGACACCAGTTTGAGCGCCGCGAACTCGATGAGATCTATCGCCGGTTTGTGGTTCTTGCCGACCGCATCAAGAAGGTTCAGGACAGCCATTTGCTCGAACTGATCCAAGACGTCGTGAAAGGCAACGTCAGCAACAGCGATGCCGCCAACAGCGAGAGCAAGAAGTTTCCGCCCGCAGCGGTCGCTTTGCCTTTCCCGCGTACCGCGGTCGCTGCCGCTGGAACCAATGCCAATGAGTCGCATCCGGCTCAAATATCCGCTAGCGCCGGGCAGGCGACCCAGCCTGCGCCTACCAACTGGTTCGGCGGCGGGGTGCCGGCCCCCTTCGCGGATCATCACAGCGATCAAGAAGACTATCTTTGGGGCGTGTAGCCTCGGGCGTGTAGCCGCCAGCGGTAACTACCACGCGCGGAGCGGCTCGAAAACGGGCTACCACAGCGACGTTTCCTCGTATATCCTTTCGGAAACGAAAACGAAGCGAGGACTCCATGCAGCTCCGCGTCACTTCTCTCCCCGGAGACGGAATCGGTCCTGAAGTTACGTCGCAAGCCATTTGTGTTCTGGAAGAAGTGGCGGACGGCTTTGGCCACGATCTCGAACTCGACGAGAAAGAGATCGGCGGCGCTGCTCTGGAGAAGTTCGGCAATCCCTTGCCGGACTCGACCATTAAGGCCTGTCTCGCCTCACAGGCCGTGCTGCTTGGCGCGGTCGGCAGTCCGGCCTTCGATCACAATCCTCGTGAACTTCGGCCCGAAGCCGGTTTGTTACGCCTCCGGCAGGAACTCGGAGCGTTTGCCAATCTGCGTCCCGCTGTCTTTTATCCGTCGCTGGCCGCCTGCTCGCCTCTGCGCGAAGAGATCGTCAAGGGAACCGATATTTTAATCGTGCGCGAATTGCTTGGCGGATTGTATTTTGGCCAGCCTCGCTTGATTGAAGACGTCCACGGCGTGCGCCATGCCGTCAACACCATGCGCTACAGCGAGCCCGAGATCGAGCGCATCGCCCGCGTCGCATTTCAACTTGCTCGCACCCGGCGCCGGCGTGTGCTCTCCGTCGACAAAGCGAATGTTCTGGAGTGCTCGCGTCTGTGGCGGGAGGCCGTGACTCGCATCGGCCGCGAGTTTACCGATGTCCAGCTCTCCCACATGTACGTGGACTCGGCCGCCATGTCGCTGGTCCTCAAACCGACCGAGTTCGACGTCATCCTCACCGAAAACATGTTCGGCGACATCCTGTCGGATCAGGCGGGTGGAGTCGTTGGGTCGCTTGGGCTGCTCGCTTCGGCCAGCATCGGAGGCGCGGTCGGTCTCTACGAACCCGTCCATGGCTCAGCTCCCGACATCGCCGGTCAGAACGTCGCCAATCCTCTCGGCGCCATACTCTCGGTCGCGCTGATGCTGCGGCATACGTTTCATTTACAAAAAGAAGCGGAGTGCGTGGAGGCTGGCGTCACCTCAACTTTGATGGGAGGCTTCCGCACACGCGATCTGGCACGCCATGGTGAGCGCACTGTTTCCACTGAAGAAATGGGGGCCCAGATCGCTGAATTCGTACGGCTGGCTGCTAGCGCTGACGATCGGGCCGCGTCATAGGCTAGGGCTTTACCACAGGGGACACGGAGGAACACAGGGGAAACACAGGGAAAAGCTACTTATAATTTTCCTGGAGAGGGCACCGCGCCGGCTGCATACTCCCCGGTCAGCGCATTCCACCGGATGCGCAAGACTTCCACGAACATGCGCAGGCCGTCGCGAAAGGGATGCAGCCTTGTCCCTTCGCTGTGCGCCCACAGCACTGGAACCTCTTCCACCCGCAAGCCCGCGCGCCGGGCCAGAAACAGAATTTCAGGATCGAAACCCCAGCGTTCAATTTTCTGCAACGGAAAGATGCGTTGCGCGGCGTCTCGGCGAAAAGCTTTGAATCCGCATTGCGTGTCCGCGAAACGCAAGCCCAGAATCACCCGCAGCACCAGATTGAAGATTCGTCCAAACGCCTGCCGGTACAGGGGCTGGCGCTCGGTTTGCAGTTCCACTCGCAGCCAGCGCGAACCGATCGCGATGTCAGCGCCTTGCGTAATCGCGTCGAACAATTTCTGCGCCTCGGTCAACGGCGAGGAGAGATCGGCATCGGTGAACAGGCAAATATCGCCGCGCGCGTGCAGCATTCCGTTGCGCACGCTGTAACCTTTGCCGCGGTTCCCGGGGTTCTCCAGCAGCAGAATCTGGGGATACAATTTGCCGTATTCGCGCACAATTTGCGCCGTATCGTCACGCGAGCCGTCGTTCACCACCAGAATTTCCGCGTCCCAGTTTTGTTCCCGCGCATGGCGGAGAAGCGCATCGAGTGTCGGCCGGATGCGGCTGCTTTCGTTATAGGCGGGAATGACGAAACTGTAGGTCAAGGGCATTGAATCATTGAGACATTGAGCCATTGAAGGATTAAGCGAGCAATTCAATGACTCAATGACTCAATCATTCAATGACTCAATGTTTCACGCCACCTGGCGGCGTTTGTCGAGCATGCCGAAGAACTCCGCGACCAACTCCTGGTCCCAAAGTCCGCTTTGCGCCTCGGCGTGCATGGTAACGGCGGCCTGCTCGTGGCCAAGCGCAGGCTTGTACGGACGCTCCGTGCGCAACGCGTCATAGATGTCCACCACCTGCAGAATGCGCGGCAGAAGCGGTATCTCGCCCGCGCGCAGGCCGTCGGGATAGCCGCTGCCGTCCGAGTGCTCGTGATGATGGCGGATGATCGGAAGGACCAGGCGCAACGACTTCAGCGGACGGCAAATCGTCTCGCCGGTCACAGGATGCTGCTTCATGATTACCCACTCCGCCGGGGTCAGATCGCTGCCCTTCTTCAGAATTTCATCGGGCACGACGATCTTTCCCAGGTCGTGCAGGTAGCCGCCGCGCTGCAGGGCGACGATGCTTTCCTCCTCCAGGCCGAGGAAGCGCCCCAGATCCACGGCATTGCGCGCCAACCGCTCACAGTGGCCTTCGGTGTAAGGATCGCGCGCCTCCACGCTCAGCCCGAGCGTGCACAGCACCGAATCCGCGGTCTCAAGTTCGTCGGTGAATTCCTTCAACTTCAGCAACGAACTCACGCGCGCGAACAGTTCTTCGGGGCTGATTGGCTTGGTAAGAAAATCGTCGGCGCCCGCTTCGATTCCCTTCAGGCGATCTTCTTGAGCGCTCAGGCCGGTAATCATGACGATCGGAATCAGCCGCGTCTTGGCATCGTCTTTAAGTTCGCGGCAGAGTTCGTAGCCGGTTTTGCCGGGCATCACCACGTCGAGCAAAATAAGGTCGGGAGCCTCGCGCTGAATCTCCACCTCGGCCGCAGCGGCGTTGTGGACCGCAACGGTTGGATAGCCGCGGCTGGCAAGCAACTCCTTGAGCAGCGCCGCGTTCACCACATTGTCGTCAACCACCAGAATCGACTGCTTCCGGCGGCCTACCAGCAGATCGCCCATATCCGAATAAGAACTCGATAGCGGAGAAAGGGTTGTCCGGAGCTGTCGCGGCGGTAGACTCATCGATTCACGTTTCACTCTGCTCAATTTCGCTGCGATATTGCAGGCTCGCCAGCGAGAAGACATGCACCAACCAACTACTTCCCCGCAGCTTTGGAAGTTTCTCGCGCGGCCGTCCCTGCGTTCTGCTGCGTGTCGCACCTATGCGCGTTGAACTGCTGCTGAACTCCCGCCTGCCCCAGCTGACGAGGGTCTGCGGAGAACTGCGCATGGCACAATTCGCAAATGCCGCGCGACGGGATGTTGCTGACTCGCTTCAAGATCCGCAGACTGCGCCTGGCCATGATCCAGTCTCCCACACCGCTGGAAACTGCGCCACCACACGGCCTTGACCACGATCCGCTCGCTGCGGGAAAACCGAACATTTTGCCTGTTCAACCGTCCTTGCCACGATTTCCGAGCTCGTGCCAGTCTTCTATTATCATGCCGCGGAAATTCTTGTCGATTTTTTTCATCCTCTGCGTGTCGTGGAGCCAATGCTCCGCTGTTTCGAAGCCGCACGTCATCAGTTTCGGAAAATGGATCTCCGCCAAATGGCCCAACGCCACCGGACAGAAGCTGCTCGACCTGAAAGTGCGTCCGTTATTTGTGGATGCTCGATTCAAGGAATACACCACCGGAATTCCGCATGAGCTGACCGACCGGCTGTTTGTGGTCCGGCGGGCGTTTCGCGTGAATGATGCTTTGCCCGCTGAGAATCCCAACGGGAGCGCCGCCCCGCGCTGGCAGTGGCAACGCGGAGGCTGGCTGCTCGTCGACCGCCTCACCGAACGCGTTTCCCAGCTCAACCTGCCTGAATTCGATCCCTTTTATTCGAGTGCCAGTTGGTATCGCGACTACATCGCCTATTGCGGCGTCTCCGAAGATGGCAAAAAACTCTACGCGGTCGTCGCGCAGGTGGGACGCCGCAAGCCTATCCTCAAGAAAGAAGCGGGCGAACCGGCCGCAGGCGACGATCCCGATTCGGAATGCCCGGCTCCGGTCTGGGAACGCATCCCCACGCGCGTCACATTTCAACACGGCGGCGAGCAGAAGATGGTGTTCTCCATTCGCAGCCGAGTGGTCGACGTCGTCAACGATGCCGAAGAAGCGGAGGAATAGCGCAGTCCTACGATTGCCACCTGCAGAACTGTCGATGAAGCTATGCGCCAGAATGCACACGCACTCAAGGCCTTACCACAGGGAGCACAGAGGTACACAGGGGAAAGCAAATCCCCCATGCTCTGCTCCCCGGCGTTCAGTCTCCCGCGGCTTCAACCGCAGGCAGTTCGTCCACCGCCGCCCGAGTCGAGATCTTCGCGCTCGTCACCAGCACCACCGATGCCACGATGATCGCGCTACCCATCGCTATGTAGCCATTGATGCGCTCCTGCAGCACCAGCCATCCCAAAAACACCGCGACCACAGGATTGACATAGGCGTAGGTGGAGACCTTCGAGGTCGGAACGTGCTGCAGCAGCCAGATGTAGGCGGTATAGCCGACCCAGGAGCCGAACACCACGAGATACAAAATCGCGGCCAATCCGCGGAAGGTCCACGTCACGTCGGCCGGCTTCTCGACGAGCAGCGCGAAAATCAGATTTGCGATTCCCGCGAAGATCATCTGCCACGCGATTGCGCCGAACGGATCGACTGCCGCAGTTTGCCACCTCTTCGAAAGTACCGAACCGAATGCCCAACTGAACGATCCGAGTTGCAGCCCGAGCGACCACCAGAGTTCGCGATGGCCCAGGGCGTTCGGATGACGAAGATCGGGCCAGATCAGCACAACCACTCCGGCGATTCCGATCACGAGGCCGATCTTGCCGCGCCGTGAAATGTGATGGTCGCCCAGCAACATGCTGTCGAGGACCAGGAACCAGAGTGGCGTAACCGCGATCAGCAGCGCTGACAGGCCGGTCGGAACGATCCGCTCCGCGTAGGAGAGCGTGAGATTGCCGCCCATCAATAGCAGAATGCCGACCGCCGCCAGATGACCGAGCTGGCGCGCCGAAAAACGAATGCGGCGTCCGGTCAGAGCACAGTAAGCAAGCATCACTACGCCCGCGATCGAAAAGCGCGCGGCACACATGACGGCTGGAGAGATCCGTTCGACAGCAATGCCGATGCCAAGATAGGTCGAGCCCCAAAAAACATAGACCAGCCCGAAGGCAACAATGATTTTCCATCGACTCGCGGGTACGGCATTGCTCATGAGAATGGGAGTGAGAAAATCCAGAATATCAGAAGAAGATCGGGTAATCGGGCCATCGGGTCACCGAAAGCCAAAGGCGTCTGAACTTAGATGAGCCGATCAGCCGACGGCCCGATGACCTGATGTTTTCAGTCGGCGTGCTGGCGATCGACCGACCAGATCT
Source organism: uncultured Acidobacteriaceae bacterium (assembly GCA_963773955.1). Classification (GTDB taxonomy): domain Bacteria; phylum Acidobacteriota; class Terriglobia; order Terriglobales; family Acidobacteriaceae; genus Acidiflorens. The sequence continues at coordinate 25,838 of CAVZDM010000005.1, read as the reverse complement.
GTGCTGGGTTCTTCTCTTGCGGATAGAGATGCACCATCCAGTTGAAAACGATGGGAAGAAATTCTCCGCCGTTCGCGTCGCATTCTTCCTTCGTGACGATGGATCCCTTCAGGCCGAACTTTGGATTCGGGGCTAAGGCTTCCCACCTGCGGCCCAGGGGTGCGCGACAGAAATTCACGTGCTCATGCCACTGCGCGATGCTGAGCGGAATACGCTCGTTCAGGTCGTCTTCGGTGAAACGCTTGGGAGCCGTGTACATCACGCCGGCCAGCCGATAGCCGTCGCCGTCTTTTTCGTAGAGCAGCGAGGTTGGATGCTCGGGATTGAAATTGAATCTGGCTGCGAATGCGTAACGGTAGTTGGTGAAGTGATACTGCTTCTGCTTCACTTCCGGATGGAAAATCTGGAAACCCTCATTGAGCGCGACATGGTAGTCCTTGTACTTTTCCATCACGCCGCGTGCTACTTCAACAATCTTCTGTGCCTTCTCCGCGTCGCCTGGTTGCGGAGGCCGGAGCGCGGTCATTTTCATGTGCGGGCCCATGTCCATGTGATGACCTTCCATGGAATTCATGGCATGCATGCTCGCGTCCGGATCTTCTCCAGGATCCGGGGCTGACATTTTCGACATGTCGTGTCCCGGCATGTTCATGCCCTTCATGTCCTGCGGCGAATTTTGTTGCGCGAAGCAGAGTGCTCCGGCGAGGCAAAACAGAATCAACAGAGTTTTCATAGCAATCCCCAACACCCCAGATGGTACCGACTTCGATTGTATTAACGATTGTATTAACCCTGCCCCAGCAACTTTGTTTTGCGCAATGCAGATTCCGAAAGAGACATTACGCCGGTAATTTGGGTGGTCAGACCGGGTCAGAGCGACGACGATGGCTTGCCGGAGGGCTCGGCAGCCGACCACATCCCCATCTCGGCGAGGATCTTGCCGGCCGCTTCGGAGCCGGAGCGAACGCAGTCTGGGACTCCGATGCCGTTGTAGCCGTTGCCCGCGAGCGCCAGACCAGGAAGTTTCTGGCGGAGCGCTTCGATACGCTGCAAGCGTTCGAGGTGGCCCACGGAATACTGTGCCATGGCGGACTTCCATTTGTAGACGCGCGCAAACAGAGGATCGGGATTGAGCGGGCTGCCCACGATGTGCCGCAATTCGGCGCGAACGATTTGGAGAATTTCTTTTTCGCTGGCTTCGAGGATCTCCTCGTCGCGCGCGCCGCCGAGGAAGCAGCGGACGAGGGCCCGATTCTCAGGTGCGCGATGGGGAAATTTGTTATGGACGAAGGTGGCCGCGAGGATGCGGTGGCCTGCAGTGCGCGGCACCAGGAATCCGAAGCCGGGCGGAAGCGAGCGCCGCACTTTTTCGTCGTAACCGAGCGTAACGGTCACCGAGGAACTGTATTTAATTTCACCCAGATCGCGGGACAGATTCTCATCCGCACTTTGCAGCACGTCGGAAGCGGCATGAGCTGGGGTCGCGATGATCACTGCGTCGAAATGATCGGTCTGGTATCCGGCACAAACCGTCCAGCCGTTATCCTGCCGGATCACCGACTCCACGGGCGCGGACGTCTTGAGTGCTTTCGCATCCAGACGCAGGACCAGAGCATTAACCATCTGCTGCATGCCGTCCTTGAGCGAACTGAACAGCGGCCGCGCCGGGACCTTCGTCGCTGCGCCCATCTTCCTGCGGGCCGCGAGCATGGCGCGACCCAGACTGCCGTGTTTCGATTCCATGTCAGCGAAGCGAGGCAGCACGGCGCGCACGCTCAACTGCGAAGCCTCGCCTCCGTAAACACCGGAGAGCAGCGGATCGGCAAGCAGGTCGACCATCTCGGAACCGTAGTGGCGTTCGACCATCTGGGCAACGGTTTCGTCTTCGGCGCCCGAGCGTGGCAGACGAAACCATTCGGCCGCCATGCGCACTTTTGTGCGCATAGAAAAAAGCGGTGAGAATACCGTGGGCATGATTTTGGTGGGTACCATGAACATGAGCCCGTCGGGCATCACCACCAGTTTGCCCTTGGCGAGGATGTAGGTCTTGCGCTCGGAATCGTTCGAGCCGATGAGTTGGTCGCCCAAACCAATCTTGCCGCAAAGGTCGGCAGCCCAGGTCTTCTCAGTGAGAAACGAATCGGGTCCGGCTTCAACCAGGCAGCCGTCGACGCGGTCGGTTACGAGCACGCCACCCAGGCGCGGGCTGGACTCGAACAACACGTACTCGACAGGCGTGCCGGACTGGCGCTTTTGTTCGATCGTGTAGGCGGCCGTGAGGCCGGAGATTCCGCCGCCGATGATGGCTATACGTTTCATGGTGCGCTACGAGCTACGAGCCGCGAGCTACTTCACGCGGCTGCCTATTACTCCCGCCAAAGCTGCCGTTAATGTCTTGGAACCGTTCAACGATTCGGCTCGCCACAGGCGCATGCCTTCTTTTTCCGCAAACTGTTTGAAGAAGATATCGATATCGTAAAGCACCTCTACGTGATCGCACAGAAATCCGATGGGGTGCAGGAAGACACCGCGATGGCCCTTCGCTTTTAGGTTCCTGATCGTATCTTCTACCGTAGGACCGATCCATGGGTTGGCTGACCCTGGGCCACCGGACATGCCCTGGCTCTGGAAGGCGAAGGTCCAGTCGCCGGACGCGAGGCCCGCTTCTTTCGCTACCAACTCGGCGGTTTCTTTGGCTTGCCTCTCGTAGGGGTCGCCTTCAGTAATCGTGCGCTGCGGGACGCTGTGCGCGGTGAAGATCACGGGCAGCTTCGCTCCATTTTCAGCGCTGGCTTTTTCCCAGCCCGCGCGCAGTTTCTCTGCGAAAGCGTTTACCAGCAATGGCTGATCGTGCCACTCCTCGACGAAGTCCATCTTGAAGGGAAGATTCCCGTCGCCGCTGACTGCGCTGCGGTAAAGGCCGACGCTGGTGCGCGAATTCTGGGGGGCGAGACAGATGGCGATGACGCGTTCGTATTTCTGGAGGGCAATAGCTTTCACGGCATCGGCGATGAAGGGCTTCCAGTTGCGCATGCCGACGAAGACCGGCATTTTCAACGATTGCGAAAGTTGATCGGCTTGCAAAAGGGTCCAACAGGGGAGGGGCGAAAAACCGATCAGCGAATAGCGATGGCGGATCTCTTCGACGGCCGCTGGCGGCAGGGGCCGCCCGCCGGTGACATAACTTAGGAACTCGGGAACCTGATCGGGGCTCTCGGGACTGCCATGGGCCAGGAGAAGGACGGCAGTATTCGCGGGCCCCTCTGAAGCGGCGAATGCACTCAAACGATTCGCGCAATAGCACTGGCTGGCAAGGCCCAGCGGGCAGGGCGTCATTTATTCATACACCTCAGCGGCTAAAGCCGCAGTCAAAACAATGCAGTTATCGCAGCGCTGAAGCGCTGCGCCACCCAAAAGCAGTTGCGGCATCGCTAAAGCGACGCCCTTATACGAACCTCATTTGCGCTTCGATTTGAAATCCGCCGAGTGCTCGCGGATGAAATCGCAGAGTGCTTTTACATTTTCCACCGGAGTTTCGGGAAGAATGCCGTGACCGAGATTGAAGATGTGGCCGGGGCGTCCGGCGGCCTGGCGCAAAATGTCTTCGGCGCGCGATTTGAGTTCTTTCCAATCTGCGAAGAGCAGCACGGGATCGAGATTGCCCTGCACTGCGCCCTTGAAACCGAGGCTTTGCCATCCGGTATCGAGCGGGATGCGCCAGTCGAGGCCTACGACTTCGGCGCCGGTTTCCTGCATCGAGGGCAGAAGCGTGGAACTGTCGGTGCCAAAGTAGATGACGGGCACGCCGGTCTTTTGCAGGCGTTTCACCAGCGTGGTCGAGTGCGGCAGAACATAGCGGCGATAATCTTCGACGCTCAGGCAGCCGACCCAGCTGTCGAATATCTGGATGGTATCGGCGCCGGCGCGCACCTGCTCGGTGGAATACTCGGCGGTCACCGCTACTAACTTCTTCATCAGTTCGTTCCATGCGGCGGGCGCGGAGTACATCATCTTCTTGGTGAAAAGATAGTTGCGCGAGCCTCCGCCTTCGATCATGTAGCTGGCGAGCGTGAAGGGCGCGCCGCAGAAGCCGATGACGGGAAGCTTGTCGCCAAAGTGCTTGCACACCAGCCTCACCGCTTCCGAAACGTAACCGAGGTCGGCGGCACGATCGGTGCGCAGGTGGGCAACGTCTGCGGCGGTGCGTACCGGCTTTTCGATTTTCGGACCCTCGCCGGCGGCGAAATGAAAGGGAAGCCCCATAACTTCGAGGGGGAGAAGAAGATCGGCGAAGATGATGGCCGCATCGACTTTTAGAATCTCGGCAGCTTCGATGGTGACCTGGGCCGCGATCTCCGGCTTTTTGCAGATCTCTATCAGAGAATATTGCTTGCGGACGGCGCGATACTCGGCCATGTAGCGTCCGGCCTGGCGCATGAACCAGACCGGTGTGCGTTCGGTGGGCAGAGCCTTGGCGGCACGAATCAAGAGAGAGTTTGGGGCAGACATGAATCTTCTAATTTAGCATCTTCGACTCCTCATCCGCCCGCAAATCAGACGCCGTCCGTTTTATGTTGACTTTCCTTTCTCCATGATGTAATTCCTCGCACGAAGTCCCTAGGAGGAAATGGTGACGGTCTGGCACCAGGTCTATAACCCCTTCGGCAACGCGCTGCTCTCCACGCTCGTCGCGGCTGTTCCCATTTGCACCTTGCTGTATTTCATCGCGCTCCACCCCCATCGCGACAAACAGGGTGCGAGGCATCTCGGCATCAACGCTCCGTATGCGGCGTTCTACGGGGTCTTGGCGGCGTTCCTCGTAGCCTGCGTGGGGTTTGGAATGCCGCTCGGGTCGGCCTTCTCGGCCTTTGGCTTCGGGTGCTTGTCCGGGTTCCTGGCGATCATCTGGATCATTATCGGAGCCATCTTTCTCTACAACATGACGCTCATGTCCGGCAAATTTGAGATCGTGAAGGAATCCATCATTCACATCTCGTTCGACCGGCGGCTCCAGGTGCTCCTGATCGCCTTCTCCTTCGGCGCCATCATCGAGGGGACCTCGGGGTTCGGGACGCCAGTGGCCATTGCCGGAGCGGTCATGGTGGGCCTGGGATTCGCCCCCTTCGAATCGGCGGTTCTCAACCTCCTGGCCAATACCGCACCGGTCGCCTGGGGAGCCATCGGCACGCCAATTGTGACGCTGGCGGCCGTGAGCGGCCTTCCCGAGTTGAAGGTGTCGACCATGGCCGGGCACCAGCTCCCCTTCGTTTCCGTCCTTGTTCCCTTCTGGCTCGTGGCCGCGTTCGTCAAGATGGAGGGGGGTACGTGGAAAGAGGCGTGGGAGGTGTGGCCGGGGACACTGTGCGCGGGCGTATCCTTCGCCGTCATGCAGTGGTTCACGTCCTCGACGCAGTTGTTCCACCTCATGACCGATGTAGTCTCGGGCGTCTTCTCTATCATCTGCACCGCGCTGTTCCTGCGCTTCGTCTGGCACCCCAAGACGCGGTTCCTGCTGCGGTCGGAGCGTGAGGCCCTGGCCAAGGCGGGAAAAAGTACAGCAACCGCGACCACGGACGCGACGGAGTGGAAGTACGCATACAGCGTCGGCCAGACTGCGTATGCCTGGCTGCCGTGGACGATCCTCATCCTGTGCTGCGCTCTCTGGGGCTGGCCGTGGTGGAAGACCTATTTGAACAACCTTTTTGCGGGGATCACGTTTCAAACTACCCTGCTTGGTTCCGCGTTTGGGGGCAAGCTTTCCCTGCCGACGTGGCAAATGCCGGCGCTCCATAACTTGGTCCAGCGCATGCCGCCGGTGGTCGCGGCCAACGCCAAGCCGGAGGCGGCTATCTTCACCATTAACTGGCTGTCGGCATCGGGGACCGGGGTGTTCGTGGCGGCCTTGTTGTCTGGACTCGTCCTGAGGTTGAGTGCCGCGCAATGGGGCGAGGCCGTGCGTCGAACCGCCCGTCGCCTGGTGATCCCGATCCTGGTCATCGCGCAGGTGTTGGGACTCGGGTACTTGACGCGCTACTGTGGGACCGACGCGGTGCTCGGTCTGGCGTTCACCCGAGCGGGTTTCCTCTATCCGTTCTTCGCGGCCTACCTGGGCTGGCTGGGGGTGTTCCTCACGGGCTCCGACACTGCCTCAAACGCCTTGTTCGGCAGCCTCCAGCGGATCACCGCCCAACAGCTCCACTTGAACGAGACGCTCATCGTCGCGACCAACTCCACCGGGGGCGTCATGGGAAAGATGATCGATCCCCAGTCCATCATGGTCGCCTGCGCCGCCTGCTACGAAGATCCGCATGAGCGGGCCCATGCCCTGGGGCCGATCTTCCGGACGGTGTGGTGGCATTCGGTGGCGGGCGCGGCGGTGATCGGGCTGATCGCCTTCCTGCAAGCCTACGTCTTCACGGGCCTGATCCCATCTTGACGTGGCGTGATGGGAAAAATGGCGCACGCGCAGTCGAATACGATTGCCAACGGCGTTGAGCAAGTCGGGAACGAAGGAACGATACCTTGGAACCGACTCGCCAGCGTCTTGCGGCTATAATGTCACCCTTCTGACAAAAAGGAGCTGCATGCGATCGTTCTTCGCGATTGTGCTGATGTTTACCCTGGTGTTTCCATCCTTATTTTTCGGCGCCGACCAGTTCGGCGCGAATCAAGCCGCGCTGGTGGGATATTCGCCCCGCGCTGGTCAGAGTGAGCGCGAGTGGGAGGCTAAGTTCCGCGCTATTCCCGACCCTGCAAACCTGCGTGAATACATGCGGCGGCTGAGCGCGCGGCCGCATCATGTGGGTTCTGCCTACGATAAAGACAACGCGGAATGGATTCTTGCCCACTTCAAGGACTGGGGACTCGACGCGCACATCGAAAGATTCGACGTGCTGTTTCCGACGCCCAAGGTTCGCTTGCTGGAAATGCTTGCGCCTACGAAGTTCACGGCCAAGCTGGAAGAGCCTGCGCTGGCGGTGGATCCGACGTCGAATCAGAAAGCGGAACAGTTACCCACGTATAACGCCTATTCGATTGACGGCGATGTCACCGGGCCGCTGGTGTTTGTGAACTACGGCTTGCCCGAGGACTACGAGAAACTCGACCGGCTTGGTATTTCGGTGAAAGGCGCGATTGTGATCGCCAAGTATTTGCACTCGTGGCGCGGGGTGAAACCGAAAGTTGCGGCCGAACACGGGGCGATTGGCTGCCTCATCTACTCGGAGCCGCAGGACGACGGCTACACGCACGACAATGTGTTTCCGGTGGGGCCGATGCGTCCCGCGGATGGAGTGCAGCGCGGCAGCGTCATGGATTTTGCCTCGGTTAGCCCGGGCGATCCGCTGACGCCTGGGGTCGGCGCGACTCCCGACGCGAAGCGGCTGGCGCTGAAGGATGCTAAGAGCATCACGAAGATTCCGGTGCTGCCGATTTCTTATGGGGATGCGCAGCCTCTGCTGGCCGCGCTGGCGGGACCGATGGCGCCGGAGGAATGGCGTGGCTCGCTGCCCATTCCATATCACGTGGGGCCGGGGCCGGCGCAGGTTCATTTGAAGGTCGCATTTAATTGGGACATCAAGCCGGTCTACGATGTGATCGCTAAAATTCCGGGGAGCGTAGCACCGGACGAATGGGTCATTCGTGGCAACCATCATGATGGATGGGTGAACGGGGCCGAGGATCCGATCTCGGCGCAGGTCTCTCTGCTGGAAGAGGCGCGGGGTTTGAGTCTGTTGCTGAAGCAAGGGTGGAAGCCGCGGCGCACCATTATCTACTGCGCGTGGGATGGCGAAGAACCCATGCTGCTGGGCTCGACGGAATGGGTGGAGACACATGCCGATGAGTTACGCGAACATGCGGCGGTCTACATCAACACGGACGGCAACGGCCGCGGCATTCTGACTATGGGCGGATCGCACAGCCTGGAGCAGTTCATTAATGGAGTCGCGCGCGACATTGAAGATCCGGAAACCAAAATGTCGGTGTGGCAGCGGGCGCAGCTGAGCAAGATCGCCGAAGCAAAATCGACGAAGGATCCCACGGAATTGCGGAAGGAATTGCGGGAGCGCGCGGATTTGCGCATCGAAGCGCTGGGGTCGGGAACTGATTTCACCGCGTTCCTCGATCACGTCGGCGTCGCCACGCTGGACTTGGGGTTCGGTGGTGAAGACGATGGCGGTATCTATCACTCCATTTACGACGACTTCTACTGGTACACACATTTTTCCGACACGACTTTTGTGTATGGGCGGGCGCTGGCGCAAACCGTGGGAACGTCTGTAATGCGTTTGGCGGATGCGGAAGTGCTGCCTTTTGACTTCGTAAACCTCGCTGATACGACCGATATGTATAGGAAGAAGCTGGAGAAGTTGCTCGCCGGCAAGCAGGAGGAGATTCGTGAGCGTAACCAGGAACTGGATGAGGGAATGTTCAAGGCGACGCTGGATCCTCGGCGTCCCACGGTTGAGCCGGCGCGGGAAGAAGTTCCGCCGCACCTGAATTTCGCTCCGATGCAGAATGCGGTCGAGTCGCTTACGCGCAGTGCCAAGCACTACCAGCAGGCGTTATCGCAGAAGCAGGCGAGCTTGGGAGACGACGGGGTTGCGGCGAAGCTCGGCGCTCTGAACCGGGAACTGATTGAGAGCGAGCGCCGGCTCACCAATGCTGACGGATTGCCGCGGCGTTCGTGGTACAAGCATTTGCTGTACGCTCCGGGCGTTTACTCGGGCTATGAAGTGAAAACCGTTCCGGGGGTGCGTGAGGGGATTGAAGAGAAAAGATATGCGGAAGCGGAGCAGGAGATCGTACGCGTCTCGAAGGCGCTGGAAGATGAGGCGGCGCTGGTCGAATCGGCGGCTCGGGAGTTGGAGGGAGTGGGGCGGTAGCGGGCAACGTGCCGCCGCTCCCGTCTGCCCGCTTTCCCGCAGCGTTAGACGGTGCAGGCAAGACGGGCAAGCCCCGTCTCTGCAGAGGGGTCAGGAAGCTATTCGCTGTTGTTTGGGTTTGGAAACTGCGGGGGCGATCGCGGGCATCGCTTGCGCTCGCAAGTAAGCATCCACGCTTGCAGCTGCCTTTCGGCCTTCGGCGATCGCCCACACAACTAAAGACTGGCCGCGCCGCATATCGCCTGCCGCGAACACTCCGGGCACCGACGACATGTAGTTCTCGGCACTTTGATCTGTGGCCACGTTGCCGCGCGAATCTAGTTTCACTCCGAACTGCTCGATCATTCCGTTGCGGACCGGCCCCACAAAGCCCATCGCGATCAGCACGAGATCGGCGTCCATCGTAAATTCAGTGCCGGGAATTGGCTCGAATTTTGGCGCGGGCCCAACGCGCACGGCGTGCAGTTGCTGAACATGGCCGTCATTGGAGCCGGTGAGCTTTGTGGTTGCCACGCTCCAGTCACGCACTCCACCTTCTTCGTGTGCGCCTTCGATGCGCAGTTGCATGGGCCAGAGTGGCCATGGCGTCAGCGGCGAACGCTCGTCCGGAGGTTTCGGCATGATCTCGAACTGGTGCACGGAGAGCGGCTTCTGGCGATGGCAGGTTCCCAGGCAATCGGCTCCGGTATCGCCGCCTCCGATGATGACCACGTGCTTGCCGGTCGCCAGAATTTCCGTTTCCGTCTCGATGGTGTCGCCTAGATTGCGCCGGTTCTGCTGCGGCAAATACTCCATTGCGAAATGAATTCCTTTGAGCTCGCGTCCGGGGACATTCAGATCGCGCGGTTGCTCCGCTCCGCCGGCTAGCACAATCGCGTCGAACTCGCTTTGCAACTCCTCCACTGCGACATTCTTGCCAACCTCCGCGCCGGTAACGAATTTCACGCCCTCGGCGGACATCTGTTCCAGGCGACGATCGATGATGTGTTTCTCCATCTTGAATTCCGGGATGCCATAGCGCAGCAAGCCACCGATGCGGTCGGCTTTTTCGTAGACGGTTACGGCGTGTCCGGCGCGGCACAACTGCTGCGCCGCAGCCAATCCCGCGGGACCAGAACCTACGATGGCCACCTTTTTCCCGGTGTGAACTTTGGGCCGTTCGGGGTGGATCCAGCCTTCGTGGAATCCTCGCTCGACGATATTTTTTTCGATTTGCTTGATCGTGACCGGAGGCTGATTGATGCCCAACACGCAGGAGGCTTCGCATGGCGCTGGACAAATCCGGCCGGTGAATTCGGGGAAGTTGTTGGTGGCGTGCAGTTGGCGAACCGCTTCTTTCCAGCGTCCGTGATAAACCAGATCGTTCCAATCAGGAATCAGATTGTTGACGGGACAACCCGTCTGACAGAAGGGCACGCCGCAATCCATGCAGCGCGCGCCCTGGTTGCGAAGACTCGCTTCGGGAAAATCGAGATAGATCTCGAACCAATCGTTGACGCGCTGAGTGACCGGACGCCGCGGGGCAAGCTCACGCGAGTATTCCAGGAAGCCGGTGTCCTTACCCATGTTGCACCTGCTCGGCCGGGGCCATCGCGGCTACGGGCGGACATGGGATATAGGGCTGGCGTCTGCGGCTCACTCCGAGTACTCGCTTGTGCTCGTGCGGGAAGACTTTGATAAACCGGGACAGTGCTTCGGACCAGTTGTCGAGAATCCACGCGGCGCGCGGGCTGCCGGTCAGTCCGAGATGACGTGTGACGAGTTTCCTGACAAGCTTTGCTTCGGCAAGCCGAGCCTTGGCGAGTTGCGCATCTTCCGTTCCGAAAGCCGGCGTTCCGAATGCTGGCGTTTCGAAAAGGGGCTCGAGGTCGACCGAGTCCAGATTGCAGCGCTTTTCGGTGAAGTCTCCACGCTCGTCAAAAACGTAAGCGATGCCGCCACTCATTCCGGCGGCAAAATTTCTGCCACAGGCTCCGAGCACCAGAACCAAGCCCTTGGTCATGTATTCGCAGCCGTGGTCGCCGACTCCCTCGACCACCGCTGTCGCTCCGGAATTGCGCACGGCAAAGCGCTCGCCCGCGACTCCGTTGAAGAATGCTTCGCCGCTGGTGGCGCCGTAGAGGGCAACGTTGCCGATCAGAATGTTATTTTCGGGAGCGAAACGGGAACGTCGCGGTGGAAACGCGACCAAACGTCCTCCCGACAGGCCCTTGCCAACGTAATCGTTCGCGTCGCCTTCGAGTGTAAGGGTGGCCCCTTTGGCCAGAAACGCTCCCAGACTTTGTCCCGCCGATCCATCGAGGTGAATTCGAATCGTATCGTCGGGCAGACCAGCGGACCCGTAGCGGCGGGCAATCTCTCCGCTCAGCATGGTTCCCACGGATCGGTGCACGTTGCGCACCGGCACTCTCATCACAACTGGCGTGAGACTGTCGAGCGCGGCTTGCGACTTGGCAAGAAGCTGATGATCGAGTGCCTGCTCCAAGCCGTGGTCCTGAGCCTGCACGCAGTGGCGAGCCACGCGCGACGGCATGGACGGATCATAGAGAATGGCCGACAAATCCAGGCCTCGCCCCTTCCAGTGATTGACGGCTGGCTCCACGTCGAGCAGGTCAACGCGGCCGATCATCTCGTCCATGTGGCGGAAGCCCAGTTCGGCCATGTACTGCCTCACCTGCTCGGCCAGGAAGAAGAAGAAGTTGATGACGTGCTCAGGCTGCCCTTGAAACTGCTTGCGCAGCACGGGATCCTGCGTGGCGATGCCGACCGAGCAGGTGTTGAGATGGCACTTGCGCATCATGACGCATCCCATCGCAATCAGAGGCGTGGTGGCGAAACCGAATTCTTCGGCGCCGAGCAGTGCGGCGATCACGACGTCGCGACCGGTCTGCAACTTGCCGTCGGTCTGGACGCGGATTCGGCTGCGCAAGTCGTTTAACAGGAGCACCTGCTGCGTCTCCGCTAAGCCAAGCTCCCAGGGGATGCCGGCGTGCTTGATCGAACTTAGCGGTGAAGCTCCGGTGCCTCCGCTATCGCCGCTGATCAGGACGACATCCGCGTGCGCCTTGGCAACGCCAGCCGCGACCGTGCCTACTCCGACCTCCGCCACCAACTTCACCGCGATGCGGGCTTGAGGATTCACATTCTTCAGGTCGTAGATCAGTTGCGCTAGATCTTCGATGGAATAGATGTCGTGGTGAGGCGGAGGCGAAATCAAACCAACGCCGGGGATGGAGTGTCGCAAGCGCGCAATGACCTCATCCACTTTGTGTCCGGGAAGTTGGCCGCCTTCACCGGGCTTCGCGCCTTGCGCCATTTTGATCTGCAGCTCATCGGCGTTGACGAGATAGTTCGCGGTGACTCCAAAGCGCGCGGACGCCACCTGCTTTACGGCGCTTCGCCGAAGATCTCCGTTCGCATCTCGCTTAAAGCGCTCTTCATCTTCGCCACCTTCGCCGGTATTGGACTTGCCTCCGATGCGATTCATGGCGATGGCCAGAGTCTCGTGCGCTTCTTTGCTGATCGAGCCGAATGACATCGCGCCCGTGTTGAAGCGCTTCACGATTTCTTTGGCTGGCTCCACTTCTTCGATCGGCACTGGTGTAGCGCTCTTCTTCAACTTCATCAGACTTCGCAACGTAGCCATGTTGCTGCTTTGGTTGTCGATGAGGTCGGTGTATTCCTGGAAGGTCTGGAAACTCTCCTGTCGTACTGCCTGCTGCAGCTTGCTGATGGTCAGTGGGTTCAGCAGGTGATACTCGCCGTTGACGCGCTGGTGGTAGGTTCCTCCGACCGCGAGTTCGGTTTCGGACTCGGTCAGTGGACGGAATGCGTGCTCATGCTTCAACTGCGCTTCGCGGGCCACCACTTCGAGGCCGATGCCTTCCAAGCGCGACGCTGTGCCTGCGAAATAGGAGTCGACCAATTCTCTGCTTAGGCCGATGGCTTCGAAGACCTGCGCTCCCTGATAGCTCTGTAACGTCGAGATACCCATCTTGGCGAAGGTCTTCAGCAGACCTTTATTCACCGATTTGATGAAGTGCTTCATGGCGAGTTCGGGCGTTACTCCGTCGGCTAGCTCGCCACGCCGCGCCAGGCTTTCAACGCTCTCCAATGCCAGATACGGATTGATGGCGCTCGCTCCATAGCCACTGAGCAAGGCAAAGTGCATCACCTCGCGAGGCTCGCCTGATTCTGTAATCAGGGCGACTTGGGTTCGCGTCTCCTCCTGGACCAGCAGGTTGTGCACGGCGGCCAGCGCCAGCAGGCTGGGGATGGGGGCGTAATCCTTGTTCACTCCGCGGTCGGAAAGGATCAGCAGCGTGTAGCCGGCTTTTCCCGCTAGCGACGCGCGCTGGCACAACTCATCGAGCGCACGCTTCAGTCCCGCTTCTCCTTCGCTGGCGCGGAACAGCGCGGGCAAGGTGATGGCGAGAAGATCGCCGGTGGAGACGCGACGCAACTTCTCCAGGTCGTGATTGGTCAACAGCGGGTGGGCGAGCTTCAGCATGTGACAGTTCTCGGGCGCTTCCGAGAGAATGTTGCGCTCGGCTCCGATGTAGCTGATGAGCGACATCACGATCTCTTCGCGAATCGGATCAATGGGAGGATTGGTAACCTGCGCGAAGAGTTGCTTGAAATAGTTGAACAGCGACTGCGGCCGGTCGGAGAGACAGGCGAGCGGGGTATCCGTTCCCATGGATCCAACCGGTTCCTCGCCCTTCGAGGCCATGGGGCCGAGGATCATGCGCAGGTCTTCGTCGCTGTAACCGAAGGCGCGCTGGCGGCGAAGCAGAGTCTCCGCGTCCGGATGGTGCATGCGCGAGGGTGCGGGCAATTGATCGATAGTGATCTGATTGTCCTTGAGCCACTGCGCGTAGGGCTGGCGCGAAGCCAGCCGGTGTTTGATTTCTTTGTCGGGGACGATGCGGCCTTCGACCGTATCCACCAGGAACATCTTCCCTGGCTGCAGGCGGCCTTTCATCTTTACCTGTTCTGGTTCGATGTCGAGAACGCCGGCTTCGGACGCCATGATGACGAGATCGTCATTGGTGACTACGTATCGCCCGGGCCGCAAGCCGTTGCGATCGAGGATCGCGCCAATGACTCGGCCGTCGGTGAAGGCTATAGCCGCCGGCCCATCCCACGGTTCCATCAGGCACGCGTGATACTCGTAGAATGCGCGCTTCTCCGGTTCCATGTGGGAATTACCAGCCCAGGCTTCTGGAATCAGCATGGCCATGGCGTGCGGCAGGCTGCGTCCCGCTTGCAACAGGAGTTCGACGGCGTTGTCGAAGTTTGCAGAATCGCTGCCATCGGGCGCGATGATGGGAAAGAGCTTCTTGATGTCGTCGCCAAACAGCGGAGACTGCAGCAGCGACTGGCGGGCGTGCATCCAGTTGACGTTGCCCCTGAGCGTGTTGATTTCGCCATTGTGCGCGATGTAGCGATAGGGATGCGCTCGCTGCCAGCTCGGGAACGTGTTGGTGGAGAAGCGCTGGTGTACCAGGCACAAGGCGCTGGTCACGTCGGGATCGGAAAGCTCCTTATAAAAATTGGTGATCTGCGGGGCGAGCAGCAGACCTTTGTAGACAATCGTTCGGCATGAGAGTGAAGGGATGTGGAACACACTTGCATCCTCGATGCCTGACGCCGCCATCTCAGTTTCGGCGCGCTTACGAACCACATACAGCTTCCGCTCAAGGGCGTCTTCATCGGTGAACGCGCCACAGCCCACAAAGATTTGCTGGATATAAGGTTGCGAACCTCGCGCCACGCGGCCAATGGCGGAAGCGAAGCAAGGCGTATCGCGCCAGCCTAATACCGTCAGGCCCTCCTCGCGAATAATGCGCTCCAGAATTCCCTCGCATTGCAGGCGCTCATGTCTTTCCACCGGCAGGAATGTCATGCCCACGCCATACGCGCCGGGCAAAGGCAGGTCGAAACCCAACTTGCCACACTCCCGCGCGAAGAACTGGTGCGGGATCTGGAGGAGAATGCCGGCGCCGTCGCCGGTTTCGGGATCGCAGCCACAGGCGCCACGGTGGGTCAGGTTGAGCAGCACCTTGATTCCCTGACTTATGATTTCGTGACTCTTCTGCCCGCGCAAGTTGGCCACGAATCCGATTCCGCAGGCGTCGTGCTCCTGCGCGGGATGGTAGAGACCCTGGGCAGGAGGGGGGCCATTGGTTTCCTGGCCAGTCGGTTTTTTCAGACGCGTCGTCATGGGCACGTTTGCAGCATTGGAATCGTTCGCCGCTACCGATCAGTTGTTCTTGAGTTGGGACTTCGCCCGGCAAAGGCGACGGGGCTGTCGCGCACTCGGCTCAGGAACACACACCTGCAACCTCCTAGTTACCGTCAACCGGTCCGGAATGTACAACTCAGAATTTGGATGCGAAGGATGCAAATTTCAGGGTTTTCAAGGTTTCCGGCGGCGAGTTCAGTCTAGTCTCCCTCTGAAAGGCAGCGTCCGTTATAATTCCCGCACAAACTCAATGGATTTCGATCAGCTCATCACGTTTCTGGAAGTTGCCAAGCAGGGCAGCTTTTCTCGCGCCGGAGAAAAGGTTTTTCGCTCGCAATCGGCGGTCAGCGCCCAAATACGCCAGTTGGAGCAGGAATATGGCGATCGGCTGCTTGACCGCTCGGGCAAGACGGTAAAGCTGACCCCGGCCGGACAAGTGCTCTTTGACTATGCGGAGCGGTTGAAACTGCTGCGCGAGGAATCGCTGATGGCGGTGGCGGACCATAGCAGCACCCCCCGCGGCACACTTCGCGTCGGCGCCAACGAGGCTACCTGC
Organism: uncultured Acidobacteriaceae bacterium; assembly: GCA_963773955.1. GTDB lineage: Bacteria > Acidobacteriota > Terriglobia > Terriglobales > Acidobacteriaceae > Acidiflorens. Next base: position 10,150 of record CAVZDM010000005.1, on the reverse strand, counting down.
CTGTACGTGCTACCAGAGGTGTTTGCGGAATACTGCCGCCGCTACCCACCGGTTCAGATCAACATTTACCGGAACTTCACCTATAAGATCACGGAGAAGCTGGAGAATGGGTCCATCGAAGTGGGCATTCTCACGTTGCCCATCCAGTCTCCGAGTCTCGAGATCCAGCCGATCTTCCGCGACAAGCTGATGCTGATGGTGAGCCCCAAGAATCCTCTGGCCAAGCACAAAACGGCGGCGGTGCGCGAGATCGTCAAACATCCGGTGCTCCTCCCTAAGACAGGCCACACGCGAAGGATCATGGACAAGCTGTTCCGGCCACACCGCGACGAACTGCAAGTTCGCATGGAACTGCCCAGCGTCGGCATGATCAAGAGCTTTGTGGCGGCCGACCTCGGAGTGTCCATAATCAGCGCGTCGTTCGCGCGTGACGAAGTGGCGTCGGGGAGAGTCAAACTGATTGAACTGGAAGACGCGGAACTTTTTCGCGAACTGGGGCTAGCCTACCGCCGCGACCGGACACTTTCCTGCGCCACCACTGCGTTTGTCGATATCTTGCGCCAATGGGCCGCGTCAGCGAAAACAAAGTACGCTCCGCTTCAGTCGTGAGTCGCCGGACCCTGTCTTCCGGACTCTGACACCGACCCAACCTACTGAGTCAGTACGCGCTTGATTTCGTCGCGAATCGTGTCCGCAGCCGATTCTCCCGCGGCCTGACCTAGCGCGCGGTAATTTTCGAAGTGTGTTTCGTCAAACCACTGGTTGGCCGTCGTGTCATTCGGGAAGCTCTTATTGATCCCGGCATAGGCGAGGACATCGTCAGGATCACCGTTCACCAGGGACGGCTTGATGTAGATGATGGTGCCGTCTTCTAGCGAGGAATCCGGGTTGTAGCGGATCGTACCTTTGACGAAGTGAGCCTTCGATCGCGCGGTGCTCGCGTCCGGGGCATCTGGCGGCGGCTTCAGCGGACTGAAATCATCGAAACGAATCTCAACTCCGAAATCCGAGCGGCAGCGCTCCATGGCATTGTGCAAATCCCCGAATCCGCGAGCCGCATCACAGGACGCATCGCACGCCACAATCAATTTACAGCGGCGGCGTACCAGTTCGTACAGCGCCAGGTTCTCAAAGTGTCCGCCGTCGGAAAGATAGACATAGTCGCTGTCGTCGGTGGTCGCTCCCAGTAATTCGCGGAGCAGCCAGTAGAAGCCGATCGCCGGACTTCCACACTTCCATTTTTTCCCCGCTGGATTGCCGATCCACCAGCCCAGCCTCACGTCGAACAGCGTCATCAGAAAAGCCAGCGGCGGTTCCGAATACGACCCCATGTTGGGGCTGGCGGCGGCGCCAGAAATGGCGATGCTGGTGCCGAGCGTGATGCCATCCTTGTACCCGGGCAGCAGGCTGCCGGCTTTTTCCGTGGGGCCGAAGAAGGATTCCCACGTCTTCTCTCGCGCTTGCTGTCGCGTAAAGCCTCCGTAGAGCGGCGTCAAGGCAAACGACCGCGCCTTGCGCGATTGCAGCGCCAGTTCCTTGCCGCGCACGACATTCAAGCTGGTATTCACGATCGGGAGTGGACGCGCATCCTTCGGGTTGTCGGACGCCGTGGGAATTTGCAAACTTGCGAGCGGGAAATTGTCCGCTTCGGAAAATCCGGTGAACGGCTGGGCGCGGCGGTCGGGTACGGACGCGCCGAGGTAACAGCGTACAAGTCGGTTGCGGTATAGATAGTGGATGGAGAATTCGTTGATATCCACGCGCCAGGAAAGAACCACGGCGGCCGCAAAGATCAGCACACACGCTAACGGCACACCCGGGTGAAAGTACCAGTCGCTGGGTAGCGCCAGCGTGGGCCATTCGTACCAGTTGCCTCCGATGAACACTATGGGTCCTTCGATCCAGTTGGAAATCCTCGCTGCCAGCAGCGAAAGCCCCATGAGTAACCCGAGAATGAAGATGTAAGGAGCCACTTTCGCCAGATACCGCAGCAGTTTCTGCCAGCGGGACGCATCCAAGGCGAGGTTGCCCGTCCTGTCGCTTTTGCCAAAGGCGACCCCGTAAGCGGTCGAGGCAAGCCAAGTCAATACCGCTGCGGAGGTGAGCGGGTGACCGAGACGGCGCCCTTGTTCCCATCGCAATAAGGATCCCATCCCCGCGGGAAAGTAGATCGCGATCAGAAACAGAAAGAACCAGCAGAAGGCGTAGATCATAAGCCAGCCGCCGAGGCGCCCCCACCATTCACGGTGCGCATCGGACATGCCTCGCCCCATCAATCCAATGTGCAGAACACCCGCGATCAGCATCATGCCGATCGCAGCTGGGGTTCCGAAGGTCATCATGTGCCAGTTGTTGGATGCCGCCCCGGATAGGGCGTCGACAGGCATCAGAACTCTGGCGTAGGGCACGAACAGATAACCGGTGATTGCTCCGGTCACGGCGGCGGTAGCCAGCAGGAGCCACGGTTTGGGCCCGCCGTTCCCTGTGGTCTTGATGACCGCCCGGACAATCGAGCGTGCCGCCAGAGCGCCCATCCACAAGCCGAAATACAGGACAATTCCCAGGAATGGCGCGCGATAAAGCGGACGACTCAGGATGTCCCAGTCGCTGAAGAACTGGCCGCCGAGGCCATAGGTGAAGAGCGCGGCCGACAGAAACAAAGGCACCACGATCCAGGCTTGCACGGCCCATTGGTGCGTAAACCAGCAATCTCTGTGCCGTTTTCGCCGATCGACGGAGACCAGATTCATGCCGATAAAACCGACCGCGATGAACGCGAGCAGCAGTCCCAGTCCGAGCGCGAAGTATTGGGACGTCACGTAATCCTGCACGGAGTCGGAATTGGGATCGGAGAACATCGACTGCACCGGCCCTTCCGCAGTTTCCAGCAGATGGAGGAGATACACAAAGCTGCGAGGCAGCATCAGCAGTGAAAGCAGCGCCAGCACGAGAATGATCTGATTCAGGAGAGTGTTTCGTAGATAGCTGGCGGCAAAGGCCCAGAAGTCCGCGCCGAGCAATCCCTTTCGCGGCGTCAGATAGTTGCTGTAGTCGCGCAGAAAATGAACTTCTGGAGGGTCTGACGATTCGCGCGGGGCATCGGGCGGCGCCAAGAGCTTCTCTTCCACCTGCTGGATTCCGATGCCCTGATGGTGCATCCACGCCATCAGCCAGCCGCCGATATAGCCGCCACCAGAAACGGTCGAGAGATAGTCGAACTTTCGCAGCAATCGAGAGCGCGCCAGCGCCTGCAGGATGCCGAGGTTGAACGTGGCGCTGCGGATTCCACCTCCGGAAAACGCCAGACCGATCAGACTGTTTCCCGCGGTGCGGCGGGGATCGAGCCCCAGCCGCAGGTTGCGCGACGTCTCGACCTGCTGCAACTCTTCGTCAAGAACCTGCTTGACCGTTGGTGAGGTTGGTGCAGCCATGCTTCGATCCTGCTATTCCAAATGAATAGTGACGTGTGGCCCCGGATCGTTACGCTTCTTTTTTCAGCCGCTCTATTTGCTCCAAATGGTTCGGCCCGTGTTTCGACATCATCTGGACGTAATCGGCCACGGTGACTTGACGGTCAAGTTCGGGGTGGCGGGCGGATTTTTGCAAATCGTCCACTTTCAGCCGCCGCAGCAACCGCAAATTGGCGTGGCGGTTCAGCCCGTAGAGTGCGATTAACTCTGGGGGTGAAGATTCCATGTATCCGAGATTTTTCGCCCAGGCATCCTGATCGATCGGCGCGATAACCGGGTCCCGGTCCGCTAGCATCTGCCGCATGCGGTAGGCATACAAAATCTCGATATCCGCCAGATGCGCAAGGATCTCAAGAATGCACCATTTGTTGGGGGCTGGCTTGTAGCGCAGCGTTTTATCCGGTAGACCGGACACGGCCGCGGCAATTTGTTTGGGGCTCTTCTCGGCGGCGTCGAGATGCTTTTTCAGATCGGCTTCGGTCACAAACGTCTCCTCTTAGAGGCGATGCAGAGCGGACGGGCACATCATCGTGGTCAGCATTAAACCCTGTCAAGTGGCTATTGCCAGTGGGAGTTTTCTCATCTTGATCCGCCTCTGGCCACGGGTCTTCTCACTTCACGGTGAGCAGGTCACGGAGCTTGCGAACGGCGCGGGGAATCTCGTCGACCGCGGTGCTGCCAAAACCCAAGATGAGGCCAGGGCGTGCCGCCTCGCATAGGTAGGAGCGCGAGAGAGGCCACATCCAAAGTTTCTGACGAGCGGCTCGCTCGGCAATTTCTACATCGCGGCTCCCGTACGGCAGGGTCACCGCCAGATGCATGCCAGCTTCGTCCCCGAGCACCTCGACCATGGATCCGAGTTCCCTGCTAATGCTGTCTACCAGCGCGCTCCTTCGCTCGCGGTAAAGAACACGCATCCTTCGAATGTGGCGAGCGAAATGGCCTTCATCAATAAAGTCGGACAGGACGTCCTGAAAAAAGTTTGGCGGCCCGAGGTCCATGGCACGCCGGATGGTGAGAAAACGGTCGACGAGGTCCGACGGAATGACGAGATAGCCGAGGCGCAAGGCAGGAAATAAGACTTTGCTGAAGGTCCCGATGTAGATCACGCGCGCGTTGGCATCGAGCCCCTGCAAGGATGCGATGGGCATGCTCTCATAGCGATACTCACTGTCATAGTCGTCTTCGATGATCCATGATCCCGTGTTTTGGGCCCAGTCCAGTAATTGGAAGCGCCGCGAGGCGCTCATGGTCACGCCGAGCGGAAATTGATGAGAGGGCGTAACAAACGCGGCTCGCGCCTTGCGACATCGCTTGATGCCGGCGGCAACATCCAGACCTTCCTTGTCAACAGGGACGGGTATGAGATGACAGCCAGTCAGTGCGAAGGCATCTCGTACCAAGCGATAACCCGGATCTTCTACCCACACAGAACTCCCAGGGTCGAGGAGAACGCGAGCCGAAATCTCGAGCGCCTGCTGCGAACCGCTGACGATCATGACTTGCTCCGCGTCGCAGTGTAGCGATCGCGCCGTTCTCAGATGGCTCGCGATCGTTTCCCGGAGAGTCTTGGAGCCTTTCAGGTCACCGTAATGAAATGACTTGGCGTCCGCATTTCGGCAACGACGCAAGACCAGGTTCGACCAGACATGGAGTGGAAATTGATCAAGAGCCACTTGCCCCACACCAAATGCCCCCCAACCCAGCAACCATGGGGCGCGTTCGAGAGGGGAAAGGCTCAAAGCACGGCGCGCGACCGGCCGAGATCCGGAGCGGGTTGCCGCGAATCGCGCGCCGGTTGGACCGCTCGCTGTGAATTGGTCCGGGAGGGAACTGGAAACAACAGTTCCTGCGCCCACGCGGCTCTCGAAATAGCCTTCCGCCAAAAGCTGGGCATACGCATTCAGAACGGGGAAGCGCGAAACATCAAGTTCGGACGCAAGCACCCGGGTTGACGGAACTCGTTGCCCTGGGCGAAGGTTGCGATCGGTGATTGCGGTGCGATACGCGTCATAGATCTGCCGGTGCAGAGCCTTCGGCGCCTTCCTGTCGACCGCGATCATAGGGAGAATTCCGGAGGCTACTCTCTTCATTTCGGCGGATCATAGTGGCTATGTCTAAATCCCGTCAAGTGGGTATTGCCTCCGACCACTTTCTGATTTACGTTTAGCAAAAATTCGGCCGCTGTGCGGCCGATTTCCTTCCATCAAGCGTGCGCCTCGTTAGCTAAGCAATCCAGGTTGATGGAAATGTGCCATGACAGCCCGTATCCGCCATTGCGTCGAGTGCCCGAAATGCTTCACTCGATATCTGGTTGGCTTTAGTCCATACCGTAACGGATCGTGCCTGGTCCCTCTAGCCAAAGGATTCATGGAGGAATGGACCCTGTACTGTTCGTGCGGCAGGCCGCCCAGTTCCAGTCGATGGAACTGGAGCGAGCTGAAGATGTATATCGTCTCCAATCAAGCTCACAATCGCGGCTATGGTGCGCCCGAGGAGATCGTGCCGGTCGACACGAGATCGCGGCTTTCGGGTTAAGGCGAGCCGGAGTGGGTACCGATCCCAGCGAGAATCCAACACCTATAAAATAGATCCATGGCCAGCGTAAGAGTGGACAAGTGGCTGTGGGCCGCAAGATTCTTCAAGACCCGAACCTTGGCCGCGCGAGCCTGCGAACTCGGCAGGATTCAATCCAACGGTCAGCCCGCCAAGGCTGCCCGCGAGGTCCGGATCGGAGACATGCTGCGAGTGACCAACGAGGGCGGCGACTTTCAGGTAGAGGTTGTGCTGCTCAGCGAGATGCGCGGCCCGGCATCGGTTGCGCAAACACTCTACCGCGAGACGGACGCAAGCCGGGAACTGCGTTTGAAGGTGGCAGCGGAGCGTAAAGCGATGAAGCAGTTCGAGAGCTTACCCACCGGCAGACCGTCAAAGCGCGATCGCCGGAAAATCATCCAGTTCCGAGGCAGAGCCTGACCGAGCGGATCTTCCCAAAGGCGCAATCTGGAAAGTGTTCTTGTGGTGGTGACGAGTTGCACTCTCCCGGTTTTGCGAGCATGATGTTGATCGCAAGAATGCGGCTGCCCGCGCGAGATCGGCGAGGCGAAAACGAGGTGAAACTCACCATGAAGTCCAAGAGCAGATTGGCCCTAGGGATACTCACGGCTTTGGCTATGTTGGGGCTTACATTTTTGGTTCCAAGAGGAAATCCGCTGCGAGATGCTCAGTTGGTTCAGTTTCCGGTAACCGTTGGGGTGTGGGCGATTTTCGTTTTGCTGTTCGTGAAATTGAAATAGGAATCCAGATACGATTGGCAACCCGCAAAGCCCCCGGATGGCGCATCCAGCGACGCTAGAAGAGCACCTTGAGTCCCAACTGAATCTGCCGTGCCGGGAATGCCGTGGTGGACTGGCCAAACTGCCGGCTTCCCATGTCGCCAATCGGGTTGTACAGGTTGAGGCGGTTAAAAAGGTTGAAGGCCTGGGCCTGCAACTGCACAGTCGCACGGTCGCCCGCTTTAATATCTTTGAAGAGCGATAGGTCGACCGTCTTGTACGCGGGACCGCGAAACGCGTTCCGGCTTAAATTGCCGTTCGTGCCGACCGGCAGACATGGTGTCAGCGCGGCGTCCACAAAAAGCGTGTCGAGGATTGAATTGAGGCCATTGGGGCAGAAGACCTGGCTTGCCAGAGAGGTCCTGCCATAGAAGCCCAAATACTGTGGGTATGAAAGCGGAGTTGGATCCCCAAAAAGACCGTTCACCAATTGCTGGTTGCTGAATCCGCTGGTCTTGATGCCCGTCGGACGGTTAGGGCGATCATAAGCCAAGCCATCCAAATTAAAGTCGCAGCCCTCATACCAAGGCAGGCCGCAGTACACGTCAAAAGGACGTCCGGATTGCAGACTAACGATGGAATTCAATTTCCACCCGCCGAGGACATTCTTCGCGAGGGCGTTTGACTTGGGAGAAAGCAAAGTCCAGAGCGACGAGAGCGCGAAGCGATGCGTGGCGTCGAACTCAGAGGGGCCGCGATCTCCGCGCTGGTTCTCGATATCCTGCACGCCGCTATACAGCCCGCCATATCCGTTGGTGTTGAAGTAATCTCCCAACCCGCCCTCGGTAACGTTGTCGAGTACTTTCCCCCAGGTGTAGTTCGCAGTGAACATAAGCCCATGGCTATAGGTCTTGCGAAGCTGAGCATTCATGCCGTGGTAAGTCGATTGGCCTTCATTGTCGACGTAAGTGAGTTCGCCCCAGCCGGGGTTCAAGGTTTTGTTAACCAGGTCACAGTTGGGCCCGTAGTAATCGGCAAGATTTGAGCAGATATCTCCATCGTACCGGTTGTAGTCTTCCCTGGTGTATCCGCCCACTCCGCGCGTCCCCACGTAGTTGATGCTCACAGCGTAGTCATTCAGGAACTGGCGTTGAATACCGAAGAACCACTGCATCGAGTAGTTGGTGCGAAGGTTCGGATACACGCCGCTGGGAGTGATTTGGATACCGCTGGAAGCGGGGCCGATCCCTCCGTTGGGCAGGGTGGGGCCTGCGAAGTCGGGACTCGGCTGAAAGGGAAACTCGCCGGGCCCGTAAGGTATGGGGTATATACCTATGCCAAGGCTGGGCTCAACAAAGGTTGTAATGGCGTCCGGAGGGTCGAGCCGGGACGCATTGGTGTAAAGATTGGAGTAAGGCTCGTTGTAGGCGATGCTGAAACCACCGCGCACGACCATGTCGCCTTTTCCCCTCGGATCCCAAGACACTCCGATTCGGGGTGCGAAGTTCTTCTTGTCGGTGTTCCAGAGCTTGGATACGCGGCCGACGCTGGCGGTTGCCATCTGCTGAAACAAGTTACTTCCCGGGCCCAGGATGACGTTCGAAAGAATGCCCTTGGTTTCCGTGGGTGATTCGAAAAGGTCGTAGCGGACACCAAGATTCAACGTCAGACGTGAACTGACTTTCCAGTCGTCCTGGACGAACCCGGCAAATTGGTTCCAACGGAAATGTCGCGGGGTATCGGTAAATTGGCCGCAGGTTGGCGATGGAGAACCGGTGCAGTTGTTGCGGTTGACTAGTCCTGCCTGCAGGTAGGCTAGATCTCCTGCGGGGTTCAATGGTGTGGACGGCGTCGCGCCCCCGAAGCTATAACCCCCTTCATAAATGCCATTTACGTAAAGGGGGCAGGCATTACTATCGATGCAGGTGAACTCGAAGTAGGGTTTTGAAGTGAGCTGATAGTTACTGTTCTCCTCGATGTGCCGCACCTGAAAGCCGAACTTCAGAGCATGCCGGCCGATAATATGAGTGAGGGTATCGGTGAGCGCATATGTATCAAAAATGAACTTTCGAGGAACAAAAACTTCACCACCCATAGGGATGACGCCGTCGTCAAAGACCAGATCCCCAAAATCGTCAGAGGGAATGCCGGCATTCTTCAGCGCGGCCCCAGTCAAGGTGTTGGGGGGCAAGGCGAAATCGATACTGCTGTTGTTGCGGGAATAAGCCACTCGAAGATCGTTCAGCGTATGGGTCGAGAACTCGTGGGTTTCTCCCAAACTCAAGTCGGCGAAGAAACCCTCAAAAGGCGCTTTGAATCCCCGCGTACCTGCGCCCTCTAACTCCTGACTGGCCACATCGCCGGAGGCCAGCGTATTCACCCAACGTCCATAAAACTGGTCGTGCGCGCCCAAATGTTGATCGACGCGGACAAGGTATTGGTCAGCCTGGTTGGGCTCGACCTGAGAGGCAACGGCCGGACAATACTGCCCATCGATACCATAGGCTGCCCCGGTGCAGGCAGGGCCAGGAAAATCGTGGTAGAACATCGCCGCCAAGCTATTCGGATTGTTCGTGGTCACCAACTGCCGGAAGGCGGGAGTTTCACTGACGAACGTTGCCGGCTGGCCCGCTGTAAGACGCGATCCTTCGTAGTCGGCAAAGAAAAAAGTCTTGTCCTTGACGATCGGGCCGCCCACGGAGCCACCGAACTGATTCTGATGGAGCGGTGTCTTCTCGTCAGACGGGTCAAAGAAGTCCCGGGTATCCAAAGCCGTATTTCTTCCCGAATAAAAAAGAGAGCCGTGCAGACGATTCGTGCCGGACTTGGTCACGACATTGACGACCGTGCCGTTGTTGCGGCCGTATTCCGCTGAGAAGTTCAGTGTCTGGACCTGTACTTCCTGAATTGCGTCCAGCGACGGGTAGATGAGCGGAGTGCCTCCCAGCCATTCATTGTTGTTCGAATTGCCGTCGAGGACGAAGTTGTTGCCACGCGGCGTGGAACCGTTGGCGGTGTAGCCGAAATCGAAGGTCACCGACGAAGTGGGTGAAGGCACGTTGGATATGACTGGCGCATTGGTTTGGGTTACGCCGGGTTCGAGCGAGACCAGTTGATAGACCTGCCTCCCGTTTAACGGCAAGTTGTTGATCTCCTCGTGAGTGATGGTGCTTGACAGCCGCGCTTCCTCAGTTTGCACTAAAGCAGCACCCTCGGTGACCTCGACGGTCTCACGCGCGGTGCCGACCTGCAATCTGGCGTCGGCGCGCGTCGTGGTGTCTACGTTGACCGGGATGCTCTCAAGAACGGTCGCCTTGAAACCCTGGGCTTCGACCCGGATTTGATAGGCTCCAACCTGGAGATGCAGTACACGGTAGTAGCCAATATTGTCAGTTTTGGTCTCGA
>CAVZDM010000004.1:0-73011 GCA_963773955.1 uncultured Acidobacteriaceae bacterium | reverse complement strand
ACGATGTTGAATCGTCAAGCGTGAGTTAGGTGGATTTTGTCGATCGTTGCGATTGCCTGTCAGGCCTGTAGTTGCGTTCTTCATACTAAAAAGTATAGGGCGAGTGTGGATAACTCAGTGCTTCGACATCAAATCGCGTGGTTCTGAAATGATCTAAATTTCCACTGGCTCGGGAATATTAAAACGAAGAAAAATCTCTGAGAGGGCTTGACACATTTGCTCCAAAACCTGCATCCCAGTCCGATAGTGAGCCGAAGCAAAGCTGAAACGGTTGTGGCGCGCAGTTCGCCTGGTCGTTGCTCCCTCTCTGCCGCTGGCCAATTAGCAGGGCTTCTCAAGCTCTCCTTGATCGAGCGATTGCCCGCGGTCACAACTGGCATCAAAAAGTGCTGGAGGGCCAAGATTTACGATCTTAGATCTCAAGCCCGACATGCCGGTCTTACAGAGCGTTACGTAGCAAGAGTCTTCGGGGGTGCATTCCTTGCGCGGAAGTCCCCCAACGAAATGGTGAGTGAGGTCACGGGAGCCGATCCGGAATTGCTGCAGAAGGCAAATCTGGGAGCCGGCGAGATGTATGACCAGCTCCAGAAGCGGGATCTGGCGGTGAAGAAATACGAGGCGGTGGTGGCCACAAATTCAGGGAATGCCGAAGCCGACAAGGCACGGAAGAGAATGAAAGACGCGTACCGGGAGTGAGATAAGACCGTCGATGGTCGTTGGTCGTTGGTCGCTGGCTTCACCAAGAAGCGTTTAGGCGATTTTCGCTAAACGACCATCGAGCAACAACGCTTGGAACATTTTCCTCGCAATCGTCGTATCCTAGGACAGGGAGAAACAATATGTACTGCAACGCTTGCGGCAAGACCATCGCTGAGGATGGCCGCTTTTGCTCCTACTGCGGCAACGTCGTGGGCGTTCCGCCCATGCCGAAGAAACTGATGCGCTCCCGCGCCGACCGAAAGATCGGGGGCGTTTGCGCCGGGCTGGCTCACTATCTTGAGCTTGACGTTTCGCTGGTGCGCATCCTCTGGTTCTTCATCACGCTCGCGTGCGGAGTTGCCCCAGGCATCGTCGCGTACGTGCTCGGATGGATCATTATTCCGGAGGAGCCGTTCCTGTTGCCGGCGGCGGCGACGCGACAGCCAGTAACGAGCTAATTCCTAAGGTGGTGGAGAGACGGGCGCCTCGCCCGTCCGGCAGTCGGGCGGCCTGGCGAGGGCGCCTGGCGCTCCACTTTGCTTTTCAATCGCCCACCAACTCAATTTCCGCGGAGTCGAGCTGGTCATGCGGCCGGCTGCTGATGCGAGCCAGCCACAGGCTCACCAGGGAAACTCCTGCCAATAGGCCGACGCAACCTGGCCACCCTTGCCAACGCCAGAACCAGTCGGTCAGCGTGGCGCCTACGCTTCCTCCCAGATAGTAGAAGGCCACGTAGAGTCCGGCGGCCGAGGAACGGGCACGCCCTGCGATGGCTCCGGTCTGCACTGTGGCGGCGGCCTGCGCCACGAAGACTCCCGACGAAAAAATGGCAAGGCCGATGATGACGACCGGTAGCGATTTGATCAGGGTGAGAAGCAGCCCCGCGATCATCATGGCGCAGTAGACGATCGTGGTGTGGCGAAATCCGAAGCGATCGAGGAAGCGGCCGGACTGGGGTGTGATGACGACTCCGAGCAGGTAGACAAAGAAAATGCTGCCCAGCTGCGCCGAGTTCAGATGGAAAGGCGCGGCGGCGAGATAGAAGTTCGCGTAAGTGAAACATCCGACCAGGGTGAAAAGGGCGGTCGCACCCATGCCGAAGTTGGCCAGCAACCGTGAATTGCGCAGATGGTCTTTGGCGTGGTCCAGGACTTGCTGCAGGTGCTCCGCGCGGACAAAGTTCTTTGCCAGAGGCAGCCAGGCGCGGACCACAACCGCGCCGATCAAATTGAGGACGGCGAGCACCAGGAAGGTGGCGCGCCAATGCCAGTGCGTGGCGATGACGCCGGAAATGAAGCGGCCGAGAAATCCGCCGATCACGGTTCCGGTCACATACGCGGACATAGCGCGACCCACGCCGCGTCCGGCCCACTCCTCATTCACGTAGGCGAGCATGACGGCGATGACGCCCGGCACGAAAATACCCTGAGCGAAACGCCAGAAGATGAGCGCGCCGAGGCTGGTGGAAGTCGCCGCCAGGGCGGTGGGAATGGTCAGCAGGAACAGCGAGGGTACGATGACTTTTTTGCGGCCGCGGCGCTCGGCAATCATGCCGATGATGGGCGCGGCGAGAGCGGTGGCAAAAATCGTCGCACTTACGGTGAGACTGACTGCCAGCTCGGAAGCATGAAAAGTCTCGCGCAACAGCGGCAGCAAGGGCTGGGTGGAGTAGACGTTGAGAAAGGTGCACATGCCGGCCAGCATGGTCGCGACCGACGCCTTGTCGAGTCTTTCCACGAGAAACTGAAACCTCACTTGCGTCTTTTGATGATATGCGAAAGTCCCCGAGTGCTGCGGCGATCACAGCCTGCGGCGTGGTTTCTCTGCTAGAATCTCCGCGTCATGATGGAAGCCTTCCTCGTTCCTGAAAAAACCGTGGTCAATGCCAAAGGAGACGGACCTGCGCTCGATGTGAGTCGCGCGGAGGGCCGGATTTTTCTGCTTACTCTCGCCATCACCAACATCATCGAGCAGGAGTCGCTCGAGGTCAGCATCTTCGGATCGGCGGATGGCACGACGTGGGATGCGAAACCAATCACGGCTTTTCCACAGAAGTTTTATCGCGAGGAAACTCCGCTGCTGCTCAATCTGACGGCGCGTCCAGAACTAAAGTTTGTTCGCGCGCATTGGGAAACGGGCCGGTGGGGGCGCGGGACGGAAACGCCCATGTTCGAGTTCCACGTCACGCTGCGGGAAGTTCCGCGGGAGATTCTCGCCGAGGCTGCGGGGCGCGTGCGCGCGCAGTAGAAATTTCAGAGGTGAGAAGTCAGATTGCAGAGCTAAGACCTTTTGATTTTCACCTCTGCAATCTGACCTCTCACCTCTGACCTCCCACACATTCTCCGCTATATTAAATTCATGCCTGATGATGCGAAGCCGGAGGTTTCGAATGTCATCGTCCGTCCGGCGCGCGGAGTGCGGGGAGTGGTACGCATTCCCGGGGACAAGTCCATCTCGCACCGCTACGCCATGCTGGCGGCGATGGCGGAGGGCACAAGCCGCTTCCAGAATTTTTCAGCGGCGCGCGATTGCGCCAGCACGCTTGATTGCGTGGAGAAGCTCGGTTGCGAGTGGAGGCGCTTAAAAGACAAGGACAACGAAAACGGCGGGGCGATTGAAGTGCATGGCTTGGGGCCGCGGCCGCATGCTCCGGCGGAGACGCTGGATTGCGGGAACTCCGGCTCGACCATGCGCATGCTGAGCGGAATTCTTGCCGGCCAGCCATTTTTGAGCGAGTTGTGCGGAGATGAATCGCTCTCGCGGCGGCCGATGGCGCGCATTATGACGCCGCTTTCCGAGATGGGCGCGAGGATTTCTTCGAGCGAAGGTGGCCGGCCTCCTCTGAAAATTCATGGCGGTCCGCTGAAGGCGATTCACTACCGGCCGGAAGTGGCGAGTGCGCAGGTGAAATCGTGTGTGCTTTTTGCCGGACTGTTTGCCGACGGTGAAACGGTGGTCGAGGAGCCGATCCGCACCCGCGATCATGGCGAAATTGCGCTGCGGGCGTTTGGTGCGGAGGTCGAGCGGACCAGGAATATTTCGCGGATTGTGGGCGGACAGCGGCTGCGCGCGATTGAGGCGCATGTGCCCGGCGATCTTTCGAGCGCTGCATTTTTTCTTTGTGCGGCGGCGATGTTCGCTGGATCGCAGATCACTTTGCCCGGGATTCTAATGAATCCAACGCGGGCGCGGCTGCTCGATATCCTGATGCAGATGGGGTTGAAGATTTCGGTGGCGCATCTGGAGGAACATCAGGGCGAACTGGTAGGCACGATTGAGGCGCGGGGAGCGGCGTGGAAGGGAGCCGTAATAGCCGGTGCCGACACGGCAGCGTTGATTGACGAGATCCCAGTGCTGGCGGCGGTTGCGCCATACACGGACGGCGGCCTCGAAGTTCGCGATGGCAAAGAGCTGCGCGTAAAGGAATCGGATCGCATCGCTGCCGTTGCGACTAATCTGCGCAAGATGGGCGCGGAAGTCGAAGAGCGTCCCGACGGAATGCGGATCGCGGGCGGCCAGCATCTGCATGGCGCGGAACTCGATTCTTTCGGCGATCACCGCATTGCCATGGCGTTCGCCGTGGCTGCGCTGCGAGCGGAAGGTGAGACGACGATTCGCGGCGCGGATGCAGCGGGAGTTTCGTATCCGACGTTCTTTGATGAATTGGAAAAAGTCGCTGGTCGTTAGTCGTTGGTCGATCGCGGTTTTGTTTGCCAGCGACTAACGAGTAATGACTAACGACGAGCGACCAACGACTGCTATCGGAGAAGCCCAGTGCCGAATGACAAACCGCAATCCCCCGACGAGCGCCTGCAACACGAATTCAACCGCTGGGCCGATGACGGCGAGGGCGCGAAGATGGAGCGCCATCACCTCGACATCACCGAGAAGACGATGCGCCGGATGGATCTGCGTCCGGGTGAGCGCATTCTCGATATGGGCTGCGGATCGGGGTGGGCGACACGCTTGCTGGCTCGCATGGTGAGTGACGGGCCGCAGGGTTTTGGGCAGGTCGTCGGAGTCGACATTTCTGACGAGATGATCCGGCAGGCGCGCGTGGCTTCGAAGGAATTCGACAACGTAATGTTTGTCATGGGATCAGCGGCGCAGATTCCCTGGGAAGAAAATTTTTTTGACAAGGTGCTTTCGGTCGAGTCGTTTTATTATTACCCGGATCAGGAGCGAGCGCTGGCTGAGCTTTTTCGCGTTATGGCTCCGCATGGACGCATGTTCATTTTGATTAACCTCTACAAGGACAATCCGTATTCGCTGCAATGGGTGCCGAAGTTGAAGGTGCCGGTGCATGTTCGTTCGGCGGCGGAGTATGTCGAACTGCTGAAGCGTCACGCCTTTGAAAACGTGGAGTATGCGCAGATTCCCGACGACACGCCTACGCCCGACAATTACCAGACAACTTCGTTCCATTCGCTCGACGATTTGAGGGCATTCAAGCGCATCGGTGCGCTGCTGCTGATGGCGTCGAAGCCGGACGTGCGGAATCCGGCGCCGGGGTACACGATTTATTAGCCGCGAGCCGCGAGCCACGAGCAACCGGCGCGGGTGATGGGTTTGCTTTTGCTTGCTCGTAGCTCGCAGCCCGTAGCTCGTGGCCAATGCGTGACCCAGATCACTCCCCGGCGTATGATCGTTGGGTTATCCTGTATTGCAAGAGGCCCCATGAGCTGGCTGCAGAACAAGTTCGAAAAGAATTTCATGATCTCGACGGTGGACTACGTCTTCAACTGGGCGCGCAAGTCGGCGCTCTGGCCGATGACGTTTGGGCTGGCGTGCTGCGCCATCGAGATGATCGCGTCTTCGACCGCGCGCTTCGATATCGCGCGTTTTGGGTCGGAAGTATTTCGGCCGAGCCCGCGGCAGTCGGATTTGATGATCGTCTCTGGCACCGTGACATTGAAGATGGCGCCGGTGGTGAAGCGTATTTATGACCAGATGCCCGAGCCGAAGTGGGTGATTTCGATGGGAGCGTGTTCGTCGGTCGGCGGGCCGTTTAATACCTATGCCGTGCTGCAGGGCGTTGACCGCATCGTGCCGGTGGATGTGTATGTGATCGGCTGCCCGCCGCGTCCGGAGAATTTGTTTTACGCGTTGCTCAAACTGCAGGACAAGATCGACACCATGACCCTCGCCAAGCGCCCCACCGAAGTGCGGCTCGAAGAACACATGATGGAAAACTTCAAGCGCCAGGTAATGGTCGCACAGACGATGCAGCCGAAATAGCGGTCAGCCGTCAGCCATCAGCTTTCAGTTAGACCACTTCTACATGAATTTGTCATCCTGAGCGAAGCGAGGGACCTGCTTTCTTTTGCATCATCCGGACAGTATGGCATTCGTCAAACTCGCCACCGAATCCGACCTTCCCACCCTCAACGAAGCCAAGGAATTCCCCTGCGGCGGCAAGACCATCTGCGTCGCCAACGTGAACGGCGAAATCAGTGCCATGGATAACGTCTGCCTGCATCGCGGAGGCCCACTCGGTCTGGGCGTGATCTCAGGAGGGAAGGTTGTCTGTCCGTGGCATGGCTGGGAGTGGGATCCGAGGACGGGTGAGGCTGGTCCGCCGGGGGCGAAGATCGCCGTGTATCCGGTGAAGATTGAGGGCGGGGATGTGCTGATCGAAACGGAGTACCACCGATGATAAAAGCAGTGGCCTATCCGGTCATGGTGGTATCCGCCCTCGGCGTGATTGCGTGCTTTCTGCTTCACATTCTCAGTTTTTACGAAGGCCCAGAATTTGGAAGGCGATTACTCTCTTTCCTGTTTCCCCCGATATTTATTGCATGGGTACCCACCGTCCTTCTGATGAACAGGTTGACCCGCGACTTCAAGCAGCGGGACTTGTGGAAGGCGGCATTGCGAGGTTGCCCCACATGGATGCAAAGGACGTTGTGGGTCGTTTGGGGATACGTGTTCTTCGCTGCATTCATCCTGCCGTTTGTCAGGGGTAGCAATCCAGGCGCTTCGCCGGGCAGTTTTCTGATCTTTCCGGCGGCTTTTTACTCAGTTTCATTCTGCGTAATGTATTCGTTGTTGAATGTTGATCGGTTCGATGCAAGCCGCCGCTGCCTCAATGGGCATGCCATTTCACCACTGGCGAAATTTTGCGAGGAGTGCGGCGCCCCGGCAGCGCCCGATCCAAGAATGTCAGCGCCGATTTGACCTATCCCAAGAATTTCACGAACTGCCCCGGGCTGTTCTTCAAATCCGGGAAACACCGTCTTCAAATCCTTGTTCCCCAGATAGCGCGACACCACTTCGCTGAGCACCAGCCGGAAGTCCGTCGTCACCGCCAGATCGCGTCCTTCGTATAACTGCGACTGGTACAGTCCCGGCCAGCGCCCGTAGACTTTGCCGCCTCTTACCGGGCCGCCCAGCACGAACATCACGTTGGCGTGGCCGTGGTCGGTGCCGCGGTTCCCGTTTTCACGGGCGGTCCGGCCGAATTCGGACATGGTTACTACCACCGTGTCTTCTCCAAGATCACCGAGGTCGGTCCAGAACGCGGCAATCGATTGCGAGAAATCGCCGAGCACGTTGGCAATCTGTCCCTGAGTGCTGCCTTCGTTGACGTGATGGTCCCAGCCGCCGATGTCGGCGAAGGCTACCTGCACTCCCAGGTTTGCCTTGATCAGTTGCGCGAGTTGCTTCAAGCTGTCGCCGAAGCGTCCCTTGGGATAGTTGGCGTTGGCTGCCGGTGAGTAGTGCGCGGGGTCGGCGGCCTTGAGCGTCTTGACCGCGTCGAAGGTTTCCTGGCCGGTGCCGTGCAACACGGTGTCTACCGACTGGTCGTACATGGCTTCGAAAGTGTTCGACATAGGCGCGGCGTTGGGATTTTTTCCCCCTACGGAAAAATCGTTGAGGTTGTTAACCGCAACCGCCGGCTCTTTGCCGGAGAGAATGCGCGGTAGCGACGGGCCGAGCGCAATGGCGCGAAACGCCGACTTGTCGGGCGCCTGCGCGGATGGATCGGCAGGAAGCTCGTGCAGGGCGCGGTTCAGCCAGCCGTCGTCGGTGACCTTCACGCCGGGCGTGCCGGATTCCATAAAGTCTTGCGCGTCGAAGTGCGAGCGCGTCGGGTCGGGCGATCCGGCGGCGTGCACGATGGCTAGATGCTTCTGCTTCCAGAGCGGCTCAAAAGACGCCATCGCGGGATGCAATCCGAAAAAGCCGTCGAGATCGAGCACGGATTTCTTCGGAATATTGATGGTCGGCCGCATGGCGTAGTAACTGGGCTCGCCGTGCGGCACGACGATGTTGAGTCCATCGGCCGCGCCGCGCTGGAAGATCACGACCAGGCGCTTGGTGCGAAGGCCGGGGTCGGCGGCGCCAAAGGCGGCGCGTGTCAGAAAGCCTGGTAGCGCGGTCGTGCCGACTACGGCCAGCGCGCCGTTGCGAAGAAAGATGCGTCGAGTGATGGGCATGATCACCTCTGCTTCGAGCTTCGAGCTACAGGCTGCGAGCCAACGGTTGCTCGCAGCCTGTAGCTCGAAGCTCGAAGCTAACGTCTCTGAAACTCTGGCGACCCTAGAATCAGTCCCGTGATCGCGGCCACGTTTGGCGGACGCTTGGGATCATCCAAGCGCCGCTGGCTGATTTTTGGGTCGTCCAGTTGCTTGCTGATGGTGTCGTTCGTTTGCTTGGAAATGTCGCCAGACAGCAGCGAGTTTTCCAGGTTTGTTAGCGCCTGCTGCGGATCGATTGGAATTGGAGCGTCTTTGTTTGGACTAGTGGCTGAAACAGTTGCGTTCCCCAAAGACGAAGCGAGGCTGACAGCATCGACTTTGACTCCCCTTATTTTTCCCGCGGCCAGCCCTAACGCGAAATTCATGCGTGCCAACAGCGCCGAGGAGTTTACCCAAACGTCGGCTTTCATCGAGTAGCCGGTCGGCGGCATCATCCCGTACGGCATCATGCCCATGTTGTTGAGCGTGCCGACCAGCGCGCGGGCGTCCTCGACCTCGGCGCCGCTGGCGCGTACGGCGGAGACCACGAACTCGAGCGGCGTTTTTACTTTTGCGCGGTAGGCATCGGACGACCAGAACTCGGGCGATTTGAACAGGGTGCGCAGGACTTCGCGAATGTCGCCGTCTTTCTTCAGAAAGGTGTTTGTCATGCGTTCGACCAACGCCGGCGGAGGATCGTCGGAGACAAAGCGCATCGCCAGTTTTTGCGAAATGAAATGCGCCGTCTGCGGATTATGCGCCAGCAGGCGCAGCACTTCCAGTCCTTCTTTCTCGCCGTTTTCCTTGATGCGATGTCCGAGGACAAGCTTGTCGCCGGGCTCGTGCATGCGCGGCTCGTAGTGGAAGCCGCCGCCTTTTTTCGGCTGCTCGAGCGTCCAGCCGGTGAACACTTTGGCCACCTCGGTGACGTCTTTCTGCGAGTAGCCTCCGTTTACGCTGAGCGTGTGCAGTTCCATCAACTCGCGGCCGTAATTTTCGTTCAGGCCGCTAGCCTGCTTGCCGGGCTTCCGGGGACGGGGACCGTAGCCGCGCTGATGCGGAGCGATGCCGAGCGCGATGTCCGAATCCGGACCGACGCTCAGCCAGTTATCTAGATAGAACATCATTGCGGGGCTCTTCGCGGTCGCTACCAGCAGGTCTTCAAATTTACCCAGCAGGTGCGGGCGGATGGCGTCGCGTTCGTAGCTGGTCAGCAGATAGCGGTCGGCGCCCTTGTTGATGAACACGTTGAAGTGGTTGAACCAGAAGTCGGTCATCACTTCGTCGAGCTGCCGTTCGCTGTAGATCTCGCGGAGTATCTTGGCTTGCATCAACTCATCGACTACTACCTGCTGAGGATTCTTTAACGCCATCACAGTTTCTTTTTGCTGCGCGCTCATTCCCTCGAGCAACGCGTCAGCCTTGGCGCCTTTGGTGGTCGCGGCGAGAGCGCGCTGATCTTCAGGCGACATTTTCAGAATCTCTTTCATGCGCTCGTCGGGCGGCAGATCGAGAAGTTCCTGCGTCTTGAGATTCGCAAGGCGGCGTTCTTCGCGGCGTTGCATCTCGCCGGAGTCGGCGGACTGGGCAGTGTCGGCGGAGACGGGGCAAGCCCCGTCTCTACAGATGGGGCTGGTAGCGCTCGCGTCGCCGGTTGCCACTGCGCTGGCTGCGGCAGGCTTAGCGGCTTCGTCGTTGTTCTTGCGCTCCTGCTTGTCTTCGTAGCGCTGAAGCTGCGCTTGGTAAATTGCGCGCTTGTTGGGATCGCGCGGCAGCGAGGCTTTCCCGTCGGCGATCTGCTTGATCAACTGGTCGGTCGGAAAATTCTCGACGATCTCTCTCGTATCCATACGCAGGGTACGAAACGGGGCGAGCCTGGCGTCGAGCGCCGAGTCGTCAATTTTTTCAGGATGAAGTTCGAGTTCGATCCACTTGTCAACTCCGAGCTCGGTGACGCGCTCGACGTCGCCCGGCCGCGGGCCGAAGGTCAGCCGGTTCAGCGCGTGGACGGCGCGTTTTTGCGCATCCACGGCCATGGCCCCGGCGGGCTTGTCCTTCTTCCGGCCGAGAGCGAACTGAGTCGTAAGGCAGGCCGCCACAAGCAGAGCAGTTGCTACCAGCAAGCGACGTCTGGGCAAAGGGATCCCCATCCTGGATTGGCCTCATTATGAGTGAACCCGGACTGCAAGAAAAGTTGCTGGCAGGATGCTGCTGGCGCTTTAGCCCTTTAGTTGCGCGACGTAGGCTTTTCCGCTTTGCGACTGGCGGGCGGTGTCTTCGACGAATTTAAGAAATTTCCGCAGGTGTTCCTTTTCCGACAGTTCCGCCTCTGAGAATTTCACTCGCACTCCAAATGACGGGGTGCTGCGCGTCGCCACTCCGCTGATGATGACGCCTTTCACCCAGATCTTGCCGCTAGACACCCACAACCCGATCTCAAGGGCCTTATTCGCGGGCACAGGGGTGGCGGTCTCGACCAGGCAGCCTCCGCGGCCCACATTCACCAGATTGCCCCAGACCGGCTCATCTATGCCCTCAATGTTAATTTCCACGGCCACATAGCACTTGATCCGCTTGAAACGGCGGCGATCCGTTCCCAATTCCTTGGGGGCGAACAAATCCGGTTCGAACGGGGGCGCTTCATCGACTGGTTCGGGATGGTGAAGCACGACCGGCGCTGCCGGCACGGAAGCAGCGGGCAGGTTCTCCCGCGCTTCTCGTACCTTGACGGCGGCGTCTTTAATCTCGCGCATCGCCCGGAGAAGCGCTGTTTCGCGCTGTTCTGAAGGCACTTCACGATAGGTCTGGAGCAGTTTCCCGAGGTGACTGACCAGGTCTGGATCCGTAAGCAGACGGGTCCAGTCCGATCCTTTGGGCGACAGTTTCGTGGCTTCGCTCATACGTGCGACTTCAATCAGGCAGTCTTTCGGTCACGGGGAAGTGCTTGACTCGTCTCATAGATTGAACTGTGGCTGGTGGTTACACAAGATGACCAAGGTCACAGCAGATCGGGTCATCGGATCATCGGGCCGTCGGGCCATCTGCAAGTCATAGTTCTAGATGGCCCATGCGGCTCAACAATTTGCGTCGGACCCTCCCCAAAATGACTCAAAAAGACTTATGATTTGCGTTTCGCAAGGAGAGAACCCAGGTTCCATGGCTTCGGCTAACCGTTCCACCCGCCTTCTGATCGTGCTGGTCGCCGTCTTCTCAATGGCGCTCTGTACTCCGCTTTTCGCCCAAGGTACGTCGACCGCTAGCGCGGCGGGCGGGTCGATGCAGGTTCCGACTTCGCAAGTTCAAACCTCGGCGCAGAATCCAGTGTTTGGCAGTGTGCCGGAGGCTAAGGCCACACCCGGAGTCCTGTCGCTGACCTTCAGCGACGCGATCGAGCGGGCTCTGCGCCAGAACCTGGCTGGTCTTTTGTCGGAGTACAACACCATCGAGGCCCGCGGACAAAAGTGGCAGCAACTGAGCGATCTGCTTCCGAACGTCAACGGTGATGTGTTGGAAACCAGGCAGAAACTGAGCACGGAAGCGGAAGGATTTAGCGCCAAGCTGCTTCCTGGTATTCCTGCGATCATCGGGCCCTACTCCTACTTTGACGTGCGCGCCTCGGCAACGCAGCGAGTATTCGATTGGAAGGCAATCCAGAAATATCGCTCTTCCGTGATTGGCGAGGGCGTGGCCAAGTTCAATCTGAAGGATGCGCGCGATCTGGTCGTGCTCGCGACCGGCAACGCCTACCTGCAGTCAATTGCCGCGGCGGCCCGCGTGGAAACCGCGCAAGCGCAGGTCGAGACGGCGCATGCGCTCTACAAGAAAGCGGTTGCGCAGCAGGAGGCGGGCGTCGCACCGGCCATCGACACGCTCCGGGCGCAGGTCGAATACCAGACGCGTCAACAGCAACTGATAGCGGCCACGAACGACTTTGCCAAGCAGAAAATTTCGCTGGCCCGCGTGATTGGACTCGCGCCCGGCCAGGAATTCGAACTGGCCGATAAAGCTCCTTACGAGCCTTTTCCCGTTCCCGATCTTGAGACCAGTTTGCAGCGTGCGTATTCTCTGCGATCCGATTACAAAGCCGCGCGCGATCGTCTGACCGCCGCGCAACTGGAGCGCAACGCGGCCACCGCCGGATATTTTCCCACCATCGATATGGCGGTGAACTTCGGCGAGATCGGCGCGGCGCCCGGCGATGTGCTGCCTACGTATGCGGTCGTCGGCACGCTGAATATTCCGATTTTCCAGGGTGGCAGGGTTCATGGAGATGTTCTGAAGGCCGAAGCCAGCCTGCGGCAAGCGCAGGCGCAGATGGCGGACGTGCGCGGTCAGATCGATCAGGATATCCGCAACGCGCTGCTTGACCTCAAGTCCGCGAGCGATCAGGTGGAAGTCGCCCAGAGTTCAGTGAATCTCGCCGAGCAGGCGCTTACCCAATCGCAGGATCGTTTCTCCGCCGGAGTCACCGACAACCTCGAGGTGGTTCAAGCGCAGGAAACGGTGGCGGGCGCGCATGAAAGTTTGATCTCGAGCCTCTACCTTCACAACCTCGCCAAAGTTTCTTTTGCCCGAGCCCTGGGACGCGCCGAAGAGGGCGTCCGCGAATACCTGAAAGGGAAGTAACTTATGGACCCAACCAGCAGCGTTGTAACCGAGCCTAAACCGCAACCGGAGACGCGTGTGCCGCAGTCGCCGCTATCCCAGCCTGCGCAACCCCAATCCCCTCCTGACAGCGAAGCTCGCTATCAGCGGCGAGCGGCGTTCTTGGGTAATCCTCGAACCAGGTTGGGACTCATCCTCGCCGGCCTCGTGCTTCTGGTCGCTGTTTTCTTTCTGTGGCGCTACTTCGGAAGCTACCAATCCACCGACGACGCGCAGATTGACGGGCACGTGAACTCGGTGAGCGCGCGCGTCAGCGGCCATGTGCTGAAGCTCAATGTGGAAGACAACCAGTATGTCGAAAAGGGAACGGTGCTGGTGGAAATCGATCCTGCCGACTACGAAGTCGCGGTCGCGCAGGCGCGTGCTGAATACGCCGACGCCCAGGCGCAGGCCGCGGCCGCCGGCATTAACGTCCCCATCACCGACGTGAGCACTTCGAGCCAGGTGAGCGGCGCACAGGCAGGAGTCTCCGGTGCGCAGGCCGGAATCGCGGCTGCCCGCCAACAGTTTGAAGCCGCCAAGTCGCAGGTGATCGAAGCGGAAGCCAACAATACCAAAGCGCAGAATGATCTTGTCCGCTACAAACAACTGATCGACAAGCAGGAGATTTCGCAGCAGCA
This sequence comes from uncultured Acidobacteriaceae bacterium, assembly GCA_963773955.1. Taxonomy (GTDB): domain Bacteria; phylum Acidobacteriota; class Terriglobia; order Terriglobales; family Acidobacteriaceae; genus Acidiflorens. Next base: position 59,567 of record CAVZDM010000004.1, on the reverse strand, counting down.
GTACGATCAAGCCGTGGCCAGCGCGCAGGCCGCCGCCGCAACCGTGCAAGCGGCGCGCGCCAATGCCGACGCCCTTGCGGCGCAGGTCGAACAAGCGCAGGACAGATTGGCGCAGGCCGGCGCCGAACTGCGCACCGCGGGCACCGCTCCGCAGACCATGCGCGCCATACGCGCTCGCGCGCTTTCCGCGCAGGCCAATGCCGATCAGAAGAAGGCCCAGTTAGACCAGGCTGAACTGAACCTCCAGTACACCAAAGTGACTGCGCCGGTCAGTGGAGCGGTCAGCAACCGCACCGTCGAGGTTGGTCAAAATGTGCAGCCCGGCCAGGAGATGATGAAGATCATTCCGCTCGATGAAGCGAACATCTGGGTCACGGCAAACTTCAAGGAGACACAGCTTGGCAAGATGAAAGCGGGCCAGCCGGCTGAGATTGAGGTCGATGCGACCGGCAAGACCTACAAAGGGCACGTTAATTCCGTCGCCGGCGCCAGCGGGGAACGCTTCAGCCTGCTGCCCCCGGAAAACGCCACGGGCAACTACGTGAAAGTGGTGCAGCGCATTCCGGTGAAGATCGTGTTCGACCAGGGCGAGATCAAGAACCATGAACTCCGCCCGGGGATGTCGGTTGAGCCGAAGGTGTGGATTAAGTAATGGGCGCTGCTGCCATCACGATGAACGAGGCCGCCGAATGGCGTTCTCCGGTCAATCCGTGGATCATCGCTCTAGTGGTCACGCTGGCCACGTTTATGGAGGTGCTCGACACCAGCATCGCCAACGTGGCGCTGCCCCATATTGCAGGCAGTCTTTCGGCGGGTCAGGACGAGAGTACGTGGATATTGACTTCCTATCTCGTCTCCAACGCCATCGTGCTGCCGCTGAGCGGCTGGCTCTCTTCGATCATGGGCCGCAAGCGTTTTTATATGAGCTGTGTCGCGGTGTTCGCGATCAGTTCGTTCCTGTGCGGATTCGCGCCCAATCTGGTCATGCTGATCGTGTTCCGCATTCTTCAGGGTGCGGGCGGCGGAGGCTTGCAGCCGAGCTCGCAGGCCATCCTCGCCGATACCTTTCCTCCAGCGAAGCGAGGCATGGCATTCGCAGTCTATGGCATCGCGGTGGTTATGGCTCCGGCTGTCGGTCCTACGCTCGGAGGCTGGATCACGGACAACTTCAGCTGGCGCTGGATTTTCTTCATCAATATCCCGGTGGGCATTCTTTCCCTTCTGCTGACGCAACGGCTCATTCAGGATCCTCCGTATCTCAGGCGCCGCAAGCTGAGTGAAACCAACATCGATTACATCGGACTCGGTTTAATCGCGCTCGGCCTCGGAACCTTGCAGGTGATTCTCGACAAAGGACAACGCGATGACTGGTTTGAGTCGGACTTCATCGTGTGGTTGACCGTGATCTCCGCCGCCGCGCTTATTTTCGTTGTGTTCTGGGAGTGGAACCACAAAGACCCCATCGTCGACCTGCATTTATTTCGCGAGCGCACCTTCGCCGCCGCCAACTTCCTGATGCTCATGCTCGGATTTGTTCTGCTCGGAAGCACGCTGCTGTTGCCGCTGTTCATGCAGACGCTGCTCGGTTACACTGCCCAGCGTTCCGGGATGGCGCTCTCTCCGGGCGGTTTCGCGATCATGGTGATGATGCCGATTGTGGGATTTCTGCTGTCGCGCTATAGCCCGCGCTGGCTGCTGGTGTTCGGTTTGTTGATGCTTTCGTTCTCGCTGTTTCATATGACGTCGTTCGACCTGAGCGTGGATTTCCACACCATGGTCATGGCGCGTGTCTATCAGGGGATAGGACTCGCTTTTCTGTTCGTGCCCATTAATACTGCCGCGTATTCGTCTCTGCCGCGCGAAAAGAACAATGCGGCGTCCGGTTTGATGAACCTGGCCAGAAACATTGGCGGCAGCGTCGGCATTTCTTTTGTCACCACCGGCCTGTCGCGGCGCGCGCAGTTTCACCAATCCCGGCTCATGGAAAACCTGAACGCCGCCAATCCGCAATTCCGGGCAGCGCTGCGCGGGGCGACGAGCGCCTTTTCGGGCGGTGGCGCCGGTCCCGGTTCCGGAGGTGTCTCCGCGCAGCAATATGCCTATGCGCTGTTGCAGGGGAATGTGATCCGGCAGTCGACCATGATGGCGTACATTGATAATTTCTGGGTGCTCGCGGTCGTGATCTTTTGCTTGATCCCGTTTGTGTTCCTGATCAAGAAGGCGAAGCCGGGGGGCGAGATCGTGGCTCACTAATGGAGAGCCGGCTGTCTCCGCCACCATATTTACGGAAGAAGGTTTGTCATGTTTCGCATCGTTACTCTGGAACGAGAATTTGGCAGCGGCGGCGGAGGCATTGCCTGCGAACTGGCGCGCCGCCAGGGTTGGAAGCTATGGGACCAGCAACTGACGAGCGAGATCGCCCGGCGCGCGCAGGTGGCGGAATCGGCGGTGGCCTTGTGCGATGAGCGTGTCGACAGCCGCCTCTACCGTTTAGCCAAGGCCTTCTGGCGGGGCAGTTACGAACGCAGCATTCCTCTTGCCGATTCTCTGGCGTTTGATACGGACCGCATGATGACCATGGTCGGAGAGATCATGAGCACGATTGCGGCGGAAGGCAATGCGGTGATTGTCGGCCGTGGCGGCCCTTTCTTCCTGCGTGAGCGGGAGGACACCTTTCGCGTGTTCACCTACGCTCCGCACGACGAGAAAATCCGCCGCCTGCTCGCGATGGGCAAGAGTCGCGAAGAAGCCGAAGACCTGGTGGAGAACGTGGACAAGGAGCGCATGGCTTACATCAAACACTATTTCAATACCGAATGGCCGAAGCGCAGCCTCTATCACCTGATGATCAACACCGTGGTCGGAGACGAGAACGTAATCGCGACGATTCTCAACGGCATGCAGAGGCTCGAAGGTCATCCTGCCGAGACGACCCTCCGCGGGGTTCGCTGAAGCTCCGTTGCTTGCGCCGGAACGAGTCTAAGAGCTGGATTTACGGGCAACAGCTATCAGACGCTTGGCTTCCAGATCGTAAGCTGAGCCTTGCAAGTCTCCGAACAACTGCACTTGCTCAAAACCGCAGCTCAACAGGCGATCTTTGAGTTCACGGCCAGAATAAATGGTGTGTTCAAAGCTGAAGCTTCGAGAGCGCCCGTCTTTTATCAGGATCCACTCCGCGTAAACACGGCAACAGTTGTCGCGAAGTTGAGGGCGCTGCACCATCAACGAGCCATCCGGGAGTTCGGTGCTGATTGTGTTTTGCCAGGTTCGCGCCAGCCGCTCTTTACCCACGACCTCAATCACCAGCACACCCGCCTTTTTGAGGCTCTGATGAATGTTCCGTAGGACTCGAAGATCGTCCTGCTCATCCTTGAAGTATCCAAATGACGTAAAGAGATTGCACGCCAGGTCAAACGCCGCTGGACGAACGAAGCTCCGCATATCTTCCGTGACCCATTCAATCGACGCGCCGGATTTGGATGCGTGTTCGCGCGCCCGGTCCAACAGAAATGGAGACCGGTCAACCCCGGTCACCCGAAATCCGCATTGCGCGAACTCCACCGCATGCCGTCCCGGTCCGCAACAGAGATCAAGCAGGCTGCCTCCGCTGCACTGGGTGAGGGACACGATGCGGCTGACTTCTTCCTTGGCGGCAGAAAACCGTTCGGGAGGAAACATGCAGGGATAGAAATCGCGCCAAAAGTCTTCGCTTTCGAACCATTCCATAGAAATGACGTTTACAACTTGTGCCACGTGCTAGTTGGGTTTCTTCTTTCCGAGAAGCCCGCCCAATCCGCCCAAACTCTTGCCGCCGTTAACCAGGCCTTTGACTTGACCGCTTACCATCCCCTTCATATCCGGCATGAAAGTTGGGTTCGAAGTGGTGCCCCCAATGGTCACGGGAATGCCGCCCGATCCGGCGCCGACGACCTTCGTAAGACCGGCGCCGACGCCGGACAGGTTGGCCACCATCTTGAAGTCGAGCGCATTGCTGGGGCTGATAGTGCCTGCGCCGGTAACCGTTCCGAGCGACGGAATCACCACGTTCATCTTATCCAGGCGCGTTCCGTCGGGCCCGTTTCTTACGTCGGAACTCAGGTTCTCGATCACAGTGTCATTGCCCGTCTGCTTGCCGCCGAGGCCGGGGATCGCCGATAGCTTGGATGCGACGCTGAATCCGGCGAGTGCGGAGTTGCTCATCTTTACTGAGCCAGTGGAGACAAGCTTATCGAGAGACCCCGCGGAAGTGATCTCGACCGTAATCGTTCCCCCTTTGAGCTTCGACCCGGTAGGAAGAATCACGCCGAGCGCGGGAAGCATGGCTTCGAGATCGTCAACCGGCATGGCTTGCCCGTTCAGCGTGGTGTGGATCGAAGGGGTTTCGCCGTGCAAATCGTAAGTGCCGGTCAGTTTGGCCAGCGCTTTGCCGATGGTGACATCGCCCTGCACGATCTTTCCGGACTCACTCTTCAGATCGTGCTCGACGGAGAAGACAAACTGGACGGGCACTCCGGCGGGAGATCCCTTGGGTGTCAGCTTCAAGGACGTGGCCTTCAAAGTTCCGTTGGCCTTCGCCATGTGGCCATCGGAATTCAAAGTGCCGTCGAAGTCGGCCGAGCCGGCGATGCCCAGCTTCGGATCGGCGAGCGCTGATTGCGAAAGATCGAGCTTGTTGATGTTCACCTTCGCCTGCACCGGCGTGAGAGAAGTGTCGGTCGAATTAATCGGACCGGCGCTGCCGTCGATTTTCAAGCTGCCACCGCCGGGGAGGCTGAGCGAAACGACCACGGGAAACGCGCTGGCAAGAGAAAAATTGCGCACGGCTACGTTTACCTTGTCATATGAAATCGGTTTTTTGCCGGTGGTGGATCCAAGCGTAATCGTCCCGTCGGTGAGGTCAAGCTTGGCTACGCTCACGTTGGCCGGTGCATTGGACGCCTTTGTGGCCGCTGTGGCTGGCTGCGCAGCCGATTGCTTTCCGAGAGACGAGAAATTCCAGATTCCATCGCGGTCGCGCAGCAAATTGATTTCCGGATGATCGATGAGAAGCCGGGTGACGTTGAGTTGCTTGCTGAAAATGAGCGGCATCAGCTCAACACCCACCTGAAGCGATTTTGCCTGGATAAACGGGGCACTGCTGAACTTGGGATCGTCGGCGATGGAGAGCTGGTCGGCTTCCACGCTGCCGGAGAGGATGCTGAGGCCTAAGTTGCCAACCTTCACTGGCCGTCCCAGAGCCGAGCCCAGGGTCGACTCAATCTGCGGACGGAAATTATTGACGTTGATCAGGAGCGGGATCGCAATGATGACGACAATCAAGACAGCGACGACAACGACGGCAATTTTTACGGCGGGCTTCACGGCGGTACCTCCTAACGACGAGTGACAGGCGGGAAGGGGTGGATCGGAAATCGTGAAACAGTCTATCAAACCCAATCATAATAGTCGTTGGTCGCTCGCCAGTCGGCGGTCTTGCCAACGACCAGCGACTATCGACCAGCGACTTGAATTAACTACTCACTTCACGTCCGCGCCGACGTTATAAGATAGGCGAAAGCATGGACTCGATTCCTCAAGTGGCAGTTTCCGATTTATATCCCCCGGTGCAGGAGGAAGTGGCGCGCCTCGCCGGCTTGCCGGAAGTGCGCGCGGTATTCGAACGGTTCCGCGCGCGGGAATCGCAGTTTGCGCAGTGGCAGATGGAGGCGACGCGAGTGGCCGCTCCTCCATTCGGAGAGTCGGCACGCGGCGCCTGGCTGGCCGACCGTTTTCGCGAGCTAGGTCTCAACGATGTGCAAGTGGATGAGGTCGGCAATGTGTTCGGCATTCATCCCGGCTACGGAAGTCGTTTCATCGCGCTCAGCGCGCACATTGATACCGTGTTTCCGGCGGCGACGCCGTTGAATGTCCGGCAGCAGGGCAGCCGGTTGTATGGCCCGGGAGTCTCCGACAACGGCGCCGGCATTGCGGCGATGCTGGCGGTGGCCAGTGTGCTGGGGAACGCGCGCATTTCGCATGCTCTGCCGTTTGTGTTCATCGGGAACGTCGGGGAAGAAGGCGAAGGCGATCTGCGCGGCATGCGGCACGTTTTCGCGACGCCGCGCTGGCGCGACGCGATTGCCTACAGCGTGGTGGTCGATGGCGCGGGAGCGGACACGGTGGTGGCCGAGGCTCTGGGCAGCCGCCGCTTCGAAGTGATGGTGCGCGGTCCGGGCGGGCATTCGTGGAGCGACTTCGGCGCGCCCAATCCGATTATTGCGCTCTCCCGTGCCGTCGAGGTCTTCAGTCAGACGCCGGTGCCGGTCTCGCCGAAAACCACATTCAATGTCGGCGTGATTCGGGGCGGCACTTCCGTGAATTCGATTCCGGAATCCGCCAGCATGCGGGTCGATCTGCGCTCCACGTCGATGGCGGAGATTGACCGGCTGGAGCAAGCGCTGCGGGCTGCGCTGCAGCAAGCGGTCGCGGCGGAAAATCGGGCCGCGGCTCAGCGTGGAACACGGAAACCGCAAGTTGTCCAGAGCGAAGTGGTGGAGATCGGGAATCGTCCGGCGGGCGAACTGACGCTGGATGCGCGCCTGCTGCGAGTGATTCGCGCCGTGGATGCGCAGTTAGGCAATACGGCGCAAGTGCAGCGGGCCTCGACCGACGCCAACATTCCGCTTTCGCTGGGTCGCGAGGCCATCGCGATCGGTGGTGGCGGTTCCGGCGGTGGCGCGCACACGTTGCAAGAATGGTTCGACTGCAATGGACGAGACCTGGGACTAAGGCGCATTCTGCTTACAATGCTCACACTGTCGGGAGTAGGCGAATGATGACGCGAATCGCTCCAATTCTTTTGTTGGCCGTCGGCATGTCGGCGCAGAGCGGCGTGTCAACTCAGGGCGCATCCCACGACGTTCTCAACGACGCTTCCCAGGAACCTTCGAAGACCGCGCAGAAGCCGAAAGCGGACGTGATCTTTACCCACGGCAACATCTACACCGGAGTGGTCGATGTAACGGCGTCGTTGGGAGCGGGCAAGCGTTCCGAGGCGTTGGCGGTGCTGGGCGACCGCATCCTCGCCGTGGGCGCGCGCGACGAGATCATGAAGTTGAAGGGACCAGACACCAATATTGTGGATCTCGAGGGCCGCTTCGTCATGCCCGGATTCAATGACGCTCATCTGCACCTGGCCTCGGCGGGCCTGGAGAAGATGACCGTCAACATGGTCGGCGCCAAAACTCTTGATGACTTCCGGGAGCGGTTGCGCGCCAAGTGCGACGCCGCGGAGCCCGGGGACTGGGTAGTCGGTGAGGGCTGGGACGAGACTCTGTGGCCGGTGAAAGTCCTGCCCACGCGCTGGGATCTGGATGAAGTCAGCGGCAAACACCCGGTTTACCTCCGGCGCGTGGACGGACACATTGGGGTAGCGAACACGCGAGCCTTGCAACTGGCCAGCATCACCGTGGCCACGAAAGATCCGGAGGCGGGAAAGATCGATCGTGATGAATCGGGCACGCCGACCGGCATTCTGCGCGAAAAAGCACAAGAGGCGGTGCAGGCAGTGATTCCCAAGCCGTCGCACGACAAACGCCGGCAAGCCATCGAACTGGCGCTCGCGGATCTGGCCAGTCACGGCGTCACCTCGGCGCAGGATTACTCGCAGTGGGACGACTTTAAGATTTACGAGGAACTGGAACGCGAGGGAAAACTGACGGCGAGGATTTCAGAGTGGCTGAATTTCGACGATTCCATTGAAGACCTGAACAGCAAGCGCGACTCGCATCCGGCGTCCGACAACATGCTGCACACCGGCATGCTGAAGGGCTTCATGGACGGTTCCCTGGGATCGAGGACCGCCGCGTTGCTTGCGCCGTACAGCGATGACGCGAAGAACGCAAGCCCGAAAAATAGTGGTCTGCCGCAATATGAAGCGACCAAGCTGAATGCGATGACCAAGGCGCGGGTGCTGGCCGGATATCAGATCGGGTTCCACGCCATTGGCGACAAAGGCGTGCAGATGGCGCTCGACGCCTTCGCCGAGGCGGAGAAGGCGGCCAAGGAAGCCAAGGTAAAGGCAGCCGATGGCGGCAATAGCAATGATTACCGGCTTCGCATCGAACACGCGCAGGTCACCACGCCGCAGGAGATTTCGCGCTTCAAGGAACTCAAGGTGATTGCGTCCATGCAGCCGAGCCACTTGCTCACGGATATGAACTGGGCCGAGGCGCGTCTGGGACCGGAGCGCGCGGAACATTCCTATGCGTGGGCTGAATTCCTTCGGCGCGGGGTGGTGCTGGCCTTTGGCACGGATGATCCGGTCGAGCCGGTCACGCCGTTTCGCGGGATTTACGCGGCGCTTACCCGGATGAGCGAAGACGGAAAGAAGAGTTACTATCCCGCACAGAAACTGAACATCGAGCAGGTGATCGCCGCCTACACGACGGGTTCGGCTTTTGCCGAGTTCTCCGAAAAGCAAAAAGGCAAGCTCGCGCCCGGCATGCTCGCCGACTTTGTCGTTCTCGATCAGGACATTACCGCAGCCCTCCCACCGAAAATCCTGGAGACGAAGGTTCTGCGTACGGTGGTAGGCGGCAAAACCGTGTACGAGACGAAATAGCATCGGGCCGCCGGGTGATCGGGTGATCGCACAACGACCCTCAGACGCTCGCCCTGTAGAGACGGGGCTTGCCCCGTCTCCGCCGCGGGCAAAGACGCGTCAAGCCGCGTCTCTACGGGAAATTGTGGCGCCCCGTTGAGCAGACCCCTAACGCGAACCGGCTTTTCTGCGTCTAACCACTTAGCGCCCTTCGAACCGATCCCTGCCGGGGTCGAAGGTATAATAGAAAATTGGGCAGTTTCAGGAGGAACGAAATGGATTCGCGCGAAAGCGCCTTTTGGGTGCGCCTCAAAGCCAACCGTTGGGCGTACACTTTTACGATTCTGGCGACCCTGGCGGTTGGCATTCTGATTGGCACGGTTGTCTCTTATGGAGTGAAAGGCAAAGAGGGACAGAAATCGTCGGATGCGACGCCGCTGACCATTCCCGCTCCGCAACAGCTCTCGACCGCTTTCTCCCAGATTTCCAAGCAACTGGAGCCGAGCGTGGTGAACATCAACACGGAGTCAACCATAAAGAATCCGCACCGCCGGGGACTCCACGTCCGCCCCAATCCCGATCAGGACCAGGATCAGGGCGGCGATGACGACGCTCCGTTCCAGGATTTCTTTGACAAGTTCTTCGGTGGCCAAGGTGGCCAAGGCGGGGCTGAAGCGGGCACCATCCGCCAGCGCTCGCTGGGTTCCGGCGTGATCGTGGATTCCAAGGGCTACATCGTTACCAATCGGCATGTGGTCGAGAAGGCGGATCGCATTCGTGTGAAGTTACAGGGGGAGCCCGAGGGCACGCCCGGTCATGACGCCAAATTGATCGGCATGGATCAGGAAACCGATCTGGCGGTGATCAAGATTGAGATCGATCATGCCTTGCCGGCCGCGAAACTCGGCAACTCCGACGGCATGGAAGTTGGCGACTGGGTGCTGGCCATCGGCAGTCCCTTCGGATTGCAGGAGACGGTGACAGCCGGCATCGTGTCGGCCAAGGGACGCAACATCGTTCCGCAGCGGCAGTTCCAATCTTTTATTCAAACCGATGCCGCCATCAACCCGGGCAATTCCGGTGGGCCGCTGGTGAATATGGCCGGTGAAGTCATCGGCATCAATACAGCGATTCTCACCGAAACCAGTTCATACGCGGGCGTGGGATTTGCCATGCCTTCGAACACGGTGGCGACGGTCTACAACCAGTTGATCGGACCGGAACACCGCGTGGCGCGCGGATCGATCGGCATCGAGTTCGCCGCTCAACCGAACCCGGCCATCGCACACATTTACGGATCGGGCGTGACGGTGTCGAACGTAGTCTCGGGCAGTCCGGCCGATGAGGCGGGCCTGAAGATCGGCGACACGATCACCTCCGTGGATGGCAAGGAAGTGAAGAGCGGCGACGATCTGGTGGCCGACATTGCTTCCCGCAAGCCAGGCTCGAAGGCCAAGTTGACCTTTGGGCGCAACGGCAAAAAACAGGACGCCACGGTGACCATCGCCGATCGCTCGAAACTGTTTGCTTCCCGCCTCGGCGAAGAAGACGAAAACCAGAACGAAGAGGCTCCCAAAGCCAGCAAGTTCGGAGTGACGGTGCGCAATATCACTCCCGATCTGGCCGATCGCCTGAGTATTCCGGCAGGCAAAGGCGTGGTGGTGCAGGACGTGAAGCAGGGATCGTTTGCCGAGGATCTTGGTCTGAATCGCGGCGACGTCGTCCTCGAAGTGAACAAGCAGCCGGTGAATAATCCGGACGACTTTGCGAAGATCGAGTCGGCGCTGAAGAGCGGACAGGATGTCGTATTCCTGGTGCGTCCGCGAGGCGCAAGGGCGCAGGATGGAACGATCTTCCTGGCAGGCACACTTCCGTAACCGATAACAACTCCGGCGAGACTGGCGCTCCATCCCCTTTTCGGGGACCATAAGGGTGAGCCGGCCTCGCCGGTTTTTTATTGGAGCAGTCGCTAGTCGTTGGTCGTCCGTCGTTCGGAGATTTCAAACGAACGATGCGTCCCGAACGACCACCGACTGACGACCAACAACATGTTCGGGTCTGATCAAATTCGGCGTTGGCAACGGGTCGGGCTGTGCAGCCTGCTCTGCGTGGTTGCGCACGGACTCGTCATGGCGCAGACGGCGACGCCGTCTCCGCCTCCGCCAACGCAACCGGCGGCAGCCACCACTGCACCAGCCACCACAGCACCTGCCGCGAACGCGGAGCATCCGGCCAGCGCCCACGCCACCACCAATCGCACCTCATCACACGCTTCAGCGCAGAAGAAGAAAAGTTCCCACGGCAAGAGAGGTTCGACGAAGCGCGGCCAGAAGGCGATTGACCCGGCGCGCGCCCGCGAAATTCAAACCGCGCTCATCCGCGAGCACTATATGCAGGGTCAGCCTTCGGGAACCTGGGACAGCACCACACAGGCCGCGATGCAGCGCTATCAGGCCGATCACGGATGGCAGTCGAAGACAACTCCAGATGCCCGGGCGCTGATCAAGCTGGGATTAGGCCCAAGCCACGACCACCTGCTCAATCCCGAGAGTGCAATGACGACGCCGACGGCGCCAGCGGCCAGCGATCCGAAGACGGCAGCGAAACCGGCTCCGGCGGCGGATAACGTTCCCAAGCAGTAGTCCGATGCCCTTCGATATTCATTTTGCAGTGCCGAAACTCCAAAGCCGTTGTTGACTTGCCGCTCGCATCCCGCCTACCATGCTGCGACTCTGTGATATTCAAATCGTGATCGGCCAAACCGTGATTGGCAAACGATGATCGGTCAAACCATCTCGCACTACCGCATCGTCGAGAAGCTCGGGGGCGGCGGCATGGGCGTCGTCTACAAGGCCGAGGACACGCGGCTGCATCGCTTTGTCGCGCTCAAGTTTTTGCCCGAGGAAGTTGCCCGCGACCCGCAGGCCCTTGCCCGCTTTCAACGCGAAGCCCAATCCGCATCCGCACTGAACCACCCGAACATCTGCACGATTTACGACATTGGCGAGCAGGACGGGCAGGCGTTCATCGCCATGGAGTTTCTGGAAGGGGCGACGCTGAAGCATCGCATCGCCGGACGGCCGATGGAGACCGATGTATTGCTGGGTCTGGCGATCGAAATTGCGGATGCGCTCGACGCCGCGCACACCGAAGGCATTGTTCATCGCGACATCAAGCCTGCCAACATTTTCGTAACCAAGCGCGGACACGCGAAAATTCTAGACTTTGGGCTCGCCAAAGTGACCGCACCCGCGACCGGGACGAGGACCGCACTCGACGCTACCGAAACCGGCACGGTGGAGACGCACCTGACCAGTCCGGGTATGGCGGTGGGCACGGTGGCCTATATGTCTCCTGAGCAGGTGCGGGCCAAGGAATTGGATCCTCGAACCGATCTGTTTTCATTCGGCGCAGTGCTCTACGAGATGGCGACGGGCACGCTGCCGTTCCGAGGCGAAAGCTCGGGAGTGATTCAGCGGGAGATTCTGGATCGCGCCCCGATACCCGCGGTGCGAATGAATCCCGATTTGCCCGCCGAACTCGAACGAATTATCAACAAGGCGTTGGAGAAGGATCGCGACCTCCGCTACCAGCACGCGGCCGACATGGGTGCCGACCTCAAGCGCCTCAAACGCGAGACAGACTCAAGCCGAGCCGCCGCGTCCAGCCGGACGGATACTGCCTCGCTCGCCAGTTCGAGCGCGGCGCTCAGCGGGGCACAAACCCCTTCGCCAGCGAGCGGCGTAACGCCCGCTCCCGGAAGCGGCACAGCGCAACCCGCGCAGGGCAGCAGTTCGGCAGTAGTTGCCGCCGTCAAACAACACAAGTTGGGAATGGTGGGAGGAGCGCTTGCCGCTCTGGCCATCCTGGCTGCGGCGGGCTTTGGCGTTTATTCGATGCTGCATCGCGCCGCGCCCACTCCGTTTCAAAACTTCAGCATCACGCAGGTCACCAATTCCAGCCGCGCCGTCGTGGCCGCCATATCTCCCGACGCAAAATACGTGCTGACGGTGATGAACGACAAAGGGCTGAACAGCCTCTGGCTCCGCAACGTGGCCACGGGAAGCGACACGCAAGTCGTGCCGCCTTCGGCCACTATTCCCAATGTCGCGTTCTCGCCCGATGGAAACTACATCTATTACCGCAAGGCCGAGAATGCCATTGCCAGCGTCTTCAATATTTATCGCGCGCCGGTGTTAGGCGGCACGCCAAAAACCGTTGCCCAGGATGTGGATACTGCCTTCACGTTTTCTCCCGACGGCCGGCGGATAGCATACATCCGCGCCAACGATCCGGAAGTTGGCAAGTATCGCCTGCTCAGCGCCAACGTGGACGGCAGCGATGAAAAAGTTCTTTACATCTCGCCCATGAAGGGGCTGGCACGCTTTTTGAGTTGGTCGCCCGACGGCAAGAAAATAGCTTATCCCGAATTCCAACCGGCGGGCGCTTTTGGCGGGATCAACCTGTTCGATATCGATTCAGGAAAAATACAGCTCCTGACCTATCCTGACAAGGCACCCTTTGAGGTTGCGTTTTCGGTGTCTGGGGATGGCCTGTTTGTCATTTATCGACAAAAAGGCCCCAACTTCGCCCGCGGTCAGATTGGCTATGTAACTCTGGCGGACGGCCAGTTGCGTACCATTTCGCGGGACACCAATAGCTACGCGACTTTGAGTCTCTCGGCCGATGGCAGAACTTTGGCCACGGTGCAACAGAAAGTCGTCACCAACTTCTATGTTTTGCCCGGCGAAGGCGGCGCATCAGCGGACATAAGTCCCATCGCTTCGAACGGCGAACAAATCCGGATTTTCAATTGGGCTGCAGATGGCGGATTGCTCGCGTCCGACCTGACGCAACTGGAACACATGGACGCCGACGGAAAAAATCGACGCCAGTTGGTCAGCGACCCGGCGGCGGGTATTCTCAATTTGTGGTCGTGCGGCGCCTACATCGTTTTTCCCTGGGCTTTTCACGATAACGCGAACTTCCTCAGCATTTACCGCGTCAATGCCGATGGTTCCCATCCGATAAAGCTGGCGGACGAAAACTTCGAGTCGTTTCCGGTGTGTTCGGCCAGCCAGAACTGGGTCTACTTTTTCGCCAGCGTTAGAGAGCTGGGGCGCGTCCCGTTGGATGGCTCCGGCCCGGCGGAAGCGATTGCCGGCAGCCAGGTCGCTGGAGCTTTTCTGGCGGGGCGCGGAATCGGCATTTCGCCCGATGGCAAAACGCTGGCGTATGTGATCGGAATTGTAAATCCGGGAGCAGACGCGCCTCCCGAGGAAAAGATCGCTTTGTTGGATACTGCGACGCTCAGTTCGCCGCGCTTCCTCGACGTCAATCCGCGAATTTCCAAGGGCGTGCAGTTTACTCCAGACGGAAAGGCAGTTTCGTATCCCGTCGCCGAGAATGGCGTGGAAAACGTCTGGGTTCAGCCCATCGACGGCGCTCCCGGGCGCCAGATTACTCATTTCAATTCCGAGCAGATCTCCACGTTTCACTGGTCGCCAGACGGCAAGAATCTCGGCGTCCTGCGCGGCCACACCGACTCCGATGTTGTCCTTCTGCAGGAATCCAAGCCCTAGACTCCGCTAATCCAGCACCGGCCGCGGGCAGTAGGGAATTGGCATCCCGCTGACGATCGCCCCCGGGTTGCCTTCGACCAGCGCGTCGGCATACTCGGCTCCCACGATTTTTACCGCCACATTGCGAGCTGCGGAAAGATTCGGGATGCGGCGCTTGGTGTCGTGAGCGTCGGAGGCCAGAATGTGGACGGCCGAGCGGTCGAGCAGCCAGCGCGCGATGATCTCGGGACGCTCTCCCCAGAACCCCGTCAGCGCCGAGGCCGTGACTTGTATCAGACAGCCCTGCTCTGCCCATTCCAAAATGCGCTGCGGCGTTTGCTGCAGGATCGGGTTCCGTTCGGGATGGGTCAAAATGGGGGTAAGCCCGCGATCTGCCAGGCGAGTGAAGCACTCGGAAAGGCGCGTCGGGACACTGAAGTTGCTGAGTTCAATCAGCAAATAGTTGGTTTCGCCGATCGTGTAGGTGTGCGGTTGCTCCAGGGCGCGCTCCAGATTTTCGAATGAAAGATGAAAATCGCAGCCCAGACTTAACTGCAATTGCAGCGCCGGGCCGACCTTCTCCTGTAGTTGCGCGAGGAGGCCGGAAAGGTACTCGCGATCGTAGGCGTAACGATCGTTGGCGTGGGGGGTGGCGACAGTGTGGGTGATGCCGTCGGCCGCCGCCATGCGGCACATTTCGACGGCTACATCCCAGGATTTGGGGCCGTCATCGACCTCGGGCAGAATGTGGCAGTGGATATCGATCACAACATAGTCGATTAGAACACATCCCGCAGCGCATCGCGGGCTCCCCGGACCTTGCATTTCGAAACTCCGCGAGGCCTCGATGCCCCGTCGGTGCATCCAATCTAAACGGGTTCGAGTTCAGAAGTTGGCGTCGCGCCGGTGAGACTTGCGGTTGCCAGTTCCCGGCTTATCGTGCACGATAGTAAGCACCACCTTTTCGCTATCATCTTGGATATTGAGGAGCAGGTTCGCAAATGAGCTTTCTAAGGGCGGCGCGTGCCGCACTGGCTGGTGACAGTTGTCACCCCCGAATTCTTGTGGCCGTCGCTGGTATCGTTATCCTGGCCGGACTTTCTCTTTCCTGCGGCAGCAGCGGCAGTACCGGCATCACGTCCCCGCGTAACCACAGTGCCTACGTAACCCTGCCAGCCAATGGTTCCGTGCTACTGATGAGCATCAACGGCGCAAACGGCGTTATCTCCCCGGGAGCGCAAACGCCGAATCAGGAGGGACTGTCGCCCACCGGTCTGGCGTTAAGCCCGTCGAAGAAATTTCTGTACGTCGCCAATTCCTTCGCCAACACGATCTCGATTTTCAACGTCAACAGCGATGGGACTCTGTCGCTCAGCGGCGCTCCGATTCCGGCCGGTTCCGCTCCGAATTCGGCAATCCTCGACCCTTCAGGCCAGTACTTGTTGGTGACAAATAGTTTCTATCAGGACGCTCAAGGCAGCATTTCCGTTTTCTCCATTGATTCCAGCACCGGCGCTTTGACGCCGGTGGGGTCGCAGGTTCTGGCGAATGCGAATCCAACCTCGATTCTTTTCACACATTCCGGCAAGTTCGTGTACGTAACCAATCCGACCATCGGGATGGTCACCGGCTTTTCGTTCGCGAACGGCGTGCTCAGTTTGGTGCCTGGGGCTCCGGCCTTTTCGGGCACAGGCGCCGCTGCTTTGGCCGTGGATGGGGGTGATCAGTTCCTCTATGTTGCGAACCCTTCGGCACACAACCTGCCCCCATATGCGTCCACCGTCGGCAACGTTTCCGGGTTCAACATTGACCCTGATAGCGGCCAATTGAGCCCGATGAACGGTTCGCCCTTTACCTCCAACGTGGGCGCCAGCGGCCCCACCGCGATCGCAGTCGCTCCCACCGGTAATTTCGTTTACGCGGCGACTCCGGGATCGAGCTCCTCCATCTGGTGCTTCTCCATCACTCCTGACACAGGCCAACTGGTGGCGGTAAGCGGCTCGCCGTTCAGTTTGACTGCGGGCGGACTGTTTGCCCTCTTCGACCCGAGCGGCAACTATTTCTACATCGGAACTCAGACTGGAATTGCGGGGTATACCTACAATCCAAATACCGGCGCTCCCACGGCTGTTTCGGGCTCGCCTTTTGCCATTGGAGCGGAGCCTGGGAAGATGGTGTTTACGCAGTAGAAACCCGACGTTTGAGTTCGGATTCAGCCTTTGTAATGTGCGATTTGCGGAGTGGCACTTTCGTGGAATCGGGTTGGCACCCGCGGGCCATTTTCAGATTTTCCGGCTTGTCTTACATTCCCAATTGAGCAGTTCTGGGGGAGGGCTGCCCGGGCGTCCTGGATTCGAAAGAATCCGGACGCCCGTTTAATTTTATTGAGACATTGGATCATTGAGTGATTGAATCATTGAGAGATTGAATCATTGAAAACCAACCCCGAGGCTCAAGTCCCTCAATGCCTCAATCACTCAATGATTCAATTGCTTCAATTTGTAGAAATGGTGAAGTTCACCGTGATGCGGGCCTGAGTCTCCACGGGCTGCCCGTTCAGGATGTAGGGCTTGAAGTGCCATTGCTTCACCGCCTCGCGCGCTGCCGCCGCCAGGATTCCAGGGCCACTCAGAATCTGCAATTCCTGAATGGTGCCCTCTCGCGAGATGAGCGCCTGCAAACTGACTGCACCCTGCACCTTCATCTGCCGCGCCAGCAAGGGATAATCCGGTGGTACGGAAACGGTTACGCTCTGTGTCGTTTGCGGCGAGAGCTGCACGTGATCGCCGGCGCTAACCGGCGCATTCGGCGCCGGTGCGGGAGCGACCGATGCAGAAGAGGTCGCTCCCGAGCCCACATCCAGATGGATGGCATTGCTTTTGGCGGGCATGTTGATGTGGCGGTTTCCGGCTACCACTTCCACCTGCAAAGGAGGGAGCACGGCGCGCTCGGCAGTGACCGCGAAGGGAGCCTCGGCCGCGGCGGGCGCGGGAGGCTTGGCGGCGGGCTTGCGCGCGGGAGTTGCCGGCGTGCTCGCAGGCACCGCGGCCAGACTCTTGCTTTTGCTCTTGCTTTGAAAGGCGGTCTCCTGGACTTCACCGCTCGCCGGAAACCAGAAATCCCAGTCCTTCAGAACCACCGCCGCCAGCGCCACCAGCAGGATCCCCAGCGCGATGAGCATCCGCTTCCGCTGTATCTCCGCATCTTGAGGCGCGGGCTGCAACGGTAGCGGTAGTGGCCGCTCCAGATGATTTTCGGGTTGGCCTTCGTCATGAAGCATGGGCGTCGCAGCACTCCTTAGGGTGGCAATCGGTCCCGGGGATTGCTGAGTTAGTATGCCCCCAAACTCGCGCGCATGCCAAGCAAATCCCGGTCAGGCTGGAGCTTTTGCCAAGGGCCGGACCGCAACTCATGCCTCCCTGTAGAGACGGGGCTTGCCCCGTCTCTGCGTGCAGCACGCCGGGAGACCCGGTAATTCCACGGCTCAGGAACCTTTTGAAACCTTGTAGTCGAGCTTGTCAAGAATGCCAATCGCGGCGTCAAGAATTTCCTTATCCACCTTGCGATTCGAAGCGATGGCTTCCGCCAGCGGGATGGAAATGATCTTGTTGCCTCTGAGCGCCGCCATACGTCCAAATTCTCCCCGGTGCACCATATCGATGGCGCCCAGTCCGTAGCGCGTGGCCAGCACGCGATCGAAAGCGGTGGGCGATCCGCCCCGCTGAATGTGCCCGAGCACCACTGACCGCGACTCGAAGCCGGTTCGCTTTTCGATCTCGCTGGCCAGCGTCGCGCCAATCCCGCCCAAACGAGCATGCCCAAACTCATCAAGGGTCCCCGCCGGCACACTCTCGTTGCCACCCGCAAACTTCGCGCCTTCGGCGGCCACCACGATGCTGAAATATCTCCCACGGGAGTGGCGCTGGCGAATCAGTTCGGCCACCTGGTCAATATCGAAGGGAACTTCCGGGATCAATATGACGTCGGCGCCGCCGGCGATTCCGCTATAGGTCGCGATCCAGCCCGAGTCGCGTCCCATCACTTCCACCACGATCACGCGATTGTGCGCCTCGGCCGTCGTATGCACGCGGTCGATGGCTTCGGTAGCTATATTCACTGCCGTGTCGAAACCGAAGGTGAAGTCGGTGCCGGAGAGATCGTTGTCGATCGTCTTCGGAACGCCCACCACTTTTACTCCGTTATCGAAAAGCTTCTTCGCCACCGAGAGTGTGTCATCGCCGCCGATCGCGATCAGCGCTTCACAATCGTGTTTCTTGAGGTTTTCGGCGCAGCGCCGCAGTCCGTCGGGATTCTTCGCCGGATTGGTGCGCGAAGTGCGCAGGATGGTGCCCCCACGTGGCAGGATGCCACCTACCGACGAGAGCCCAAGCTCCATCGTCTTGTCTTCCAGCACCCCGCGCCAGCCCTCCACGAATCCCACGAACTCGTCTTCATAGTGGAAGGTGCCCTTGCGCACTACTGCCCGAATGACCGCATTCAGCCCGGGACAATCGCCTCCGCCCGTCAACATCCCAATCTTCATTGCCTGCTCCTCATATGATTTTCTTGGTACGAGTATGAGTCCGCTCCATAAGCGGACGAAATCCGACCGCCCCGCATGCTGCGGCGGGTCGTAACTATTGTCGGAACTATTTAGGTTATCACGCTGGCCACTGGCCGCTATTCACTGGCCTGCTACACTTCCCCCATGCGCGTCCTCGGGATCGACTGCGGCACGGAATACACCGGATACGGCATAGTCGAACTGCTCGCTGACGATCCCAACAACGACCGGAACAACGCTCGCAACGTTGCCCGCAACAACGACCGCCTGGTCTGCATCACCTGCGGCGCCATCAAAGTTTCGCCGCGCGATCCGATGCCCATGCGCCTGTCACGTATTTCGATTGGACTGCAGGAACTCATCTCGCAGCACCGGCCCGACCGTGTCGCCATCGAAGACGTCTTCTACGCCGCCAACGTGAAGTCTGCCTTGAAGCTCGGCCAGGTGCGCGGCGTCGCCATGCTGGCCGCCGCTTCCGCCGGACTCGAAGTTGCCGAATACTCGCCACTCTCCATCAAGTCCGCGGTGGTTGGATACGGCCGAGCCGAAAAACATCAGGTGCAGCAAATGGTGACACGGCTTCTGAATCTCGATGAGATTCCCGAGCCCGCCGACGCCGCCGATGCGCTGGCCATCGCCATCTGCCATCTGCATACAGCGGCGACCCACGAACGCCAGAGCCCTGAACGCCCAAGTATGCCGTGTCATCCTGAGCGGAGCAGCCCGCCTCGTTCACGAGGCGAGCTGCGGAGTCGAAGGACCCCTACACTCTAAACGTCTCCTCCGCCGCGGCAAGGCATTCTCCCCGTGCACCGAGTCAACCTGTCGATTGGAAGCCACTCCCCTTGACACTCCTCGCCACATCCCCAATCATTAAGCGGCGCATGTCTCGCACACTTCAGATTGTCTGTCTGCTGATTTTTTCTGCGTTCCTGCTTTCTTCCATCCTCGTCTATCCGCAAATCCAAGCTCCGGCCGCAGTAACCTTCACCCTCGATTTCCCCGACTCACAGCCGGAGCACTACTCGATTCGCGTTTCCTCCAATGGCTCGGCCCACTACCAGTCCAGCGGGCGCCTGTCCGCCGACTCCGACGAGACCGACAGTTTCGATATGGATTTCGCCGTAACCGCGGAGACGCGCCAGCGAATCTTCGACCTGGCGGCGAAGGCTGGCTATTTTCAGAAGGACGTCGACTCCCATCACAAGGGACTCGCCTTTACCGGAAGGAAAACGCTCAGCTACAAAGACGCGCAGCGCAGCGGAGAGTCCACCTACAACTACTCCTCGAACCCCGCCGTGCAGGAACTGTCCGACCTGATGCAAAGCCTCTCGGCCACGCTCGAATTCGGACATCGCCTTCAGTACGATCACCGCTACCAGAAGCTAGCCCTCGACGAGGAACTCAAGCGCATGGAGGAAATGGCGCGCGACAATCAACTGATCGAAGTCGCGGCCATTCAGTCCATCCTCGATCAGATTATCGCCGACCAGTCGGTGATGAACGTAACGCGGGCCCGCGCCCAACGCTTGCTGGAGCGGGCGGGCGCGCGCTGATAGGATCTTTCCGTAGAGACGGGGCTTGCCCCGTCTCCGCGTGCGCCGTCCGTGAAGATGCGGACAAGACGCGGCAAGCCGCGTCTCTACGGGAAATCAGATCCGCTGCAAGGGTTCATTCCACAATGATTCCCGCGTAGCCCACGACCGCCTCGTAATCGCCGGAGACATCGCCCGAAGTTGCGTACTTGACCAGCGTAGCCGAAGTCGCTCCCAGAAGCTTTGCTGCCGTGAGCATGACCGTCGTCGGTCCGAACCCGCACATGCTGATGTCTTCATCCATTACTACTTCCCACAGTCCGCGCGCATCCATGGCCAGCACGCGTTCGATTGCCTTGTGGTCTTTGACGCGAGTGATCGCGTCGGCCTCGTAATGGTTCATGTCGCTGGAGGCGATGATCAAAACTTTTTCGGCTCCGTTGTCTTCTTGAAGCCCGGCAATTACATCCGCGAGCGCTTCTCCCAATCCACGCAGCGCATGAAAGTCGCTGGTACCGATGACGATGGGAACGATCTTCAAATCCGGCTGCTGCGCCTGCAGAAAAGGCAACTGGACTTCGATGGCATGTTCACCACGATGTGCAGCGCTGTCCTCTTCGAGAGCAGGGAAGCGGCCGAGCAGCCGGGCGCCCAAATCCGCGTCCGCCGCTACTTCGCCGAGCGGAGTCTGCCACCCGGTATTGGTCATGACGGCCAGCGCACGCCCTTTACCGGTGTGGTTAGGGCAGAGAATCACGCAGCGCTTGGGGATATCGAGGCGCGAATACACAGCTCCTGCGACGCCGCCGGAGTAGATGTATCCCGCATGTGGAGCGACGCATCCGATGGCGGAGATGCGGGCAGTCTCGTTCGGGGTCTCGCCCGGCGACGTGAACTTCCGAACCGCGCGCAGCAATTCTTCAGCACGGCCCGGATAAAACCTACCGGCGACGGCGGGAGTTCGTAAAGCGGAAGTCATCAGAAGCTCGTGTGGCCGCGGGCATTTGCCCGCGACGAATCAGTCCGCAAAAAGCCAGCGCGCGAAAACTATTGCCCTGCAAACTACGAGCTGCCGTCGCGGAGTGCGCGGAACAAAGCGGCGGTTCTCTCCAGCGGCAATGCTTCCGCTCGGATCGTGGGTTTCACGCCGCTTTTCGTCAGCGCAGCGCGCAGCGCACCCTCATCGTACGCCGTTTTCAGATTATTCCAGAGAGTTTTGCGTTTCTGTCCAAAGCAGAGTTTCAGGAACTTGATGAACTCGCCCTCTGAAACCCGAAGCGACTCCAGCCGAGGCTTGATGGTAATGCGAATCACGCTCGAATGAACTTTGGGAGGTGGAGAAAACGCCGACGGCGGAAGCGTGAAGAGCTGCTCGACCCGGCCGTACAGTTGCGCGGTTGCTGAAAGCAAGCCATAGTCGCGGCTTCCAGCCGAAGCTGCCAGGCGATCGGCGACCTCTTTTTGCACCATGATGACGATGGTCGAAAAATAACGGTGATATTCCAGCAGCCGCAGCAGAATATCGGAGGTGATGTAGTACGGCAGGTTGCCGATGACGCGGGCGGGTTCAGGCGTGAAGTTCAGCCCGGTACGCAGGCTGCCCGGCTTGGCGCCGAAGACGGTGTCCAGTTCAATGGTCAGGATATCGCCTTCGATGATTTCAACATTAGGTTGCATGGAAAATTTCATCCGGAGCTGTGCCGAAAGCACGCGGTCCAATTCCACCGCGATCAGCCGCCGCGCCTTCCGTGCCAGCAGATCGGTGATCTCGCCGCGGCCGGGGCCGATTTCAAGCACTGTGGCCTCGGAAACTTCGCCCAAGGCCTCGACAATGCGCAGAGCAGCCGAGTCGCTCGTCAAAAAATGCTGCCCCAGTTTTGGCTTGCGTGAACTTGTTTGTACGGTGGCGCCCTTGGGCACGTTGACCCTCTTTCTTTCCGGCTTTAGACTGGAGTGAATTTGTAATTGGCGATTTGTAATTTGCAATTGAAAAAACGATTCAACGATTTTCAATTACCCATTACAAATTGCAAATTACAAATGGCCGACCGCGTCTCTACAGAAACTTAATCATAACGTGAGCGAGGCTTATCGAGTTCCCAGGAGGCTTCTGCGCCATGCATATCGCTTTCGCCGCATCCGAGTGCGTTCCCTTTTCGAAAACCGGCGGACTGGCTGATGTAGTCGGCGCCTTGCCGCGCGCACTGGCCGCTTTGGGACATCAGGTGAGCGTGTATGTTCCGCGCTATCGCCAAACCAAACTGACCGATCCGCAAACCGTGGTGCGCAGCATTACAGTCCCTTTCGACGACAAGTATCGCTTCTGTTCGGTGGTGACGGCGGACACGAACACGCCCGCCGGGATTCGGTTTTATTTCGTAGATTATCCGCAATATTTTGACCGGGACGCACTCTACGGAACCTCGGCCAACGACTATCCCGACAACGCCGAGCGCTTCGCTCTGTTTTCGCGCGCCGTGATCGAGGCCAGCAAAATTCTGGGCGTGCCCCATGTGTTCCACTGCCACGACTGGCAGTCAGCGCTGGTGCCGGTGATGCTGCGCACACTCTACGCCGAGGATCCCGCGTTTCGCGACGTGGCCACCGTTTTCACCATCCACAACATGGGATACCAGGGTCTTTTCCCACCCGATACTTTGCCGCTGCTGACGCTGCCCTGGGAACTGCTCACCATCTCGAAGATGGAATTTTTCGGACAGGTGAATTTTCTGAAGGGCGCGCTCGTGCTCTCTGACTACGTCACCACGGTCAGCAAGAAATACAGTCATGAGATCCAGACCACCGAATATGGATTTGGCCTGGAGGGCGTGCTGCGCAATCGCGCGGCGACCGTAACCGGCATCCTGAACGGAGTGGACTACGACGAGTGGAGCCCGCAGACCGACAAATTCATCGCCACGAAGTACTGGCCGCAGGATCTGAGCGGCAAGCTGCAATGCAAACACGAACTGCTGCACGCCTTCGGAGTCACGAACGCTGATTCCAAAATGCCGGTGATCGGCATCGTTTCGCGATTCGCCGCGCAGAAAGGTTTCGATCTGATCGCCCAGATCATGGACCGGCTGGCGCGCGAAGAAATGATCATGGTCGTGCTCGGATCGGGCGATAAGCTGTACGAAGAAATGTTTCAGCGCCTCAACAAGCAGTTTCCGCACAAGATTGCCGCCAAGGTCGCGTTCGATAATGCCATCGCCCACAAGATTGAAGCGGGCGCGGATATGTTCCTGATGCCATCCCGGTATGAGCCTTGCGGGCTGAACCAGATTTACAGCTTGAAGTACGGCACCGTTCCCATCGTGCGCGCGACCGGCGGCCTGGATGACACCATCGAGCCGTGGGACGCGCGCACCGGCAAAGGCACAGGCTTCAAGTTCTCCGACTACACCGGCGAAGCGCTGCTCGCGACCATCAAACAAGCCTTGCTCGCCTATCGCGATCCGTCGTCGTGGCAGACGCTGATGCGAAACGGAATGAGCCGCGATTTTTCCTGGGGCGCGTCGGCGCGCGAGTACGGCAAGATCTACGATCGTGCGCGGCAGGCGAGGGCCAGTGCCGACGCGGCGGCCGCTGCGGACTCGAAAAAAGAGCCGGTGCTGGGCTAGCGAGCTGTCGATCGCGGCGCAAGACCGCGGGAGGCAGAGAAGCCACAACCTTCCATATTTCATATCCGAAAACCCATTTTTCCCGTTCATAGAATCCTGAGAGCGGCTAAGTGCCGTTTTTCCGGGCATTAACCGTTTGGCTAACGGATTGCTCCAACAGCAGTTAGGTCTCCCCCATGCCGCAGGAAATCTCAGTTTCGTACCTCGCGATCAAGAGCAAAGTCTACCGGTTGATTGACGCCCTGGTATCCGGCGAAAAGACAGAAGCCGAGATACAGGAGTCGATCTGCCGCTGGTGGGATCTCATCCATCCCGCGGACCGGCCCATCGCTGAAAAATATCTTCTGACCGTGCTGGGACGCTCGGCGTCTGCCCTAGACGCCATCGGAGACGGTCTCAGGTCTTCCAAGGGCGGCGAGGTCAAATATGCGGCGTTGCCTTCCGCACGGCTGAGGATCATGGAACGAATCGTCAAGGAAGCCGGGGTTCGCTCGACAGTCTGAATCCGGCGGTTACGGCAAACACCTGTTTTTTTCAATCCTTCAAGAAGTATTGCCCACCTGTCAGGATCCATCCGCATGGCAAACGCCGATGCACAGCGGGCGCTGGCCAGCGCGGATGCGGTCGCTGCGGCGGAGTTGAAGAAAGAGCCGGTGCTGGGGTAGCATCGCGCTCAGTGCAGCCGATGCTCAGCACAATGGCGCACCTCCTTACATGGTAGTGGACAAAACTACTGATTCCCCGTAGTATATGAAACTGGCGTTTGAATGGCACCAAGCCAAGGCCGAAGCCAATCTACGCAGACATGGCGTGAGCTTCGATCTGGCGAAGACTGTGTTTAACGACCCTTTTGCCATCGAACGGCTCGATGATCGCGAGGACCACGACGAAGAACGTTTTGTCATGATCGGCATGGCCGAGGGGAACGTCGTGCTGTTCGTCGCTTATACCGAGCGCAAGGAAAGCATTCGTATCATTTCAGCGCGCAGGGCAACGCAATATGAGCAAGACGACTACTTCCAGCAAAACGCCTAGACCCATGACGCCCGCTGCTATCGAAGCGGCCGCTCGTGACGACCGCGATGCGCAACCGTTGACCGCCGACGATCTCAAGCGGATGAAGCGGACGCCGCAGCCAAAAATCATTCGCCGCGCCTTAGCCCTGACGCAAGAGGAATTCGCCGTCCGCTACCACATCCCGCTGGGCACTCTCCGGGATTGGGAGCAAGGCCGTGCGGAGCCCGACCAACCAACGCAAGCCTATCTCAAAGTCATTGCGCGCGATCCAGAGCGCGTTGAGCGGCTCTTAAATTCGAGGGCGCACTAATCTTCAAGTCAACCTTGAGGCTTCTCTGTGTTTTTATAATGGGTCCCTTCCCGTAACGTCGCTGACCTCCGCAAGGGATAGAGTCAAACCGTTCTCGGCACTAAGCAGTCTCGCCATTGAGATGTGCGCGGCGGGGTTGTCCGCACCACCCATCTTCAATTCGCGGTACACTTTTCTAGCTTCAGCGCTCCGATGAGCCCCTCCCTACGCACCATCTTTCACGTCGATATGGACGCTTTCTTCGTCTCCGTCGAGGAATTGTATGACCCGTCTCTGAAAGGCAAGCCGGTAGTAGTGGGTGGGCAGCGGGACGAACGCGGAGTGGTCTCGGCCGCATCCTATGCAGCGC
Organism: uncultured Acidobacteriaceae bacterium; assembly: GCA_963773955.1. GTDB lineage: Bacteria > Acidobacteriota > Terriglobia > Terriglobales > Acidobacteriaceae > Acidiflorens. Next base: position 34,027 of record CAVZDM010000004.1, on the reverse strand, counting down.
GGAAGTTTGGCGTGCACTCAGCCATGCCGCTGCGGACGGCGGCGAAACTCTGTCCGCAGGCGATTTTTGTGAATGGACATCCGGAGCGTTATCGTGAGTATTCCGGGAAGGTGCACGAGGTGCTCGGACACTTTTCTCCGTTAGTCGAGATGGCCTCAGTGGACGAAGCCTATCTCGACATGACCGGAACCGAGCGCCTGCACGGCCGTCCGCTCAGTTCGGCGCATCGGTTACATGACGCGATGAAGTCGGCGACGCAATTGAACTGCTCGATTGGCATTGGAACTTCGCGGCTGATCGCGAAAGTTTCTTCCGCCAAAGCCAAACCGAACGGCGTGCTCTGGGTGCTGCCGGGCGAGGAGGCGAAGTTTCTGGCACCGCTCGCCGTCGGCGATATCCCGGGAGTCGGCAAAGTGCTCGAGCAGAAATTGCATGCCATCGGCATTCAGAAAGTGGGGGACCTCGCGCGCCTGGAAGACCACGACCTCGAACAGCGCTTCGGAAAATGGGGTCTGGCGCTAGCCGGTAAGTCGCGGGGCGAGGATGCGGGTGGATGGTTCGACAACGCGGTGGGAGAAAGCGTGGATCCCAAATCGATCAGCCACGAGCACACCTTCGACGAGGACACGGGCGACGCCGAGCGCTTACAATCCACGCTGATGCGGCTCAGTGAAATGGTGGGACGCCGGCTGCGCGAAGGCGGATACTTTGCGCGCACCCTGCAACTGAAATTGCGCTACAAGGATTTCACCACCATCACGCGAGCGCATTCGCTGGAGCAGCCGACGCAGATGGATAACCAGATCTTTGAGCAGGCTCGGCGTTTATTTTTCGCCAACTGGAAGCCGGGTGCGCCGGTACGATTGCTGGGAGTGCAAGCGTCGAATTTCGAATCCGGCTCAGGCCAGCTCGATCTGCTGGAGCCTTCGCAGCAACAGCGGTGGCAAAAAGCCCTGGCTGCGGCAGATCACCTGCGCGACAAGTTTGGCGAAGCCACCATCGGCCTCGCCAGGGGAATGAAGGGCGGATTCCGCGAGCGCACGCACGAAAATCCTGTGGGCCTTCCGGGTAAAGGTGCTGAAAAGAAGAGCGGTGAAAAGAAGGCGTGAAACTTTTGGGCTGCTCAGCAGTCCAACACGTGTGGGGTGGTGACATGACTATGGCAAAGTGGGTTGCGACCGTGTGGGTGGTGATTGCGATGCTGTTGCCGGCGCATGCCGCGGAAAATCTCAAACTCAATCAACATCTCGATTACACCAGCGACAGCCAGGATGGGCGGCTGATTACCGGTGATCATCTGGACGACGGTGCGGTTTCCGGCAAGCCGGTCTACGCGATTTTCTATGGCGAAGGCTGTTTCAATTCCAAGCGGCAGGCTCGGCGTACGGTCGAGCTTTACGAAAAGTACAAAGGGAGGGTGCAATTCGTCGTGGTCGATCTCGATCGTCACCAGTCCCGGGCCCAGGGACAGCTGGTAAAGAAATTCTACAAAGGACGCATTCCGCATGTGGTGGTACTCGATCGCGATGGCAAGGTCGCGTACAACGCTTCTGGTGAAGTGGAGGAAGACGAGATCGCGAAGTTGTTAGAGAAAGCGCTGGCGCCGTAGAGATCAAACCGTGCCGGTGGAGCGCCGGGCGTCCCGCCCGGCTGGACTGTTCGACTGCGCTCAGGAGGATCCCGAGAGATCCGTCCCCACACGAATCTTACGAAATATATTCGCGAATGTAGTCATCGCGCGAAGTGGCCAACTGGTGGGCGTCACCGTCGAAGATGACCTTGGCGTCGCGCAGGATCAGAAAGCTCATGGGCACCTGGCATTGCTGGCCTTTGGGTAGAACGACCATCTGGTTGGTGGCGGTATCGAACTCGTGAGTCGCCATGGTAAAGGCGTCCTGCAGGCGGTGAGTCACCATGAGGGCGCTGGTCTTGTAGACGTCGCGCTGCTTCATGATAAGTTCGACGATCGTGTTCGAGGTTACCGGATCGAGTCCGCCGGTAGGCGAGTCGTAGAGCAGCACCTCGGGCTGGGTGATGATGGCGCGAGCGATGGCCACGCGCCGCCGCATGCCGCCGGAAAGCTCGGACGGACGCATATCGTAGGTTCGTTCCAACTCCACGAAGCGCAGGACCTCGCGCACGCGCCGCTCGATTTCGTCGGCGGAGACTCCCTCTTCGGTCAAGCGGAAACCAACGTTCTCATAAACCTTGAGCGAGTCGAAGAGAGCGCTCTCCTGGAACACGATGCCCACCCGGCGGCGCAGTTCGAACAATTCCTGCTCCGACATGCGCGTGACTTCTTCGCCCAGCGCGTAGATGCGGCCGCTGTCGGGGTGCATCAGTCCCATGGCCAGCTTGAGCAGGGTGCTCTTGCCCGACCCGGCGACGCCGAAGAGCGCCTTGGTTTCACCATGCTGCAGGCGGAAAGAGATGCCGTCGAGCACCACGTGCTCGTCGAACGCGATCGAAACATTGTCGAACTCAATGGCGTAGCCGGAGGGGCTGACCACCGAAGCAGCCGCGTTTTCGCTGGGCAGAGTGGGCGCGGGCATGGTTTATCGGTAACCGAAAATCGCGAAGATCAACTTGGTCACAAAGAAATCGACGACCAGAATGAGCACCGACGAAGCGACCACGGCCTGAGTGGTGGAGCGCCCCACTCCCTGCGTGCCGCCCCGCGTGGACATGCCGTAATAGCAGCCGACGGTGGAGATGATGAAGCCGAAGAGCACGGGCTTGACCAGGCCGGTGAAAACGTCGCGGAAGACCAGGTTCTGCCAGACGGAGGTCCAATACTGCTGGGTGTCGACCCCGAACAGCAGATGCGCGACCGCGTAGCCGCCGATGAACCCGAGCAGGTCGGCGATGATGGTCAGGAAAAACAGCATGAAGGCGGTGGCGCCCACACGCGGCGTGATCAGCTTTTTCGTGGGGTCGGTGCCCAGGGCGCGCATGGCATCGATTTGTTCGGTCACGACCATGGAGCCCAGTTCGCTGGCCATGCCCGATGCGTTCCGCCCCGCCACCATCAGACCGGTGATGAGTGGTCCCAGTTCGGTGACCATGCCGATCGAGACGAGTCGGCCGATGAGCGTGATCCCGCCGAATTCTTGCAAAGTGCTGGCTGCGTTCAGCGCTAAGAGGGCACCGACGGAGAGTCCCGTCAGAACCACGATGGGCAGGGAACCGACCCCGATCAGGTCCGCCTGCTGCAGCATCTCGCCCATGTACAAGGGTCGGCGGAAGAAGTTGGCCAGGGTTTGCGCCGACAGCAGGGTGTATTCCTGAACCGCCAGCGCTACGTCTTTGGCGACTTCAATGGGCGAAATCAGTTCGAGTTCGAACGCCATGTTTACCCAGGGAATTGCTGGCCGGGGAATTTCTGCTCACGGAACTATAACAGACCACGTAGGGACAGCCGCCCTCGGCTGTCCAGGCGAGCGCAGCTCGCCTGCGGTTCCGCCAGTCCGTCATAGTCTCATGTCCCGAAGAGTAGCGGGGCTTTGCACCGCTGGACAGCCGAGGGCGGTTGTCCCTACGCGAGCTACTCCCGGTTTTTCTTCTTGATCTCGATGGCCAGCCGCTTGATTTTCTGATTCAACGTCGAGAGTGGGACGTGGAAGCGTTCTGCCGCTTCGGTCTGGTTCCAGCCGCACTTCTCCAGCATGTCAACGATGATCCGCCGTTCGCAGTCTTCCATGATGCCGAACAGTGTGGCCCCGGCATTCGCATCCAAGGCCGGAACCGAGCTGCCCCGACCCACGATGTGGTCGGGCAGCAGGTCGATCCCAATGTCGCTGTCTGAAGACAGCACCACGGCGCGCTCGATCGTGTTCTCCAGTTCGCGCACATTTCCAGGCCAGGAATAGCTCACCAGCGGACGCAACGCCTCGGTGGCAATGCGGCGGCGTGGCCGTTCATTTTCCTCGGAATACTTCTGCAGGAAGTGCTGCACCAGCAGTGGAATATCTTCGCGGCGCTGCCGCAGCGGCGGCAGATCAATGCTGATCACGTTGAGACGATAGAACAGGTCTTCGCGGAACCTGCCTTCCCGCACCATTTGGCGAAGATCCACGTTGGTGGCGGCGATGATACGCACGTCAACTTGAATTTCCTGCACGCCGCCCAGATGCATGAACTTGCGGTCCTGCAACACGCGCAGAATCTTGCTCTGCGTGTCCATGCTCATGGTGCCGATTTCGTCGAGGAAGAGCGTGCCCCGGTCGGCAACTTCGAACAGTCCCTTCTTCGAGCTAACCGCGCTGGTAAACGCGCCTTTGACGTGCCCGAACAGAGTGGATTCCAGCAGGTCGGGCGGCGTGGACCCGGAGTTGACGGGCACGAACGGCCGGTCGCGGCGCGTGGAATTCAGATGAATCGCCTTGGCGATCAGTTCCTTGCCCGTCCCGCTTTCGCCTTGCAGCAGCACCGTCGACCGGCTGGGCGCCACCTGCGCAACCAGATCGAAGATCTTCAGCATGGGCTCGCTCTTGCCCACAATGTGCTCGAAGTTGTAGCGCTGCTTGAGCGCGCGCTTCAGCTGAATGTTCTCTTCTTCCGCCTTCTGGCGGGCGACGGCGGCGCGCACGTCGGCCAGCAACTTCTCGTTGTCCCACGGCTTCTGAATAAAGTTGGTGGCGCCGGATTGCATGGCGCGTACCGCGTTTTCCACCGTCCCATAGGCGGTGATCATGATCACGGGCTGCTGTGGATGCAGTACCCGAATCTCAGAGAGCACGTCCATCCCGTTCTTGTCGGGCAGCGCCAGGTCGAGCAAAACCACGTCAAAAGTGCGCTGTCCGATCTGCCCCAAACCTTCCCTTCCGCTTCCCGCAACCACGACGGTGTAGCCCTCGAGTTGAAGAAGGGTCTCCAGCGACTCCCGGATTTCTGCTTCGTCGTCAATGATGAGGATTCTGCCGGCGCTTGGCGAGGTACTCTCTGGTGGCGTGCTGCGGCGCGAGATGGTCGTTATTTCAGAGAATGCTACTTCAGACATGGACTGCCTTCCTCGTCGATATCAATGGAAAATCCAGGGTGAAGGTAGTGCCTTCGCCCGGGCGGCTCTCCACGCGGATATTACCCGCGTGTTCCTGGATGATGCCGTAGGTGACTGAGAGCCCAAGACCGGTGCCGCGGCTCTGGCCATCCGCGGGCGACGTCTTGGTGGTGAAGAATGGATCGTAGATGCGCTGAATATTTTCCTGCGCAATGCCAGAGCCGGTGTCGGAAACGCGCACACTGACGAATTCGCCGTTCAGCGTGGCTACGTTCAAGACTCCGCCCCCGGCCATTGCGTCCTTGGCGTTCAGGAACAAATTCAGAAAGACTTGCTGCAGGCGTCCGGCGTTACCCTGAATCAAAGGAAGGCTCTCGTATAACTCAGACTGCACCTGGATGTGCGCCACTTTGAACTGGTGCTCGAGCAACGCCAGCGTATCCGCGATTACCTTGTTCAGACTGACTTCCGTCAATTCCGTGCCCGTGGTGCGAGAGAAGTTCAGCAGATTGTTTACGATTTCCGAGGCGCGGAACGTCTGCTTGGTGATTTTATCCAGCAGGCCCGCTTTGGGCGCATCCGACTGCAACTGCTTCGCCAGCATTTGCGTGTAGGAGGAGATCACGGCCAGTGGCGTATTCACTTCGTGTGCCACGCCCGCGGCCAGCAGTCCGATCGAAGAAAGCTTGTCGGCCTGGGTGAGCTGGACTTCCAGTTCGATCCGTTCCGTGATGTCGTCCATGATCACCAGCCGACCCACCACGTTGAACTTGCGGGTGACCAGCGGCGCGATGGCAACATTTACCACACGCGATTCGCCGGTGGGAGTTCCTAGCCTGAACTTATAAAGATTGTGGACGCCCGGATTCTGCCGAACGCGGTAGAACTCCTCCACGAAAGCCGCCGGAAAAACTTCGTTCAACGAACGCCCTACCACCTGCCAGCGTGGTTGCGCATACATGACTTCCATCTGTGAGTTCCAGGACTCGATGCGGTCCTGCAAGTCCACCGCCATGACGCCGACATTGATGGATTCAACAATGTTCTCGTTGAAATCCTTGAGCCGCTCGTACTCGCTCACCTTCTGTTCGAGAGACGCGTACAGCCTGCCGTTCTGGATGGCGATGCCGATGTATCCGGCCAGTGCTTGGAGCAACTCCACATCTTCGCTGGAGAGGAAGTCGCCTTCCTTCGTCTTTCCCAGTCCGAGGAAGGCGATGGTCTTTTGCCGCGCATGGCATGGAATGTAGTAATTCAGATCCAGTCGTCCGATCGCTTCCTGCGCCGTGGCATTCTCGCGCGGCAACTGGTGCGTATTTTCGAAGAAGATATGCCCGACTGCATCTTCGATTCTCGGTTTCGCAAGAAACGACAGATCGAGACCGGTGACGTGAGCGATGCCAAACGACTTCGACAGCTCAAAGCGCGAAGAGTCGCTGTTGCCGAGGAAGATCGCGATGCGATCGACCAGCAGCGTGCGCGCCAGCCGGTCGACCAGCGAGGAAAGCATTTTGTCGAGGTCGGTCTCTGAACTTAATTCGCGTCCGAACTCGATCAGCGTGCGCCGGTAGTCGTAGCCGGTGCGGAAGAAATACTGGTCAAGCTTCTCCTGAATCCACTTCCTTACCGGATCAAAAAGCAGCGCGGTGACCACGATGGCCACCATCAGCCCGTAAGGTCCGGAACTGGGGACGCGCATGTGCACCAGCTCCGCAATCGCGGCCACGCCGGCGAAGTATGCTCCCACCATGGCCGCCGCCGCCAGCGTGTACGCCATGCCACGTTTGAAAATCAGATCCACGTCCATCAACCGGTAGCGGAAAATGGCGTATCCAAAAGTTAGCGGCAGCAATCCGAGCGACAGCACCGACACCTTCATGGTGAGCGAAGGCATCACTCCGAACAGATACGGCAGAACATAGAAGAGCGTGAACGGGGTTATGGCGAGGACGGTGCCGCGCGTAATCCACTTGAGTTGCTGGCGCAGAATCGGAGTAGTGGCCTGGCGATAGTTGTTCCAAAGAACCGCCGCGGCCGAGACGAAGAAGATCGTCAGATAAGCCCAGTGCACCCGGTTCAAATTGAAGAGCAGCGAAGCGCTGGCCTTCAAATACTCGAGCGACAGTACCTGCATTCCGAGCAGCACCACTCCCGGCAGGTAGAGCAACGGAATCGACCAGCGATGCTTCCCGATGAACTCCCTCCGTTCCGGGAAGGTCAATACGAAGTGCAGGAACAGCGCCGGCTGCAGCAGCCACGCGACCTCATTCGCCCACAGGACGATCCAGTCAAAAGCATTGAGCTTGCCGGTGTAGTGCAGGGAATAGAAAACGAACGATACCAGACAGAAAATGTAAAAATGAGTGGAGCCCACCGCCGTCCAGCGCCGCATCAGAACGTAAAGGCCAATGCCCAGGTAAATGAGCGCGATCAGCCGCAGCCAATCGTTCATGGAACGCTCGGCGGGAGCCAGCACCACTTCCACATCGAGCGGTACCGAGCCGCGGATCAGCGAGTAGGTTGCCTTTGACCAGACGCCGGAATAATAAATCTGGCGCGTCACCGCCGCCGAAGTGCCGACCGCGCGGCCGTTGACGCTGACCACCTCGTCACCGCGGCGGATTCCAGCCCGCTCCGCCGGACCGCCAGTCTCGAGTCGATCCGCGACCAGGTGGCCGTTCTGTTCCATCCACCACGCGCCGTCGTCGGGAATCGCTGTCTGGTGCTCGATCTTGTAATTGAAACCGGCGAAAAGCACTGCCGCTACTGTGAGAAGAGTCAGCAGGATGGCGGTAAAGCGGGCCTCAAATTCGCGGTTCATATTTCGCGACTCAGTTCGCGACTCGGTCTGCAACTCTCGGACTGGGACGGTTGCAGCGGCGGCTCGGCCAGACGCTCCGTGCCGTTCAAATATAAGCAACTTCACTGCCACCCTCCAATCGTGCCCAACGATCCTAAGTCGCTGCCATAGAGCGACTTCCGCAATTATAGTGAGGATTTCAGATGATGGCTATGAATTTTGGAAGGCAACTTCTGTTTTTTGGATACCATTTAGCCTACGGGAAGAGGGTCTGGGAGGCTGGGTATGCATGAGGGAGCTAGCGGATTTTGTGGCGGGCGTGTATCTGAAGTGAAGTGAGGTGACGTGCCCAAACCCTACCTTGGTGTTGGGGGGGTTCAAGAACCTTCCCCGTTTCCTGAACCCCCCACTTACTGTGCCCCACCTGACTCGCCTAGGAGAGGGGAGCAAATCCCGCAAGTGAGTGTGATGTTGCGCCTGATTCCTGGAAACGTCCATGGAGCCAGTCTGAAGCCGTCTGAACTGATCTGAAGAAATTCATGATCGCGTGCTTGACACATCCAGCCCGGCAGAACAGAATTTCGTACCACCGATTCGCACCGGTAGAGACGCGGCTTGCCGCGTCTGCCGTTTACCCCAGGAGTTCCGCTTGCCGGATAAGCCAGTTAAGAAGATCCGTTTCGACGAATTCGAGCTTGATTACGGCCGTTTTCAGCTCTGCCGAAGTGGCAGTCCGATAAGGCTCGAGGGCCTGCCCCTGCAATTGCTCATGTTCCTGGTTGAAAAGAGGGGACAACTGGTCACTCGCGAGCAGATTTCCAGCGAGTTGTGGAGCAAAGACGTGTTTGTCGACGTCGAACAGGGAATCAATACTGCCATCCGCAAGATCCGCCGCGCCCTGGCCGACGATGCCGACGAGCCGCAGTACCTGCAAACCGTAGTCGGACGAGGCTATCGTTTCGTCGCGCCCGACGCCGTAGAAGACGCCAGTGGCCAGGCGCCAGCCGAAGGATTCGCCGTTTCCGCCGAAGAATTGGGACGCGCCATCATGACCGCGGCCGGTTTGGATCCAGAGAATCCGAAAGGCTAGAAAACTCCAACTGTCGAGAGGCGGCTTGCCTCGTCTCCCGCCGTCTTAACGCAGGATTCGGACCAAAAAAGAAGGGGAGCCAGAATTCAGCTCCCCAAGAGCGATAGAGGCGATATCACTTAGTAAGACTCCGTCTGCGAGGAATTCGTTGCCCACCGAAACGCAACATCCCGAAGAAAAATTCGTTCCCGCCGACGCGGGCAAGACCAGTCCGGGCGCTGCGTCAGTTGAAACTGAAATTGAAGAGCACTGGCTCGAACTCGCCGACGGACGCATGCGCTACCTAAAGGCCGGGTCAGGCCCGGCGCTCATTCTGGTTCACGGTCTGATGGGATACTCCTTTTCCTGGAGATTCGCCATCCCCGCGCTGGCTCCCCATGCGACCGTTTATGCCATCGACAATCTGGGCGCTGGATTCTCAACCGCTAAAGAGGGCATGGACTGCACCACGCGCGCCACCGCTGAGCGCGTCCTCGAGTTCGCGGACGCTGTCGGCATCAAGGATTTCGATCTGCTAGGTACATCTCACGGCGGCGGCGTGGCCATCATGGTGGCTGCTATCTGCGCTGAAAGACACGACACCCGCCTGCAACGACTGATCCTGGTGGCGCCCGTTAACATAAGGTCGCAGCATGGCAAGCGGCTTGCGCCTTTCTTGGGCAGTGCCTTCGGCTCCGTGCTTTTCCGCAATACGATCGAGCGCTGGCGCTTCCTCGATTACCTCTGGCTGCGTCGCATGTTTGGCGCCGGATCAAAAATACCGCCCGATTCGCTCGCGGGCTATCGCTTGCCGGTACTCCAGAATCATGTATTCCGTCATGCTTCGCGCATCGTAGGGAATTGGACGGCAGACCTCGCGGAACTGGAAAGGGCGCTCCCCAAGATTCGCGATTACCCCACTCTCCTCATCTGGGGAACGAAAGACCGCGCCGTTGATTTTCGATCCGCGGAGCCGCTGCGCCGGAATTTTCGCGATGCCCGTCTGGTGACCTTCGAAGGCGTCGGCCATCTACCCTACGAAGAAGCGCCCGAGGACTTCAACCGTGCGCTCATTGATTTCCTCAAGCCTCGTATCAGGGCATCGCTTTAGCGATGCCGCTAGCTTCGGAATCGGACGCCCCTTTAGGGGCTGGGTGTCAGCCTCCGGTTTTTCTGCAACCTGCTAATCTTCCATACTGATCTTCGCTTTATGCATCCCACGACTTTTCACTCCCTGCGCGAATTCGTCGCCGACTACGGCTACTGGGCCGTGGCTCTGGCGTTGTTGTCGGAGAGCGCCGGCATCCCCGTCCCCGGTGAAATCACACTGCTGCTGGCTAGTTTCCTGGCCTATTCCGAACACCAACTTCATCTCGGATGGATCATGGTGGTAGCCACCTGCGCCGCCACGCTGGGCGGCGATCTCGGATACGCCGTCGGCTACTATGGCGGGCGTCCCTTGCTCGATCGTTATCAGAGCGTCCTGAGGATTTCGCCGGCTTCTCTGAAACGCGGCGAGGAGATGTTCGTCCGCTACGGCGCAGCCGCCATTTTCTTTGCCCGCTTCATCTTCGGCCTGCGCGTTTTCGCCGGCCCTCTGGCTGGCGTGCTGCGTATGCGCTGGCAAGCTTTCGCTCTCTTCAACTTCCTCGGCGCGGTCGCCTGGGTCACCGTCATCGCCAGCGCCGGATACCTGTTCGGGCATCATTGGCACACCCTGCTGCGCACCATGCAGCGTTTCAATATCGCCGTCTTGATTGTCGCCGGAGTCGTGATTCTGTTCTTGTGGTGGAGATATCGCCGCCAGCGTCCGCCACGTCCAGATAACAAAGTTGAGTGACGCAGATCGCATGGCTGAGAATTGTTGATGAGCTGGCAATGTCGCGACAGCGATCCAGCCGACCTGCTATCCTCAGATAGTCTCAATAATTCCGCTAAAGCGTGTCGGCCGAGTGCATTCGCTTGTTACGACACGTTCGTCCGTGGGTCGTGGTCAGACGCGTCCAAGTCTGCCTGAAGCCACGATCTCCATCATCACAAGATTGACGGGAATTCCGCGAACTTTGGTCCTTGCCGTTCGCGGAGAAGCTTGAGAGGCACTTCTATGACAAATGTGACCAAGACGCTGAAGCAGTCCGGCTGGTGCAGCCTGGTGTTAGGAATTGCGCTGGCCACGATCTTTCTACCCACACGGGCATCAGCTCAAGATCAACAGGACGATCCTCCCGGTCGCGTCGCTCGTCTCGGCTACCTGCAGGGTTCCGTTTCATTCCAGCCTGCCGGCGAGACGGATTGGGTAGGAGCGGTTCCCAACCGTCCCATGAGCACCGGCGATCAGCTCTGGACCGATCAGGATTCGCGCGCCGAAGTGCAACTGGGGTCGGCAGTGATTCGATTGGCGGCCAACACCGGTTTTTCTTTTCTTAACCTCGATGACAATACGGTGCAGATCCAACTGACCTCGGGTTCGATCAATATCACGGTGCGCAGACTGGGTGATGACGATGACTTCGAAGTCGATACTCCGAACCAGGCGTTTACGGTTTTCCAGCCCGGGCATTATCGGTTGGAGGCGAGCGCCGACGGAAGCTACACAGTGATAAGCGTGCGCGCCGGCGAAGGCGAGGCCACCGGCAACGGCGAGACCTACACACTGAACGGCGGGCAGAGGGGCACGTTCAGCGGAACGGACTATCTGAACGTCGATGTGGCTGATATCTGGGGCCCGGACGATTTTGACACCTGGTCCGACGGCCGCGACCACCGTTACGATTATTCCCGTTCGGCGCAGTATCTGTCGCACGATGTAGTCGGCTACGACGATCTCGATGACTATGGCGACTGGCGCGACGATTCGAACTACGGGCATGTCTGGTTTCCCAACCAGGTCGCTCTCGGTTGGGCGCCCTATCATGAGGGCCATTGGGATTGGATTTCTCCCTGGGGATGGACGTGGGTTGATGACTCATCGTGGGGCTACGCCCCGTTCCACTACGGACGCTGGGTGAGTGTCGGCGGACGCTGGGGCTGGGTGGCCGGGCCCGTGGCAGTGCGAGCGGTGTATGCGCCCGCGCTGGTTGTCTTCATCGGAGGAGGGCCGGGCGGTTTCGGCGGCAATGTCGGATGGTTCGCGCTCGGTCCGCGGGAAGTGTATGTGCCGTCGTATCACGTCAGCCTGGCGTACGTGAATCGCGTCAACATCAGCAGTACGACGGTGAACATCACCACCGTCACCAATGTCTACAACACAACCATCATCAACAACACAACGAATATCACGAACATTACGTACGCCAACCGCAACGTCCAAGGCGCGGTGATGGTGGTTCCGCAGCACGCGTTCGTGAGCGCGCAACCGGTGGCCAAGGTCGCAGTTACAATGAGCGCGCGCGATATCGCCTCGGCGCCGATGAGTTCGCGGATCGCCGTGGCTCCGACGCGTGAGAGCATGTTGGGTGCGAGGGCTGCGTCGGCGGGTCGCGTGGCCGCGCCGCCCGCAGCGGTAGCGAGCCGACAGGTAGTCGCCAAGAAGACCCCTCCGCCGCCGCCGGTGCCCTTCGCAAAACAGCAGCAAGCTCTGGCAGCGCATCCCGGACAACCGTTGGCTAGAAGCGAAGTGCAGACTCTGCGTCCGGCCAATACCGCAGCAGCGCGGCCAATGGTGAAGCAGGCGCCTCCAGGCAAACCGGCTACGCCGAATGTGGGTCGGCCCGGCAACCCGCCCAACGTCGCGCGTCCGGGTCAACCCGCACCGCCCGCGAATCAGCCGATGAACCAGCCGATGAATCGGCCCGGCAATCCGCCTGCTTTGAACGAGCGGCCCGCCGCGGCGAATCCGGTTCAGCCGAATCGTCCTCAGCCCCCGCCTGAGATGAATCGTCCGCCTGCGACGCAGCCGAACGATCGTTCCGAACCTGCTCGTCCGGAAAGCAATCAGCCCCCGCCTAACCGCAACCAACCGGCTCCGCGTCTGCAAACTCCTCCTCCGGCTGAACGTCCGCAGGAGCGCACGCCTCCTCCGGCAGTGGAGAGACCGGCGGCTCCGCCGCAGAAGCAGCAATCGAAGCCGCAAACGCCCGAGGAGAAAAAGCAGGAAGAGGAACGGCAAAAGCGGGAAAAGCAGAAGCCTCCGGGCGAGTAGAGGCTCAGCTTCCAAATCGTCGGAGATGAATAGGAACGGGCATCCGGAGTCTTCTCAGGGTGCCCTGTCTTTTGCATCTCGCCCAAAGTGTCTTCGGTCACTTCCCCTCGCCGCTCCGCCGTCATATGCTGGCAGAAGGATCACCCGGCACTGGGAGAGCAACGTGATTTCCGAACGCGCGCAAACCAACCCGCAGTCCGCATCCGCATCGCTCTTCCCACGGCTGGGACTTTCGCAGGTCTGGGTGCGATTCCTGCTGGCCATCGTGGGCCTCACGCTGGCTTTCGGTGCGGCGCTGTTTTCCACTGTAACGCGCGAGGCAGGCAGCGTCTGGGGAACCATCATCATGGCGTCAGCGGCACTGCTGCTGGCTAGTTTCGTCGGCCTGACCACGGTGCCCTACCTGGCGCGTCGCGTCGTGGCGTCCCGGGTCCGCGAGGCGATGGATTACGACGTCACCCGCGCCGGCATGATCTACATCCTGATCAGCGTGGTGATTGGAATCGCCGCCATCAATACCGGCAACAACCTGCTTTACGTGATCGTGGCCACGCTGCTCTCTGCCGTTCTCGTTTCCGGCATGGCCTCGGCGCTGGTGCTCCGCAGTCTCACGCTCGATGTCCACTTGCCCGAACACGTTTTTGCCGCGCGTCCCATGCTGGCACGCCTGCTCTTGAGCAACACCAGTACGTGGCTGCCCTCGTTTTCCGTGCGCGTGGTTCCCGCGAAACGCAAGAATAAGAAAGACCGGTGGCGGTGGGAAGCCTCGACCTTCGGCTGGCCTCGCAATCGCGCGCCGCAGAACCAGTGGTTCCAACTGCCCGACCGCCGCCTGCGCCGCGTGCGCGATGAAGACGAAAAGCCGATCCTGCAAGAATCCATCTATTTCCCTTTTCTTGCTCCCGGACAGGAGCTCCGCGCCGACCTGGAAATAAATTTTCCCGCCCGCGGCCGCTACTCGGAAAAAAACTTCGGTCTGGCGACGCGCTTCCCATTTTCTTTCCTGATGAAAACCCGCCGCATCAACCTGGCCCGCGAAGTGATCGTGTATCCCGTTGTCGAGCCCACCGAACAGTTCAGCGAAGCTCTTCCCATGGTGACCGGTGAGTTCGAAACCTTTGTGCGCGGTCGCGGCAACGATCTTTACCTCATCCGCGAGTACCAGCCCGATGACTCTGCCCGCCATGTCGACTGGAAGGCCACGGCGCGCACCGGCGCGCTCAAAGTCCGCGAGTTCAGCCGCGAAGATGAGCGCAAGCTCCGCATCGTGTTTGACAACCCCGCCCCCGGGGTCCTGCCGCCCGCCGTGTATGAGCAAGCGGTGCGCCTGGCCGCTTCTTTGGGATGGCACTTCCATCACGAAGATGTCGAAGTCTCTTTCGTTGCTCCGGGCCTGGAACCCACCGAGGACGTCTTCAGCTTCCTGCGCTACCTGGCGCTGGTCGAACCGCAAGAAGTGACGCCGATCTTCAGTCGTCTTCGGGCCAGTGAAGATTACAACCTGATCGTCACCGCCCGCGACGCCGAGGACATGCCCGCCGCTTTGGTCGCCAGATCCTACGTCATTTCGTTGGCCGGGTGCATAAACGTCTAGTATGTGTGGGGGTGCTTTTGCCCCATCCTGGTGGGGCGAAGTCCCGCCGCCACGCAACCGCATTTTTTTCTTTCCCCTGAACGATTTTCGACATATACTCCGTCTCCGCCGCAGGTCCAGACATAATACGGTTTTGCTTCCTTCGATCAAGACGAATTTGATGACGTTCGCCCGGTGCATCGCTTTCCGGCACAAGTCCACGGGAGGTGCAAATGTTGATCTGCGATCTGCTCAGGAATCAAGTCACCGTATCCGCCGAGGCCCACCAGACCGTGCTCGAGGTCGCGCGAATGATGGTGGAGCACAACATCGGAGCCGTACCGGTTCTGCAAGACGGCCAACTCGTCGGCATTTTCTCCGAGCGCGACTTGATGATCCGCGTGGTGGTCGGCGGCAAGGATCCCGCCCGCACCCTGGTCAGCCAGGTTATGACGGATGATCCGCTGACGGTTGCTCCGAGCGATCCCCTGGAGACCTGCATGACCCTGATGAGGCGGCATGGCTTTCGCCATCTGCCGGTCTGCTCGGGACGTGAACTGAAGGGCGTCATTTCGTTGCGCGACATCCTTCTCCACAACCTCGACGAAAAAGACGATGAAGTGCGCATGATGCGCGCCTACTTGCATTCCACGCCCGAATTCGGATGACAGCATGGATGACGTACGCCCGCCCTTGCTCCACTCCGCGATCAAGCAGGTAATGGTTACCAAGGTTACTTAAGTAGGTTGACCTTTAGGGGCAACCGGCCTCAGGATGTGGGGGAGGGCCGAGACGCGGCGCGTTGCGTTGGCCACGTCCTTCCCAGAACGTGCCATGACTCTGAACAGCCATACCGTCGTTCTTTGTTTGTGGTGCTCGCAACCGATCCTGCAATCGGTGGCAGCGGTGGTCTTTTGGCGCCGCAAGCTGCACAAGCAGTTTCCCGTGTTTTTCTTGTTCCTGCTGGCAGGGATTGCAAATTTTGCTGTTCTCTTTCCGCTTTGGCTCATGCGCTCGAACGAGGTGTACTTCTGTCTATTCTGGCTGGGCGAGGCGGTCAACGCGTTTCTTGGCTTCAAAGTGATTCACGAGATTTTCCTTGACGTGTTTCGTCCCTATCACACGCTGAAAGATCTGGGCACTCTTCTGTTCAAGTGGGCGGGCGTGGTGCTGCTGCTGGTTTCAGTGGTCGTCGCTTTCTCGAAATCTTCCGACAACAGTCCGATGATGCATGCGCTCACCACTCTGCAGCGGTCGGTCCGCATCGTGCAGGTCGGCCTCATCTTCTTCTTAGTCCTGTTTGCGCGCTTCCTGGGAGTATCCAAGAGGCAGGTCAGTTTTGGGATCTCTTGCGGCTTTGGGCTTCTCGCCGGTGTGGAATTGATGCTGATGGCGTTGCATTCGGGAGGATTTGTCACGCTCGAAAATCTCAACCTCATCAACATGACCGTTTATGTTCTCGCCATTGCTGTTTGGGTCGGCTACGCGCTCTTGCGCCAAGCCGTGCGCGTGCCCGCCGTCAACCACCTGCAGACCGAGCGATGGGAACAGGGCTTGGCGGATCTTCAACATCCGGCGGCTTCCGGCTCGCTGATTCCGATGTTCGAAAGCATGGTGGAGCGCGCGTTTTCACGCAGCTCGAATCTGGAATCTATTGAAGCTCATATCTCGCTTCAACACCCCGGCAATCCGCCCAAAGCCAAACCCGCTGCGGTCGGTTCCAGGACCTGATCCTACCCTGGCTATAGCTCGAAAACAGCCCCACGTGAAAAACCTTGTCAAGAGGATTTTGCAGGGGCTCCGCAACTACTCCCACAGCGCCTGAACCGAAGCGATGCAGCTGATCGGTGCGGTCATCGCCTACGGGCTGATCCGGCTGTTCTATCCCACAACGCCTGTCGCATCGAAGCCGTGAGTCCGTATCCGTGAGTCCGTATCCAAGGAGCGAGCCATGAGCCAACCCCATCACATCGAGGATCTGCCCCTCGACGAGCAGATGCTGGTCCGCACGGCGCGGGCCAACGTTGAACGCGATTTCGCCGGAACGTTCGGCCCTGAGACGATCGAACGGTTCATCCTTGACTCCCTGAAGTGTTCTGCTGGCGAAAGGTCAGGGCATACCTACCGTTGTTCACCGAGAAGTTCACGCGGGAGCGCCTCCGCGCGCTCGCCCGCGTCGATGGCATGGGTCCTGTCGGGGTTCCGGCCGTCCTCTTCCTCTGCGTGCACAACGCCGGTCGGTCACAGATGGCCGCCGGCTGGCTCCGACACCTCGCCGGGAACCAGGTCGACGTCTGGTCTGGTGGGACCGAACCTGACTCGCAGATCAACCCAGCCGTGATCGAGGGCATGGCCGAAGTCGGCATCGACGTCCGAGGCGAATTCCCAAAACCCTGGGACAGAAGAGATCGTGCGAGCCGCTGATGTCGTCATCACCATGGGCTGTGGCGACGCCTGCCCCCTGTATCCCGGCAAGCGCTACGAAGACTGGGAGCTCGACGACCCCGCCGGCAAAGACCTGGAAGCCGTCCGATCGATCCGTGACGACATCCGCCGCCGTGTCGAGACCCTCATCACCTCACTCAACATCCCCAGCCCCATCGCATAGCCCTCGCCCCTAGCGCCACCAGCCGCCGGCCCGCTGCCCTACGACAGCACAACTCGGAGGGCGCGGAGTCGCTCGGGGACGACCCGCCACATCATCCAGCGTCCAACCTTCTCCCCCTCGAGGAGGCCGGCATCCGCGAGCGCCTCGCTGTGGCGACTGATCGTGGGCTGGGACTTGCCCAACGGCTCCTCGAGATCGCACGAACAGACCTCGCGCCCCTTCCCGCCGCGACGAGACTCAGGAGCCGGAGCCGAACCGGATCCGCCAGCGCCTGCGGAACATCTTGGCGAGCTGCTCCGCGTCGGCTTCGCTCAGCGGCGCCGCCAACAGCGGCCGACAACACCCACCATCATCAAGGCGAACGAGCGACCGCTGCGTGGCAGCCAAAGCTACCCCTCCTCCATCTATTGACAAGTGTCGATATATCCGCGAGGATCTATCCATCGACCAAGATCAATATACCTGAGAGGAATCACCATGTCGCGTATCCAACTCGCCCTCAACGTCGCCGACCTCGACGAGGCCATCACCTTCTACTCCAAGCTGTTCGACACCGGACCGGCCAAAGTGAAGCCCGGCTACGCCAACTTTGCATCGTCGACCCACCGCTCAAGCTTGTCCTGCTCGAAAGCCCCGAGCCATGGCGGCACCCTCAACCACCTCGGCGTCGAGGTCACCCCACCGACAGCGTCGCACAGAGAACACACCCGGCTCAGCGACGAAGGCTTCTCCACCGACGAAGAACTCAACGCCACCTGCTGCTTCGCCGCACAAGACAAGGTTTGGGTCACGAGCCCCGGCGGTGAGCGTTGGGAGGTCTACACCGTCCTGGCCGACTCCGACACCTTCGGCGTATCGTCAGCTCACGTCGACGACGCCGGCGACTCCTTGTGCTGCGCGACGGTCCCCGAATCGCAGGCCCGCTGCGGCTAAAGCCCACGAGTGACTACCCCTGCACCTGGTGAAACGGCTCACGGGCACCACAAACGTCTGCGCCGCACCTGAAGGCGCGGATCGAGGAGACGCGCCCGGTGCACCAGCGAGATACGCATACGCCTCAGGCGTTCTCCGTCCACGGCAGGGTCCAGACTCGAGGGGTGAGGCGATCGATGCGGTCAAGTTGGCGGTGTTCGAGGCGGCCACGGGCCTCGAGTACAGGGTCCTGGGTGCCTGAACCGGAGAGGGTTGCGTTGATGATCCATCCGAAGGGTTCGATGCCGGCACGCCGCAAGTCGTCTCGGAGGTCTGCGGCTTCGCTCACCGGGATCGTCTCCGGGAGGGTGACGATGAGGACTCGGCTGTAGTCCGGATCTTGGAGCCACATCAGAGGCGTGACCACATGCGCGGCCGGTTGGCTGGGGTCTTGCATGACCTGGCGGTGGAAGGCGCCGGTTACGTCCAGGAGCAACAGCGTGTGTCCGGTCGGTGCGGTATCGATCACAACGAACTTGTCGCGGCCCCGGCGGAGGAGCTGACGGAACGCCTGGAACACCGCCATTTCCTGTGAGCACGGAGACCGGAGGTCTTCGGCGAGCAGGTCAAGTCGTTCTTGGTCGAGCCCGCGCTTCGCCGCGGCGTTGACGCCCACGACGTAGTCGCGGGTCACCGCCTCGGGATCCATCGTGCTGGTCGTCAGGCTCGGAAGGTCCTCTCCGATGGCGGCGGCGGAGATTGGCCGGGTCGGTGGTGGACAGCCCGACTCGGCTTCCACGTCGGGCGAGCTCGACGGCGATGAGTCGAGCCACGGTTGTCTTGCCGACACCGCCCTTGCCAGTGATCAAGATCACGCCGTGGTGGGACACGTCGAGCTGATCGACCAGATCACCGAGACCTGCGCGCCGAGGGGATACAACAGGCGGACCTGCGGCGATGGCCTCCGGTTCGGAGGTGGTGCCCGCGGGCCAGGCCGCGGAGCGCCCCGACACCGACCACCTCGATCGAGACGAGCGGGACCATTGCCGCGGGCAGACGGTCGAGTGGCGATGGGAGCGCTTCGAGTGCCCGGTGCTGCTCGGCCGTGTATGCCCCCGCGACGGGATCACCCACGAGCGGGTGCGTGAGCACGCCGTTGACGATGAGCGCCTGGTGATCGATTCCGAGGTCGTGTAGTTCGGCGGCCGCCGTGGCCGCCACGGCGAGCGCGCCGGGATCGGGGCGGGCCACCAACACCACAGAGGTCTGCGCGCCGGAGCGTCCGCACGGCGGGAACGTGTAGACCGGGCGATGGTCCTGCACCCCGCCGAGGGGCCCGAGCAGCAGTCGCGGCATCGGGGTTCGCACCGAGGTAGTCCGACCACGCGGCCGGCAGACTCAAGAGGCGAAGGGTGTGGCCGGTCGGGGCGGTGTCGAAGACGACATGGTCGTAGGTGCTGATCAGCGCCGGTTCGGCGAAGAGACGAGCAAAAGCGTCAAACGCCGCGACCCTCGACCGTGCACGCGGCTCGGCCAGCTTCTCCTCCAGCGCCGTGATCTCCGCGTCCAGCAGCACACCGCGGTAGGGATCGATCACACGGGACCGATACTCCGCAGCCGCCGTCTGCGGATCGATATCCATCACGTCGAGACCCTGGACCGCGCCCACGGCGACCGGCTCCTCCTTGGTTGCCAACTCGAAGACATCCCTGAGGTTCGATGCCGGATCGGTCGAGACCAGCAGCACTCGCAATCCGGTATCCGTGAGCGCTAACCGCAGTGGCAGCAGCCACAGTCGTCTTGCCGACACCACCCTCATGGTAAACAACACAAATCGTGTCGGTCGAGCCGACCAATCCACCCCCGAGAGCACACACGCCACGACCACTCAGCGTAGGTGGCCGAGATGACCGTCGGACTCAGATCGCAGTCAATCGTCGGGTGCTCGGCAAACCAACAAGGTCGACCACGCATGCCACAAGCAACACTGCACCACCGAGTGCGCCGCAGGCGTCGCCGCCCGATCTACAACCTGACCATCCCACTGCAAGCGGGAGGCGACGCGTGGGCGGCGTTGGCAACAGTCGCCTTCGATGCTCCCGCGCGGCCGCGGAAACCCGGGGCGCCATCGGCCACTACCGCGGACAGATGCGCCATGCAGGAGAACTCGCCTTAGGGCCACCAGGCGCTCACCATCGGAGCGGTGCGGAGCGCCTTCGTCGAACCGATCTGTTCCCGGATGGCGGAGTCGGCACTCGCCGGCAGACATAGGCGACGCCGGATCCAGCCGATCAGCTGGTCGTCATCGACTCGCCCAAGTAGGGGGTGAGCATCCTACCCAGCGCTCAACGTGGGGAGGCACTCCGATCGCCTCACCCACCACCGCCAGCACGTCTTCGGCGGTCGGGGTCGACGGCCGGTCGAGGTTCCAGAAATGCTTCCATAGCCCAGACAGCACTGCTAGGGGATGTGTTGTCGTGAACTCCAGCACCACCCGGTCTCGGGCTCGCCCGTCGAGCGCCACCACGAAGCCTGCAAGATCGGCGACGTTGTAGACGACGTGCGCGGGAACCGCTACATCCACGGAGCCGACCCGATCGGCCGTCTCGGGCCACGTTCCCTCCACGACCTCGACCGCTACCCGGTCCCGCGCAAGACCACCAAACGCGGAGAGCATCGCGGCGCTTTGATCCACCGCAACGACTGCGGCCCGTGGCGTCAACGGCAAGCTCGAGGGCTCGCGCCCCCGCCCCGGCGCCGACATCCAGCACTACCCCACCCAGCGGAAGTGCCTCGAGAGCCCGCCGGTGCGTCGGCGTCGGAGGGGCCACAAGGGCCTCACGTGCCGCGGTGACGAACACCTCGGTTGGAAAACCCCACGGCGACTCGGGAGCCACCGCCAGGATCTCTTCCGGATCGCCCACCCAGCGAGGGCCTCGGACCACCGCTCGGCGACCGACATTGCTCCATGCTCGTGTCTGACCAAACCCAAGAACCACGCCCGCGGCCGTATCGGCCGCCATCCTGGGCCCTCTCGAAGGACCATCTGATCCAAGAAGTATTGCCGTCAACCCACGCGGTCCCCTACCACACCAACGAACTCCAGCATCACCAGTCATCCCACCGCGAAGGTGAGGTTCCACCGCTTCTCCGGACAGGGGGTTGTGCTGATCGTGAGGGATGGTCGGGTCAGTGATGCCAGACCTCTTGGACGGGGCGGCGAATTCGCCCACGGACTTCTCACGGACTTGAGCCGTGTCACGGCCACTCGCGCGCGGGTCACATCCCTGAGAGCGGGCGTCTGGACTTGGTGGGCGTTGAGGGACTCGAACCCCCGGCTCCCGCCTTGTAAGGGCGGTTCCGCCGCTTACGAAGTCCCTGGTCACAGGCTCGTTATCTGCTCTGACCTGCTCAGACGTTTGTCGTCGTTTGTCGTTGGTGCGCAACGTTCTTTCAACGTTCCACGGACTTCGCACGGACCTGACCGCCCCTAAAGAGGTTGCGGCTGCCTCGGGGCCGGTCCGTCAGAGGCCAGAACACCACACGCAAGCCCATAAAGAGGTTGCGGCTGCCTCGGGGCCGGTCCGTCAGAGGCCAGAACACCAGGCGCAGGCCCGGAGGGCGAGGGCCTCATCGACCAGGCGCCATCAGGGCAGTTGGGGTCGCCTCCTGGGCCGGGTGGCGACGTGCAGCTGCGGGCCGCGGTCCTGGTCGGCCTCGCTGGACCCCCGAGATCGGCGCTCCGGTTTCTGACCTCGCCCGCGGCGAATGCGCAAGGATCTAGCCATGCAGGGCACCCCAGAGCCGTACTACGGACCGCGACTTGGCTCTTGTTCATCACCTCGGATTCAGCTTCCATGCCGACCGCTGTGCCCCGGGAATCCTCGACCTGCTCGAGCCGGTCCGGGCCCGGGGTGGGCTCGTGCTCGAACTGGGCTGCGGCAGCGGGCTGCTGACCAAGTACCTCATCGGGGCTGGCTATCGGGTCATCGCAACCGACGCCTCGCCGGCCATGCTCGACCTCGCTCGAGAAGTTGCCCCAGGCGCTGACATCCGAGAGCTCGTGCTACCAGACGCCGCGCTCCCTGCGGCGGACGCCATCGTTTCGATCGGGCACGTCCTCAGTTACCTCCCGAACGAGGCCGCGATCACCAGAGCCCTCGAGGCGATCGC
The DNA here is from genome assembly GCA_963773955.1 of uncultured Acidobacteriaceae bacterium. Taxonomy (GTDB): domain Bacteria; phylum Acidobacteriota; class Terriglobia; order Terriglobales; family Acidobacteriaceae; genus Acidiflorens. Next base: position 11,752 of record CAVZDM010000004.1, on the reverse strand, counting down.
CTCAGCGCTCCGACCCGACGGCGTGCTCGCGATCGACATCTGCGATCTCGAATGGGGCGAAGCCCGTCGGGGTGCCCCGAACCTCGGACGGGTGGGCGACGATTGGGCGATCGTCACCGAGTTCTCCGCTCCGTCGCCAAACCGGTTCGTCCGCGAGATGACAACGTTCGTCCCCGCGGGCGACGGGTGCTGGCGCCGCGGCTACGAGCGACACGACAATGTCCTGATCGATACACGAACAATTCCGTCGTCATTGGGCGACCTCGGTGTCGAGGCGACCGTAGGGGACGCGTTCGGGAACGAGACTCTGCCCGTTGGTCTCAAGGTAGTCAGAGGGCGGAAGCGGTCCTGACGGCGACTGTGCGAACCGCGGCGCGGACGAAAATCTCCGCAATGCTCTCTCAGGTTTCGCGATCCGACCCGCCGCGTTTCGACAGCGCAACCCTCGCCCTTGGCAAGGTGATGAACGCTTCCGCTGGAGACCGCTGGAACCGCTCCAGTCCGCTGGAATGGAGTAGCAGTTGGAGTAGCAGAGGTACTCCCCTACCGCAATGGATGCTGCCACACGTCAGCCGATGGACCTCGTGCCTGTGGGGAGGGCATACGTGCCGCTATGGCGCGCACCTCATCCTCCCGTGTGTGGTGTCGCGCGCACGTTCTGGCGCGTCCCCGACCGGCACTTCGGGGATGCTCCCCCACACCGAGGTCAACCCGTAGGTTGCAACCAAATGTGCGATCGTAGTTAGAGACGCGCCGGGCCCTCGCGCGACGACCCGGCGGGGCGCCCCGTCGTGCACGGCTATCCGAGTGACGACCCCACTGACTACTACTCGATCCTGGCAGTCGTGCGCAGAATTCCCGTGGGTGCCATGCTCCTAGGGTGGGTTGGAGCGAAGCGTCGCAACTGGCGGACGAGGGGCTGCAGATCGTTGACAACGTCTTGTCGTACGGCAAGACCGGCGCGGGCAAGCCCGGAAAGAAGGAAGAGTCGCTCTTCTTGTCGGCGACCGCGATGGCCTACACGGTCTGGGAGAACTACGTGGAGCAGGTCGCCGATCGAGTCGGTCAAATTCATTGCCGCGAACATCGCGCCTGAGACCGTACCCGACAAGCCGAGGGTGGAGTTGGCAAGGCACGATGCTTGGACTTTGTCAGTGCATCCCGGTTGGCGGGGCCTTTGGATCGAATTGGTGACGAAGCGCGCCGTCGGTTCTGAGGAAGGCGCGTCTGACTTTGGTATGAACACAGCGGGCCCCGTGCAGGTCGGCAAGTTGTTCGACCTGGTCGGCGTAGTGGCTTTCGACGGTGTGGAGGACAAGAAGCCAGAGCTCGATCGACTTGTTGGGGATCGGGGAACAATCGTGCACACGGCGCGGCCGCCGTCTGGTGAGTTTCGGAAGGCCGACGCGACTGGATGGCGACAATTCGTCGAAGGCCTGTACTCCGCGTTCGATGAGTCGCTGCTCCGTCAAGCGGAAGCTCTGGTGGGCTCGCCGCCCTGGTGACGTTGCTTCCTTAGGTCGGCTGGTAGTCACATCGGCCGATGGTTCCACGGCCGAACGTCCTTTGCTCGGGGCCGGACTTGGTCATGGATCGGCTGGGTATCGGAGGCCCTACGGGAGCGGACGCACGCCCGGACGATGAAAGACGTAAGCATCGATGCGCTCGACGCCGTGCCAGAGTGCCGTGAACACTCGCCCCTGCCCATCAGCCACGAACAACTCACCACTGTCGTCGCTCTCAGCATCACCGCAGGGATTTCGCCGCCCGCCTCGATCCGCCCCGCCCGCGGGAAAGTCCCCGCGAGAATGTCTCCCCGTGACCGCTCAAGGATGTCGGCCATGCGCTCGTTCTTCGTGAGCCTCACGACGCCGTCGAAGTCCGGGTGTGCTGTCCGCAGCAGCGCTACCTCGACGGGGCCCTTCGACCACTGTTCCTCCTGCCAGGACTCGTCCAATGGTCCCTTCGTATGCTCCAAAGCATGCGCGCAAGCCTCGCTGGCCGGCACCGGCTGCATGTCTTCGACCATCGGCCGTCTGCCTCCGGGCCCGTACCGTCGTACGGATGGCCCCATCTGTTTACGGGTGACGCGGACATCCTGCCCCAGAGCGAGGATCCACGGATCCATTGGTCGACCACCCCCACCCCCGAACGTCGGGAGCGCGACGCAAGCGCTTGTCCGCGCCTTTCGGGATCAGTAATCCAGCGGGCTCGCCTCTTCGAAGACGACGGCGTCGTCCCACCGTGTTTGCGCGCAACCACCACCACGCGCCGGCAGCGACCAGAACAACTGTGACGGGACCGTCGGTCACACGGTCTCGGAGATACAGGTACTTGTTAGCTGCGTTGGTCCCACGGACCGGTGCGCCATCGCGCGCGTACCTGAGCCATGAGCGCAGAAGCTTCTCCAGGGTGTCGGCACTTGAGGATGGGCCAGCCGCTCGACACTTTGCTTCCATGAGGAGAACGCTGGTTCCGGAGTCGTCAAGGGCGGCCGCGTCGAATTCGCCGAGCTCCACCCGGAGTCGCTCGGACGGCCAGCCGTGCAACTGGCTGAGTTCCGCGACTGCTCCCAACTGGATCAGGTACTCCTGGTTCACGGTGACGCCACGACCGGACCTACAACAGAGCGCATAGCGGCCCTGCCCCGGCTTGGGTTCGGCACAAAGCGGCCAGGCGTAGCCGGCGGAGTCGACGTGGAGTCTGCGTGCGTCGAGTCCGCGCAGCAGCGCAGCGCACTCGTCCTGATGCCATCCCCGCCGAACCGACGGTGAAGATCGCTGTCTCGACATCAGCGCGCTCGGCAGCGAAGCCAACAGCCCAGCCCCGGAACAGCGCATCGACTCGTGCGACCGGATCGTTGACCGGCTCCTGCCCGACCCCAACTTGCTGGTCCTGGACGACAGCGTTCACTGCCGCCTGCAGCCACAACTCGTCGATCCCCATCGCGGCCCAGTGGAGCACACGAGAGGTCCGAGCAGTAACCGGCGCTCACGTCCCCCATCGCCAGTGAGCAGCTACTGGCGTGTGGTTCACGAAACTCCAAGAGAAGCTAAAGAGTGCCTGGGTAGCCTTGTGGCTGGAGGGCGCGTCATGAATCTCGACGAGCGGGCAGTCAATGTGTTCACTGATGGTTCATCGCTGCCGAGCCCGCGGCGCCGCGGCGGGACGGGTATCTGCATCGTCACCGTCGATGAGGCTGGCCACGATCTGCCAATCAGGAGCGGGCGATTGCGTGGACGATTGCGCTGCGGGCGATTGAGCGGCGAACGATTGCGCGCACAGCGGCGCACATACCGCGCCCATCAGGGCCGCCGCCAAGGCCGCTTTCAGAGGGAAGTTTCGTCTGTGACCCGGGCCCGCGAAGTGGTTTCCCATAGTCCGCTCCGACCTCCGCGTAAGAATGGAACCGATGGGCCAGACAGGTACGCTACCAGAAATAAAGTGGATGATGCCGTCAATTCTCGGACGGTTGCTCGACGTGATCTATTACGAGGACGTCGACCGGTCCGGTTTGCGGCAGCAATGCGAGGCCGAGTTTCTCTGGCCATCAATTCGTGACGGGAAAGACTTTCGCTGCCTCCCAGATCGGGGCGACTTCCTTGGATTTGAAATAATCGATGAGCGCGAGGGCCGCCTGGCGATTTCCCACATTGGTGGAGACCCAGGCGGTGATGTCGATGGGAGTAGAGGCGTCCGGGGGCAGAGCTCCCACGATATTCAGCCCCGGATTGCGCATGTCGCTCAAATAGGGGCCCAGCGCGATTTCGATCTCGCCATTGGCAACAGCGTCCTGCACGCCGCCACCGCCGGAGAAATACTTGAGTTTGGGCTTGATCTGGTCCGTGATACCCATTTTGTCCAGCGCCAGAAGGGCGGCTCCGCCCACGCTGCCCTGGGCGGGATCGACGGTGGCGACTGACCTGGCATCAAGCAGCAGTTTTCTGACGGCCGCGGCGCTGGAAATATCCGGGCTGGGCGAGCCCTTCTTCACGGCCAAGGCCAAGCGAACGCTGGCCACCACGGTCTGCGTGCTCTTATCCACGTTGCCGGTCTTGAGGGCGTCGTCGAAGGGCGCGAACAGCAGCGTCACGTCCAGGGCTCCGCCTTCCTGAACCGTTTTTCGAGTGCCGACGCCGGTGCCGTAGGATTGCTGGACGGTGTCGCCCGTTTTCATTTCGAAATTCCTGACGATCCGATCGACTTCGGGCTTGAGCGGGTCCGGAGAGAGCAGGGTAATGCGGGACTGGGCCCGCATGGCGGATGAAATAGCGAGCGCGAAAGCCACCACGGTGATCCAAGAAACCGCGTGTTTCACGGAGAGCTCCTTAATTGTCCGGACGGGCGTGCGGATGGGCGTCCGGACGGGCGCGCCGCGCCGGCACGATTTCAGTTAGCGAACTTCACCATGGTGCTGCGCGTCAGGGTCGAATTCCTGGTAACGACGGCCGGGCCGCCCTTGAAAAAATGCCAAGCCGAATATTGCTCCATGTAGGGATCCTCGGAGGAGAGGCAATCGATCGGCACGATGACCTTGTAGCCGCGCTGTGCCGCGGCGGACCCGGTGCCAATGCCGACGCCTTGAAATGAGGTGCCGCACACGATGACGGTCTGGATGCCGCCCGCTTTCAGCTTCTCCTCGAAATTCGAGCCCAGAAACTTGTCCGGTCCGGCCTGGGGAAAATACTCGCCTTCGCGAGGAACGATTCCGGGATCGACGAGGTCGGAGGGTTTGGTGTTGGCTCCCACGCTGAACCACATCATCGCTCCCGCGGCGCGGGCCGCGTCGTAGAGCCGCTTCACGCTGGGAACCGAGGCCTGGCAGCGAGGGCGCGTGCTGCAGGAGCCGTTCTTCGTCAGGTCCAGGATGAGCAGAGCGGTGGTGGAAGGCTGGAGCGTCACAGCCTTGAGCTCAGGCTTCGGGGGCGCTTTCACCGAGTCCCAATCGTCGAGGATATCGTTCGCCCAAGCGGACGCGGCGATGGCAATCATGGCCGCCAGGGCCGCCGCGCCCAAACCGCGGCAAAGAGTTCGCGTATCTAACATCGAGCCTCCTTACGGTTCCGAGCAACAAGTTTCCGTCGGGGATCCATCTTGTCCTCACCAGAGCCAGACCGAACGTGTGGTCGGTCCGCCCGTGTCGTCGCTCCCAATCAGCATTCTTATACACCCGTGGCCCTTTCCAGAGATCAAATTGTTCTTGTTGTTCTTTATTGTTCTTTGTTTTTCTTTGGGGGGATGCGTTTTGAAGCGCGGAGCCCGCGAGTGTTGTGTGGCGCGGCGTTCTGTGCTAATAGCCTATTTATCGAACGAGGCATATGTTTTTAATCCAAGGGGATTCCAAGGGGAGTCCGAGGGAAATCGATATGAAGCCGATCCTCCACGTTGCGCTGTGGGCGGCGCTCGTTTTGGGCTGCGTTGTGGACGCTGCGCCGCTATTTGCTCACCACGGAACGGGTGTCGCTTATCAGACGGACAGAACCGTGACGCTGAAGGGAACCGTCACCGAATGGATTTGGGCCAATCCTCATTGCGGCATTCTGTTCGACGTTACCGACGAGAAGGGAAACGTGGAGCATTGGGGCGCCGAACTGGGCAATCCCCATTCGCTTTCGATGGCCGGCTTGAGCAAGGACATTCTGAAGCCCGGCGACAAAATCAGCGTTTCGGGTCACCCCGCCAAGTCTGGCGCGCCGCGCGTGGAGCTTCTGGAGTTCACCACGGCGGATGGGCGAACTCTGCCGGAAAAGGGTTTGAAGGGGAACGGGGTCAAGTTGACGGACGAACCGGGGCAATGATGAGCGGCAAGGAAATCACGTGCAAGGCGGAAGGAGTGGCCCAATGCGCAATCGCTTTCTGAACGCACTCGCGGCCGTGGGGGCAACGATGGCGTTATCCACGGTGACATTCGCGCAGGTATACGGCACAAACGGATATGCGCCGGGAGCGTGGAAGCCGGCGGAATTGCCCAAAGACGTTTCAAAACCGAAGCCCTATAACCCGCGCGACCTCTCCGGAACCTGGTCTTCGCCCACCAAGCCCGGTTACTTCGAAAGGCATGCTCTGGACGACAAATGGCTGGACATCAAAGACAAGAGCGTTCCCGACCAGATGAAGTCTCAAACCTATCCTCCTCCGATGACGGCCTGGGGAAAAGCCAAATTCGAAGCCACAAAACCAAGTTATGGCCCGCGAGCCCTCGCTCCGGGATTGGGCAACGATCAGGTCTCCACCTGCGATCCGATGGGCTATCCGAGAGACCTCTACGAGGCGAATCTACGGCCCTTCGACATTATTCAGACTTCCGACAGGGTTCTGATACACATGCAGTATCACGAGGTGTGGAGGCAAGTGTGGACCGACGGACGAGAGCTTCCCAAGAATCCCGATCCGGCGTGGATGGGTGTACTCGGTTGGCAAGTGGGACGGAGACACTTTTGTGATCACGTCTACTGGTTACGACGAGCGGACCTGGCTCGATCACTTCGGGAATCCACACAGCGATCAGATGGTTCTGGTGGAACGCTGGCGCCACCCGGATGCCGACACGTTGACATTAGATATGACCCTCACCGATCCCAAAACGTATACCGCACCCTGGGTTGGCGAGACGATCACTTTCGTGCGAGCAAAAGCGGCGATCTTCGAGGAGCTCTGCGTCCCTTCCGAAGAGGAGCACTTTAACGATCGCATCCGAGATGCCGCCGTGGGCACCTCCAAGCCGTGATGCGAGCAGCAGGGATGGCTGGATGAAAACGAAGAGCCGATCATTACTCTTGACGACTCTTGGCGGGGAGCAGGCCGCTGACGATTCTAAGGCTCCAGGTCGGCGGGAGCCGGATCGATTGGCGTTTCCTCGATCGGCGTTTCATCGATTGGCGTTGGGTTGTCCCGTTCCGCAATCTTGGCAAGCTTTTTCTGGGCACGCCGTTCGGCTTTGGCCCGCTGCTTTTCCTGGCGTTTCATTTCTTTTTGACGCTTCTGAAACGTGATTCTGCTCATCGGTCCTCTCTAGGGGCGCAGGCAGCGTTTCTCGCCTGGAGCGTTGTGCCTATTCTACCAGCGGGGTTCTTTCGGCTGGCGGGCCGCGCCGCGATAATCTTCAGTAGAAAATCCCTCTCGACCGCCGCGGGGCCTGCCGCCTCTTTTATCGCCCCCTCCACCCGGCCTGAAACCTCCGCCGCGAGCGCCGCCTTCAGCCTTGGGGGCGGCTTCGTTGACCCGCAAGGCACGGCCGTCCAGTTCTTTTCCGTTCAGGCCGGCGATCGCTTTGACGGCGTCATCATCTTTTTCCATTTCCACAAAGGCGAATCCACGCGACCGGCCGGTTTCCCGATCGTTCACGATATGGATGCGAGCGATTTGTCCGAAGGGCTCAAACAACGCCCGCAAATCACTCTCTTTGGTTTGAAAACTCATGTTGCCGACGAAGATATTTTTCATTGCCATCCTTACCCAACTTGCGGATTCCTCCGATCAACTTTCGAGAAAGGCGCGAAGCTTCTCCGAGCGTGACGGATGGCGCAGCTTACGGAGGGCTTTCGCCTCGATCTGCCGGATGCGCTCGCGCGTGACCGAAAACGTATTCCCCACCTCTTCGAGCGTGTGTTCGGAGCCGTCATCCATGCCAAAGCGCATCTTTATGATCCGTTCCTCGCGCGGCGTCAAGGTCTTCAACAATGACGCCGTCTGCTCTTTCAGGTTGACTTTGATCGCGGCGTCCGAAGGCGAAGCGAGCGCCTTGTCCTCGATGAAATCGCCCAGGTGCGAACTCTCCTCCTCGCCTATGGGCGTTTCCAGCGAAATCGGTTGCTGCGCGATCTTCTTTACCCGGCGCAGGCGATCGACGGGAATCTCCAAACGATTGGCGAGCTCTTCCAGCGTAGGCTCGCGTCCAAGTTCCTGCACCATTTCCCGGCTGGCGCGTATCATCTTGTTAATTTGCTCGATCATGTGCACCGGCACGCGAATGGTGCGCGCCTGATCGGCGATGGCGCGAGTGATGGCCTGCCGGATCCACCAGGTGGCGTAGGTGGAGAACTTATAGCCGCGGCGCCACTCGAACTTGTCCGCGCCCCTCATCAGGCCGATGTTGCCCTCCTGGATCAAATCCAGGAACTGCAAGCCGAAGTAGGTGTATTTCTTGGCGATGGAGACGACCAAGCGCAAGTTGGCCTGGGTCAGCTCCTTTTTTGCTTCCTGGGCCGCGGCCTCACCGCGAATGATCCTCTGGAGAGCCCGCTTGAGCTCCGTGGCCCCAACTTCGGTCGCTCCAGAAACCACCACCAATTCCTCGCGGCGCATCTCCAGTTCGCGCCGAGCCGCCGCATCGCGCCGGGATGCTTCGGCGCGACGTTCGATCTTGCCTACCTCACGCTCCAGCGAGTGCAGACGCTCCGCAGTCTGCCGGAGCTTGGCAATCAGCCGGTTCCGCTCCCGCGCGTTGAGCTCATCGAGCGCGCCAACCGGGATATCTGTATGCGCGTGCGACAAAGCGCGTATCGGGCACGCAACTGGGACCGCTTCTTGGACTTCGGAATACGCGCGAGTTGCGCGGCTTGTTTCAATGCGAGATCGTAGGGCGCCGACTGATGCAGAATCTGAAGAATCTGCCGCTTTCTTTTCTCGATCTGTTCTTCGCTCAGCTCTTCGTCCTCGAACACCACGATCTCTTTGACGGAGCGGGTGCCCTCGCGCAGACGATCGGCAATTTCCAAAAGGTCTTTGATGACTATGGGAGAACGGGTTATGGTTTTGAGGACGAGAAGGCGGCCACGCTCAATGCGCTTGGCGAGCGCGACTTCTCCCTCGCGCGTCAATAATGGAACGGTGCCCATCTCTCGCAGATAGACGCGCACGGGATCGTTGGTTTTGTTGAGAACGCCGGGCGTCAGATCGAGCTCTATTTCCTGAGCGGGCGCGTGCTCGTCCTTGGCCTCGATTCCGGCGCCTCGGCCGCCTCCAGGGTGGGAATGGCAGCTTTCGCCGCGGAAACATCCTCGTAGATGTTGATTCCGTAGCGCTCCAGGGTGGAGAGCAGTTCCGTAACTTCCTCAGGGGAGTTGGCTTCCGGCGGCAGGGAGTCATTCACTTCGTCGAAGAGCAGGTAGCCCCGCTCTTTGCCGAGCGTCACTAGCTGATCGACGTGATCGAAGGTGTCTTCATTTGACGGCGGCAAGGATTCTCCGTTCCTACTGAGAGCTTACTGCTTAGATTCAGCCTTCGAGCTTCGGCGGCTGAAATTTCTTCGCCGATTTGGGGCTATGGTTATGCTGATATCGACCAATTCCGAGTCGGTCACAGAAAACTGGGCCGCCTCCGGATGATTGGGACCGGCAGCCAGCTCGCGACGGAGCCTCAAGGAACAAATCGGGCCGATCCGAGAGACCCCGCACTCGGGTGGGATACGAACGCCTCGTTGGCAATGGTCACCGTGTATTCGCGTGATTGCCTCGATTCGTCGCGCACAATAAAACTGTATTCGCGAACCATGGCCCCCGCTGTAAATCCGACGTATTGCACAAGAAATTGATCGGCCATGAGTTGCCCACCTTCGAGGGGGCAGCGCCGCGGGGGACAAAAGAGGGCGAGCCGAAGCACATGGCTCGCCCATTGCCAAACTAGAGGCTTACGACGTTTTCCGCCTGCAAACCCTTGGGGCCCTTGCGGACCTCAAACTCCACCGCTTGGCCTTCGTTCAGGCTGCGGTAACCTTCGGCTTGGATGGCCGTGTGGTGAACAAAAAACATCCTCACCACTTTGGCGTGGGATGAAGCCAAAACCCTTGCTGGCATTGAACCACTTTACTGTTCCTTGTTCTTTCACTTATTTTCTCTTTTCTTGAGCTATTTGGTGCTTCTCTGATCCGCCCCTCTAGCCCAAACACAAAAAGGGCCGCGAGTTGTGTCGGCTCGCAGCCCCTTTAAACGAATCCAAAGGTTTGTACAAGAGCAACAAACGCACCCGTAGTGTACCACATTTTGCCGACGGCAGCGTCACGATCCGTCTGAATCGGTACCCGCGCGAGTTCGTGCGAGTACCCCGTATCTGGCCGGCGCCTCATGCGGTTGTCTACCGGCTAATGGGTATAGGCAGACCGCGCAAGCGACGTAGGCTAGGATGCTCCTCTTTAACACACCCGCCGCCGCGCCGTTGACGACGACCCTTGCGCCAGCAACGGAAGGCAAGCATTTGGCCGCGGTCCAACCACCAGAGCCGAGCCCCTAATCATGTTGAAATCGCGAGGTGTCTCATGGATTCCATGTTCCCGAACTGGCAATTGCCTTATTTAGACGCAGTCGAAGATGGCTCCGAGGAGAGCTTGCGCGGCCGCGTCGATCATGCAGAACGAGCCATTTGCAAGCGCTTCGAAGAGCTATCCAGGACCTCAGGACGGGAGACGGAAAAGCAGGCCATTCGAAAAGCGCTGGATACTCTGCATGATCTCAAGCGAGACCGGCTTGATTTTCCCCGCTCGGGAGAATCCCCAGTTTCTTTCCTGTAGCGTAGTGCCTGAGTAGATCCCGAACGAAGGCGAGCCGGTCAGTTTTAAAATCGTGCCGTTATATCAGGTCTGCTTTTGCTTGCCGGCCAGGGCACGAATCCACTTATGTCCGCCAGGGCAGCGGTAGTCCATCATCACCCGCTTAGGCGCTATTTCCAATCTGTGCCGTTCGCGGTATTTCACAGCCACCGCTTTGCGTTTGCATTTCGGGCAATCGTAGTCGTCCATCGCTTCAATCCTCTCGCCGGGGAAAGGAGACTGAAACTTCCGGAATCTGTATCGGCGCCCAGGCCCGCTCTCTTCGCAGGATTTCCCAGAATGAGTTTTCCACCGCGCCGTGGGACAGCTATTCCAAAGAAACAGTTTCCGGCGCAGAACTGCCTTTGCCGGTTGTTACCCGGCGCGTAACTGCCGCGCTCGATATTATCGCGGCGGCTACGTAGGGTGGGGAATGAAAGTATGCCGCAGAAGGGGCTCGCGATATCGCCAGTGAGTCTGGAAGCCCTTTCCGCGCGCCAGCGAACCCGGTTTACCGCGAAGTCTCCGAAGACAATTCTCTATTCAGAAAGATTTTCCTGTCGTCGAATGATGCCATCGTCCTGCTGACTACGACGGGGGCGTATTTCTCGACCTCAATCCCCTGAGCCTCGGTTATATTCGGATACCCCCGCCACGAGTTCTTACAGCTGCCTCCCAGGGGAACGATTTTTATCCACAAGGACCAATGGGAACTCCTGCTGGACTCCGTCAGCAACAGACGCGACAAATGGCTGCGGCGCATGGGTTGCCGCCAGAAATCGGGCAGGCCATCTCTTGCGACATCCTTCCTTCCGTCGTTCAAGTGAGCGGCACATCCCGTGTCCTGGCGATCCTTCGCGAAGCGCGCCAGTGGGAGTTGGCAGAACTCCTGCGGGCCAACGCGCGATTCATGCGCTTCTCGAATGCGGTTGCAACGGGCGCCGCCGCATCGCCCAGCATCGAACATGCGATTCGATTCTGCCTTCGCCAGACCTGTGATTATGCCCACTGGGTCTTTGCACACGCCCATATTTTCTCCTGAAATCTATTCTCAACCGCCCGTGTGCCGGCGGATATCTGGCATTTTGGTTTGCATGAACTCGCTCGATCGATCCAAGAGACGGTGGCTACAAAGGGCTTCGTTTTTCCCGAGGAATGGTATGTTCGCATTCTCGCCGGCGCCCAAGCCGTGACGGTGGACAATCTGGAGGCCCAGCCCGAGTTCCTGGC
>CAVZDM010000003.1:0-88383 GCA_963773955.1 uncultured Acidobacteriaceae bacterium | reverse complement strand
CCACGCTGGGCGGTGAGAACGCGGTAGCGGTCATCGACGTCGCTTCCCAGCAACTGCTCGGCCGCATCCCCACCGGCTGGTACCCGAGTTCGGTGACGGTCAGCGCCGACGGCAAGACATTGTACGTGGTGAACATGAAGTCCAATGCTGGCCCCAACCTGGAATACCGGGCCGACTGCCCTGGCGAGGGCATACCGTCAGAATATTCGGGACTTCTGTGCCCGCCAGCGAATCCGACCTCGCGCAACGAATACATACTGGCCCTGCTGAAGGCGGGGTTTCTGACTATTCCCGTGCCGGATACCGACACGCTCTGGTATCTGTCGTTCCTGGTTGATGCCAACAACGGTTTCTTCAACCGTGGCTGGGATCCCATGATGGCGTTCTTGCACGAACACATCAAACACGTGATCTTCATCCAAAAGGAAAACCGTACCTACGATCAGATTCTTGGCGATCTGTCGCAGGGCAATGGCGATCCAACCCGGGTGCAGTTTCCGCAGCCCATTTCGCCTAACCATCACCTGCTCGCGACCCAGTTCGCTCTGCTCGACAATTTCTACGATGCCGGCGATGTAAGCGGCGACGGCTGGAACTGGGACACGCAGGGCCACGCCAACGATGCCACCACCAAGAACGTGCTCGTCGGCTATGGCAACGCAAACTACAACATCCCCTTCGACTGGAATGGCAATCCGCGCAATATCGGCATTGCCCTGCCCAACACCACCGCCGGAACGCCAAGTCCGAGCACGGTGCGCATTACCACCCTGTTCGATCCGACCGGCGGCTCATCGATTGAACCGGGAACGAAGGACATCACCGCCGACGAAGGCGCCGATGACCTCGATCCCGATGCGCTCGGTGGCTACATCTGGGACAGCGTGATGCGCGCCGGCCTGACGGTTCGCCATTACGGCCTCTACGCCGACGAGAATTACTATGTCGACCCGTACGCAGGCGCCCCGTTCTATATCCCCATTGTCCGCAACGCCTTCGCGCAGAAGGTGGTGCAGGCGGTGCCCGTGAAACATTCTCTCCTCGGCAAGACGGATCTCTACTACCGCGGCTGGGACCTGAACACTCCCGATCAGTACCGCTTTGAAGAGTGGAATCGCGAGTTCAATGAGTATGTGAAAAATGGCAAGCTACCCAACTTCGAGATGGTCGATTTCATGGAAGACCATTTCGGCAACTTCTCATCGAACGCAGCGACTCTGGAAAACCCACTCTCGCAGTTCGCCAGCAACGACTACGCGGTGGGCCGTCTGGTCGAGGCGGTGTCCAACTCTCCCTACTGGAAGGACACTGCGATCTTCGTGGTCGAAGATGATGCGCAGAACGGGCCAGATCACGTGGATGCACATCGCTCAACGGTGTTCATAGCCTCTCCCTACACCAGGGGCGGCGCCGTCATCCACACGAATTACAACTCCACCAACGTGGTCCGGACCATCGAGGATATCCTCGGCGTCAACTATCTCGGTCTCAACGACGCCAACGCCCGGCCCATGTCCGACGTGTTCACCTGGCAACCCAACCTGCAGCCCTACATCGCGTCCATCCCGGGTATACTCTGTCAGCCTCCGGTGGATCCGACGCTGGTACCGGAATGCAAGAACCCGGGAGACCGGCCGATAACGGCTGCGGTCAAACCGCTGCACGACGGTGCGTGGTGGGCGCGGGCGACCAAAGGGTTCAACTTTAAACACCCCGACATGATCAATTCCGATTTGTTCAATCGGATCCTGTGGAAGGGAATTATGGGCGATGACAAACCCTACCCTGGGGCCGGTGTGCAGCAGGGTGTTCAACAGGCCAAGGGAAAACCGGTGGTAGCTGACCGCGATTAACATGCGGCTTTGAAAGCCGTTCACAAGCACCGCGAGAGGGCTGGTGACGATATGTCACCAGCCCCTCAGAATCATCAACTCTAAATGCTACTGTCTACCGCTGCGCGGTTTATTCAAGTCCGATTATGCAGCGGAAAAACCGCTCAAGACCAGTGTGGTTATTTGCCCAATCTGTCTTGACACGGGCTCCTTCCCTTGCATACAGTCTGTGGGTTCATGAATGGCGACGAGGACAAAGCACTATGAAACGCGTTGCAGCGTATCGCGCGCCGTATCCGGGAACTCAACCGAATCATCTGCATCCTCCGTATGTGTCCTCGATCAAGCGTGCGCCCACCAAACCACAGGTGCGAATTCCGTACACTCTGTCCGAGGTCACTGGGCCAACATTCGGACGCGAAATCGTCGCGCCCAAGGCCAGCGATTTGACGCTTGGGCACCATGGGGAACCGCTGGGCGAGCGCATCATTGTGAGCGGGCGGGTGCTCGACGAAAACAGTCGCCCTCTGGTAAACACCATCGTGGAAATCTGGCAGGCCAATGCGGCAGGCCGATACCGGCACGAAGTCGATCAGCATAATGCGCCGCTGGATCCGAACTTCACTGGATCCGGGCAGGCCGTCACTGACGCCGAAGGGCGCTATCGCTTCGTCACGATTCGTCCGGGCGAGTATCCGTGGCGCAATCATTACAATGCGTGGCGGGCGGCTCACATTCACTTTTCTCTCTTCGGTCCGGCGTTCGCGACGCGCCTGGTAACGCAGATGTACTTTCCGGGCGATCCGCTCATGCCGTTTGATCCGATCTTCAACTGCACGGCGGATGAAAAGGCTCGCAACCGCCTGATCTCCGCGTTCGACTGGGAAACGACCATGCCGGAACACGCGCTGGGGTACAAGTTTGATCTCATCCTGCGCGGCCGCGAAGCCACGCCGATGGAGGACTGAATGAGTTTGCAGGCGACCACGTCGCAAACGGTGGGGCCCTTTTTCAAGATTGGTTTCGAGTGGCTGTACCGTGACAACCTGGTTGGCGAAGGTGTCTCGGGCGAGCGCGTCACCATTCAGGGCCGAGTTTTCGATGGCGACGGGGTTCCGGTGCCGGATGCGATTCTGGAAATCTGGCAGGCCAATGCGCATGGGAAATATGACCATCCGGAAGACACGCAGGACAAGCCGTTGGAGCCAGGTTTCAAAGGATACGGTCGTGTGCCGGTGACTGCACAGGGAGTCTTTCGCTTTGCTACGATCAAGCCGGGGCCGGTGCCTGGCCCGAACGGAAAGGAGCAGGCGCCGCATCTGGTCGTCTCGGTGTTCATGCGCGGAGTGCTGCGGCGGTTGGTCACACGGATCTATTTCCCCGATGAGCCGCGCAATGCCGCGGACTTTATCCTCAATCTGGTGGAACCCTCGCGACGTTCGACTTTGATCGCGAAGAAGACCGCGGGCACTCCCGGTACGCTGGAATGGAATGTTATTTTGCAAGGACCGGACGAAACGGTATTCTTCGACCTGGGATTGTAACTCACCGGCTGTGACTGACCTTCGATGGCCTTATTCGATCCACTGTTCGGTTCAGCGGCAATGGGAGAAGTCTTCTCGGATGCCGCGCGTCTCCAGCGTATGCTGGACTTCGAGGCCGCGCTCGCGCGCGCTGAGGCGCGCTGTGGCGTAATCCCGGCTGGCGCAGCCCCGGCGATCGCTTCGAAGTGCAAGGCAGACCTGATCGACGCCAACGCACTGGCCACTGCAACCGCCGTTTCGCTGAATCCCGCGATACCGCTGGTCAAGCAACTCACAGCGCTGGTCGCGAAAGACGACCCTGAGGCCGCGCGATTCGTGCACTGGGGCGCAACAAGCCAGGACGCGAACGATACAGGCCTGGTTCTGCAGATTCGACAAGCATTCGACATCCTTGAGGGTGATCTGGCGCCCTTTGCAGTGGCCTGATCCGACTGGCACAGAAGCATCGCTCCACGCCAATCGCAGGCCGCACGCTCATGCAGCATGCTCTGCCCACGACTTTCGGTGCCAAGGTTGCCGGATGGCTGGACGCCATGAATCGCCATCGCGAGCGCTTCGCGGAAACCAGGGCGCGCGTGCTGGTTGTGCAGTTTGGCGGCGCAGTTGGAACACTGGCGGCTCTCGGAGAAAAGGGACTGCAGGTGGCCGAGGCGTTGGCCGCGGAACTCCATCTCGGGCTGCCCACGATTCCATGGCATGCGCAGCGCGACCGTGTAGCCGAAGTGGCAACCGCGCTGGGGCTTTGCACCGGCACCTTAGGCAAGATTGCGCGCGACATTTCTCTCCACATGCAAACCGAGATCGCGGAGATATTCGAGCCCGCGGGCGAGGGGCGTGGCGGTTCCTCGACCATGCCGCATAAGCGCAACCCCGTCAGTGCCGCAGTGGTATTGTCGGCCGCGACGCGCGTTCCCGGCCTCGTCAGCACGATGCTGAGCGCCATGGTACAGGAAGACGAGCGCGGCCTTGGCGATTGGCACGCGGAATGGGAGACGCTCCCGGAAATATTCCGTCTGACCGCCGGAGCGCTTCATCAAATGGCGACGATTGTTCCTCATCTCGAAGTCGACGCGGCGCGCATGAGACGCAATCTAGAGGCGACGCAAGGTCTGATTTTTGCCGAAGGCGTCACCATGGCGATGGGGAAACACATCGGCAAATCCGCCGCTCATACATTGGTGGAAGCGGCAAGCAAGAAGGCGCGCGCGTCAGGAAAGCACCTCCGCGAAGTGCTGGCTCAAGACCGAACCGTAAGCGAGCGGCTGACTTCAGCGGAACTGGATCGTTTGTTTGTTCCGGAGAACTACTTTGGCGTCGCCGAAGAATTGGTGGACCGAGTGATCGGTGCGAGTCGCAAGCATTGATTGGTGTCATTTTGGATCGTTGCAGGTTTGGATTGACATAATTGTGAAATTGTCATCCTGAGCGAAGCGAAGGACCTGCTGTTTCTCGCACCAGCAAGAAAGCAGGTCCTTCGCTTCGCTCAGGATGACAAGGGGTGGTGAGAACATCTCGCGGAAGCACAGGAAAGGTCAAGCAATGCCGTTTGCCCAGGTTGGAGATCTGCGGACGCATTACGCGCTCACCGGTGACAAGGAGCCCGTGCTGGTGTTCTCCAATTCTCTCGGCACTGATTTCTCCATGTGGGATCTACAGATGGAAAAACTGCAACAGCGCTACCGGGTCCTGCGTTACGACACGCGCGGACACGGGCAGTCTTCGGTGACACCCGCCGACTACTCCATCGAGCAACTCGGTCGTGACGTTCTCGGTCTGCTGGATTCGCTAGGCCTCGATCGTGTGCATTTCTGCGGGCTCTCGATGGGCGGCATGATCGGCATGTGGGTGGGCATTCACGCCTCCGACCGCCTGCATCGTCTGGTGCTTTCGAACACCGCGGCTCGCATCGGCACAAAAGACACGTGGAACGCTCGCATTGCAACCGTACGCAAGGATGGAATGAAACCCGTGGCTGCCGCTGTTATCGAACGCTGGTTTACGCCGGAGTTCCGGGTGGCGTCTCGCACATCGTCGGCGGAAAAAGTTGCCCGCGCGCAGCGCATGCTCGAGAACTCGCCGCCTGAGGGCTACGCCGCATGTTGTGCGGCCATCCGCGATATGGATCAACGCGAAGCAGTGGCGCAGATCAAGGCTCCGACGCTCGTCATTTACGGTGGTAAAGACCCCGTTACACCTGCTGCCGACGCTCACTTCCTCAAAGGCCAAATCCAGGGAGCTGTAGAGGTTGAACTTGCCGCGGCTCACCTATCGAACGTCGAGCAGGCCGACGCGTTCACGGAGGCGGTGAGCAACTTCCTTTCCAAGTGAGGTAACAGAGCATTTATGAGATCACATTTATGAAACCAATGGACGCCACCAATGGATGACACTAAGCGCTATCAGCAGGGCATGAAAATTCGACGAGCTGTCCTCGGCGATGAATACGTGGACCGATCCGTAGCCAGGGCCACAGACTTCAACCGCGATTTCCAGGACTTCATCACCCGCAACGCCTGGGGCGAGATCTGGACGCGCCCCGGTCTTCCCCGTCATACTCGCAGCCTGCTGACTCTGGCGATGATGGTCGCATTGAACCGCGGAGATGAATTCCGCCTGCACGTGAAAGCCGCGTTTAACAACGGAGTCACGCGCGACCAGATCAAAGAGGTGCTGCTGCAATCCGCCATCTATTGCGGGGTGCCCGCGGCAAATTCCGCGTTTCACATTGCAGCCGACGTTTTCCGAGAAATGGAGGGCGAGATGGAAAGCAAAAAGAAGATGGATTCGATGAAGAAAAAGAGGAGACGGCCATGACTAGGACTATGACTGAAGTCCAGCTTCTCATCGGGGATCGTGACGCCGCCGCAGCGAGTGCGGCTACCTTTGTCCGGCAAAACCCGATCTCGGGCGAAGTGGCCACACGCGCCGCCGCCGCCGGCGCCGACGATGCGATCGCAGCCGCCGAGGCCGCCGCTGAGGCCTTCCCCGCATGGTCCGCGCTCGGCCCTCACGAACGACGCAAGAAGCTTCTGCGCGCCGCTGACCTGCTCGAGGCCCGCACTCCCGACTTTATTTCCGTCATGATGGACGAGATCGGCTCCACTGCAGGATGGGCGGGTTTCAATGTTTACCTCGCGGCCCAAATGCTGCGCGAGGCCGCATCGATGACGACGCAGGTCTCAGGTGAAGTCATCCCCTCCGAGATTCCCGGGAGCCTCGCATTCTCAATTCGCCAACCGGTGGGCGTCGTTCTCGGGATCGCGCCCTGGAACGCTCCGGTCATTCTCGGAGTCCGTGCGATTGCAGTGCCGCTTGCTTGCGGAAACACAGTCGTGCTGAAGGCGTCGGAAATCTGTCCTGCAACGCATCGCTTGATTGGAACCGTTCTCCGCGAAGCTGGGCTCGATCACGGAGTAGTCAACGTGTTGACTCACGACGCCGCCAGCGCTCCGACCATTGTCGAAACCCTTATCGCCCACCGCGCCGTGCGTCGCATCAATTTTACCGGCTCCACGCGTGTAGGAAAGATTCTTGCCGTGACTGCGGCCAGGCATCTGAAGCCGATTCTCCTCGAGTTGGGAGGCAAAGCTCCCCTCATTATTCTCGATGACGCCGACCTCGACGCAGCCGTCGATGCCGCTGCCTTCGGCGCATTCATGAACCAGGGGCAGATCTGCATGTCCACAGAACGCATCATCGTGGACGAAAAAGTGGCGGACGCCTTCGCGCAGAAGTTCGTCGCCAAAGTAAAGACTCTGCCTTGCGGCGATCCGCGAAAGGGAGAGGTCGTCCTCGGCGCTGTCGTCGGCATACCCACGGTAGATCGAGTGCGCGCTCTGGTGAAAGATGCGGTGTCTCGTGGCGCGAAGCTTCTTCTAAGCGGCGACGCGCAAGGCACGATCATGCCCGCGGTGATCGTCGACCACGTTACCCCAGAAATGCAGATTTTCCGCGAAGAGTCCTTCGGGCCCTCGGTTTCCATCACTCGCTTCAAAACTGTGGACGAAGCGATCACGCTGGCCAATGACACCGAGTACGGACTCTCGGCTGCGGTCTTCGGCCGCGACATTGCTCGCGCGGTGGAGGTCGCCAAGCGCATCGACTCGGGGATGTGCCACGTCAATGGACCGACCGTGCACGACGAGGCGCAGATGCCCTTCGGAGGCGTGAAGGGCAGCGGCTACGGCCGTTTTGGAGGAAAAGCCGCGGTGAACGAATTCACCGAGCTGCGCTGGATCACGATCCAGACCACTCCTCGGCACTATCCGTTCTAGTGGAGCGACGGGCGTCTCGCCCGTCCAGCCGGGCGGGGACGCCCGGCTCTCCATTAAGATCAATTTCATGCCGATTTCGCAACGCACCCAAATCGGAATCATTGGCGCGGGGCCTGCCGGTCTCGTGCTCTCTCACCTTTTGTATTTGCAGGGGATTGACTCCGTCGTAGTCGAGAATCGCAGCCGCCAATATTCAGAGCAGCGCGTCCGCGCCGGCGTGCTGGAGCAAGGAACCGTCGATCTGCTCACGGAAATGGGCGTCGGCGAGCGGATGAAAACCGAAGGTCTGGTTCATCATGGAATCGAGCTGCGCTTCGAAGGCCGCGGTCACCGTATTGATTTTCAGGATCTCACTGGCGGAAAGGGAATCACGATATACGCCCAACACGAGGTTCTGAAAGACCTGAACAATGCCCGCGTCGCGACCGGTGGCCAGGTTTTGTTTGAGGTTGAAAACGTCAGTGTGCATGACTTCGGCGGCGCCACGCCAGCCTCCCGGCCAAAGATCCGGTACCAGAAAGATGGAGCCGCCTGCGAACTGGCCTGCGATTTTATTGCCGGGTGCGACGGCTTTCACGGCATCTGCCGCCCAAGCATTCCATCAGGAGTGCTCGCCGAGTATGTGCGGGAGTATCCCTTCGGATGGCTGGGCATCCTTGCCGAAGCGCCTCCGTCTTCTGACGAACTGATCTATACCTACCATGATCGCGGCTTTGCCCTGCTCAGCATGCGGACGCCGCACATCAGCCGCTTGTACCTGCAATGCAAGCCCGATGAGAATATCGAGCTCTGGAGTGATGAAAAGATCTGGCAGGAACTTCACCTCCGTCTGGCGTCGAACGGATGGAAGCTTACCGAAGGGCAGATTCTGCAAAAAGGCGTGACGGGCATGCGCAGTTTCGTGGTCGAGCCCATGCAATACGGCAATCTCTTCCTAGCGGGGGACTCGGCCCACATCGTTCCGCCGACTGGAGCCAAAGGATTGAACCTCGCGGTCGCCGATGTTCAGATACTCGCACGAGCTCTCAAGCGGTTTTATGCAACTGGAAATCGTGACCTGCTCGACACCTATTCTCAGGTCTGCTTGCGGCGGGTCTGGAAAGTGCAACGGTTCTCGTGGTGGATGACTTCCATGCTCCATCGCTTCCCGGATGAGAATCCCTTCGACCACCGCCGGCAACTGGCCGAACTGGACTATGTGACCAGTTCTCGAGCAGCAGCCAAAACCCTCGCGGAAAATTACGTTGGGCTTCCCATGGAGTGAGCTATCCGAAATTGTTAGACAGTCGGAGACGGGGCAAGCCCCGTCTATACACGAGTTTTGTCGCAGGCTACGCGCTCGCACGGACGCGCTCGGTCACCAGCGACCGCACCGCATGGGCGATCTTTTCTTCGTTCGGAAGCAGGTAGCTTTCGAGCGGCTCGCTGTAGGGTACCGGCGCATCAAGAGCCGTCACCATGACTACCGGCGCACGTAAATGCTCAAAGCCCTTCGACGCCACTTCGGCGGCGATCACTGCCGCAGCCGACGAATGGCGCGGAGCCTGATCGACCAACACCAGCCTCCCCGTCTTCTTCACGGACTTGATTATGGTAGCCACGTCGAGAGGTGCGAGCGTTCGCGGATCGATCACTTCGGCGCTGATTCCTTCGCGCGCCAGTTGCTCGGCCGCCGCCAGCGATTTCTTGACCATCCACCCGGTGGCAACAATGGTAACGTCGCTGCCGGCGCGCTTGATGTCGGCGACACCGAAGGGCACAAGATATTCGCCCTCGGGCACATCGCCGGTATCGAGCGTCAGCATATAGTGGTGGAGATACACGACGGGATTGTCATCGCGAATGGCCGCTGCCATGAGTCCCTTGGCGTCGGCGGGCGTGGAGGGAAGCGCCACCTTCAGTCCCGGGATTCCCATCATGGTGTGATAGAGGCAATTGGAGTGCTGCCCAGCCCAACCGGCGGCGAATCCGTAGCCCGCTTTCAGCACCAGCGGAACTTTTACCTGTCCACCTGACATGTAGCGCAGGCGGGGAGCCTCATTGAGCACCTGGTCCATGGCGACCAGCATAAACTCGCTCATCCAGAGCTCGACGATGGGACGCAATCCGGTAATGGCGGCGCCCACGGCGATGCCAATCTCTGCGGTTTCAGAAATCGGCGCCAGGCGAACGCGGTTCTTGCCGAACATCTTCAACATGGAGTCGCGCTCGGTCATGGCCATGTTCTGTCCGTAAAAAACTACGTCGGCATCGCGCTGCATTTCTTCGATAATGGCGACGGCCATCGCTTCTCCGTACATCATTTTCTTAGGCATTGGAACTGAACCTCCTAGGCGTAGACGTAGTTGGTAGCTTCCTCGGGTGCAGGATGCGGACTGGCGAGCGCAAACTGGACCGCATCGTCCATCTCCGCACTCGCGCTGTCCTCAAGTTTCTGGAGTTCTCCCTCGGTCTGGATGCCTTGACTCAGCAAATGCGCGCGGAAGCGCGGAATTGGATCCCTGTCCTTAGCCGCCTTATATTCCGCTTTGTTGCCGTATACGCCGATGGCTTCGTGTTCGGGAAATTGCGTAGGCACCGGGGGCACGGTGATCGCATTGCCGTGTGCACTGAGCCGGTAGAACTTCGACTCAATAAGACTCGGCCCAAGTCCGGCGCGGGCGCGTTCCGCGGCCTTAGCGACTACTTCGTACACCAGCAGCGGATCCGTTCCATCAACCGTCGCGCCGGGGATACTGAACGCGGCCGCCTTCTGGGACAGCGGATCTCCGGCTTGCGCATTCGCGTCTTCGAGGCTCACGTGCGTGTACGCTTGGTATTCATTGTTCTCCAGGATGAACACGACGGGAAGTTTCCAGAGCGCCGCCAGGTTGAGCGTCTCGAAGAATGCTCCTTGCTTGCTCGCTCCATCTCCGAAGAAGCAGTAGACGATCTGTCCGGTGTTCTTGACCTGAGCGGTCAAAGCGGCGCCCGCGGCATGGGCGATGCTTTGGCCGACTATGCCTGAGGTGCCGGGGAAGAAGTGTTCGGGATCGGCAAGATGCATGGAGCCGCCAAAACCCTTGCACAGTCCGTCTTTCCGGCCATAAAGTTCAGCCATCATTTTCTTCGACGATGTTCCGAGCACGAGCGGCTGAGCATGGCAACGATAGGTGGGCATCGCAAAGTCTTTGGCATTGCGCGTAGCCAGCGCTCCCACAATCGAAGCTTCCGCGCCATCGGCAAGATGGGTGTGGCCGCGCATGGCTCCGGGATGTTCGAGGAAGGTGCGCTTGACGTGCTCTTCAAATTCGCGAATCCGCGTCATCTGGATGTAGATCCAGATCAAACGGTCTTTACCGAGAAGATTCTGGTTTGGCATCGCATCACTCCTTTTTCGCCCGTCGCTCCATCGAATCATTCGCACGGTACAAGATCGCCCGGCTGGCCGATATGGCATAAAGGTCCACCCACTGGAACCTGGACGCTTTCTCCGGCAACAATCTTGAGCAGGACCCCAGCAATTGGTGACTCCAGCTCGTAGCTCACCTTCTCCGTTTCCAACTCCACGATCGCCTCGCCCACGCGCACAGAATCGCCCTCGCTCTTGAGCCAGCGCAACACGCTCGCTTTCGTCGTCGGAATGCCGCCCGTCTTTGGCATTTTCAACGTCGTAAGAATGACAATGCCTCCGCCCTGGGTCAGTGGACTCCGCGGTCCGCAGTTGCCCAATACTGTTTGCGCATTGCTTTGCGATCGAACTTCCCGGCTGGAGTCTTGGGAATTTCCACCACAAATTCCACCGACTTGGGAGATTTCACGCCGCCCAGTTTCGCCTTGCAGTGCGCGATGACCTCGCCCTCGGTTAGCGATTCGCCGTGCTTCACCACCACCAGCGCCTTGACCGCTTCTCCCCATTTGTCGTCGGGCACTCCGATGACCGCGCACTCTTGAACCTGCGCCAGCGCCATGACGCCGGCTTCGACCTCCGCGCAGTAGACGTTAAAGCCGCCGCTGATAATCATGTCTTTCTTGCGGTCGACGATATAAACGTATCCATGTTCGTCGATATATCCGACATCGCCGGTGTGATGCCAGCCGTGGCGTCGAATTTCTGCGGTAGCTTCTGGCAGGTTGTGGTAGCCGCCTGAGACGAGCGAACCGCGGGCTACGATTTCTCCAGGCTGGTGTGGGGGAAGGATGCGGCCGGCATCGTCCATGATGGCGAGACGAACCGCTACCGTCGGCCGACCGCAACTGCGCAGGCGTTCCGGATGTTTGCCGGCTGCGGCTGCGGCGACGGTGTGCGCATCGAGAAAGGTGAGCAGCATCGGTGCTTCGGTCTGCCCATAGGATTGGCACATGCAAGGGCCGAAGACTTCTACACCCTGCTTGAGTTTGTCGGGCGAGACGGGAGAACCCGCCAGCAGAAAAACGCGCAGGCTGGAGTAATCGAACTTGGTCACGTCAGGATGGGCGAGCAGCGCGTAGAACGCAGTCGGAGGAAGAAAGAGGTGGGTCACGCGATGCCGCTCAATCGCCTGCAACACCTGCGCGGCGTCGAATCCGGGCAAGATGATGTTCGTCCCACCCAGAGCAAACATGGTGAAGGCGACCACGCCGGCGGCATGCGAGAGCGGAGCAGTGCAGAGGGAAACAGGATCGACGTCGCCGCCTTTCCAGTAGCGAGTGGCCATTTCGGTCATTGTTCCCCAGGCCAGGTTGGTGACGCGGACACCGCGCGCGGGGCCGGTCGTTCCGCCGGTGGGAACGAGGCCCATCATCTGATTGGGATTGCCGCAGGGATCGGCGCTGTCGAGGCTGTCATTATTATTATTATTATTGTCATTGTCACTGCACTCGTTTCCCAGCTCCATGAAGTTTGCGAGTGAAGAATTCCCGCCGTCCGGGCCGTCGATACAAATCAGGTGCCGCAGCGAGGGAACGCGTTTGCGGATCTCTTCGACTTGCTCGCGAAAGCGGCTGTGATAGAAAAGCCAAGCCGTTTCGGAGTAGTTCAGGAATTCCACGTTCGCTTCGGCGGCATTGCGAAAGTTGATGGGGACCCAGGCGGCTCCGGCGCGCAGAATACCCAACATGCAGAACAGAACAGCCGCATGATTGTGAGAGTAGATTGCCGCGCGCTGCTCGCGTTCGACGCCTCGGGCCAACATTGCGCGGGCGATGCGCTCGCTGAAGGCGCGCGTCTCCGCGTAGGAGTGTCGAGCGTCACCGTCGAGGATTGCGATGCGGTCGGGGTAGAGCTCGGCGGTCTTGTCGAAGTAATCGATCGCTCGCATCGTTGCCCTTGCTGGTGGAGGGCCGGGCGTCCCGCCCGGCGGACGGGGCGAAACGCCCGTCACCACACGAACTATGTCGTCAGCTTTGCTTTGGAAAGTCCGTGCGTTTCCAAAACGCCCAGGATTTCGCGATGGCCGAATGCTTGCGCCGCCGACGCGAAGCCCACTGCGCGCGGAGCAGCGTGTACCAGGTTGTGGGCTGTGAAAGCCTGAATGAGCGCAGTCTGGCGGTAGCAGCACGTGCCAAAGACCGCACACTGCACGGAATCCGTGCTGCCCCGGCCGACGATTACGTCAATCGTGCGATGATCGCGCGGGTTTTCCCGCGGCGGCGTACCGGCCGTCACCGCATTCGCCATCTCACCGAGCCTTCGTTCCTGTTCGGCGGGAGGCAAGGGACGGATCTGCTCCTCGAACAGTTTTTCCGTTGCCGCCACGCCTTCCATGATCTGCCGGTCGAGCAGACCGCCAAACGACCGCACGTTCGCTACCTGCGGATGGTCCTTGTACCAGACCGGATGCGGGAAGCCTCCCCAGGCCAGAGCGAGCTGAGTTTGGATGCTGCCGGGCACGACGACGTCATAGCGGGTGGCGCGCGGCCAAGGTTTATACGCGTTCTGCTCGAGATAAAAAGCGTCGGTTTGAATCACAGCGAAGATGGTTTGGGTCGAGCCGAAGGTCGGGTTGCCTTTGAACATGGTAAGCACTTCGAGCGTGTCGATGCCACGATTGTTCTCCAGGCACATCCGAATCGCGGAATCACTCACCGCCGACATGAACGCGGTAGCCGGAGCGGAGAGCAAACCGCGCTGGGCAAACTTGCTGCCCCACTTTTCCGCCACTGTGCGCACCCAAGCCTGTTCTCCGCCGATATCCAGATAGTGGCAGCCTGCATTCAGCGCGGCTTCTATCACTCGTGGGCCGTTGTAGATAAAAGGTCCGGCGGTATTGCAGACCACTTTCGCGCCCGCAAAAAGCTGCGTGAGTTCTTCGACCGAACCCTTCGTTTCGACGACCTCATAGTTGGCGGTCTCGATGCCAGGGACGTGCTTCATCACGTCTTCAAGCCGTGCGCGGCTGCGGCCGGCGGCAATGAACGGCACATTATATTCACGAAGAAATTCCGCTATCAGGCGTCCCGAAAAACCATTGGCGCCGTAAATCACCACCGGCTTTTTGTCACTCATTCTGTGGCCTCGCTTTGGCCTCGGTCTGGCCTCGCGCTGCAATCGTCCCCAGAGATACTCGGCCAGGAGCCACTTCCAAGTCGACGCCGAATCGGGTATCCTTTCGGGACCGAGGGCTAATTCTAGGCAAAAGTAACTTTTTTGCTAGTAGGCACGTTTCGGTAACCTAATACCTGCTGGGGACTATCCAAGAGGGAGCGTCCTATGGATCACACCAATTGCCCTGTAAAGCTGACCGCTTCCATTATTGGCGGGAAATGGAAACCGTCACTTCTGTTTCATCTCGAAGGCCGCACCCGGCGATTCTGCGAACTGCAAAGGCTCATCCCCGGACTGACCAAGAAGATGCTGACCCAGCATTTGAGGGAACTGGAGCGCGACGGAATTGTTCATCGGAAGGTGTATGCGGAGGTGCCGCCGCGCGTGGAGTACTCGCTCACCCGCCACGGAGAAAGCCTGAAGCCGATTCTGAAGCTGATGTCGGCGTGGGGAACCAGGCATCGGGCTCGATATGGCGTGCCGACCGCCCTCCCGCAGAAGCCTGAAATGCATGGCAAACCCGTGGAAGCAATCATGCCGGTGCCGCGCCTCGTCGTCGCAGGCGAAGAAATCACGGACAACAAAGCCTTGGCATGAGTTCTCGCCCCAAAGCCCTGCTTTCCCGCTACGACGACGTCTTCCTGCTCGACGGCGTGCGCACTCCCTTCGTCGAGTACAACACGGCTCTTGGACTAGTGTCTCCCACCGATCTCGGAATCAAAGCCGCGCGAGAAGTCTTCCGGCGCAGCAACGTGCCGCCCGCCGACGTCGATATCGTGGTGGCTGGGAACATGGCGCAGGCCTCCTTCGATGCGTACGTGCTGCCGCGGCACATCGGGCTCTACTCTGGCGTTCCCATCGAGGTGCCTGCGCACCTGGTGCAGCGTGTGTGCGGCACCGGCGTCGAGGCCATTCTTCAGGCCGCGGACAATATAAAGTTGGCGAAAGCCAACTTGGCGCTGGTGGTCGGGACCGAGTCTATGTCGCGTAACCCGATCGCCGCCTACACTCACCGCGGGGGATTCCGCATGGGTGAGGTGGAGTTCAAGGATTTTCTGTGGGAGGCGCTCCTCGATCCCTGTCCCAATGAAACCATGGGTGGAACCGCCGAGAAGTTAGCAAAACAGTATGCGATCACTCGCGCAGATGTGGACGAATTCGCCGCCGAGAGCTTCGCGCGCGCCATTGCGGCGCAAAAGAGCTGCTTCCTGAGCGGTGAGATCGCACCGCTGGCGAGTGAGGTCTTCGAGCTTCACGGATATTCACCGCGGGGAATCAGGCTGCCACGCGGGGTCGAGAAGCTGAGCGAGGATACTCACATCCGGCCTTCGTCGTTGGAAGTTCTCTCCAAGCTCAAACCGGCATTTGGCGGCGTGCAGACTGGGGGGAACAGCTCTGGAATCGTGGACGGTGCCGCAGCGACACTGGTGGCTTCGGGCACATACCTGGAGCAGCACAAGAAAGAACCCTTGGCGCGAGTGGTGGCCGGGGCCGTGGTTGGCGTCCGCCCAGAGATCATGGGCATCGCGCCGGTGCCGGCAATTCAAGCGTTGCTGGAATTGGCGGACCTGAGCCTGCCGCAAATCGATCGCTTTGAAATCAACGAGGCCTTCGGCGCGCAGGTTCTCGCCTGCCAGCGCGAACTAGGTCTCGACCGCAGCAAGCTCAACGTTAACGGCGGCGCGATTGCCATCGGACATCCGCTGGGAGCCACTGGTGTCCGTCTGGCAATGACGGTTGCGCGGGAGTTGAAGCGCTCGAACGTGCGTTACGGCATTGCCGCAGCCTGCATCGGAGGCGGACAAGGGATCGCTCTGTTGGTCGAGAACACCTCCGCGGTGAACTAGAAACGAGGGGAACATTTTCTATGCCTCTCTACTCATTTGTTCGAGGAGGTTTCCTTCCCTTATTCATCGGGCGGTTGAATCGTTCCTGGATTTCGGGTTTGCCCAAACTGAGCAAAGTCGAAACGGGATCGTCAATATACTTCCGTGCTGTTGACTGATTGACAGCCGCGAAAACCATTGATTCATCAGCTGCTAGAATTTCATAGTCCGCCGTCATCAGCACGCATCCGAGTTGCCTTGCCAGCAGGCAAATCCGTCGCACTAATTCTAGTGAGATCGCACTGGCGTCGATGCGGAAGGCTATTTGTTCTACTTTGTTCTTGGTCTCATCGGCATATAGCACGTGTGCATCATCGCGGTGCTTCTGCCCCCACATGCGCTGGCTCTTAGACCACGACGCCATTTCCGGAAGAATCAGATCGATCTGCTGCTCGAATCCAATGTGAGGTTGAACATCGGACCACCAGGGGAAATCTTCAGCCAAATCCTCCGGGATTGCGAGCGGCAGCACATCATACTTGCTCAGAAGCACCCTCTCAGGAATAAGAATGAGTCTGAATTGCCAAATAGCCATATTTAACGCCCGTGGAATGAATCCGCCCAAGCTGACGACGCAGCCGAGCTAGCGTAAATCCCGCCCAGGAATACATCGCCGATTTCGCGGGCCAGAACCTTTGCGTCGCCGTCGACGTGCGGGTTGTACCAGGTGTAGATCCAGTTCATCATTCCGAACAGCGACAGCACAGCCACTCGAGAGTTGAACTGCAGGCCTTTGGCCGCCTTCAGTACATCGACCAGATCCGCGCAACAGTGGTAGTACTGCCGCTTAAGGTTGGCGATGTCCGCGCCGAGTTCTTCCTTGAGTACGTCGTCTTCGTGCGAGAGCACCTTCATCGATTTCGGATTGGCCAGAAAGTATTCGAGGTGCGCGAGAATGAAAACCCGAACGCGTTGCTCGGGGTCGTTCTCCTCTCGTAGACGTTCGCGGACGAGGTCCATGACCGAGAGAAAGAGATGTCTCTGGATGACGTAGAGCAGTTTTTCCTTGGACTCGAAGTAGTAATAAAGACCGGCCAGGGACATCCCGCTCGCTCGAGACAGGTCGCGAATGGAAGCGCCCTCGTATCCTTTTTCGTAGAAAATTGTGGTCGCATGTTCTACGATTTTCGCTAGTTGGCGGTCGTAGCGGCTGTCAGAGTTGGCAACGTTGGAGGCGGGTACGGACGATGCTAGGCTCATATTTAATGGTCGAATGAACGTTCGTTATAGCGGCTCCATCTTACGCATCATCCTTCTTATATGGCAAGAATTAATGGCCGGGATTCAGGAGTCGGTTCTCACGATGTTTATCCGTAGAGACGGGGCTTGCCTCGTCTTTCTCTTTGCGCCGACGGAGACGGGGCAAGCCCCGTCTCTACTCTAGGTTCGAGGAACCGCATGCAAGGAACCATGATGCATCATCCGCTGACGCTCTCTCACAGCCTGGAGCGCGCGGGCAAGTTCTTTCCGAATGCTGAGATCGTTTCTCGACGACCCGACCACACGCTCCACCGTTACACCTATGCCGACCTGTACCGGCGCGCGCGCGCGCTGGCGGATGCTCTGCAGAAAGCGGGTCTGAAGCGCGGCGATCGTGTGGCAACTCTGATGTGGAACCATCACGCGCATCTGGAAGCCTACTTCGGCATCCCCATCTCAGGCGGAGTGTTGCATCCCCTCAACCTGAGGCTGGCGCCCTCGGAGATCGCCTACATCGCCAACCACGCGCACGACCGTTTCCTCATCGTCGACGACGTTCTACTGCCCTTGTATGAAAGGCTCCGGGATTCGGTCCAATTTGAGCGCGTCATGGTGGTGGGGTGGTCGGGCCGCAGCGCAACATCAAGGCCCGAAGGCCATTTCGAAGACTATGAGGATTTCCTCGGCACTGCTTCCGGCAGTTTCCGTTATCCCGATCTCGACGAAAACGAAGCCGCGTGCATGTGTTACACCTCGGGCACCACGGGAGTTCCGAAGGGAGTCGTGTACACGCACCGGTCCGTGATGCTGCATTCGTTTCTGCTTACTACCGTCGACAACTTCGGCATCTGCAACGCCGACACCGTGTTGCCGATTGTTTCCATGTTTCATGTCAACGGCTGGGGGCTCTCGTATGCCGCGACGCTGGTGGGATCGAAACAGGTTCTACCCGGCCCGCACCTCAAGCCCGAGAGTCTGTTGGAGCTTTGCGAAAAAGAGGGCGTCACCGTCGCCGGGGGCGTGCCTACGGTCTGGCACAGCATTCTGGAGTGTCTGGACCACAATCCCGGCAAATGGAAGTTGCCGCCCATGCGAGTTCTTATTGGTGGTGCGGCACCGTCACTCGCGCTCATCCAGAGACTGCGGCAGCATGGATGGGACATGGTGCAAGGCTGGGGACTGACCGAGAGCAGTCCACAAGCAACCACCAGCCAAATCAAAGCGCACATGCAGGATTGGCCTGAGGAAAAGAAATGCGAAATCAAGGCGCAGGCCGGAATCCCGGTTCCGTTCGTGGAGCGGAGAGTCGTCAGCGACCAAGGCGAGGGTCGAGGGGACGAAGTTCCGTGGGACGGAGAAACCATGGGAGAAGTGCATCTGCGCGGCCCCTGGGTAGCCGCCAGCTACTACAACCTGCCGGCGGAGAACGACAAATGGACCGAAGACGGATGGTTCCGCACCAGTGATATCGGAACCGTTAATGCCGAAGGCTATCTAAGAATCGTCGACCGCACCAAAGACCTGATTAAGTCAGGCGGAGAGTGGATCAGTTCGGTCGACCTGGAAAATGCTCTGGTCGCGCATCCGCAAATTCGGGAAGCGGCGGTGATCGCGGTCGCGCATCCCAAGTGGCAGGAGCGGCCCGTGGCGGTGATCGTGGCGCAGGACGGCGCTAACTTGTCTGCGGAAGCGCTGCGCGAGTTCCTTTCGCCGAGGTTCGCCAAGTGGCAGTTGCCGGATGCATTTGTGTTTGTGGAGGAATTGCCGCACACGTCCACGGGAAAACTGCAGAAGGCAGAACTGAGGCGGCGCTATCGGGATTGGAAGTGGGAAGGGTGATTCGTATGAGGGTATGCCTTCAGGCAAACGGCAGGTCGCCCAGCCCCTGAAGGGGAAGTCTGATAGTGGAGAATTGTGGTATCGCTAAAGCGATACCCTGATGCGAATCCCCATTGCCCCGCGCATATGCAGAGCTAGTTCACGCTACTTCACCTGCAGCGATTCCAGGTATCGATTCAGATTCGCGATGCGCTCCTGCACCAGCTCCTCGTGGCCGCCACTCATCTTCCAGAACACCGGGCCCCACACCGGCATTTCCTGATCGCCGTGAGGTACCAGATTGGCTTGCCCGCGCAAAATGCTGGTCACTTTGTCCGAAGGATATTTCCCGCCGTTGCGCTTGGCCAGGCCCGTCAAATCGGCAGGCAAGGATTTGAGCGAGGTTGCGGCCGGGCCATCGCCTTTGGCGTCCTTACCGTGGCAGGAAGCGCAGTAGCTCAGAAACATTTCCTTGCCCGATGCAGGAGAAGTTTGCGGCGCCGCTGCGTGCTTGACTTCAGTCTTTGCTTCCTGTGCTGTGGCCATCGTCACGCTGGCGAAGGCCAGCGTTGTTAGGCAAGCGAAATATCGTATGCGCATAGATTCCTCCGGTGGTCCGCGCGGATTCTGTTCCGATATAGCACCGTCACGTGACCAATCTTGCAGCGAGAAACGACAGTCACGCTTAGCCGCTCAGAATCGAACGGCCAGCGTGTGATGCCTCCTCAAAACGAAAACTTCAACGAGAACTGCAACTGCCGCGGGTTGAACATGGTTCTCGGCTTGCCGAAATTGGCGTCCGGAGAACCGGGAATCCCGACCGGCAAGAGATCGTCAGCGATCCATGCCCCCGGGTTTCCGGCTGCCTGCTGCGTGGCGCAAGAGACCGACGCAGCGCCCTGCTGTATGGCGAGCGTAGTCGCGTCGTTGTAGTGCTTGGGGATGGCCGGACTGGCCCCGCAGAAAGCCGGAGAGCCGTATACCGAACTCACTTCATCCACGTTCGGATGGTTGAACAGGTTGAAAGCGTCGATAGCAAGGTCGAGCCTCTTGCCCTCGCCCACATTGAAATTCCGCGACAGGCGTAGATCCCAGGAATACAGCGGGGCGCCGATGTAGGTGTTTCGGCCGACCGTCGTCGAGCAGTCGCCGACGGAAGTACAGTTGCCGGTGACGGGCGCGCCGCCGACGCGATCTGTGCTCAGACCGGCAACGTCGCCAAACGTATTTTCCCCGACGAACAAGGTGAAGGGCCGGCCGGACTGGAGGGTGATAATGCTGCTGAGTTCGAAGTTGCGGAGGTAACTGTGCTCGGGCGCGGTGGCGGTGAAGTTCGCGGTTAGATGGTTACGAAGATCCTGGTTGGAGTTGGCCCGCTCCGCACCGTAGTCGAACTGATTGGGCGGCAGGTTGATAAAGGTCGTGAAGTTGCCGTTGTCGATGGTATGGGAATAGGTGTAGTTGGCGGTCATCCGGAAATACTTCACGCGCTCCATCGCGGTTAACGTCAGGCCGTGGTACACCGCGTTGGCAACGTCGTTGTTGTAGTCGAGAAGGCCGGCACTCAAGGTCGAGGTACCCGGTACGCCCGGTACTCCGAATTCCAGTCCGGAAGGGTTTTGCACAAAGGTACTGAAAAACGGCCCCAATCCAAACGGCCCTAGCGTTGGTGTTCCGGTGCAGGGCGTAAGTGAACCGCTGGGGTCGAGCAATCCCTGCGCATCGGCAGGATTGTTTGGTTTGCTCGTACCGAGAGGGCAGGGGACGTTGATGTTATTCCCGCGGACGAGTTTGTGCGCGCCTACGAACAGATACCCTGCTTCAATGGTGAGCCCTTTGCCGAATTGGCGGTCAATCTGGAGGCTGGCTTGCTCGGCATACGGGAGTCTGGCGTTGCGCTGGATGCCGCCTGCGCCAACCCCGCATGCCCCGGTCAGAGCGACGTTCGGCGGCGCAGTGAGAGTGCAGGGTCCGGTTAAAGTTACCGGCAGGTAGGGACTCCCCGAAAGGAAGCCCGTGGCTATCTCCGCCAGCACATCAGCGGGGGTTCCTGGAAACCCTGGAAGCGCGCCCAGTCCCCAGCCGCCGGTGGATGCCTTATTGTTGATCATCGGCGCTACCACCGGTGTCAGTCCAGAGGGCGCGCAATTCGAGTCTGCGCTCGGCGGATTGCAGAGGTAGCCGGGAAGTGTCTTCTGGTTCCCCGTGGTGAAAAAGAAAGTCAGGTTATTGCGATCAAAGAACGTCCCAAACCCGGCGCGGATAACCGTCTTCGAGTCCGGTGAGTAGGCAAATCCAACGCGCGGCTGAAATGCCCGGTAGTCCGGATTGATCGTGCCCGAGAGGCCGGTTTCGAAATCCCACCGCAAGCCGTAGTTGAGGGTCAACCGGGGAGTGACTCGCCATTGATCCTGTCCAAAGAATCCCCAATAGGCGTGGTTCAAGCTGTAGCCGTAATTGTTATAGAGGTTCGTCGGAAAGGCGTTCGGCCAACCGGAGCCGAATCCACTGCCCGTTGGTGGTGGAGGAACGTAGCCGTTTGTGAAACCGGTTCTCGGAAGCGCAACTCCCCAATACATGAATGCCAAGCCGTCCGCTGGGGGCGGTAGAGGGCACGACGACCCATCCAGAGTTCCCGGAATGCCAGTGAGTTCGCCCTCTACGAAGTCGGCAAACGTGAATAAGCACCCCTGATTCGGAAACAGCAGCCGTTCCGGCGTAAACCCGGGATAGTTGTTGTAGCTCCAAACATAATTCCCGTCGAATCCAAACTTGGCAACGTGATTGCCTTTGACCCAGTAAACGGAGTCGGAGTATTGCGCCCGGCTCTCGTAGATCGCGTCATAGGTGCCGAAGTTGTGTCCAAAACTCAAGTCGTTCACGACGTCCAAGTCCGGCTCGCCAGTGGCTCCGGGGAAGTTGTAGTGGCGTCTTGAGTACTGGCCGAGCACAGTGTTGACCAGGTTCGGTCTCAATACCGTGTTCAGCGTACCCACCAACGACTGGTCGCGGATGAAAAGATCGCGCGCCCCGCTCGGCGTACCGATGCCGCCGCCATCTTCCGTGTTGCCGATCAATTCTCCCAGATCGCGCGCATCCTCCACGGTGTAGCGCAAAGCGAAGCGATTACTGGCGTTAATCTGATGATCGAGCCTGGCAAAGCCGTAGTCGTTGTTGACCGTCTTCAGAACCCCCTGCAAATAGGACAAGGGCGTTCCCGTGCAGTTTACGGGCGTAAGAGTGCAGCCCTCGGGCGCGAGGCCCAGGTATTCCTTGGCCTGGTCGATGTTTGCAATACTGGTGCCCAGATCCGGTGCGTAGGTGGGGGAAGCACCGCGTCGTCTCGCCTCATAGTTCAAGAAGAAGAAGGTCTTGTCCTTCTGGATAGGACCGCCGAGAGTGCCGCCAAACTGATTCTCTCGCAATGCGTCGGGCAATGGCGACGGTTGCAGCAGGGAGCGCGCGTCGGTGGCGCTGTTCTGCAGGTAGTCGTATACCGAACCGTGAATCTGGTTCGTACCGGATTTGGTTACGATGTTGACAATGCCGCCGAGCGCCCGGCCGTATTCCGCGCCAAAACTGTTGTTCACGACGCGGAATTCCTGCACGGAATCCTGCGGGGGCGTGGCACGCTGCACACCGCTGATCGTGTTGACGAAATCCGCGCCGTCTACCGTGATCTCATTGCTGAACGAGCGCATGCCGCCGAACGAGATTTGCGTGATCTCAAATTCGGTGAAGGTCGTTCCCAGACTGGTGCGACTGGTAGCAACGCTGGGAGTGAGCAGAGCGAAGTCGGTAAAGAGGCGGCCGCTGATGGGCAGATTCTGGATCTGCTTAGTATCGATGACCTGGCTTACCTCGGAGCGAGTGGTTTCAACCTCTGGGGCCTCGGTGCTGACGATCACCTCTTCCTTGATCCCAGCCACCTTGAGAGTCACGTTGACGGTGGCGGTTTGACCGACCGTCAACTCCACGCCGGTGCGCGTGTATTTTCCGAAGCCGGCGGAACTCACCGCGAGTTCGTAGCGGCCTGGAGTCAGGCCGGGCACCGCGTAAAACCCGGCGTCGCTCGACACGGCGGTGAAGGTCTGGTTGGTGTCCAGCGAGCGGACCGTGACCGTTGCCTTGGCGATGGTTCGCCCGGCCTCGTCGGTGACGGTTCCATTCAGCAGGGCAAAGCTAATCGTGGCCTGCGCGGTTGCATATTGAATCATCCCCAAGGCTAGGAACAGGCCACACAAGCAGACAGATAACCTACGTGATTTCATAGACCTCCATCATTCGAGCGTACGTACGTTCGATCCAAGGACCAAACCAGCCCTTGCTCCTAAAGTTTACGTTTGAGCTACCCCACCACCGGATCCCCTACCCAACCCCACTCAAGCTCTGCGCGCCAGTGGAACCGACTTGCCCCAAACTTCCTGCGCCGTTTCGGCCACCAGGCGTAGCTTCGCTTCCTGGTCCGCCACCGTCACGGCATTGCCTTCAACGGTGGAAGCGAAACCACATTGCGGACTGAGAGCCAACCGCTCCAAAGGAACAAATGCGGAGGCAGCTTCAATCCGCTTCTTGAGTTCGTCTTTGCTTTCCAAAGTTGGCTTTTTCGAACTCACCAAACCGAGCACGACGGTGCGGTCTGCCGGCACCTGGCGCAACGGCTCGAAACCTCCGGAGCGCTCGTCGTCATACTCCAGCAAGAATCTCTGGAACTTTGTGTTACGAAATACTTTTGTGATCGGACCGTAATCGCCGGCGGCGTAAAACTTGCTCTGGTTGTTTCCGCGACACAGGTGCAGCCCGAAGGTAATGCCGGGATGATCCCCGATCACCGCATTGTCCATTTCGATCGATAGATCGAGCAGCCGGTCGGGATCATTGCCGCGCTTCCGATATCCCTCGCGCAAGTCCGGATCGAGCAGAGCGGTGTATTGCGGCGAATCGATCTGGATGTAAGTGCAACCCAGGCGAATCAACTCTTCGACTTCATCGCGCAGTATGTCGACCAAGTCGGCGAGGTAGGCATCGACGGTCGCATAGGCCCCGGCGGATTTCTTGCCGTCGTAATAAGCCGCCGCCTGCTGCGCGCTGATCATCGTGGTCTTGGCCGGGTGCTTGGTGCGCGCGCGCACGTAGGTAAATTCTTCGGCGCAGAGGGGCCGTTTGCGGCGCAGCT
Organism: uncultured Acidobacteriaceae bacterium; assembly: GCA_963773955.1. Lineage (GTDB taxonomy): Bacteria > Acidobacteriota > Terriglobia > Terriglobales > Acidobacteriaceae > Acidiflorens. The sequence continues at coordinate 64,148 of CAVZDM010000003.1, read as the reverse complement.
TGGAGACCACCACCGGGCGCGGCAGGACCAACTGCTCGCCCTTTTCGTCCCTGAAAGGAATTGCCCAGCCGCCGTATTTGTCGAAGCCTTCGACGGCGTCAATCAGGTGTCCGTAGAATGCGTAGCGGCGCACTTCGCCGTCGGTGAGCACTTCCACGCCGGCCCGTATCTGCAGGTCGATGCACTCATCGACGGCCCGGTCTTCCACTTGCTTGAAGGCCGCGTCCGCAAGCTTTCCCGCAGCGAACCGGTCGCGGGCTTCCTTTAGATACGCGGGACGCAAGAGACTTCCGACTAGATCGCTGCGGTACACGACTACCTCCACGAACGGCGCATCATCGAAACAACCTGGTTCGACAACAAGGTTCGACAACAAGGTCCGACGGCCTCACCCCTCCTCGCCGTGGACAACGAGGGCAACGAAGCGGGGATCACTGTAATCCAAATCTTAGCCGGACCACAAGTGGAAACTATTGTCCGTGAAAGTGGTATGTTGCGAGATCGTTGGTTACTTTTCCGTGCCCTTCTCCGGTTACTTTGAAGTGCCTTTTAGAAACCGGCGTTGCTCGGGAGTATGATGTCGCTCCAACCGGCAGGGGCACCAGGATTCAGGAGTTCACATGAATTCGAATATCAATATCAAAGCTACGGTCGTGGGAAGTTATCCGGTGCCTTCGTGGCTGGTGGGCAACACATCCCGTCTGGTTCTTCGAGATGCGGTAATGGCGGTGTTGAAGATCCAGGAACTCGCCGGCCTGGACTTGTTGACCGACGGGGAACTCATGCGCTTCGACCCCAGCCATCCTGAGACCAACGGCATGGTGGACTATTTTGTTTCGCAAATGGAGGGAATTCGCAGCCATTTTGCGCTCTCCGATTTCGACCGCTTCCGCTCCGATCGCGCCTCGGCGGCTCGCTTGCTGACCGCGGGCATGGTGATCGGCAAAATCGGCGAAGGCACGCTGAATCTGCCCCGCGACTACGAGGTCGTAGCGCCGCTCACAAAAAGTCCACTGAAGTTCACCTGCACCGGCCCGCACATGCTGTCGCGCATGGTGACGAACTGCTACTACAAAGACATTTCCGAGTTGGCCATGGATCTGGCGGCCGTGCTGCGCCGCCAGATGGGATCCATTGAAGCCGAGGTGGTCCAACTCGATGAGGCCTGCATTGCCGGCTACCCGCAGGATTCATCCTGGGCCGCCGAAGCCATCAACCACGTTCTCGACGGCATCCTGAACGAGCGCGCGGTGCACATCTGCTTCGGCAATTACGGGGGACAGCCCGTGCTACGCGGCTTCTGGCGCGATCTGGTTCCCTTTCTCAATTCGCTGCATGCCGATCATCTGGTGCTCGAATTCGCGCGCCGCGGCTATGACGAGCTTGACGTCTTCACCGATCTGGATCCGAAAATCGCACTCGGCATCGGCATGATCGATATCAAGGACAACGAAGTGGAAACGCCCGACCTAGTGGCCTCCCGCATCGAGCGCGTGGTGAAGACCTTGGGCGCGGAGCGTTTGCGCTATGTCCATCCCGACTGCGGATTCTGGATGCTGCAACGCAGCGTGGCAGATCGCAAGATGCGAGCGTTGGTCGAGGGACGGAATCTGTTCGAGGGCAGGGCGTAGGAGTTCGTTGTGCAAGTCGGGCCCCGGGTAGCGCATGAGCAACACTGTTCAGGGACAAACGAAATGAGATTTGATTTGATGCCGCAACAATTTCAGACACGGACTTAAGAGATGCCGCCAGCAGTGACATCCATCGGCGAAGAAGAAAAGGCGCAGGTTCGCGCCGTCGTCTTCGGTCACCTCGCGGGTGTGGTTCTGGCGCCCACCGTGAAAGCCTTGTGGGACCGGCGCGTATTCGAACTCTTCGGCTCCGCTGGCGAGTGGGTGGACTTCGACCGCATCGCGCAGGAAACTCGCGCCAATCGCGGCTACCTGCGAGTCGCGCTACGCTTGCTGGCATCGTGCGGCTGGCTGAAACAGCAAGTCGAAAGCGGACACGCTCCGCGCTACGCACTGACAGCCGAGGGAAGAGTGGCAGTGACCACCGCGCCACTTCTCTACGGCGAAGTGCTCTCTTTTGTCGCCAAGGCGGTTTTTCTGGAAGACTTTCTGTTCGGAGCATCCGACCGCCCCGTCCTCCCGTCGCTGCAGGAACTGGTTCGCCGGTCGAAAGAGCGCTGGGGCCTGCTGCCTGACGGCGATCCTGTCGTCAGCCAGGTGCGAAATCAAATTCGTGAACACCTCGACGGCATGCTCATTGGCCCAGCCATGGTTGCCCTGGCGCGCGCAGATATTCTCGCTCAACTCCAGCTGCGGCCGGTGGACCTCAACGACATCGCCGCGAATCGTGCGAGCCTCACCTGCATCCTTGACCTGCTGGCAGCGCAGGGATGGGTCGCTCTGGAATCGAGCACACGCGACAACGTCCGCGATAACGCGCGCGACAAGAATTCCGTGAGCCTGACCGCGTGCGGACGTTACGCGGCCCAGATTGCGACCTCGTACGGGGTCACCGTCTCGTATCTCCCGCTCTTCGACAACGTGAGTACGCTCTTGTTTGGCAATTCGCGCATCCCGCGCATGGACGAAAGTGGAGTGGAACTGCTGGTCAACCGTGGCATGAACGTGTGGGGCAGTGGCGGCGCGCATCGAACGTACTTCAAGAAGGTGGACGAGATCATTGTCGAGATCTTCAATAGGCCGCTCAATCTGCAGCCTCGCGGCATCTGCGACATGGGCTGCGGCGACGGGAGTTTTCTCGTACATCTGTATTCCGCGGTTAAGAACAAAACCGAGCGTGGCAAGGTTCTCGACCAGCATCCTTTAATTCTCGTCGGCGCCGATTTCAATAAAGTGGCGCGCCGGGTCGCTAAACAAACACTGCGGAAAGCGGGCATTCCGGTCTTTCACGTAATTCCCGGCGACATTAACCGTCCGGCGCAGTTGGCCAGCGACCTGGAGGAACTGAACCTCGATATTCACGATCTGCTCCACGTGCGCGCTTTCCTCGATCACAACCGTCCGTACATTCCGCCGGCGAATTATGCCGAAGGGGCGCGCATCGGGAAATCCACTGGCGCGTTCGCCCACCTTGGCGACGAGATTTCGTGTGACGAACTGGAAGAGAATCTGACCCGTCACTTGAGGCGGTGGGCGCCCTATGTAGGACGGTTCGGCTTGCTGGCGCTGGAGTTGCACACCCTGCCTCCAGAAGTCGCGGCGGCGAATCTATCGAAGACGCCGGCGGTGGCTTACGACGGGACACATGGGTTCTCCGATCAATATCTGGTGGAGTTGCCGGTTTTTCTGGACGCCGCCAAAGAAGCCGGACTGAAAGCCGATCCGCGATTTCAAGCGAAGTTTCCGCTATCGGAGTTGGCAACGGTGAGCATCAACTTCTTCACCACGGCCGGCGATCCATTCGACGCCGGATTGTAGGGCGATGAAGTAACGGAGGATTACGATTTAGGGTTTAGCTTTTGCCCCATTCATGCTCTGATTCGCTCGGAAGATGACGTAGGCGCGAATGGCAGCCGCATCTTGTTGCGATACTTCCTTGCCAAACGGCACCATGCCCATCGATTGGTATTCGCCGTCACGAACAATCTTGAACCAGCGGTCGTTCCCGAGCGTAGAGGAGTAGCGAAGATCCGGCAGCACTCCGCCGCTGACCGCGACGTCACCGTGGCATCCGGAGCAGAAGCGCTGGTAGAACGCTTCTCCATGATGAATCGCCGCCGCGCTCGCGGTAGAAGGAGGTGGATGCAAAACAGGTTCTTCGACCGGCGGCAGCGGCGGGAGGCTTGCTTTCCCATCCAGTTTGAACGCCAGCATGCGGCTGACGTTGCGCACTCGTCCTGACTTGAATGCAACTTCACCGGAGACCAGCGGGAAAACTCCGCCCCAGCCCGCCAGCACCGCGACGTACTGCTCACCGTTCACGGTGTAGGTCACGGGGCCGGCCATCACGCCGGTTTGCGCATCGAACGACCAGACTTTCTCGCCCGTGTCGGTGCGATAGGCTTCAAAGCGCCCGGCGGCGGTGCCTTCGAAAACCAGATTCCCGGCGGTGGCCAGTGTTCCGCCATTCCACGGTCCCGGCCGCTCCACCGCCCACGCTTGTTTCTGATGCACCGGATCCCATGCCACCAATTTTCCTTTGACGCTGTCGAGAATCGCTTTCTTGATCTTCGGATCCTGCGGCATTCCCGCGGCGACCATGTCGATGCCGAAATTCATTGCCGAGTCCTTGAACTCGAAATCTTTCTCTGACTTGTAATTGAATCCGACTTCATTGACGGGGATGTAAGTCAATCCCGTCAGCGGACTGTACGACATGGGCTGCCAACTGTGCGCGCCCAACGGTCCGGGAACAATCGGAGGTGAGTCCGCCTGCGGATAGCGCGCCGCGGCGCTTTCAATCGGGCGTCCGGTTTTCATATCGATGCCGGTAGACCAGTTAATAAAAGTAAAGGGTTTGGCGGAAATCAGCGCCCCATTTTCACGATCGATAACATAGAAGAATCCGTTCTTCGGAGCGTGCAACAGTACTTTTCGTTGTTTGCCTTCGATGGGGATGTCGGCCAGAATCATCTGCTCCGCTGAGTCGTAATCCCAGTCGTCTGCCGCATTTTCCTGATAGTGCCAAACGTATTCACCGGTGTCGGGCTTGAGCGCGACCACCGAGCACGTGAGAAGATTCTCGCCGCCCTTCGGACTCCGATACTTCTCGTTCCACGGTCCGCCGTTGCCGACGCCGATGTACAGCAGATCAAGGTCGGGATCGTAGACCATGGCGTCCCAAACCGTGCCGCCGCCGCCGATCCTCCACCATTCGCCAGTCCATGTTTTGGCGGCCTGCGCCAGAATCGGTTGCTCGAACGGTCTCGATGGATCGCCGGGCACGGTGTAAAAGCGCCACGCCAACTGGCCCGTCTGCGCGTCGTAAGCCGACACGTAGCCGCGCACGCCGAACTCGGCGCCTCCATTGCCGATAATCACTTTGCCCTTTACGATGCGCGGCGCGCCCGTGATCGTATAGCGCCACTTCGGATCGATGGTGAGTTGTTCCCACACCGGTTTGCCAGTTGCGGCATCAAGCGCAATCAGCCGGCCGTCGAGAGTCCCGATATAGATTTTCCCTCGCCACATGGCGACGCCACGATTCACCACATCGCAACATGCGTTCGCCCCCCACTGTTTCGGCACTTTGGGATCGTAGGACCACAGGCGAGCGCCCGTCGCGGCGTTCAGCGCGAACACCTTGCTCCACGCCGTGGAAAAGTACATCACGCCCTCGACCACAATGGGAGTGGCTTCTTGCCCGCGGTGGGTATCGAGATCGAAGTACCACGCCAAACCGAGCTGGCCCGCGTTGTGATCGTCGATCGAGTGCAGCGGGCTGAAGCGCTGCTCGCTATACGTGCGCCCGTAGGTCAGCCAGTTTCCCGGCTGATTGTCGGCCTTCACGATCTGCGCATCGCTCACGCTCGCGGACGTCGCTGCCTGAGAGTTCACTTCTCGCGCGGTGGAGAAGTTGTATCCCTGGAGAACAAGGACACCGAGAACAATTGCAACCACTCCAACGCGACGCTCGCGCATGTCTCTCAACTCTTCCGCCTTGGTCGCTTCTTCGTCCTCGAAAGCTTCCTAATCACCTCGGCGGGCAGAGGCACGCTCTTCAGCCGATGCGCCTCGGTCGGATGAGCGGCCGCCCACACGTGCGTCTCCCAACCCTCCATGGCCAGCACACCATCACGCAGGAATCGGTGGCTGATCGCAAAACTGCTCTTTTTCCATTCCGTCACTGAGGACTCCGCCACCAGTTCGTCGCCATATGTCGAGGGTATGATAAATCGTGCCCGCGCCTCCACCAGCGGAATGCCGACGACGTCATAAGATTTGAACAGTTCTCCCAGCGGAAGACCCGCCGCACGAAACAGCGCCGATGTGCACTGATCGAACCAGCGGAAATAGTTGGCGTAGAAGACGATCTTGGCCGGATCACAATCTCCGAACTCGACCCGGATTCGAATGCGATTCACAAACATAAGCGCTCTGCCTGTAAAGATGGGGCCTTGCTCCACGTCTTTTCGACGCCGAGATGTCGCCAGCAGTAGGATCGCGACAAATTCTATCGAACGTCCGTTCCATTCCGCAAATCATTTCTTGTGTTTCGCTTACAACCGTCACCCCGCAAACACAGTGTTCGATCCCTAAGGATCCTTGAGCTCAATAATAAGGATACTAATTTCCAATGGCCCCAGGTTCTCCACCGTGTGCGGCGGAAGCGGTTGCATCCACTGGACGCCGGGAAAGTTTGGAGGATCTCCTGATTGGCGGCTGTCCAACAGAATCTCGCCCTTCTCGCCGCGTCGGATGAAATGGCTGCAACTCTGCACGTAAGCGACTCCACCCCATCGATGAGTGTGCAGCGGAACTATATCTCCGGCAGGAATACGGGTCTGAACGACACGCACCCGCTGGTCTTCCAGCAACAGTTGATGGTGAACCGGCGCAGCTACCAGCGCATCGAGCGCGTCCGGCCACGGCCACGGTTTCGGGTTTCGGCTCATCATCATCGCGGGCTTCCTCAGAACGGAGGTATAACCCATCCTCCGCATCCCGAGCATTCTACTGAAACTGCGCCATCGTCGTGAGAAACGCGCGCGTTGTCAGCTCTTCGAGCGGACGCGTCCGCAGTTCAGCGGACAGAACTTCAATCCCCCAGGGCCCGGTGTAGCCCGCCTTCTGAAGGCCGTGAATGAAGCCCCGGACATCAAACTCTCCCTCGCCGCACAGCCGACGGTGGTTGATCGTGTCCTCGTGCAGACTCCAAGGCGAATGCATGGTTCCGTCATTCAACTCCACGCCGACCACGTATTCCATAGGCACGCTGCATACTTCTTCATAAGGAATGCCGAGTTTTACCAGGTGCCAAAGATCGAGCACGATTCCACCGTTCGATGCTCCCGCGCCCTTTACCATCGCCAACGACTCCTCCAGCGTTCGGATCATGGCGAAGGGCATAAGCTCGAAGCCGATTCTGGCGTCGTGCTGCGCGGCTTCATTGCAAAGCATGGCAAACGCATCGATAAGGCGCGGCAGAGAGCATTGCTCCTGGAAGAAATCGCCAACCTTTATATGACGCGCGCCCAGCACTTCGGCGGCCTCGAACAACCTCTGTTTTCGGATGTCCGATAACTTCTTTCGTTCTCCCTCCAAAAACCAGTCGGTCAGGAATTCCAACTCCACATGCCGGATGCCGTGGTCATCGAGAATCTGCTTCATTTCCCTGAGACTGTACTTCTCGAGAACATGGTCGAGGTCGGCGTGCCAGATGCCAAAGCCCTTGAACCCCGCTCCGGCAGCCGACTGCACGCGATCTCTGAAATCGAACGGGCTATACTCCCGGTCGGTGTGGGGAAGTCCCGCCGAGATCGTCCAATAAGAAGCCAGTAACTCGACGCCTGGTGCCATCAGATTCTCCGAAAAATCTAGCTACGGTTGGTGGAGGGACGGGCGTCCCGCGCGGCCCATCCGATTGTAGGTACAGTTAGCGCGATTGCAAGTGGGAACCCCAACGTAACCTGGTCCCCGGGCAGAGACGATGATTCGGCTGCCAGACCTTCCACTTTGGAAAAAACGCCAGACTGCTACGTCTGGGTCGGCCAGGACGAGAAGCATTAAAGTGGCCGTCACTTCCGCCGATGGGGACTGATAGGGGATCGGGAGCGGTGTCTTCGTCCATGCGACTGGTCGGCACCATGTTGAGCGAAGCCATCACTTGCGACAGCGCCGCCGCCGTTGCAAATCGATGAGAGACACACCCATAACACTTCTTCTGGTGGAAGACAATTCGGGCGATGTCCGCTTGCTGCAGGAGATGCTCAATGCGCGGCAGTTGGGCAAGTTTGCGTTGACCCATCTCGGATGCATGAGCGAGGCCGTGAATCATCTGGCGACCAACGCCGTGGACATTATCTTGCTTGACCTCGAGTTACCGGATATCCAAGGGTTGGAAGCGGTGCGGCGGTTGCACACCGCCGCGCCCCGCATCCCGCTGGTAGTAATCACCGGGTGCGACGACGAACTGTTAGCCGATCAGGCGTTGCGAGAGGGCGCCCAGGATTTTCTGGTCAAGGGCCAAATCGACACTCCAGGGCTGGTGCGAGCCATTCGCTATGCCACCCAACGCAAAAAGGCGGATGTTGAAATGCAAAAGGCGCAGGAGGCGGCGGAATCTGCCGACCGTGCCAAGGGTGAACTTCTCGCCAAACTGCAAGCTGCCCATGCCGAAACCGAACTGTTTCTGCGTTCGATCCCTTCCGTCCTGATCGGAATGGATTCTCTCGGACGCATCAGTCGCTGGAACTTGACCGCGACTAAGATTTTCGGGGTCGATGAACGCAGCGTAGAAGGACGGACGATCGAAGAGTGCGGCATCCGATGGCTGCACCCGGAGATGAAAGCGGAGATCGCGCGCTGGCTGGCCACCGAGTCTTTTTATCGTTGTGACAGTCTGGCCTACGAACGGGAAGGCAAGACCCGGTTCGTCGGGCTGCATGTTTTGCGCATCCCGGCCGAGAGCTGCGAACAAACTGGGTTCATCATCACCGGGGCCGATGTCACCGAACGTAGAGGTCTCGAAGAACAACTTCGGCAAGCGCAGAAGCTCGAGGCGATCGGCCAACTGGCCGCCGGCATCGCGCATGAAATCAACACTCCCACCCAGTATGTCGGAGACAACATCGGGTTCCTTAAGGATTCATGGAACCCGCTCGCGGAGTTCCTCAACTTCTGCGGCACCATGCGAACGGAATGCGGGGGTGGCCCGTTTTCTCCGCAACAGGTTCAGCAATTCTGCGAACTCCACCAGAAATGCGACCTGGAGTATCTGCTGAAAGAAATTCCCAATGCCATCGATCAATCGCTCGAAGGTGTCCAGCGGGTAGCCAAGATCGTAAAAGGATTCAAGGAGTTCTCCCATCCCGGCTCGGAAGAGAAGCGTGCCATCAACATTAACCAGGCGATCGAAACTACCATCTCGGTGGCCCGACACGAGTGGAAATATTGCGCCGAACTGGTCACCGCGTTTGATATCGCGCTGCCCCTGGTACCTTGCCTGACCGGCGAATTCAATCAAGTGATGCTGAACTTAATCATCAACTCTGCTCACGCCATCAGCAGCGTAGTCGAGGAGAGAGGACAAGGGAAGGGCGCCATCACCATCAGCACCCGGCGGGAAGGCGAATGGGCCAGGATTGCGGTGGCCGACACCGGAGGCGGCATCCCGGTGGAAATACGGTCCCGGGTCTTCGAGCCCTTTTTCACGACGAAAGAAGTGGGCAAAGGCACAGGCCAGGGACTAGCGCTGGCGCACAACGTGATTGTCAACCGGCATCAGGGCCAGCTCTGGTTCGAAAGCGAATCAGGGCAGGGAACCACCTTCTTCATTCGTCTGCCGCTGGAAGTGGGAAGTCCGCTGTCATAGACAAACCCACATGACCAAACGAATCCTCTTTGTCGATGACGAGCCCCTGGTCCTACAGGGCATTCAGCGCAGCCTGCGCGGCATGCGGGCAGAGTGGGAAATTGAGCTCGCCAACAGCGGGGCCGAAGCGGTGGTGGCCATGGTACATGCGCCCTTTGATGTGGTGATTACCGACATGCGCATGCCCGGGATGGATGGCGCCCAACTGCTGGACCTGGTCAAGGCCAAGTTTCCGCGGACCGTCCGCATCATTCTTTCCGGGCAATCGGACCACGAGACCATTCTGCGCTCGGTGGGCCCCAGCCACCAGTATCTGTCGAAGCCGTGCGACATCGATGAACTCAAGCAAAAGCTGATACGCGCTTTTGCCTTGCGCGACATATTGGACAATCCGGTGTTGAAGGAAGTCCTCTGCCGCTTGAAAACCGTGCCCAGCCTTCCCGCACTTTATTTCGCGGTGACCGAAGCATTGCGCTCTCCCGAGACCTCGCTGAAGCAAATCGGCGACCTTATCGAGCAAGACATGGGGATGTGCGCCAAAGTGTTGCAGCTGGTCAACTCGGCGTTTTTTGGACTTTCCTGCCGCGTTTCCAGCCCGCACCAGGCCATCGCCATGATCGGATTTGAGAATCTAAGAGCGCTGGTTATGAGCGTGGAGGTATTTTCCGGATTTGGAGGACAGGGCACTCAGGACCTGGGCTTTCTCTGGAGCCACAGCATGGCCACCGCCAGCTTCGCCAAGGCCATTGCGAAAGTGCAACTGTCGGCTCACGGAATGGTGGAAGACGCCTTCGCTGCCGGTCTGCTCCACGATGTGGGCCGGTTGGTGCTGGCCTCGGCCTTTGGCAACGAGTATCAGCAGGTTTTGCGGCGGGCGGCAGAACCTGGAGCTCGGCTGGCGATCTGCGAGCAAGAATCGTTTGGCTGCACGCACAACGTGGCCGGGGCGTACCTGCTGGGGCTATGGGGGCTGGCCGACTCGGTGGCTGAGGCCGTGGCTTGGCATCACCAGCCAGCGCACGCCCAACCCACGGCATTTTCCGCGCTGATCGCGGTCCATGCCGCCGATTACTACGAGAACCAGATGCATGTAAATTCCGGTTTCGAAGAAAACTCGGCAATCGACGAGCCTCTTCTGGGTCAAATGGGGCTCCAACCACAGTTGGCGCCCTGGTCGAAAGCGTGTCAGGAAGTGATGGCGAGGGGTAAACGCAATGCTTGAAAAGATTCTGATGGTTGACGATGAAAGCAGCGTGCTGGATGGATATCAGCGCATGTTCCATAACGAATTTCAAATCGCTACCGCGGCCGGCGGAGCAGCAGCCCTGAAAGCGCTGCAAGCGACTGGACCTTATGCGGTCGTGGTCTCCGACATGCGCATGCCGGAAATGGATGGAGCCCGGCTGCTGGCAAAAATCAAGCTGCTCGCGCCCGATACCGTTCGCCTCATGCTGACCGGGAATGCCGATATCCAAACCGCGGTGAGCGCGGTCAACGAAGGCAGCATTTTTCGTTTTCTGACCAAGCCGTGCAACAAGGAAACCCTAGGAAAAGCCCTGACGGCGGGATTGCTGCAGTATCGTCTGGTCACGGCCGAAAAAGAACTATTGGAAAACACGCTGCAAGGCAGCATCAAGGTGCTCACCGAGATGCTGGGCCTGGTCAACCCGGCGGCTTTCGGCCGCGCGCTGCGCGTTCGCCGCTACATCCATCATGTGGTCACGCGCATGGCCCTGGCCGACCCCTGGAGGTTTGAGGTCGCTGCCATGATGTCGCAACTGGGATGTGTCACGCTCCACCCGGATACCATCGAAGCGGTCCATGATGGCCGCCCGCTTTCTCCGGGCGAACAGGCGCGCTTCGATGCTCACCCCGGCGTGGCTCACGACTTGCTGGCGAAAATTCCACGGCTGGAGCCGATCGCCTGGATGATTGCCCATCAGAATGAATCCGCGCCGAACGCAGGCGGCAGCGCGAATTCCGAGATGGCAGATCTTCGCCTGGGCGCCAATTTATTGCGCGCAACCCTGGCTTTTGATGACCTGGTGGGGAAGGGTCTCTCGAAAAAAGACGCCGCGAACCAACTCTCGCAAGAGCATAAGGATTTCGATCCGCGAATCTTTCAGGCGCTGCGGGAATTGGAAGTGGATCCGGCGAAAACCCGGACCGTGGTGCGCACCTGCGCTATTCAAGACTTGATTCCCTTCGACATGGTTCTCGAGGAAGAAGTTCGGACCAAGGTTGGATTGTTGTTGGTGGCCAAAGGTCAGGAAGTCACCGAGGCACTCATCCTTAGGCTGAAGAGTTTTCTGGAGTATGGAGCCATTGGTTGCGGGGTCACGGTTTGTTTGTCCGCGGACCAGGCCATGGGTACGACCGCCTGAAATGGTGCAGCGAAAAATGGCCCCGAAATGGGAATAATCGTCTGCCTCAACCCAGACCTGCGCCACGGTTCAACAGTTACGGCTCAGCAATTACTGTTCACCAACTAAAGCCGACTTCATTCACTGCCGATAGGACCGTCATACCGGTACCAAAGGTTATTAGCGCGATGACTAAATGTCGCAAACACATACTTACGTGCCATCCGGAATACGATTTTCACCGCAAGCTCGTCCTAAGTGCTCGAGCAGCCGATGCGGGATGGAAGCGCTGAAACACTGCGCCTGATAAGAGCTTTGAAATGAAGACTAAGTCGCCGTTGAACCGGAAAGTACAATTCGCGTTCGGGTCCGCCATTGTGACTTTGTTAGTGGTGGGCGCGATCTCCTATTGGGGCATGGTCGAGTCCGGTGAAAGCGACCGGTGGGTGCGGCATACCCATGAAGTGCTGGAAAACCTCCAGGCCTTGCGTTCGGCCGGGATCGGCATGGAAGCGAGTTATCGCGGATTTGTATTGACGGGCCAGGAATCCTATGGCGAGTCCTACCGCGCCAGCCAGTTAATCGCCCAGCAGGAAGTGGCTACCATCGGCGGCCTCACATTGGACAATCGCCTGCAGCAGGGCCGGCTTCCAGATCTCGCCCGGCTGACGGCGGCGCAGATCCAGTTCGCGGAGATGGTCATCAATCTGCGACGAGCGAAGGAGTTTGAGGCAGCGGGGGATGTGATTCGAAGCGGAGCGGGCCAACCGGTCACGGACGAGTTTCAGACCCTGGTGGGCAAGATGCAGGATGAAGAACTGCGTTTGCTGGTGCTGCGCGTCGAGGACGCGAAGCAGCGCCTCAGGCATACCAAGAACGTCCTGATGCTGGGGACGCTTCTGGGTTTGTTGGTGGCCGTGGGCGCGGGGTGGAGCGTGCATCGCGACAACTCCCAGCGCGGCCTGAGCGAGCGGGCGCTCGGGGACAGCGAAGAAAAATATCGCCTGCTGCTCAGCCGCGATCTCAGCGAAGGCAAGGAGTCGGGGGCGAAGTACCGCGGGCTCCTGGAAGCGGCTCCCGATGCGATGGTGGTGGTGAATCAGGCGGGGGAGATCGTACTGCTGAATGTTCGTGCCGAGAAAGAGTTCGGTTATCGACGCGACGAGTTGGTCGGGCAGCGGGTGACCAACATCATTCCCCACGGTTTCGCGGAACGGCTGATCGCCGACGGTACCCGAAGCGCGGCGGAAGCGCTGGCGCAAGAGATCGGTACCGGGATTGAACTCATTGCGCGGCGGAAGGATGGCAGCGAGTTTCCCATCGAAATCATGTTGAGCCCGCTGGAGAGCGCGGAAGGAATATTGGTGACGGCGGCGATTCGCGACATCAGCGCGCGCCGGGCGGCGGAATCGCATCTGGCGCAAATGGAGGGCAGGTACCGCGGCCTGCTGGAAGCGGCTCCGGATGCGATGGTGGTGGTGAATCAGGCTGGGGAAATCGTCCTGCTCAATGTTCAGGCGGAGAAACAGCTGGGCTACAGCCGCGATGAACTGATCGGGCAGAAGGTGACCAACATCATTCCCCACGGTTTCGCGGAACGGCTGATCGCCGACGGTACCCGAACGGCGGCGGAAGCGCTGGCGCAGCAGATCGGGACCGGGATTGAACTCATGGCGCGGCGGAAGGATGGCCGGGAGTTTCCCATCGAAATCATGTTGAGCCCGCTCGAAAGCGCCGAGGGAATTCTGGTGACGGCGGCGATCCGCGACATCAGCAGGCGCAAGGCAGCGGAATCGCATCTGGCGCAGATGGAGGGCAGATATCGCGGCCTGCTGGAAGCGGCTCCGGATGCGATGGTGGTGGTGAACCCGGTAGGGGAAATTGTCCTGCTGAATGTGCAGGCGGAAAAACAATTCGGATACAGCCGCGATGAACTGATTGGGCAGAAGGTGAAGAACATCATTCCCCAGGGCTTCGCGGAACGGCTGGTCGCGGACGCGCTGCGCTCCACGGCGGACGCGCTGGCGCAGCAGATCGGCACCGGAATCGAGCTTACGGGACGGCGCAAGAACGGCGGCGAGTTTCCCATCGAGATCATGCTGAGCCCGCTCGAAAGCGCCGAAGGAATTCTAGTGACGGCCGCGATCCGCGACATCAGCATACGCAAACAGGCGGAAGCTAATTTGCTGCACAAGATCGACGAATTGAATCGCTCGAATGAGGAGTTGGGGCAGTTTGCCTACATTGCCTCGCACGATTTGCAGGAACCGCTGCGCATGGTGGCCAGTTACACCCAGCTGCTGTCCCGGCGCTACAAGGGCAAGCTCGACGCCGAGGCCGATGAATTTATTGCGTTCGCGGTGGATGGGGCGAGCCGCATGCAGCGCTTGATCCAGGATCTGCTGGCCTTTTCGCGGGTGGGGACCAAAGGCCAGGAACTGCTCGATACTTCCAGTGAAGAAGCGCTGCAGCAGGCGCTCATCAATCTGCGCGGCGCCATCGAAGAAAGCGGCGCGCAGGTCACCCACGATCCACTGCCCGGCGTGCTGGCGGACGAGATGCAACTGACCCAGTTATTTCAGAACCTGATCGGCAACGGCATCAAGTACCAGAACCCGGGCGTTCCGCTGGTACACATTTCCGCCGCCCGGAATGGCGGCAAGAAATGGATATTCTCGGTAGAAGACAATGGGCTCGGCATTGACTCGCAGTACTTCGAAAGGATTTTCGGGATGTTTCAGCGGTTGCACAAACGGGAAGAGTTCGCCGGCACCGGCATCGGATTGGCCATCTGCAAGAAGATCGTCGAGCGGCACGGCGGCACCATTTCGGTCGAGTCACAGCCAGGGCAAGGGTCGACCTTCAGTTTTGCCTTGGCAGGAAATGAGAAGAAATCATGAAAACGATCACCGAAAAAGATATGCCGATCCATGTTCTCCTGGTCGAAGACAGCCTGGAGATGTGCGGTTGACCCAGGAAGCCTTCCGCGATGCGAACATGGCCGTTCATTTGCACGTGGCCAACGACGGGGTTGAGGCCATGGCCTTTCTCAAGCATCAGGGCATCCACGCCGACTCGCCGCGCCCCGATCTTACGCTGCTCGATCTGAACATGCCCAAAATGGATGGCCGCCAGGTTCTGGCTCTGATCAAGAAGGATGAAAGCCTGAAGACCATGCCTACGGTGATCCTGACCACTTCCTCGTCGGAAGAGGATATTGCGAAGAGCTACCACCTCCAGGCCAACTGCTACCTCGTCAAGCCGGTGCAGTTGGACGCGTTCGAGAACCTGGTGAAGAGCATCAACGATTTCTGGCTGACCAAGGCCAGGCTGCCGCAATGCGCAATCGCATCGACGGCAAGATGAGCCGAAGGCCGATCGGCGCGCATATCGGGGCGTCGGCGGCGCGCGAAGGTGAACGACCGGCGGGCGCCTCGCTCAGGAATTCTCGCCGGCGGGATACGAGTGAGAGGCCGGGAAGCAGCGGCCGGAACCAGAGGAAGACAGCGAAAGCCATGGAGGAAAGAGACATGCCCCAGCAGGTTCTTTTAGTCGAAGACAGTCCCGGAGATGTCCGGCTGACCCAGGAAGCATTCCGCGATGCCAATGCGACCATCCATCTGCACGTGGCCACCGACGGGATGGAGGCCATCGACTTTCTCACCCGTCAGGGTGCCCACGTCGATGTTCCGCGCCCGGACCTTATCCTGCTGGATCTCAACCTTCCCAAAATGGATGGCCGCGAGGCTCTGGCGCGTATCAAGGAAGAAGACAATCTGAAAATGATCCCTACGGTGATCCTGACCACTTCCGACTCAGAAGTGGATATTGTGAAAAGCTATCAGCTCCAGGCGAACTGCTATCTCACCAAGCCGGTGAAGTTGGATGTGTTCGAGAATCTGGTGAAGAGCATCAATGATTTCTGGCTGACCAAGGCCAAGTTGCCGCCCCAGGGTTAAAGCGGATGCCGAAGAAATCGATCAAAAAGCTTCTCCTGGTCGAAGATAACCTTGGCGACGCGCGTCTGCTGCGCGAAATGTTGAACGAGCAGGGCATGCAGCAGGCCAAGTTAACCCATGTGGAATGCCTGAGCGACGCCCAGAAGCATCTGGCGGAGTATGCGGTTGATCTGATCCTGCTTGACCTCGGGTTGCCCGATGCCCACGGGCTGGGGGCGGTACGGCAGGCCCATGCGGTCGCGCCCCGCGTTCCCCTGGTGGTACTGACCAGCCTGGATGACGAGGCGCTGGCTGCACAAGCACTGCAGGAAGGCGCGCAAGACTACCTCATCAAAGGCCAAATCGATGCGCGCGGGCTGCTGCGATCTCTGCGCTATGCCATCGAGCGCAAGAGCATGGAAGAAGCGCTGTTCGTGGAAAAAGAACGCGCCCAAGTCACGCTTAATTGCATTGGCGATGCCGTTGCCTGCACCGATATTGCGGGAAACATAACCTACCTCAATCTGGTCGCGGAAAACATGACGGGCTGGACGTTGCCGGAAGCAGTCGGCCGGCCCATGGCCGAAGTTCTCCAGATTTTGGATTCGACCACTCGCGAAACCACCCCGAATTCGATGGAGATGGCGATCGGGCAAGACCGGATCGTGCACCTGCCGTCGAACTGCATTCTCGTCCGGCGCGACGAATTTGAAATTCCGATCGAAGATTCCGTTGCCCCCATCCACGGCCGTGAAGGGAGGCCAGCGGAGCAGTAATCGTTTTCCGCGATGTGAGCGCCGCACGTACCATGGCGCTGGAGATGGCGTATTCCGCCCAGCACGACTTTCTGACCGGTCTACCCAATCGCATGCTGCTGAACGACCGGGTCAACCAGGCGATCACCCTGGCGCCGCGTCACCTGAAAAAAGTTGCCGTGCTGTTCCTGGACTTGGATGGCTTCAAACACATCAACGATTCCCTGGGACATCCGACGGGAGACAAACTTCTTCAATCCATCGCCAAACGCCTGGTGGGCTGCGTACGCATCTCCGACACGGTAAGCCGGCAGGGCGGCGATGAATTCGTGGTGCTGCTTTCGGAAGTGGATCAACCGGAAGATACCGCCATTACAGCGAGAAGAATGCTGCAAGCGGTGGCGGAGGCTCATTCGATCGAGCAGCACGATCTTCACGTCACCACCAGCATTGGCGTGAGCGTCTATCCCGACGACGGCCTGGATGCGGAAACGCTGATCAAGAACGCGGACACGGCCATGTACCAGGCTAAAGAAAATGGGC
Source organism: uncultured Acidobacteriaceae bacterium (assembly GCA_963773955.1). GTDB lineage: Bacteria > Acidobacteriota > Terriglobia > Terriglobales > Acidobacteriaceae > Acidiflorens. The sequence goes on along the minus strand of CAVZDM010000003.1, from coordinate 47,045 downwards.
GTCAGAGCTATCAGTTTTTCAAGTCTGCCATGAACGTGCGGGCGGTGGAGCGGCAATCCATCGAGGAGAGTCTCGGGCGCGCCCTGGAACGGCAGGAATTCAGCCTCCACTACCAGCCCAAGATCAATCTGAGGACAGGACAGATTACCGGCGCGGAAGCATTGCTGCGTTGGACGCATCCCATACGGGGGCCGGTCCCTCCGGCACAATTTATTCCGGTCGCGGAAGACTGCGGCCTGATTCTGCCCATCGGCAACTGGGTTCTGCGGGAAGCCTGCAAGCAAGCCCGGATATGGGCGGAAGCGGGCCTGCCCATGGCGACGATAGCGGTGAACATCTCCGCGGTCCAGTTTCGGGACGAGAATTTTCTTGAGGGAATATTTGCCATTCTCAAGGATACGGGGCTGCATCCGAGATTTCTTGAGCTGGAGCTGACCGAAAGCGTGCTGATGAAGCATGCCGAGTCCACGGAATCCATCCTCAAGACCCTGCGAGCCCGAGGGGTGCAGGTGGCGGTCGATGATTTCGGCACGGGCTATTCGAGTTTGAGCTATCTGAGAAAGTTTCCCATCGATGCCCTCAAGATCGACCAGTCGTTCGTGCGTCAGATCGCCACCGCTCCGGGCGAGACCACCATCGTGACCGCGGTGATCAGTATGGGCCGAAGCCTGAAGCTGTGGGTGGTGGCGGAGGGCGTGGAGACGCAGGAAGAACTGGCCTTTCTTCAGGATCACCAGTGTGACGAGGCGCAAGGATACTATTTCAGCCAGCCCGTGCTTCCCCAGGAGTTCGCCAGGTTGCTTGAGACCGGCCTGGCAATGGCCGCCCGACAACCGAGTGAGTTTGGGCCGTTTCGACGCGATCGTTCCAGCCCGGCGTAAACTTAATCAGGCTCAAGATCGTCCTGGATTTCCCAGGCACAACCCCCTCCACAAGACATTACCGCCGTAACTTTAGATGTACTTGCTTATTAACTACCATTTTTGATACTGGCATGAATCTCGAATCACTCTTGGTTTGCTCGGACGACCGAGCCCTGCGCGTTCTGTGCAACGTCCTGGGCGAATTGGAGATTCATGTCGAGCACTGCGCCGACCACGTGAGCGCCGCGAAAAGGCTGGCGCAGCACAGCTTCCAGGCGGTCATCATTGACTGTAAAGATGAGCACTGCTTCGGGCTGCTGACCAGTATCCGTTCCGGCCAACAAAACCGTAAGTCGATGGCGATCGCGATTATCGATGCCCGCACCAATCTGCAGACGGCATTCAAGCTCGGGGCAAACTTCGTTGTCTACAAACCGATCTCGACCGAAAAGGTAAAGTCGAGTTTTCGAGCTGCCCGAGCTCTCATGAAACGAGAGCGGCGGCGGTCGGTGCGGCTGGAAGTGGATATCCCCGCATATTTCCGATTCCAGAATGGAGATGGCGAGCAGGCCTCCATCTCCGGGCTGAGCGAGGGCGGAATCTCGGTGCGATTTGCGAGCTCGCCCGGCAAGAAAACCGGCCTGATCGCCTTCTCCTTTGCGCTGCCAGACACCACGACCGTGATCGAAGCCACCGGGATGATCGCCTGGCAGGATTCGCGCCGTCGTGCCGGCATTCAGTTTGCGACGCTATCCGATGCCTCGCACCAGAGCCTGAAAGAATGGTTGCGTTTGCAGAGCGGAGAGAAGCACGATCCGCCCATCCGCTGCTCTCTGATGGGGCTCAGTTTTGGTGGATGCTTCTTGCGAACCCAGTCCCCCTTTCCCGCCCAAACGCGGGTCGAGTTGCTGCTCCGAGCCGCGGATTGTTCGGTCAAGACGGAAGGAAAAGTACGGATCATGGATCCCGAACTCGGCATGGGGATCGAGTTCTTGACCCGGACACTCCAGCCGCGGCGACGATTGGAACAGTTGATCCAGCAAATGGCTGCGAGTCCAGACGCTGTTGCCGAGGTGCTGGTTGAGCCGGAAGGACTCGATTGGGACGATGGTGCCGCCAACTCGTCCGAGGGAGCCACACCCTCGCCGGAGAAGAACCAGGAACACGATCCTCTCCTGGAATTGTTCCGCACCTGGGCCACCGTTACCAAGGAACAGTTTCTTCTTGAACTCGAAAAGCACAAGTTGGCAGGCTCTTCCGGAAGTGCGTCGGAACTCGGCGTAAGTGAAACTATCGTTCATCAGCGCCGCGAACCAAGAATAGGTGTGTCTCGGCCGGTGGAAGTGCGGAGCGAGAACCATCCGGCATCCGATTCCGAGACTACTTCCTTGATCGACGTCAGTCATTTCGGCGCGCGGGTCAGCGGCATTGCATTCCGTCTGCAGGCCGGGGAAGTCGTTCATCTGGTCTCAGGCGGCGTCGACGCACGGTTTCAAGTCATTTGGGTGGGAGAGCCGGGCACTCCGCAAGAAGGCCAAATTGGCTTGCAAAGCTTGAAGTCCGACAGCTGAGTGCACTTCCGGTTTACTCAAATCATTCTCTCGATGTTCCTATAAAGACGATAGCAATCCCGGCTCGCGGATTCGATTGACTTGCGCGTGGGGCCGATCTAACATTCGCCGCATTGTCTGGCGAGGCGGCATTAGCGAGTAGAACCTTCGGCCGCTACCAACTCCGGGAGTTGGTGGCGGTGAGCGGCATGGGTGTGGTTTACCGTGCCTGGGATCCCACCCTGGCCTGCGTCGTCGCCATCAAACTGGTCAGCGAAAACACCATTCCCGACGAGAGCGCCCGACGCCAACTCTATACCGAAGCCCGCATTGCTTCGTCTCTGAACCACGCCAATATATGCCGGATTAAAGATGTAATCGAAGAATCGGGCCAAGCCGGGATTGTCATGGAGTTTGTCGAGGGGCAGGTTCTCACCAACGCCATCCCCGCCAATGTCGGGCTTCCATTCGATCTTGTCGTCGAATACGGCATTCAGATCGCCGACGCCATTGCTCACGCGCACGAAAATGACGTGATCCACCGCGATCTCAAGAGTGGCAATGTGATGCTCAATCGGGACGGCCAGATAAAGCTGCTGGATTTCGGCCTGTCGAAGATACAACGCCGCAGCGAGATACCCAGCTCTCTCCAGAACCCGGATACCAAGGACAGTTCAGACACAATCGTGGGAACCCCGCCCTACTGGCCTCCGGAAGTGCTGAAGCACCGTCCGAGCGATACCCGCAGCGACATTTGGAGCTTTGGTGTGTTGCTGTATGAAATGGCCAGCGGGCAAATGCCGTTCAAAGGGGCCACCATGTTTGAGCTAGGCTCCGCGATCCTGCAAGGCTCCCCTTTGCCGCTGCCCGAACACGTGCCGGAGCCGCTCTCGAGAATCACTTATCGCTGCTTGCGCAAGGATATGGGCCAGCGATATCAGCATGTCAGCGAAATAAAGGCTGCGCTCGAGGCTATCGAACCGCACGCCGATCACCGCTCTCCGCGGCCAACAGGCGGAGTGAGGGCGCAACTGCCCGCGATCCGTTCGGTTGCCGTGTTGCCGTTGGAGAATCTTTCGGGCGCTCCCGAGCAGGAATATTTTGCCGATGGTCTGACCGAGTCGCTGATCACCGCCCTGGCGAAAGTCCCGGGGTTACGCGTCATTTCGCGCACTTCGATCATGCAATACAAACATGCCCCAAAAACGCTCCCTCAGATCGCGCGCGAACTGGGCGTGGACGCCATCGTGGAGGGCTCCGTGCGCCGCGATGGCGATCGGGTGCGGATCACCGCGGAGTTGATCGAGGCGCGCACCGATCAGCATCTCTGGACGGAAACTTACGACCGCGACCTGAGCGACATCCTGAACTTGCAGTCGCAAGTGGCGGCTGCCATCGCCGTTGAGATAAGAGCCAAGCTAAGTCCTCCCAGTCGATCGTTATCGGAAGGAGCTTCCCCGTCGAGCAAGTCTGCGCTCGATCCTGCGCTCTTGGAGACGGCGAACCCAGCCGCCGAGATCAAACCATCTGCTTCGATAAATCCTTTGGCCTACGACCTCTACCTGAAGGGCCGGCATTTCTGGAACAACCGGGTGACGGACGAAGATTTCCGGAAAGCCGTGGAGCACTACCAGCGCGCTCTGGAGATTGATCCGGAATCCGCACTGACTTACGCGGGATTGGCTCACTGTTCTCTCTTGATGGGTACGGGGGAATATGGCCTCAGGGCGCCTTCCGAGATGATGGTAAAAGCGAAGGTGGCCGCTCTTAAGGCTTTGAGTATTGATGATTCGATTGCGGAAGCGCATCTGTCGTTGGCGATGGTGAAGTTTCGTTTTGATTGGGACTGGGAGGGTGCGGAAAGGGAGTTCCAGCGAGCGATTGAACTCGATCACGGATATTCTGCGGCGCACTACTGGTATTCGGTTTACCTGGCAGTGCTGGCACGCTTCGATGACGCTTTCGTGGAAGCGAAGATGGCACGGCAACTTAGCCCCTTTTCGCCATTGATGCACTTTAGCCTGGGGTTGTTGCTTTGGGCCTCAAGCCAGAATGAAGAGGCAATCGAGCAGCTTCGCGCCACCGTGGCCATGGACACCAAGTTTCCGCTCTCTCACGTTGTCCTCGGGCTTACGTTTGGGCGGAAAGGCAGATTTGACGATGCGATCGCCGAATTCAAGGAGGCCCTGACGGTCGGGGGCGCAAGACCTCTTTGGTCAGGTTTCCTGGGACAGATGTATGCGTCGGCGGGGAAAACTGAGAACGCAGTCGAGATCTTGAACGAGCTGTTCGCTACAGCAAAAAAACACTTCGTGCCACCCGTCGCTTTTGCCGTCGTGTACGCCGGCTTGGGTAAGACCGACGATGCATTTCATTGGCTTGGGAAAGCCGTCGAAGAGCGTGACGGGCTATTGATCTACCTGAAAGTCGGATCAGTTTTCGACAGTTTGCGGCCCGATCCCCGCTTCTCGGCGATTCTGACGCAGGTGGGGCTGCCTAGGGATACCGGGCTCGACGTCGTCCATCCCCCGCCCGGCCCTATTCTAAAACCTCCTCGACCGCCTACCCCGTTTTTGCCTAAGCTGCTGCTCGCGATCGCCGCCGCGATCTTGGCCGGGGTCGTCGCGTATCTCGGTATCCCACCCATCATTGAGTGGCTTTGGCCGCACCGGACAATCTTAGCTATCCAGCCTTTCAAAACCCTCGGCGACGACCCCGATTCTCGCCGCCTTGCCGAGATTGGAAGAGAAGAGATCTTTACGCGATTGAGCGAAGTTCATCCCCTGAAGCTGGGAGTAGTCGAGCTAACCACCACGGATTCTGAACGCGGTTATGAGCAAGTCTGCGCAAGCCGGCAAGCAACTTATGTTCTATCGGCTGCGGTTCACCACGACGGCAATCGACTGGCAATCACCGATCAACTGGTGTTATGTAAAGACCTGACCAGCATGGTGGGAGACCGGCATGCCATGAATCCCGATGGGGCAGGCATGGGTCCGGTTGTCGACGACATCGTTCAGAAGATATTGGCTGCGCTCCCCAAGGACGTACAGCCCACGCATCAAGTAAACCCCAAAGCATACGAGGCTTACTTGCAAGGGCGTTTTGAGTGGAATCTACGCACTACACAAAGCCTGATGCAGGCGATTTCTTATTTTCAACAAGCCATCGCATACGACGCGACTTACGCGCCTTCTTACGCCGGTTTAGCGGACTGTTATGCTCTGTTGGGGTCCGCACCCAATACTGCTCTGCCGCCAAGCGAAGCCTTTCCAAAAGCGAAGGACAATGCTTTAAAAGCGCTCGCATTGGACAGAGACCTGGCAGAGGCCTATGTTCCGCTGGGATATTCCGCGCTGGTATACGATTGGAACTACCCAGAAGCTGAAAAAGAATTCCGCAAGGCTATCGACCTACGGCCAGATTACGCAACCGCCCATCAGTATTACGCTTATTATCTGACTGCCATGGGGTACATGGAACAGGCGATTGCCGAGCGGAAGCGCGCCGTTTCGATCGATCCGAGGTCTCCTCTGCTCAACACCGCGCTGGGCGAAGCGTACTATCAGGCGCATCGGTTTAGCGAGAGCATCGGACCAAACCAGGCGGCTCTCTCCATTGATCCGCACTATGCCGTCGCGATAATCAACATCGGCCTCGCTTACCAGCAGATGCGAATGTATTCGCAGGCTCAGCAGGCCTTCCAGTCTATTCTGGCATTCGCGCCACGCGACCCCGCTCTTCTCGCACTGCTCGGCCACCTCTATGCTGTCACTGGCCAGAAGGCGGCCGCCCAGGGAATCATTTCGCAGTTGCAGCAGATCAGCACCGAAAGATACGTCCCCAGTCTCTATGTGGCGGTGATCTATACCGGTCTTGGCGACAAGGATCAGGCATTCGCTTGGCTCGACAAGGCCTTTGCGGAGCGTTGTGAGTATCTCGTTTATCTGCCCACCGAACCGATGGCCGATCCGCTGCGGAACGACCCGAGGTTTCCCGCGTTGCTGGAACGCCTGGGGTTGAAGAAATGAGCGCGTGAACCTATGAAAGAGGATCTGAAGCCGCGGGAATTTGAAGTCGCTGGAGTTTGGTCCGCAACCCTTCGCGGCTGATCCCAAGAATCTCGGCGGCGCGCGTACGATTTCCTCGCGTGTGTTCGAGCACGGAGAGGATCAGTTGTTTTTCCATTTCTTGCAGCGACATCGGAGCGACAGGCACTGCTGGCGGCGAGGCCGCGGACTGACCATTGCCACGATTACGAATCCTTTCATTTAGTAAATCAGCTCCGCATGGGACATCCGCGGCCGCCAGCGCGGCTAACCTGGCCATTTCACTTTCGAGTTCCCGCACATTCCCCGGAAAACTGTAGGCCGACAACGCGGATAAGCACTCCTCCGTGAGGCGCGGTACTGGCCGGCCAAAGCGCGTCGCCGCCGCTCGAAGAAAATGTTCGGCAAGCAACCTGGTGTCGTGGGGTCGCTCGCGCAACGGGGGCAAACGAAGCGTGATGGCTGACAGGCGGAAGAACAAATCGGCTCGGAATCTACCGGCCTTCACTTCGCTCTGCAGATCGCGGTTGGTCGCGGCGATGAACCGGACATCCACCTGCTCCGTGCGGGAGTTACCTAGCCGCGTAAACTCGCCCGACTGCAGGACGCGAAGCAGATGAGGCTGTAGATCGAGCGGCAGATCGCCAATCTCGTCAAGAAAGAGCGTGCCCCGATGGGCGGCTCCGATAAAACCGACCCGATCGCGATTGGCCCCGGTGAATGCGCCTTGCACGAATCCGAAGAGTTCAGAACCAATGAGAGTTGCCGGAATGGCACCGCAATTCAACGCGATAAAAGGTCCCTTTACCCGCGTGCTATGCCGATAAACGGCCCGAGCGATCAATTCCTTCCCGGTGCCCGTTTCTCCCTCGATCAGAACCGGCAGATCGGTGGTTGCGATCTGGTGTACCGTCTGCAAGATGCGCGTCATTCCGGGGTCAGCGGTCAATATTCCGTCGGATTGGCCGTGAGCATATTCCAAAGCTTCCGCGCGGCGCTGCGCCTGGCTCATTGCCACCGCGGCACGCAATCGTGGCGCCGCCAACGCACACACTTCATCCAGCAAGTCGCGCTGCTCTTCCGTAAAACAATTGGTGACCTCGCGATTTTCCAGATAGATCAGTGCGAACGCTTCATCGCTCGCCACCAGCGGCGCGCACAAAACAGATCGAAGTGAGAGTTGTTTTATGCTCGGCTGCTTGCTGTAAGGCTCGGTCATCGAGGCGTCGCCGATCAGCACCGCTCTCCCGCTTTCCATCACCGACCGGGCAATCGACCGGCTGACCGCTTCTTCCGCCCGGGACAGGGCTTCACTGCGAAAATTTCGTGCAGCAGTCGCCCGGAACTCTCCGCCCTCGCGCACGACTACAAATCCCCGATCGGCTCCCAGCCCTTCGATCAGCGTGTCGAGAAGCCCGGAAAGCAGTTCACCGTACTCGCCTTCCTTCAGAAGTGCTCGCGACACTCGATAGAGAAGACCCAGGTGTTCGGATGACGGATTCTCTCGATTCAAAGTCATGCCAAGTCCTGCACTCGGGAATATAGCACCAAGATGGTTTCACCGTGGTTCTCGTCCGCAGGTGGGTCACTGTCAGGAAATGTGGCAGTCGAGCTGCACAGTGCGATCAGGAAGACGCCGTGCGATTGATTCCCTAGGAGGAAGACAATGAAAAGTAAGGCACTTGCGGTTCAGGCAAATCGGAAGATGGCAGAAAACCGGGCCAAGGGGTGCCAGCTTTCCGGGCGCTCCTCCACTTCGCATGCAGGCTGGACGCGGCTCATCGCTTCGGGACCGATCTTAATTCTAGGGTTGCTCCTCGGGCTTCCCAGCGCGCTCGGCGCTCAGACCCAGAAGGATTCGTGGTCCAACCTGAACGGCTTGAAGTCTGGGCAGGGGATCGAAGTGGTCGAATCTCACATGAAGCGCCACGCCGGAGAATTCGTCACCGTCACCGACGAGGTGCTCACTCTGCAGGAGGGCGGGTCCAAAGTCTCGATCAAACGCGAAGACGTCGCCCGCGTCTCCACATCCTCCGCTCCCAAGCGTGGAGGGCACGCCGTGATTGGCCTGATCGTCGGCGGGGCTATTGGGGCGGCCGCGGGCGCTGCCTCCGGCTCGAAGCACGGTTTCCTCGGAGGGTCCGACCGCGGAATTCATGCCCTTGTCGGCATCGCGATTGGCGCCCCAGGCGGGGCTTTGATCGGTGCCGGGCTGCCTGCGCACACCACTGTCTACCGCGCCGCTCCTGTTGTCGCTTCGCACTAGACGATCTCCAAACGGGGAACGGAGGACTGATATGCACCACCACCATAACGAGGACAGCATCATCCGGAAAAAGTTGTCGCGCGGAATTCTGATTGTCGTTCTGAGTCTGGGCCTGGCCACGCCTACTCGGGCAGAGAACTCTGAGAAAGTCCTGATCACAATTGCAGCCACCACGACCGCTGCCGCGATTGCGGTGGTTGTAGCGGTTGCAACTGCTCATCATAGGCGCAAGAAAATAGTGATTACGGGTTGTGTCATGGCGGGAGAAAGCGGGATGACCGTCACCGACGAAGAAGACAGAAACACTTACGCGCTCTCCGGAAACACGGCAGGTATTAAGCCAGGTGATCGAGTGCAGTTGCTGGGCAAGAAAGTGAAGCAGAAAGGTGCCGGCAAGTCTCTTGTATGGGACGCAAAAGAGGTGACTAACGACTTCGGCGTTTGTCGGCCATAGAGCTCGTGAAGAAGTTGAGGAGTAACTCATAACTGTGAAGGCTTAAGTGTGTTATTCGACAAATGCCAAAGTGGTAAGTGTGCGATAACTCGATCTCGGCTTCAAAATTAAAGTTCAGGAGAACCATCATGAAACGCAGCATTGCACGAACAATACTAGTGATCGTTTCTGTCGGGGCGATTTGGGCAGCAATGGCCGTTCCGGCCATGGCCCAGGCTTTCCCTGGCATCGGCACTGTGATGACGTACAACGTGAACGAAGGCACCGACTTCCTGCAGGTGGTGGGCGCTCAAAATCTGCAGCAATTCCTGCTCGGCGTCGGCCAGATCATTACGCAGGTGCAAGGCACCAACCCTCCAGAACGGATGCAGGCGATTGCAAGACAGATCCTCGACGCCCAGCCGGAACTGCTAAGCCTGCAGGAAGTGGATCAGTGGTCCACCGGAACCTTTGACCCGGTGGCAGGCACATGCGGCGCCATGACGATGCAATACGACATGTTACAGGAACTCCTCAGTGCTCTGGCCGCGCAGGGCGGGCACTACGAAGTCGCCGTGCAAGTCACGCAGAATGCATTTCCGCCCACACCGGGGCTGATTCCTCCTGCTACTTACATTTGTGTTGCGGTGACCGATTACAACGTTGTCCTGGCCCGTACGGATCTTCCTTCCTGGATCTTTCAGTGGAGTAACCCGCAGTCTGGACAATTTGTGAACGAACTCGTTCTGCCAACTCCGATCGGCCCAGTGCCTTATCCAAGGGCGTGGGCCTCGGTCGATGCTCAGTTTTTCGGACACTCTTTTCTCTACATCAACACTCACCTTGAGTCCTTCGACGCGACTGTCCGGGAATTGCAAGGCGGTGAATTGCGTGCAGGTCCGGCGAATACCGCCTTGCCGCTGATTATCGCGATGGATTCAAACGCGCAAGCGTTCCCTTTACCACAAGACCCGACCTATGTGGACTTTATTTCTGCTGGCTATGGCGACGTGTGGTCCAGGCTCTTCCCGAAGCGCGCGGGATTGACGTGTTGTCAGGACGAAGCGGACAACAATCCCGTCTCGGAGCTGTATCAGCGAATCGACCTGGTGTTAACCCACGGCAAAGTAACTCCGTGGGCGGCCGTGTTGATTGGCACCGATCCGCGAAGCCGGCTGGCCGACGGACTTTGGCCCTCGGATCACGCCGCATTAGTGGCAGGTGTCGTTGTGGGGAACTGACAGATGCCCAACCGCCTAGCAGTCTGTCGGCTGCCGACAGACTGCTAGGCGCGGTTGGCCTATCGCAGAATGTTAGGCCGGTCGAGCTAAGCGTTGCCTCAGAGTCTCGCTGTCCAATTCGCCTTCCCAGCGCGCCAGGACCAGCGTCGCCACACCGTTCCCGATCATGTTAACCAGGGCTCTGAACATACTCAGGAAGCGGTCAATTCCGAGAATCAGCGCCATGCCCGCAACCGGAATGGTTGGAATCACAGAAAGCGTGGCCACGAGCGCGATGAAGGATGCACCTTGCACGCCGCTGGCGCCCTTTGATGTAAGAACCGCCACCGAGAGAATGGTGAGTTGCTGCATCAGACTCAGATGAGTATTGGTGGCCTGCGCCACGAACAGAGCGGCCATGGTCATATAGAGACTGGTTCCATCCGTGTTAAAAGTAAATCCGGTCGGAACCACTAGTCCAACCAGCGATTTGGAGCAGCCGAGCTTCTCAAGCTTAGCCATCAGATTCGGGATTGCGACTTCCGACGAACTTACGGCCAACACGACCAGGATCTCTTCCTTGATGTAAGCCAGAAAACGAAAAATGTTAAAGCTGGCGGCCCAGGCGATGGCGCCAAGTACGATGACCACAAAGAGCACCGAGGTGAGCCAGAAGGTTCCAATCAGTTTGGCGAGCGGACCGAGTGAAGCAAGGCCGAACTTGCCAACCGTGTAGGCCATGGCCCCGAACGCTCCAATCGGAGCGAATCTCATCAAGACCTTCGTCACTTCGAATACAACCTGAGTGATGGAGTCGATGAGGTCGACCAGCGGTTTGGCTCGCGTCCCGGCGGCCGACAACGCAAATCCGAACAGTAAGGCCACGAAAACTACTTCGAGAATGTCTCCCTTGGCGAAGGCGTCGAACACCGTCGTCGGAATGATGTGGATCAGAAATTCGGTTACGTTTTGCGCTTTGGCGTGGCCGGCATAATCGGCGACTGCCTTGGCGTCGAGCGTGGCGACGTTTACGTTAAAGCCGCTGCCCGGGCGCACGACATTGCCCACCACGAGCCCGATCAGGAGCGCAATGGTGGAAACGACTTCGAAGTAAATAAGCGCCATGCCGCCGAGACGGCCAACCTTCTTCAGGTTTTCCATGCCGGCGATTCCGCTGACCACGGTGCAGAAGATGATCAACGTGATGATCATCGAAATCACGCGGATGAAAGCATCGCCCAGCGGCTTCATGGCGACCGCGCGAGCCGGGTCCACGTAGCCGAGCACTATGGCCAGGGCAATTGCCACCAGCACCTGCACCCAGAGTTCGCGGTAGAACGGCGGCTTGTTCGACGCCGGCCCGGCATTTACGGGACCCGCCTGCGCGGGTCTAAGGGTCACCATCGTTGGTCGTCTATCCTTGAATTCTTAGTCGTTAATTAGCAGCGGGTTCCAGCGTGCGCACCAGCCACGGAATGATCACCTGCTTAAAGATGACCGGGTCGGGCCACACTTTGACCTGCCGCCCCAGGTGACCGCCCGCCGGATTGATCCATGCCGTCTTCGGCGTATCGCCCTTGCTGAGGAGCAGGTAGATGTCGGAGATCGGCACCTGCGTGTCGAGCACTCCGGCAAGAACGAGCATGGGCGCCGTCGGCTTGCCCAGCAGTCCTTGTTTGACGAGCGACATGTTCGGCAAGACTTCCGCCATTTCATCCACCGTTTTCACGTTGTCGAAAATCGCCATCAATGCCGGGACCTGATCGAAGAGATATTCGCGGTTGCCGATCAAGGAATTCAGCAGGAAGTCTTTTTGAAAAAATGTGTCCGTCGGCGGTGATTGAGCGCTCGCTCCGCGCAGGCGCGCATGCTCTACGATGGCCATCTTCGTCGCCCAATACGCACCCCAACTCACGCCGTGCATGGCGACTCTGTTCTTGTCGATCTCGGGCCGCGTGGCAATGTAATCGAGCACGCGCGAAAGCATGCGCTCGGCATTTTCACTGACTTTGATCGGACACTGCCCGGTGCCCGGACCGTCCACGGCCAGGAAGCCAACGCCGAACGGCAGAATCGCGCTGAAGCTCTCAGACAAATCTTCCTTTCGGCTGTCCAGTCCATTCACGGCGAGCACGAGCGGCACTGGCCCGTTCGCATTTTTCGGCAAACGCAGGTAGCCGATGATTTCTTTTCCTTCGAAGGGAATCTTCACGATTTCAAGCGGCGGATCCCAGAAGCGCGCGTGCGCCAGGAAAGCCTCGATGGCTTTTTCATACGAACGCTGCTTGCCGGGAGATGCGGGGATCGGCCAGCGTCCGAAAGAATAAAGCCGCCACGCGCGGACGTAGTCGGCGTTCGCCTTCGCTGGGTCGGTCTTCTCCAGCGCCTTGGCTTCATTCATGTAGCGATCGGCCACTCCCATAAAGCCCGCCGCCCACTCGTCTTTGTCGCGGGTATGGATGGAGGCGAAGGCTTCCTTGACGTCGCCGGCATCGAGTCCGATGAGCGGATACATTCCGTTCTCGGTGCGATGAACGGCCTCGGCCTTGATCTCGTCGAGCGTGCGCTCGGCGCGCTGCTGCGAGAACGAGGGGATGCTCAGCGAGAGGATCAGCGCGAGAGTCATTGCCCAAGATGCGAACAACGGAGCGGCCCATCCAGTCGGTTGATGGCGAAGCCCGAATGAGGTTGGCACAACTTAATTCCTTTCCACTTGAAAAAGATAGGGCCGGAGGGACGTCCGGCCCAGGATCACGGAAACATGGCGATCAGAAAATGAGCTTCAAACCCAGTTGAACGGCGCGGCTGCCACCGGAGCCAATGACCGGGTTGGCGGCAGCGACGTCCGGAGTGGCGCAAGCGCATCCGAACGGCTGAACTGACGGATCGTTGAATCCGAAGCCGTTCTGGCCGCCGTAAGGATTGGCCAGGTTGGGATGATTGAAAACGTTGAAGAACTCAGCTCGGAACTGGGCGCGAAAGCGCTCGGTAAAATGCCAGTTCTTCGCCAGCGAGAAGTCCACGTCTTTGAACCCAAGGTCGGGAAAGGCGTTGCGGCCCATGTTGCCGAATTGCCCCAGGGGCGGTGGAATCATGATGGAGTTGCCCTGAGCGTAGCACCCAAAGAAGGCCAGCGATTCCGTTGACGCACCCGGAGCGCCTCCATCCAGAGCCAGAGCCTTGGCGTTGCAGGCTGCATTCGCGCTCGGGTCGGCCGGGGCATTGTTTCCGCCGAAATACGGGATGCCCGTCGACGACGGTTTGAAATCGTTTGGGTTCCCGTAGAAGCTCCATCGGATGGGAGAATTCGCCGGAGGACTGACGGGCAGCGGACCAATTCCGGCAGCATCTGTTCCTTCATCCATCGGCCCCCAGAATTGTGGACTCTGCAGCGTGATAATAGAGTTGATTTCCCAGCCCTCCAGGGCCTGTCCATAGCCCTTCTTGCCGGGAATGGCGTAGGTGAGCGAAAGGGTGAAGCGCTGACGGACATCGAAATCGCTGTTGGCATATTCAGCGCCCGGGTTGTAGGCGTTCTGCGGTAGTCCCGACCCATAGCCGAAATCCCAGTTTGCACCCACATCATCGGATGAGTGCGACCAGGTGTAACCGGCTACCATGCTTAAGCCGTGAAAATTCCTGGAGTTCAACGTTACCTGCAGGCCGTTGTAATTCGACCTGTAAACGTTGGCCATATTGAAGATGTTGCTTAGATACGGGAACTTCGTGTTGAATGGTCCAACCTCTGCGGCAGTCTGGCAGGGGTCACCGGGAAGGTTCAGCGTGTTATTAGTATCGTATTGGCCCGATGGCGTCAGGTTCGCGGTGCATTCGGTGATATTAGCCGCGGGCCATCCCGAGCCGACCGGTGGCTGGTTAATGTCGCGAATGCCGGTTAAATTCGCACCGTGATTTCCGACGTAGGCCACTTCCAATGTAAGGTTCGGCGTGAACGCGTGTTGCATGCTGAAGGTCCAATTCCAGACGTAGGGCGTGGTCAGATTGCGGTCCACGGTCATGATGGGACAGGGGCTGTTGTAACAATTGACCGTGGGGCTGCCGTAGAGTGGGCCCTGGTCCCAGGGAGTCGCGGGAGAATTGAGGAAGAAAGGCAAGGAAACGTTTCCCGTGGTGATGGTGCCGCCAGAAGTATCGTTAGCGGCATCGATGGGTGCGCCGGTCGGGACACTGCCCGGACCAAACGCGTTATTGAAGGCAATGAACGATTGCCAGTTTACGGTTTCATAAGTCAGTCCCACGCCGCCGCGAAATACCGTCTGTCCCTTACCAAATACGTCCCACGCAAAGCCCACACGCGGGCCGAAGTTCGCGTGATCAGAGTTATAGAGGCTCGGGATCGAATTCGGGCCCGTTTTCACCTGCACCATGCCGACGTTCGGGTCGAAATTTCCGAGCAGATTGTGTTCTTCCTGCGGAACCGAGCTGAATTCATAGCGCACTCCGGCATTCACCGTCAGGTTCCGCGCCACGCGCCAGTCGTCCTGAACAAAGGCCGAATATGCCCAATTGTGCAGATGCAAAGTCGGGTTACCCACTGTCACGGTGGCCTTAAACGGATAGCCTGCGAAAAAATCCTCCAACTGGGTTGTGTTCAGAGTCTCAGTGGGATCCCCGGGGTTGGGAGTAACGCCGCCGAGGAATGTGATGCTTCCCCGCGCATTCCCGTAGGCCGCATTGTTGACCTCGTTGCGATGCAGTTCTCCGCCGAACTTGATGGAGTGCTTGCCGGCCGAGTAAGAAATGTGGTCGATGACTTGCGTGATGGAGTCCGGTCCCTGGAACTTAGGCCATTTGAAGCCACCCAGTCCGGGAAAGAAGTAGCCGCCAAACCCGATGCGCGGCAACCCACCTGTGTACGGCCCCGAGACGCCTGTGTCGAGTCCGTAACTGGTCGCGGCCGAGTTGAGATCGCCCGGCAATGTCGGCTGGTAGAGACGGTTGTATCCGAAACGGGCTTCGTTCACCCAACGCGGACTGGGAGTCCACACCCAGCTTCCGCCAACCACCTGGGCACGCGTGTGAATATCCGACCGCCATTTCGATTGCAACTCGGGAAAGTCTTCGACCGTTCCCGTGTTATTGCCAAAGAAGTACATCCCGCTGACGCGGTTATTCTGGTTGAAGTTGACATCCACTTTGCCGACCGCATTGTAAACGGTAACGTCGTTGGGGAATCCGTTCGAGATATTGATGCTCTGCGTGTTGTTGGTGGGGAAGCCGGTCCCGTTACATGTGACCGAGCCGCCCGAGATCGCGCAACCGGAAATATTCAAGCTGGCTGGGCTGATCGTGACCCCTTGATCCTGAAGATCCGTGATCGCATCGGAGATGCTGTCGGCGCAGTCGCCGGTTACTGCCGCGCTAAGGCAGTTGCCGGCGTTGGTCAGCGATGCGGGTGCAAATGGGCTGGTGACGCCTCCGAAAGAGTTTCCTACGTCATACATCTGCCCTTCGTAGGCTCCAAAGAAAAAGACCCTGTCTTTGATAATCGGTCCGCCCACGCTGCCGCCATATTGTTCCAGCGTTCTGGGGAGCTTCGCGTTAGGCACGGTGTTGAAGAAATTCCGGGCATCCATTACACCGTCGCGCCCGAACGCGAACGCGGTGCCGTGAATCTGGTTTGTGCCGGACTTGAGACCGACGTTCACCACCGCCCCCGGTTTCCACCCGAATTCGGCAGGCGCGTTCTCTTCTATGTTGAATTCCTGAATCGAGTCGATGGGCAGGATCGTCGCCGAATCGCCGGCGATCCCGGCGCCGTTGATGATCGCTTGGCCGGAGTAGGGCTCGCTGTTGAACAGGCCTTCCACGAAGTAAGAGTTGTCCTCCGCGCGCAATCCGTTTGTGCTGGTGGTCGAGAACCCGCCGCCGGGATATCGTATGACACCGGGACGCAGCTGAAGCAGATTCTCGTAGTTGCGGCCGTTCAACGGCAGATCGTTAACCTCGGCATTGCTCAGTGTGCCGCCCAAAGTGGAGGAGGTACTGTTGACCAGCGCCACCTCGGAAGTAACGACGACGGTCTCGGAAACCTGTCCGGGCGGGAGAGCGATTTCGACCCGCACGTCCTGCGCAACTTCCACCGCGATGTTTACGCGCTCCACGGTTTTGAAACCCTTCGCTTCCGCGCGAACCTTGTAGGCTCCCGGCTGCAGCTCCGGGGCGACATAGTCTCCGGAGGCATCGGTGGCCACGGTTCGAGTGGTGCCGCGCTGCACATCGGTGATGACTACCTTCGCTCCAGCCACAGCCGCGCCCGACTGATCGCTAACGGTCCCCAGGATGCGGCCAGAGGTGGTCTGAGAAACCAGGAGAACACTGACGGCGAGCACCAGGCAGACAACGCCTAAGACCCGAATGCCATTCGACGGAGAATGCATTACGACCTCCAAATCCTAAAGAGGATAGAAGAAGCTTTGGCCGCACATCCCGCGACCGCTTTCGATCTGGAAATGAAAAAGATCGGGCGATTTGAAGATATAGCCTTGACGCGGCCTACCCGTCAAGCGGTATTGTGGTCTGACCACAAGAGGGCTGCGCGACGCAAGCCCTCGATTGAGGCCGGACAACTGGGAGTGTAAGCTACCAAACGAAGGGAAACAAACCAGCATGGCAATCGCGACCACCAATCCGGCAACCGGCGAAGTCCTCAAGAGTTTCGAGCCACTTAGCGCTTCCCAAATTGAGCAAAAGTTGCAACTCGCCGCCTCCGCGTTCCGAACCCATCGGCGGACTTCGTTCGCGGATCGCGCGAGCAAAATGATACGCGTGGCCGAGATTCTGGAAAAAGAAAAAGACGAGTGCGCTCATTTGATGACGCTCGAAATGGGCAAACCTCTGAAGGCCGCAGTGGGCGAGGCGCTGAAGTGTGCCTTAGGTTGCCGCTATTATGCGGAAAACGCCGAGAAATTTCTGCAAGACGAAATTGTGGAAACCGGAGCCAAGCGCAGCTTCATCCGCTATCTGCCCATCGGTCCCATCCTGGCCATCATGCCGTGGAACTTTCCTTTCTGGCAGGTGTTTCGTTTTGTGGCGCCGGCGCTGATGGCGGGCAATGTCGGGCTGCTGAAGCATGCTTCCAATGTTCCGCAGTGCGCGCTGAAGATTGAGGACATTGTTCGCCGCGCGGGTTTTGCCGAGGGCGTGTTCCAGACGCTCTTGATCGGATCGGGGCCGGTCGATGGCATCCTGAATGACCGTCGCGTTGTCGCCGCGACTTTAACCGGCAGCGAGCAGGCGGGGATGCAAGTGGGAGTTTCCGCGGCTAAGCGCATCAAGAAAGTCGTCTTGGAACTGGGCGGCAGCGATCCTTTTATCGTGATGCCCAGCGCGGATCTGGATACGGCGGTGGCGACGGCGGTCGACGCGCGGGTTCAGAACAACGGGCAGTCGTGCATCGCGGCCAAGCGCTTCATCGTGGCCGAAAAAATTGCCGACGAGTTCGAACGCAAGTTCGTCAAGCGCATGCAGGAGTTGCGCGTGGGTGATCCGTTCGAGGAGAGCACGCAACTCGGTCCGCTGGCCAACGCCGATGCTGTTGCTTCTCTTGATTCCGACGTGAAAAAAACGGTGGCGGCAGGGGCCCGGGTGCTGACCGGCGGCCATCCGCTCGATCGTCCCGGCAACTTTTACGCGCCCACGGTGCTCACCAACATCCCGAAAGATTCGCCGGCTTATCAGGAAGAATTCTTCGGTCCCGTGGCGTCAATCTTTCGGGTGAAGGATGTGGATCAGGCCATCCAGATCGCCAACGATAGTCGCTTCGGGCTCGGCGCCAGCGCCTGGACCAACGATCCCGTGGAAACCGAAAGGTTCATTAACGAACTCGAGGCCGGCATGGTCTTCCTGAACAAAATGGTGGCTTCTGACCCGCGGCTGCCTTTCGGCGGCGTGAAGTACTCCGGTCACGGGCGCGAACTGGCCGAAAATGGGATCCGCGAGTTTATGAATATCAAAACGGTGTGGATCCAGTAGATATACGCAATTTTGTAGTATATTGGTCAGACCGCTAGACCGTTCATAGTGGGAGCTGACCGAGAGTCTAATGCCAAATGATTCCGTAGTATCCCCAGATGCCAAGCCTGTATACCGGGCAGTAAAGACGTCTCGCCTGTACGAGCAGATTGTGCAACAGGTGGAAGACTCTATTCTGGACGGCCAACTCAAGCCCGGAGACCAGCTGCCGGCGGAACGTGATCTTGCCCAGCGCTTTGGCGTAAGCCGCACCGCGGTGCGTGAAGCGGTGAAGACCTTGCGTGAAAAGGGATTAGTCGAAGCCTATTCCGGGCGCGGCACCTTCGTGACGAATGGGACATCGCAGGCGATGCGGCAGTCGCTGGATCTGATGATCCGCATCAACCCACTGGAAGGGGCGGCGAACCTCGCCGAGTTGCGCTTGGTGCTGGAGCCCGAGATTGCCAGTCTGGCTGCTCCCCGAATTGAAGAACAACTGCTGAGCACCATGCGGGAAGCGGTCACCGTAATGGATCGCAACCTCGATGATCCCGACGCCTACGTGGAAGCGGATCTCGATTTTCATTTAGCTCTGGCGGAAGCGGCTGGGAATCCGCTGATCCTCTCGCTCCTGGATTCGATAGTCGATCTCCTGCGCGCGCAGCGCAGCCGTATTTTCAATGTGCGAGGAGGTCCGGAGCGAGGACAGTACCATCACAAGCGCATCCTGGCGGCCATCGAGCAACGCGATCCGGAGGCGGCGCGAGAAGCGATGCGTGCTCATCTCAAGCAGGTGCTTGCGGATTCGTCTTCGCTAGGCAATTCGTTGCTCAAGAAGTAGTTCGCACTTCAAGCTAAATTCATAACTCGGCTTCATAAGCGAAGGGAATTGCATGGCGAAACTCGGATTCATCGGTCTAGGTGTGATGGGCGGCAACATGGTGGCCCGTCTGCTCGAAAAGGGGCACACCGTGACCGGCCACAACCGGACGCGCTCCAAGGCGCAGTGGTTGATCGACAAAGGCATGAAGTTTGCCGCCTCTCCCAAGGCCGTGGCGGATGCGTCGGACGTGACGTTCACCATGGTGACCAACGCCGCAGCTCTCGCGGCGGTCACGGACGGGCCGGACGGATTGCTCGCCGGCATTGCGCCTGGCAAGTTCCACATTGACATGAGCACGGTGAGCCCCGAAGTGAGCCGCGCGCTGGCTGCAAGAGTTCGCGAGAAGGGCGCTGACATGATCGACGCGCCTGTCTCGGGCAGTGTGATCACTCTGCAGCAAGGCAAGCTCTCCGTGATGGTCGGTGGACACAAGGAAACCTTCGAGCGCCTGCAGCCTCTGCTGTTTGATATCGGCCCGAAGGTGACGCATGTCGGAGATAACGGCGTGGCGTTGTCGATGAAGATCGCACTGAATCTGCAGTTAGCGGTACAGATGCTGGCATTCTGCGAAGGCGTACTGTTGGCGGAAAAGAGCGGCATTGCACGCGAGGTTGCCGTGGACGTAATGATCCACAGCGCGATCGCTTCGCCCATGATCGTGTACCGCGGTCCGTTCGTTTTGCAGCAACCGGAAGAAGCGTGGTTCGACGTCAACATGATGCAGAAGGATATGCTCCTGGCCATGGAGTTGGGCCGCAAGTTAAATGTGCCTGTTCCAACCACCGCCATCAGCAACGAGTTCCTGACCGCGGCGCGCGGTATGGGCTGGGAGAAGCTGGATTTTGCCGTCATCTTCGATGTTTTGGCGCGCATGTCGGGAGTTCCTGAATGACGACCGCCGCAGAGCCGAGAGAAGCTTCGGAAAAAGTCGATTTGTGGCTCCGTATGTACCGGCAGATGGTCGCCATCCGCCAGTTCGAAGCGCAGGTCAACGAGCTTTACACGCGGGCGCTGATGCCCGGCCTGGCGCATCTTTATATCGGCGAAGAGGCGATTGCGGTGGGCGTATGTGAAGCCCTCGAGCCGGCCGACTACATCACCAGCACCCATCGAGGTCACGGGCATTGTCTGGCGAAGGGTGCCTCCCCCGATCGAATGTTTGCCGAACTGCTGGGCAAGAAGGCCGGATACTGCAAGGGCAAGGGCGGTTCCATGCACATTGCGGACCCGGCAACCGGCAACCTGGGAGCGAATGCAATCGTATGCGGCAGCGCCGGCATCGCCACTGGAGCCGCATTTTCCGCTCGCTGTCTCGGCACCGGCCAGGTGTCGGTATGTTTCTTCGGAGAGGGCGCACTCGGCCAGGGCGTGCTCTACGAAGAGATGAACCTTGCCCAGCTCTTCAAGCTTCCGGTGATCTACGTCTGCGAGAACAATCTCTATACGGAATACACGCATTACACGGAAACCACCGCCGGCGACATTCTCGCACGGGCAACCGCTTTCGGCTTGCAGGCCGCGAGCGTGGATGGTCAGGACGTGCGTGCCGTTCACGGCATCGCGCAGCGGCTGGTGGATCGCGCCCGCCACGGTGACGGCCCTGCGTTCCTGCTCTGCAATACATATCGCTACCACGGCCATCACGTGGGCGACATCAACCGCGAGTATTACCGGTCGAAGCAGGAAGAACAGACCTGGAAGACGGAGCGGGATCCTATCGCGAATTTTGGGAAGTGGCTGGTCGAGCAGAACCTCGCTGAAGCCACGGTCCTCGCTCAAGTGCAAGCTGAGCTCGAATCCGAGATGAAGAAGGCAGTCGAGTTCGCCATCGCCGCGCCGTATCCGACCGTCGATGAAGTGGGCGAGGACGTGTATGCCTGAAAACCATCTTCATGCGCAAACCGCGCGAAACGATCGTGAGCTGACATTCGCGCAGGCCATTCGCGAGGCGTTGGCCGAAGAGATGCGCCGCGACAAGACGGTCTGCATCATGGGCGAAGATGTAGCCGAGGCGGGCACTCCCTTCAAAGTTCTCTCCGGACTGTTGGAGGAATTCGGCAAAGACCGCGTGCTCGATACGCCGATCTCCGAAGCAGGCTTCACCGGACTTGCCGTGGGCGCGGCCATGACCGGAATGCGTCCGGTGGTCGACATCATGTTCGGCGACTTCGTCACGTTGACCATGGACCAGATGGTCAACCAGGCCGCGAAGGTCCATTACATGTCGGGCGGAAAATGGCGAGTGCCGATGGTGATGCGCACGACCATGGGAGCGACGCGCCGCTCCGCTGCGCAACATTCGCAGTCGCTGCACGCATGGTTCTGCCACGTTCCCGGATTGAAGGTGGTTCTGCCTTCGACGCCCTACGACGCCAAGGGACTGCTGAAGGCGGCGATTCGCGACGAGAATCCAGTGGTCTTTTTCGAAGACAAGATGATGTACAAGCTCAAAGGCTCTGTGCCCGCGGACGATTACACGGTTCCGCTGGGAGTTGCGGATATAAAACGTGTGGGCGAGGACATCACTCTGGTCGCGACCAGCAGCATGGTGCAGGTAGCGTTGGGCGCGGCGACGATGCTCGAGGAAGTCGGGATCAGCGCCGAAGTGGTCGATCCGCGTACCATGTGGCCGCTTGACGAAAAGACTCTGATCGAATCCGCGAAGAAAACGTCGCGGGCAATCGTGCTCGACGAAGGTTACGAACGCTACGGTGTCACCGCCGAACTTGCGTCAGTGATCGCCACGGGCGCATTCTACGATCTGGACGCTCCGGTCAAACGCATGGGCGCGATGCATGTCCCAATTCCGTTTTCACCGCCTTTGGAAGATGCAACCGTGCCCACCGAGCAGACCGTGTTCGAAGCCGCCCGCGCACTCTGCGGACGTAAGGAAAGTCAGAAGTAAGAAGTCAAATTGAAGAAGTAAAAACGCGAGTCCATAGGTCTTCACTTCTTCAATTTGACTTCTTACTTCTGACTTTCTCTGAAGCACGCTGCAGAAAAGGAGATTGCTATGGCTCTGCCCACATACGGAACGATGGCGGTGGATTGGGAAAACCGGGTCGACTTCGATCGCCTGCGCCGTGAACGCCTGGCGCGCGCCAAGGATCTTCTCGTCAAGTCTGAGATGGGCGCGCTGTTGTGCTTCGACATGAACAATGTCCGCTACCTGACCGCGACCCATATCGGCACATGGGCTCAAGACAAGGCGAATCGCTTCACTCTTCTTCCGCAAAACGACGAGCCGATCTTGTGGGACTTCGGATCGGCGGCGAAACACCACCAACTCCACTGTCCCTGGCTCGGAGAGCGGTCGCGCGCCGGAATCTCCATGCTGCGCGGCGCCATGACACCTGAGATGGGGCGCGCGGAAGATGTAGCCAAGAAAATTCGCATCGAACTCGAAATGCGCGGCCTGCATAAAGAGCCGCTGGGCATCGACATCATCGAATTGCCGGTTCTCTTTGCGTTGCAAAAAGAAGGAATCAAAGTTGTCGATGGGCAGGCGCTCATGTCAGAAGCGCGCCTCATCAAGACGCGTGATGAGATCACGCTGCTGAACACCTCCGCCATGATGGTCGACGCTGCCTATGACGAACTTTATCGCGCCATGAAGCCGGGCATGAGCGAAAACCAGGCGGTGGGATTGGTGAGCAAGGTGCTCTACGATCTCGGCTCCGAGTATGTGGAAGCCGTGAATGCGATCTCAGGCGAGCGCTGCAATCCGCATCCGCACGTTTTTTCCGACCGCGTGCTGCGGCCGGGAGATCCTGTGTACTACGACATTCTCCACTCCTACATGGGATACCGAACGTGTTATTACCGCTGCTTCACCGTCGGATACGCCTCGCACGCCATGAACGACGCCTACAAGCGATGCAGGGAATATCTAGACGCGGCGATCGAGCTGGTGCGTCCGGGCCGCACCACGGCAGAGATTGCCGCCGTGTGGCCGAAGGCGCAGGAATTCGGTTTCCCGAACGAGGAAGCCTGTTTTGCCCTGCAGTACGGTCACGGCATCGGCCTCGCCATCTGGGAAAAGCCGGTGATCAGCCGCCTCGTCTCGCTCGATCACCCCTGCGAAATCAAGCCGGGCATGGTGTTCGCGCTGGAAACTTTCTGGCCCTCGACCGATGGCTGGAGTGCCGCGCGCATCGAAGAGGAAATCGTAGTCACCGAAACGGGCCACGAGGTCATCACGCGCTTCCCGGCCGAGGAACTTCTAGTCGCCGGCCGGCACTACTTCACGGTGGATGGTCCGCTTCCAGCAATTCGAGAAACCGAGTCGAAACCAAGCAAGCGTGTGCGCGAGATGATCGAAGCAAGTTCCCGGCAAGAGCGAGTAGGAGTAGGCGACTAAAACGGCATTCTCGTAGAGACGCGGCTCGCCGCATCTAAGCGCAACCACAGCTCAAAAGGTCCGTCACCGCGCACGCGGGTGTCAGCAGTCTGAGACGAGGCAAGCTTCGTCTCTACCAAAGTTTCTACCGGTTATCCAAATTATGGCGATCAGTGTGGTGATGCCCGCGCTCGAAATGGCCCAGGAAACTGGCAAGCTCATTTCGTGGCTGAAAAAAGAAGGCGAGTCGGTCGCCAAAGGTGAGCCGTTGCTGGAGGTCGAAACCGACAAAGCGGTGATGGAAATCGAATCCCCCGGCGATGGCGTACTGGCCGGCATCAAGGTCCAGGCTGGGACCGAGGTGCCGGTAGGGCGAACCATCGCTTGGATCGTCAGTCCCGGAGAGAATCCACCGGCGGATGAAGTGGCCATCGAATCGGGAAGAAAAATAACTGCCGCCGCGATTTCAGCGGCGCCGGCAATTCAATCTGCGACGGCAATGTCCTCTGCGACGCCGTCGGCAGCGTCCATCAAGATCTCCCCCAAAGCGCGGCGTCTGGCCGGCGAGCGCGGCGTCAATCTCGCCGATGTCCGCGGCTCGGGCGCAGGCGGAGAAATCCTCGCTTCCGACATTCTCGCCGCCGCGGGATCCAAAGCCAGCGCCACGCCCGCCACGGCAGACACCGGCAGTCCCATCGCCCGTCTGATGGCGGAACGCACCACGCAAAGCTGGACAACCGTCCCCCATTTCTTCGTCGTCCGCGAGGCAGATGCTGGCGCGCTGAACGACGCGCGGCAGAAGTTCGGGGCAGAAATTGAAAAATCTCGCGCAGTGAAACTCACGCACACCGATCTGCTGGCCGCGCTGGTTGCTCGCGTTCTCCGGAAGCACCCACGCATGAACGCAAGTTGGACCGCTGAAGGCGTTCGCTCCAATGCCGCGATCAACGTTGGACTAGCTATGGCAGCAGACCATGGAGTCGTAGCTCCGGTCATTCACAATGCCGACAAAGCCGCACTGGGCGAGATCGCGGCGCAAAGACGCGACCTGGCGGAACGCGCCCGCGCTGGCAAGCTGCGTCCGGCCGATCTCGCGGGTGGAACATTCACGATCAGCAATCTGGGCATGTTCGGTGTGGACGCATTCACCGCGATCATCATTCCACCGCAGGCCGCGATTCTTGCCGTCGGACGTATCGCCGACCGAGTCGTGCCGGTCGGTGTTGGTCCCGATGCCCGTCCCGGAGTACGTCCGATGATGACCCTGACGCTTTCGAGCGATCATCGAGTAGTGGATGGCGCCCGGGCGGCGGAGTTTCTGCGCGATCTGGTCGAGGCCATCGGCAACCCGCACCCATATTTCAATAGCTCCGGCGCTGGCGATTAGTGCGTATGACGCCTCCCGGTTTCGTGAAGAAGGTTTCTGCACGCATACTCGCTGCCCCGCTTTTGCTGCTGCTCGCGTTCTCGCTGCCAGCCGCGGCGCAGGCCGGGCCACCATTCATCGGCGATGACCCCGGCACTCCCGGCAACGGCAACTGGGAGATCAACGTCGCGGCCTACAACGAGCGCCATCCCACCGAGCGCATCTACAACGCTCCTATCCTGGATGCCAACTATGGCTGGGGTCCGCGAATCCAGCTCAAGTATCAGGTGCCGTATCTCGTGGTTGGCGACGACGGCGGCCCAACTCGCAGTGGCCTGGGCAAGTCGCTCGCGGGCGTGAAGTGGCGCTTTTATGACGATGACGAAAAGGGCATGCAGATTTCGACCTATCCCCAGCTCGAGTTCAACAACCCCGATGCCTCGGTGCAGCGCGGACTAACCGACCCCGGTGTCAGGTTTTATCTTCCCATCGAACTGACCAAGAAGGTCGGACAGTTTATGGTCAATCCAGAGGTCGGCTATTGGTTCGCCAGCAACAAGGGAGCCGCCTGGGCCACAGGATTAGTGGTGGGTCGGGACGTCAGTCAGAAGCTGGAACTGGATGGCGAGATTTATAACACCGCCAACACCAATGGTGCCAATCACTGGGACACGTTTGATGGCGGAGGCCGCTACAAGCTGGGAGAGCACTACGTGCTGCTGTTCATGGCCGGCCGCAGCTTCCGCGGACCGGCGAGCGGCCAGCCGCAATTCTTCGGCTATTTGGGAATGCAGTTCCTGTTTTCCACCAAGCACAATAAGGAAAGTCAAAGCCGAAGCCTGCTGCTGTCAGCGCCCCGTCTGCCGTAACTTCACTTCATCGCGGCCAGAAGGGCGTCGGCCACGAGCTTTTGCGTCTGTTCATCCATCTCCGATGATCCAGCTTTCACGCTGACCTCATTGGCTAGATGCTTGGACTTGATTCCGATATAGACGGCGTTGTATGTCGTGTCCCCCAGATTTTCCACTTTGTGCTTGAAGGGCGGGTACCAGCGGGACTCGCCCGGCTTGGCAAATACCTCTTTTACCCTGCCATTTTCGTCTGTGAAGCGGAGATGGCCGGCCGTCAGAACGACGACCACGCCTCCCATATGCGCGTGCAGGCCCGACTTCTCATGCGGGCCATAGTGGACGTTCACCACCTGCACGTACTCATTCTCAAAAGCCAGACTGTAATGCGTGGGCTCGACCTTGGTGGGATCCTGCGCAAGCGTCGCGCTGCAGAAGGAAAATCCCAACATCCCGACGCAGAACACTCTACTGTGCCACGATTTCCACATAGGAGATGACATGAAGATTCCTTTAAGCTGTCCTCAGCTTATGCGCCCCCGCACCACTGTCAATAGTGGAAAAGGAGGTTTGGACCAAACTGGTAAGAACGCAACTGCGCTCTGAAGCTCCCGAGTTCCTTGCCGTCTGGCACGCAGATGACCGGCGGCATGTTCGGTCCCGAGGCGAATCGAAAAAATCCTACATCTTCTCATCTCGCCCGGCCCAGTACGGTTCACGGAGGATACGCTTGAGCGTTTTTCCGGCCGTGCTGCGCGGAAAATCCTGCATGACTACCACCGCGCGGACGCGCTGATTCCTGGCATCAACGCGCTCGTTAATCCAGCAGCACAGTTCTTCCGCGGTGATGGTGCTGGTCTTGTCCAGAATTACAGCTGCCACTGGAGTCTCGCCCCACTTTTCGTCAGGCACGCCAAACACCGCCGTTTCACGCACCGCCGGGTGCTGCACGATGATTTCTTCAATATCTTTGGGAAACACGTTGACGCCGCCGGAAATAATCATGTCTTTCTTGCGATCGACCAGAAACAGGAATCCATCCTCATCGACATAACCGAGATCGCCGGTGTGCAGCCAGCCATCGACAATCGCCTGGGCAGTCAAATCAGGCCGCTTGTAATAACCCGGCATCAGCGCAGGCCCACGCCCGACAATCTCCCCGATCTCTCCCGGCGCAGCGTCCTTGCCTTGCTCAGTCATGATCCGCATCTCAAAAAACGGTTGCGGAGGGCCGACCGAAGTTGGCTTGGACGCGTAATGATTCTTGTCGAGAACCGTAATGAATCCTTCCGTCAGCCCGTAGAGTTCATAGAATCTGCCGGGCAGTGCAGCGATTCAGCTTCTCTTTATGCTCCAGGTGCAGTGGGGCGCCCACCGAACAGATCATCTCGAAGGACTTCAGCGCTTCCGCCGAAAAATACGGCGAGCCCAGCAGAGCAACAATCTGCGACGGGACCATGATGATGTGCGTGACCCTCTCACGCTCCACCGTTTCCACAAATGTCCGCGGATCAAAGTTCTTGAGTAAAACGTACTTGGCGCCCAGGTACATCGCGGGCATGAGCGTGACGAAGGCGCCGTTGAAAACGATGGAGCCCGAGTGGAGCACCACGCTCTCCGGGGTCATGCGGAAAGTCGCAGCAAAGAGCGTGCAGTAAATGGCGCGTATGTAATGCGTATGCACGATTCCCTTGGGCGTTCCCGTCGTGCCGCTGCTGTAAATAATGTTGTAGGGATCGTCATCCACAATTTCGACCTTGGCAGGCTCGGCCTCGCTGGCTTGATCTGTCAGCGCGTCGTAGTTCTGAAATGTACTTTGAAATCCTGATACCCGCGACGATCCAGTAAGGATGAAGTGTTCGTCCGGAACGCTTAGCTCATGCTTGATGGCGGCCAGTGGCTCGGCAAAATCGGGACTCGCGATGATCGTCCCCGTATCGGAATCTTGAATGAGTGCGGCCAGAGCCTTTTCACGCAGCAGGGGACTGAGCGGCACGACCACTGCGCCGATCTTTGCCACTGCCCAGTAGGTCTCGAGCAGGCTCAGACAATTGGGCAGAATCGTCGCGACTTTGTCCCCCTTCTTCACCCCTAAACTGGAAAGCAGCGTTGGCAAGCCGGTTGACGCGGGCATTGAATTCGCGAAAGTTCAGCCGGCAGTCCTCAAAAACCACGGCTGTGTGGTTCGGACGATAGCGGGCGTGGCTGGGAAGAAGCGAGCCAATGTTCATTTTGTTGTCTCACTCGATTCCGGTGCGACGAGTCCGGAGACGAGGAAGCCGTCGGTCCGAGCAGTTTCCGAGAAGAAACGCCAGATTTCCGCGCTGGCATTGGGGCCTTTGGGGTCGCCGTATCTGCTGGGTTTAGGAGATCCCGACCAGGCGTGGCCGAGTCCCTGGACTAACCACTTTTCCATCAACAGACGGGCGTCGGCTTCCACGTAGATATGTTTTTGGTAGGCATAACCGTCCCGGCACTTTGCCCTCGATGACTTTCTCCGTCAGGACAAATCCGCTCTCCGCATGCTCTGCCGCGAGGCACGCATTCGTCTTGCTCCACTGGGCGATGGCCTGATCGGCATTGATGGGACTCACGCGCGGATCGGCAGTGCCGTGAAACACAATCGCGGGCATGCGCCGCCTCTTCTTGCGTGCGAGGCCGCCGCGCATCGCTTCAAAGGCAAGTTGCCCTTGCCGCACCGGATCCGGCCCGCCTCGCTTCATCGCGGCGAGCCCCTCGGAGACACTCGTGGCGGCCTTGAATTCTGTTCCAGCAAACACAGCAACGGCTGCGAAAACATCCGGATAGGTCGCTGCCAGAATGGAAGCCATCGCGCCTCCGGCCGAAACGCCCGCCACGTAAACCCGATCCGGATCGACATTGTGAGTGGAACAAACCTGCTCGACAACCGCCGCGAGAATCGAGGGTTCGCCAGCATCACGCGCCTGGTGTTTCGGATGAAACCAGTTCCAGCACTTCAGCAGATTGGCCAGCCGCGTCTGTTCGGGATATACCACGAGGAAGCGGTTTGCTTCGGCGACTTCATTCATCCCCGAGATCTCTGCCATGTCCTCCGCATCGTGGGTGCAACCGTGCAGCAGCATGACGAGAGGTGAGGCGCGTGCCTTTGTCCAGCGTTTCCGGCACCCAGAGTTTGAAATTGCGCGAACCCCCGGCAGCGCGAGTGGTCGCGGCCATCCATCCTCGCTCTGCCATGGCGGTAAGCTCCTCCGCATGGTCCTTATCTATTATCCCGGTCACCCGCGGACCAGGCCGGCTCGGCCAGTTCGCAGATGAGATCGGCGATCCTCGCTGCTCCGTGCTCACCCATTGCGATGGTGTAATGCGTGGTGCCAGTGAATCTTGTGGTCCTCGAGATGGGGCAGGTAAGTCCGGAATTCCGCTGCCAGCGCATCCGGAAACAGCGGTGGCTGTCCGGGTGTCATGCCGTTGTCGGCGCGGAGCCACAACGTCGGCACGCTGAATGGATTTCAACCGCTCGTTGATCGCATCGCGCTGAAAAACCTCCAGCAGATCGGCGCGCACTGCCGCCTCTGAGGCTTTTGGTTGCACCGGCGAATCGCCGCCAACTTCATAATCCAGAAAAGCTTCCACCCATGCGTTCCATTCCTCGGGAGGAAAATGCGGCTGAGTTCGCCAGAACTCCCGATAGGCCTGTCGTGAAGGATAGGTTTGCCGCAAATGCGTGATGCGTAGCGCGAGCGCGGCGTTGGAATCTTGCCCGGGAAAACTCGGCGGCGTATCGGGCACATAACCCCCGTCAATCAGAACCAGACCGGACACGAGGCTCGGTTCCTGTGCAGCCAGCGTGGTCGCCACGAAGGCGCCCATCGAATGGCCCGTGATGATGCTCGGGCCAAGTCCCATGACGCGCATCGCTGCGGCCACGTCGCGCGCGTGTTGGGCAAAGCCGTAAGGTCCTTCCGGTTTGTCGGAATCGCCGCGTCCTCTGAGATCGACCGCAAAGAGCGCGCATCGGCCCGCCAGTCGTTCGGCAATGCCGACGAAGTTCATATGTGAAGCCGTCAGTCCGTGCAGGCCCACCACCGGCGCGCAGCGGCCTGGCCAATAACCGAAGGCGAGTTCCACTCCATCACCAGGCACGCGTCCCTGCGCCGAACGAGTCACTTTGATCAAGCTCTTGGCAGGCACGTTCTGGGGAGTCATTGCATTCCTTCCGAAGCATTCCTTCAGGGCATTTCTCGCGATCGACTGGTTTTCGCGAACCATGCCTCCGTCCAGCACACTTCACCTGTAGTCATTTAAGTGCCCAGAACCAAGCCTCCATCCACCGAAAGCACGGTACCGGTTATGAAAGACGAGGCGTCGGAAGCCAGCCAGACGTAGGCTTCAGCCACATCTTCTGGAGATCCCATCCGTCCCAAGCGGCGTGTGCGACACCATGCCCTGGATGACTTTTTCCGGCATGCTGCGGACCATTTCCGTCGCAATGAAGCCCGGTGCGACGGCATTCACCCGTATGTTGTGTTTACCGAGTTCGCGCGACCAGGTTTTCGTAAACGAGATCACTCCCGCCTTGGCTGCCGCGTAGTTCGTCTGCCCGAAATTCCCGTAGAGGCCGACGATCGAAGAAGCATTCAGGATGACGCCGCCACCAGCGCGGATCATGTGGGGAACGACCGCCCGCGCGCAATGAAACACTCCCTTGAGATTGACCGAGATCACGGCGTCAAAGGTCTCGTCGGCCATGACTTTGGCCACCGCCCCGTCTTTCCATTTCACCAGCTGATCCTCGCGCACGATGCCTGCGTTGTTGACGAGCGCGTCGATGCGGCTCCAGCGGTCCACCACCTCTGCCACCGCCGCCTCCACATCCGCGGGATCCGCGACGTTCATCTTGCGAAACAATCCCCGGTTTTCTTCCGAACCCACTTCGCGGCTGATTTCGGATTGAGCCGCCGCGTTCAGGTCCCAGGCCGCGACGCGGCATCCTTCTTCCGCGAATCGGCGCACGGTGGCGCGCCCGATTCCGGCGGCTGCGCCCGTCACGATTACCACTTTGTCTTTCAATCCGCCGAGACTCATGTCCCAGATGCGGGAGGGGCCGTATGTGTGTGCGGCCCTTCCCTTTCTCATTTCTCATTCTAGAAATTCAACTTCAGCGCGAACTGGATCACTCGCGGCCCCGTGGTAGTCGTGACGATCTGTCCCACGTTGGCGGAAGCGAGGATATTCACTGGATTTGCGAAGCTCACACTGTTGAAGGCATTGAAGAATTCTGAGCGGAATTCAAGTTTGGTCCGCTCGGTGACGGGGAAGTACTTGATGACCGAAATATCGACGTTTTGCTGAGCAGGGCCGCGCAGGATATTCCGCCCACTGGTACCAAAATCCCCGATTGCCGTTGCCTGCGTGAAACAGGAGGTGTTGAAGTAGTCAAGTCAGCCGCGATTGGACGCTGCCGCTCCCTGCCGGATTGCACCCCGCGACGGAGTCGGCACGAGCCTGCACGAAAGCAGTGGCGTTGGTCAGAACTGAGAACGGCGTACCGCTCTGCAAGGTGAGAATGGTGTCAAGTTCCCAGCCATTGGCTGCCTGTCGAGCGAAAGCGGATCCGCCCTTGTAGAACTTTGGCAGCTCATATCTACCGCTGAACACGAAGCGATTACGGCGGTCGAAATCGGAACTTGCGCGGTTATTCAGAAAGCCGGGAGCCTGGTTTCCCGGGACAACCGTGACGTCGCTGGTTCCTGTGGGGTCGCCGGAGTAATCATCGAGCGAGTGGCTCCAGGTGTAAGCGGCGAGGAATTGCAGTCCGTTGGAGAAACGCTTGGTCAGGGTTGCCTGAAGAGAGTTGTAGCTCGAATTTGACGAACTCTGCATGGCATGGACGCCAAAGCCCTGCACCGCGAGACTCGATAACCCCGGACTCAACGGCCCGGGATAAAATGCCACCGGGGCGAT
This sequence comes from uncultured Acidobacteriaceae bacterium, assembly GCA_963773955.1. GTDB lineage: Bacteria > Acidobacteriota > Terriglobia > Terriglobales > Acidobacteriaceae > Acidiflorens. The sequence continues at coordinate 15,308 of CAVZDM010000003.1, read as the reverse complement.
GGCTTGGTTGAGATCGACCAGACGGTACAACTTGCGCCCGGCGGCGCCATCGTAGCTCAGGTCTAACATCCAATTCTTCGCGAACTCGTTTTGTACTCCCAGACTGAATTGTTGAATGTAGGGCGTGCGGAAGTCGTGGATGTCGGGGTAAATGCCGTTGGCGGAAACAACCGCGATGCCGAACGGTGAAAGCGCGGTAGGCGCTTGCGGCAACAACGCCGGTGGGCCTCCAAATGGAAACAGTGCAGCGTTGTTGAAAGCCAGCGGAAAGGCGCTGGGCTGCGGGACCTGAACGAATGGATTGGAGATCGGCGTCAAGAGTGCCTGTGCCAGGGTGTAGTAGGGAAAGTCCAGGATCTGATTGTTGAGTAGCCGGGAATTGGCGCGGTCGTAATAAATCCCGTAACCACCGCGCACCACCAAGCGGTTATCGGAGCGTGGTTGCCAGGCAAAGCCGATTCGCGGCGCAAAGTTTTTCTTGTCGGAAGGGACAAGGGACGGCGTCACCAACGGGATTCCAGGTATGGGGGCCTTCGCATTGGATGCCTGTACGAATCCTTCGGTAATAGCCACGCCACCGCCGTCGGCCGGGGGTATCGGAACGGTCACGAGTCGGGTCGGATCAAATCCGACGAAGCGCCCCTCGGCTTCGGTGAACGGACCAAAGAAATCGTAGCGGAGGCCGAGCGTGAGCGTTAGCCGATTTGTCACACGCCAATCGTCACTGCCAAATCCGTTCCAGTCCTGTGCCCGAACATCCCGGTTGTTTACGCCTGAACCCATGATGGTGAGCCCGGCCGTGTCGTAGTAGCCTCCAAGGAAATCCGTAAAGGGGTTACCGGAGAACCCGAGGAAGAACATCTGGCCGCGGGTGTAAAGGTTGAAAGTCTCGTTCAGATCGTGATGTTTGTACTCCATGCCTAACTTCAGGCTGTGGCGTCTTTTTTGCCAGCTGAAGGTGTCGCCAACGCTGTAGGTCTTTTCGACTCCGCTGTTGTCGGCGAACGGGCTAGCTCCCAGGTCGAAGTAGTTTGCTACCGAGATTTCCGGCATGCCCGTGAACAGGTTGCCGAGCGGCGAAGAAATGTTTCCCGCCTGTGTCGCCGTGAATGGCTCCTGCGGTTGGGAACCGGTGGTGATGAAACCAAACCCAAACCGCAAATCATTTACCGAGTGCGAAGAGAGTATGTACGTGTCATCGACGGACAGCACTCTTTGATTGAGATTCGCGGTGCCGCCAAAACCCGGAACGGGCAGGGCGTTTGCCAGTCCGAACAGATTAAACAAGGCCTGCGTGGCAGGATTGTTCGCGCCAAAGAATTTGGCGGATAAGCGATTCTTGGAAGTCAGTTGAAAGTCCAGGTTGGTGTTGATCTGGTCCTCGCGGAACTTGGACGTGCCTACTACCGGTGTGGTACAGGTGCCGTTAACCGGAACACAGTTGCCCGGCGCCGATGGGATTACGTAAGAGCCATTCGGCAATGTCGCCTGCAGAAGAAACTGCGCGGTGGGGCTGAGGCATGACGGTGTCGTGCCCAGACACGCCGTTGAGGGGACGAAAGGGTTGACGAAGGTTGCTGCGAACGCTGCGATAGCCGCATTGGAGCGGTCGTTCGTCAGGTTGTCGGGAACGACAACCGTCCCGATGGAGTTTAACAACGACGTTGCGTTGCGCTCGCGGCTCCCCTGGTAAGACACAAAAAACCACACGCGATCCTTCACCAGCGGCCCGCCTAGTGTGCCTCCGAACTGATTGCGATGGTACGGCGGTCGCGGAACCGCCGAGGCGTTCAGGAAGTAGTTGTTGGCATCGAGCGCGGTGTTGCGAAAGAATTCATAGAGGTTTCCGTGGAAAGAATTCGTCCCGGATTTTGTAACCGCTGCGATGATGCCGCCGGCGACCCGGCCCTGGGAAGCATCATACTGGCTGGTCTGAACAATGAACTCATCCAGAGAATCCGTGGCGGGCACCGCCAGATTGGGCGTGGAACCGGTGCCAATGGAATTTGCGTCGGTGCCATTGATGACCACCGAGTTCGAGGTCGAGCGGCTCCCATTGACATAAATCGGCGCCGCGCCTCGGCCCAATTCAGACGAGCTCTGCACCGGACCCGATGTGCCGGCGGTGAGAGTCAACAGTTGCTGGAAATTCCTGGTGGGCAGCGGCAACTGGCGGATTTGCTCCTGCTCGATAACTGTGCCCCGAGCCGCATCCTCCGTATCCACCAGAGCTGTCTGAGCGGCGACTTCAATCACCGCCTTTTGTGACGCTACTTCCAGGCGGACATCCAGATTCGTCGTTTCCGTGATGCGGACGGCGACGCCTTCTTCCACCGCCCTGCTGAATCCGGCTTTTTCCGTTTCCACACGGTAGCTCCCCGGGGGGGCAAGCGAGAAAACATAATGCCCAGTCGCATCGCTGGTGGTCTGGCGCTGCACTCCAGCGACGTTGGTTAGCGTGACCCTTGCTCCGCTAACGACGGCTCCGGTCGCATCCTTTACAACTCCCGTAATCTGTCCGGTCGTCGGAGATTGCGCCCACACCAGACCGGCAAACAAGAGAAAACCTACCAAAGTGAAAATCGGAACAGCCCTTCGCAGTTGCATACCCTTCTCCTTATGCTCCAGCCACTAATTTCGTCGACCCGATGCCACGCGTCCTCCCGTGTAGAGAAGAACGAGTTGCTCGATCGCCTCTTCGTCGCTCATGCCGAGGTGCCGTTTTGCTCCAAAAAGTTTTTCCGCCAGGAAGTAGGTGAAAAATTGCAAGTAAATGGCGGTATAGGCGAGGGAGGGATCTACTCCGGGTGGGAATGCGACCTTCGACTCCCGAATCATCGCGTTCGCGTACACCCGTAACCCTCCCGCGATTTCGCGAAAGCTATGAATGAAGTGCTTGTGCCGAAACTCAACCACATCGATGTACATCAGTCGCCAGTAATCCAGGTTCTCAGAGACCACCTGTCCGATCGCTCTCGCCAGTTTTCTTAGCGAATCAGGATCCAGCGACTCCATCAACGGAATGAGTTCCTTCTGGCGAATGACGTCCATCTTGCGGCCCATGTGCTGCACCAAGTCGATGAAGATGTCCTCTTTTGTGTCGTAATAGATGTAGAGCTTGCCCATCGATACGCCCGCCTTCTTGGCGATTTCGCGGACGGTGGTCCCATGGAATCCCTTGCGCGTGAAAAGTCGCAGCGCAGCCCGCTCGATCTTGCGCTTGTTCTTCTCGAAGGTGTTGTCGAGCAGCTTAGGCACCTGCTTTCCTCCCATGCCGGGGCGTGCTCTCTGACCGTGTAATCAAAGCGAACGCTCGCTCTCTTTAGCAGCATAAGCTTTTACCCCGATTCCACGAACCATGTCAAGAAAATTATCGTTCCCTGAATTGCAAAGGCCCAAGGACGGTTGTCCTTGGGCCTTTGCTTGTATGACGGATGGACCGCGCTTCCGGTTCATCCGAGGAGCATTTTATTTACGTACCCTGCATCAGCGAGTCGCGGCCACGGCACTGCGCTTGGCCAGCGGCACGAATTCGCGCACTTCATGTCCCGTCCAGACCTGCCGGGGACGAGCAATTTTCTGCTCCGGATCGTTCAGCATCTCCTGCCACTGGGCCAGCCACCCCACCGTGCGCGGTATGGCAAACAGCACCGTGAACATTTCTGGCTTGAACCCCATCGCCTGATAGATGATTCCGGAGTAGAAGTCCACATTCGGATACAGTTTGCGTTTGACAAAATAATCGTCCTCAAGCGCGATGCGCTCCAGTTCGAGTGCGATATCCAGCTTGGCATTGCGTCCGGTCACTTCGAACACCTGCTCCGCTGTCCACTTGATGATCTTGGCGCGCGGATCGTAGTTTTTGTAAACCCGGTGCCCGAATCCCATCAGCTTCCCGTGTCCGTCCTTGACTCCCTTGATATAAGCGGGCACGTTGTTTTTGGAGCCGATCTCGTCCAACATCTTCAGCACTTCTTCGTTGGCGCCTCCGTGCAGCGGTCCCGACAGCGCTGCGGCTGCTGCAGCTGTAGTCAGGTAGGGATCGGCTTGCGAACTGCCCACGCAACGCATGGCATTGGCGCTGCAGTTCTGCTCATGATCGGCGTGCAGGATAAACAGAATGTCCAGCGCCCGTGCCAGCACCGGATTCGCGGTGTACTTCGGTTCCACCATCTTCCACAGCATATTCATGAAGTTCTCGGCATACCCCAGATCGTTGTCCGGGTACTGATAGGGAAAGCCGAGACTGTGCCGGTAGGCCATGGCAGCCATGGTGGGCATCTTGGCAACCAGCCGCTTTATCTGCAGCAGACGATTGGCGGGATCGTGGATCTCCCTCGCCTCCGGATATACCGTGGCCAGGGCTGCAACCGTGCTCACCAGCATCGCCATGGGATGCGCGTTGTAACGAAAACCCTCCATGAACGTCTTGGTGGTCTCGTGCAGCATGGTGTGATGAGTAATTTCGTTGACCCAATCCTTCAGTTCCTTGTCCTGGGGCAGCTCGCCAAACAGCAACAGATAGGCAACTTCAAGAAAACTGCAATGTTCGGCCAGCACTTCGATGGGATAGCCTCGATACCGCAGAATGCCGCGCTCCCCGTCAATGAACGTGATCGCGCTGCGGCATGACGCCGTATTCGTGAACGCAGGATCATAGGTCATGAGCCCAAAGTCCGCAGGTCCGCTTTTGATCTGCCGCAGGTCCATGGCCCGGATCGTGCCGTCTTCGATTGGCAACGTATAGGTTTGTTCCGTCCGATTGTCGGTGATAGTGATGCTGTTTTGTGCCATGTAAGATTCCTCCTAGACATTTCTCGTGACTTGAAACCCGGGAATACCAGACAGTAGTTCAGATCAACTCGAGCCTAAAGGTTAAGATATCCTGGCCACAATGGCAGTGTGTCCGCTCACACCTCCCCGTGACAAGCCTCACTGCGGATTGCCCGCATCGCCACGAAGTCGGTCACTCGTCTGCCCGGCGAGTACAATAATGCTAATCGCGGTGGAGTCCTAAGGCACATTTTTCCTCGCGCTCCAAGGCGCTGTCCCGCTCCTTCACCAGCAAAGGGGACGCACAGATGTTCGGCCACGCGGTCAGCAAGACGTTCGGCAAAACGATTGCCGTCCGCCACGCGGTGTTAACCGTCGTTCTCGGCTCCGCCGCCGTCTTCGGCCAACCGGCGCCTGCGGCACCCAGCTCCCAGGCAGCAATCGAGCTTCCCGTGACCATGCGGCAAAACGTGGCTGCCGGCAAAACCACAGTTGGAAGCAAGGTCCAGGCCAAACTCGCCGTCGCTACCCTGGTCGATGGCGTGGTAATTCCGCGGGACGCCCTGTTGTCCGGCGAAGTCACCGAGTCAGTAGCGAAGTCAGCAACCGACCCATCCCGCCTCGCCATTCGCATGGACTCCGCGCAGTGGAAAAATGGCGCAGCACCCATCGTGCTTTCGCTTGCGCCAAAACTTTACCTGACCGCCTGGTATTACCCCGTGGCAATGCCGACGAATCAGGATCTCTCGGCTAACCTGCCCGACGCCGCAAACCATCCAAAACCTTTGAGTGGGGCCGGGGCCTACCCCGGCCCGAGGAACCCGGCCGGACCGTCATTTCCAGACCCCGACTCGGGCAGGGACAAGGACAAGGACACGGGCCTCGCGCCGCCGTCAAACATTTCCGAACACCGCGTGCTGATGAAAAATGTAGAGTCCACACGCAGTAGCGAAGGAGCGATCACCCTTACTTCCAAGCACTCCAATATCAAGCTTGATAAGGCGACCACCTACGTCCTCGCCACCGCCGACCGGCTCCCGACGAAGTAACCGGCCAACTCGCCGACAACGTCTTGACAAGCATGAATTCGGAGCTATGCTTATCCCTCAATCTACAAAGAAACGAGGTAACTGGGCCATGCTTACTCGCCTTTTCCTCGGGATCGTGTTGTTAGTGCCGGGCGCGGCCTTCGCGCAAGGTTCGTTTTCCGATCAATGCGCCAACGGATCGCCACTGCCCTTCGCCGCCATTGAAGTAAAACAGCTTATTGACAAGAGCTGTGGTGCCCAGGGCAAGAGTACTGCTCCTGCGAACAGCCACCTTCAGAACCAGGTCAAGAATAACTTTTGTGCCACCGCCCCCAGCGGACAGCCGGAAACTATCACGCCTCAGAATCTCGTCGATCTGCAGGCCCGCACGACGGTTCCGTCCGGCCAAGGGAAAGAGCCTACTGATCGCACACCCCTCCAGAATCTCGGGGAGGGCAAACTTGTCCGCATGACGGCGTTCCTGTTTGAAGCCCACTACGCCGACCTGGGCAGCGGTGAAACCGTTAACTGCAACGGCGCCACGCCGGTGGACAATGACGTTCACATCGCCTTGGTCTCACAGGCGGATGCCAAGGAATGTGACAGCGTCACCGCCGAGATTAGTCCACACTATAGGCCCGCCTCGTGGGCCCAGATTGGAAATTTCGAAACCTACAACTCCAAGACTAAGAAGTACACGCCCAATCCGGCCATGGCCGCCCGGCTCCAGGCTCAGCCTTACCGCATCACGGGGCAACTCTTCTTCGACGCCTCCCACGAACCGTGCCCCTGCACCACGACTTGCACTCCGTCACGAGCTTCGGATTGGGAAATCCATCCGGTCTACAGCATCGAAGTGTGCAAGGCAGGGACCACGTGCGACCAAAATAACGACAGCGACTGGCTCGCCTTTGATGCCTGGTGGAAGAGCCAGGTGCCGATCAAGAAAGTGAGAGGACCACACAGTCATACCGAAGAACCAAACTGAGAGGGAGCGCGGCGGGGTTGATCCACGCAGGATTTGGGGCGGCACCGGCTTCGGCCGTGCCGTCAAATCCTCTCCACGAAACCGGCTTTAGCCGTAGCAAGCGCTGCGCCCTCATTCCCTGTCCCCATCTTTTCAATAACTTACCTCCGAAAAATCCCCCAATTCCCCGCTTAACCCCGTTTTTCACCCCTTCATTGCCTTCTTCGTGCCTAAATGTCGCGGATTCAATAGCATCACTATGACCCATTCCACGCATCGAACCTTCCAGGTTTTTTCGTGGAAAAGTCTATTTGCACAGGTTCCCGTAAGCGGGACCGCGGGGACAGTTCTAATCTCCCGAGCTGAGGAAAGCGAGAGCAGAATGCACAAGCCGATCAAGTACGTAGAGAAGGTCGTGACGGTTGCCGCCACCGGTGTATGGGCAGTGTTTCAACGCCTCAACCGCGTTGCTCCTAATCAAGCGCCGATTCCCAAGTGGTCCGATAAGCCCCTGCTCAAGTCCTGGGAGAAGTCAAAGCCGCCGCTAGGCTGGCCCCGCTCCACCGATTCGCTTTGTCCCAAGTGCGTTCCCGAGATTCGGCAGCAGATTCTCGACGGCCATCTCCCTGTGGATGTTCTGATGAACGAAAAAGTGGGAGAGATCAAGGCCCAGATCATCGAACGCGACGGCAAAATCTGGATGGTCAAGGACTGCCCCAAGCACGGCCACTTCGAAGACCTGATGTCGATTGACACAGAATTTTCGCAACACCTCGAAGAAGTTTTCCCCGGCCGCGATATCCGCGCCCACAACGACGAGAAGCTGCATCACCACGGGACTTCGACCGTGAAATACGGACGCGGCGCCGTGCTCACCGTCGATCTCACCAACCGTTGCAACATGATGTGCGATCCCTGCTTCATGGACGCGAACCAGGTAGGCTACGTCCACGAGCTGACGTGGGAAGAAATCAAGACCGTGCTCGATAACGCCATCACCGTGAAGCCCAAGCGTCAGATGTCGGTGCAGTTCTCCGGTGGCGAGCCAACCTTGTCGCCCTACTTCCTCGACGCAGTCCGCTACGCCCGCAAAGTCGGATACAACAGTGTACAGGCGGCAACCAACGGCATCGAATTCGCCAAGAGCTTTGAATTCTGCCAGCAAGCCGTCGAAGCCGGCATGCGTTACGCCTACCTGCAATTCGACGGCATCGGCAACGCCGCCAACGATCATCGCGCCGTAGGCAACTTGTTCGATGTGAAATTAAAGGCCATCGACAACTTGCATCGCGCCGGCTGCGAAATCGTTCCGGTCGTTACCATCATCAACGGCATCAACAACGAGCAGGTCGGACGCATCATTCAGTTCGCGCTCGATAATCCCAAGAAAATCGGCTTCCTCAGCTTCCAACCGGTTTCATTTACCGGACGCGACGAAGCCATCACCGACGATCGCCGCCAGGCGCAGCGTTACACCCTCGCCCATCTCGCGCACGACGTGAAAAATCAGACGGGTTTCGGCGAACCGACGCGCGATTGGTTCCCGATCAGTTTCATGAGCACCTTCTCCGACTGGGCCGATGTCCTGCACTCCCAGGATGCGAATAACGATTGGGGCCAGCTTTCTTGCGGATGTCATCCCAATTGCGGCACGGGCATGGCGATGATGATCGATAAAGAAACCAAGGAAGCGGTGCCGGTGACGGCCTTCTTGAAGGGCGATCAACTCGCCAAGGATATCGCCAAGGTCAACGATGCGGCACGCAGCAAATTCTGGACGGCGTTTGGCATGGCTCTCTGTTTGATGAAGAACTACGATCCGTTCCAATCGCCTACGCACTTCAAAATGATCGACCTGCTCAAGAAGTTCGACAAGAACTTCAACGCCACCGGTAAGAATTATGGCAAGGTCGGTCCGGACCGGACGATCGACGACGTGATGAAGCGCCGTCAGGATCGCTGGAATTTCCTGTTCATCGCAGGCATGTGGTTCCAGGATCTGTTCAACTACGACTTCCGGCGCACCGAGCAGTGCATCATTCCTTATGCCACGCAGGAAGGCGAGATCAGTTTCTGCGCCTACAACACGGGCGTCGGCTGGCGCAACATTATCGAGAAAATGCACATGACTTCGACGCTCACCAAGTGGTACGAAGAGCACGGACGTCACGAGATTTTCGCGGGCGGCAAGAAAGTGAAGATGGAAGACAAAGAGCACGCGCTCTACCTGCGAGAAGAGATCGTGACCCACGAAGTGCAGCACGATCTGGACAATCTGGGGATTGCGAAGACGGCGCGCGAAGAAAAAGCACGGGCCCGCGACAAGAAGGCCGAGACCAACAAGGTCAAGAACGACGCGGCCTACGACGCGCGCATGGCACAGCTCTATCGGGAAGTTGTTCTGAAAGAGAAGCCGGCAACGTCGAATGAAGGTGGATTCATTCCATCTGGGTGCGATCACAGCTGCCATCGCTCCGGCAAACGGGAACGGCGCCGCGAAGAAGACTGAGGACGTTGGCGAGCCGGTGGCGGGAGACTAACTTCAAAGTTACAAGGTTTCAAAGTTGGGGGCCGCTCGAAAGAGCGGCCTTTTGTTTTGAGGAGAACTTACAACGTCGCCCGTCCAGCGAAAAATCATGCTCGTTCAAAAGTAGAGCTTCAAGGCGAACTGCACGATGCGCGCGCCACGATCAGTCGTAATCTGCCCAAACTGTGCGCTTCCTCCTTCGGTTCCCGTCTGCAAGGTTGGGCTGTAGAACTGGACATGGTTGAAGGCATTGAAGAACTCAGACCGGAACTCCATCGACTTGCTTTCTGTGAGCTTGAAGTCTTTCAAGATGGAGATGTCCCAGTTGTTGATTCCTGGGCCCCGGAGCACATTGCGGCCCATGTCGCCATGGCTGAAAAGGGGCACATTCGCACAGTCGAGATTGGTCGGATCGAAATAGTAAAACCCCGGAGCTCCGCCGCCGCAGGTTCCTGACAGTGTTTGAACGGTTCGCGGATTGTGAAAAATATGAATCGGTCCGAGAACATCCGGACGATCCAGGTAATTGTCTGATTCGCTCGAATTGTTGTTGGAATAGAGAGTAAACGGGTTTCCGGACTGGAAGCTGGTGATAGTAGAAACCTGCCAACCCTCCGTTATTTTCCGCATGATCGCATTGTCACGGAAAGGCTTGTCCAACGGAATCTGCCAAATCGGACTCAACACCAGGCGGTTGGGCGCGTCAAAGTCCGCCAATCCGCGATCAAAGGCCGGATTGGTAGGGTCTGTATACGTGCTGCTTCGGGCGCGAAAGCCAGAGCTGACATCGATGGTCTTCGAGCGCGTATAGGCGGCGCGAAACGTCAAACCATGGCTGAGCCGTCGGTCCACTGTGAGCTGGAACTCATGGCTCGACGAATTCGAAGCGCTCAGGTTCGTATAAATCTGCTGCGCTCCGGTCGGTACACCCGCAGGATCAAGAGGGCTGTCGCAAGCGGCAAGTGGCCGTGCGCATTCCGGATTGAGGCCGTCCGGTCCGTTGGCTGCGAGTTGCTGCTGCAGGATCGCCAGACTCGGATAGTTCGTCTCCGTGCTGACGATCGCTTTCCGGCTCAGGCTGCCGACATAGTCCGCCTCGATCATCATCGAGGGCGACAGTTGGTATTGGAATCCGAAGTTGAAGTGTTCGGCGTAAGGCGTGCGGAAATGCGGAGAAACGACGAACGCGTACGGAAGCGCCGGGGAAAAAAACGTCCCATTGTAGCCGCCCGCCGCGAAAGGATACGGGTCGGGGTATGGCGTGGAGAAGTTCCCCGAGATTCCGAAGGGATCGGCGACAAACCCGCTGGAGGTGGGACTGGTGACGCATCCTTCCGTAAATGAGTAACAGGGATAGTTGTTGGCGACATAACCGTGCGGAGGCTGTCCACCAAACTGCAGGTTCAGGGCGCCATCCTCAATGTCATAAAAGATGCCGTAGCCGCCACGCATCACCAACTTAGAGTTGCCCAGCGTGTCCCAGGCGAAGCCAAAGCGCGGAGCGAAGTTATTGCGGTCGGGGTAGATGAGGCCATTATTGGGTGTTCCCGAGTCGCCCGGGTAGAGGAAATCGGGTGGCGACAGCGGATACACCTTCGATTGCTGCCCCGGATACCAGCCGATGATTTCGTTGTGCGGATCGATTTGCGGCGAATTGTATTCGTAGCGCAAACCGTAGCTCAGCGTCAGACGCTTCGTCAGCTTGTACGCGTCCTGGCCGAAGAAGTACAGGGAATGGGTGCGAATGCCATACACGGCATTGGAGAACTGATAATAATTGTCCCAAAACCCACCCGCAAAATCGGCGAGATCGCTGCCCGCGGCGCTGCCATCCGGGCTCGACGTGAAGGCGCCGAAGTCGCCGAAGAAAAAGCTGCCGTTGTTGTAGAAATCGTAATTGAAGTTGTTCCGCACCCAGCGAAAGTCCCCGCCAAACTTCAAATCGTGGCGGCCGTGGCTCCAGGACAGCGTGTCCTGATACTGAAACGTGACGTCATGGATTTTGGTGGGCCCTTGCGGAGACGGGCCTAATTCGAATGCTCCACTGACCGATATAGGTGGGGGAGCCGTGCCGTTGGGGTCGTCGGAAACAACGGTGGTGAAACCCAGAGACGCTGGGGTCGTGTGCTGAAGCGGAACCGCCGTAAGGCTGGCCACACGGTTGGCGGCGAAACGCAATTCGTTCAGCAGGGTTGGCGAAATCGTTCGCGTCCACGTCACCGATCCGCTCTGGTAGCGATACCCATCGCTGAAACCCGATCCAACCGGGACGTCCCCGCCCGTTGAAGCGCCCTTGATGATCTCAAATGGGTAAGAGTCGGCTATATCATCGACCATATACACTGCCGCCAAAGTGTCCTTCGAGGAAATCGTGTGGTCGACGCGCAGAATGCCCTGATCGTCGCGAATGCTGGCGACGGGCGCAGAGACGAATTCATTACCGGGGCGATTGGGCATCGGTAGGTACTTCGCGATGTAATTGGCAATTACCGGATCCACCGGTACCTGGTTGTCGATGTAGGGAGTGCCCACTTGCACTTGCGTTCCGTCTGCGCAGCTAACGGTTTGTGCGCCCATCACGGGATTGAAGAGCTGCCCGGGATCAAACACAGTTGAAGCTGGGTCCGAGGCACTTGGATTGGGGCATGCACTCACGGTTGTGTTCGTCAGCAACTCCGCAAAGTTCCCGCTCCGCTCATTGGGGCTCAGCACCGTCAGCGCTGGCGCAACTTGACCTTCCCGCCGCCGGGCACCCTGATAGGACGCGAAAAAGAACGTCTTGTCCTTCACGATCGGCCCTCCGATCGATCCACCGAAAAGATTGCGTTTGAACACAGGCACTTCCTGCAGCATAAAGTCGGCGGCATTCAGCGCGTTGTTGCGAAAGAACTCGAACACGCTTCCATGAACGCTGTTGGTGCCCGACTTGATCACCTGATTGATGATCCCGCCGGAAGTGCGGCCGTATTCGGCGCCGTAGTTGTTGGTCAGGATCTTGAACTCCGACACCGCGTCGGGGTTGGGATTCACGACAATGTTGTTACCGAGGAAGTCGTTGTTGTCAGCGCCGTCAACCAGGAAAGTCATGGACTCGGAACGCTGGCCGCTCACCGAGAAAGGGTTGCCGGAGCCATCATCCTGGTCCGGTGCGAAAACGCCGGCCTGCAACAAGCCCAGCTGCAGTGTGTCACGTTCCACCAGAGGCAAATCAAGGATCCGTTGCGTGGTCTCGACCTTTCCCAGGGTCGCTCCGATGGTATCGACCTGCGTCACGTCACCGACAACCTCGATTACCTGACTCTCGGACCCAACTTTCAGGCCGATATCCAAGCGCGCGTTCTGGTTAATTTCGAGCGTAATGCCCTTGTGCACGTACTTGTCGAATCCGCGCTGCTCTACGGTCAATTCATAGGTGCCGATCGGAACCGCCGTGAACAAGTAATCCCCGTCTTTGTTGGAGGTGGTGCTCCGGGCGATGTTGGTGCCCGAGTTTTTCAGGGTTATCTTGGCGCCGACCACGATGGCATGCGAGGCATCATGGATGGTGCCCGTGAGTTGGGCCGTCGCTTGTTGGGCAAGGGCCTGATTCGCGTCCAAGATGGCCATAGAGAGCACGACACAAATGGCGATGGATAAACCAATTCCGGGGAAGGAAACGGGTTTCATAGGGTCCTCGCTGAAAGTTGGGCATAAATATTGCACGTTATCTTCCCTTAAGACAAGTCTGAAATGGATTGAGTTAGCACCGCATGACTGTGCGTCATCTTCTGTCTTTTGAAATTTCGCTAAGGGCAATCGAGATTTCGCATGCAAGTTCCAGTCTTATGAAGACTGAAGCGCGATGTGTGAGACCACTCCGCGTCAAAGAATCTGCATCCTTCAGACTTGAGAGGAACGCGAAGCCGTAGGAGCACGGGCGTCGGTCGCTCTGCGTTGCAGCCCGAGGCGCGCGATGCGGGGAACGATGATCAAAGCGACGGCGTAAAGAAAAAAGGAGATGGCGATAGATCCCGAATGACCGTGGGGCAAGTCTTCGAACAGAAGCTTGGCAGTGACCAAGGCCAGGGTGCCATAAGCGGTCCAGACAAGTTCGATGCGCTGCCAGCGGGAACCGGCGAAGGCGAGGCTGAGCGCCAGCGCGCACGTAATAAGGGTGCGGATGACGGCGACATGGGCTGCGCCGGGAGTCATGGCAACCGCCGCCAGCCACACGAAGGCAGAGACGAGCAGAGTGGCGGCCGCGCTCCCGGCCAGGATTGCCGACAGCAGACGAAGCAGCCGCTGCTTCCACTGTTCTCCTGGAAAACGTCCTCCGACGGCGTAGCACAGAAGCACAGAAGCGGCCACGAGCCAGACGATCCAGCCGGGTGCGCTGGGAAAAGTCCCGGTTAGGGCACGGACGGCATAATCCAACAGGCCAGAAGCAAAAGCCGCCGCCGCCAGATACAACAGTCCGTGGAACTCAAGCGTCAGGTGATCGGTGCGGACGCCAATCACAGTGGCAACAATTGCGGCCGCGCTCAGTAACAACACCAGCAGCAGCGGCGGGAGACAAAGAAAACTGCCGGCTAGGAGGAGAAAGGCACTCCAGGTGGAATACACATAATAGTTGCGTTGTTCCGGCAGGCGGTCGAGGCGGATAAACGCTGCCGCGTAACATGCGGCCGAGAGGAGCAAGCAGAAAATCCCCAAGCCAGTACGAAGAGCAGGCTCGTACCAAAACAAGCTGAAGGCCGCCAGCAGGAAAGCGATGACAGCCTGCACGATCTCGAAAATAGTAATCCGGTGGCGCAGCCAGGCAGTGCGTATGGTGACGCTTGCCCCATAGATGAGAAACAGAGCCGCGGAGAGCGTGAGCAATACCGCGCTCTGGAGGTCCGGGTAGTCGGACCGAAAATGTGCGGGAAGGGAATAGATGTAGAGCAGGATCCAGATCGCAAGGTCGGCGGCAGGCGCCACCAGAAAACGAAGGCGGCGATAGCGTTCCGCCGCGAATTCACTAGCCAGAGCCATCGTGAGGAGCGCCGCAATGAAAGGCGGCAGATCGTGCGTAGCAATCATCAAGGCGAGGGCGGTGAAGACGGCGGTGACGCTGGCTACCCAGATGAGCGGCGCGAGAGTGCGTTTCCATGCCAGGACCAACGCTCCAACCACGAACGCGCTCAGTACGCCTGCGGTCGCGGAGGCTGGCAATATCTTGAAACGGAGTGTGAGTTCCCAGAGCATGGGTGTGAGAATCAAGCCGGAGGTAGCGGCGTATGCAGTGCTGGTAAAAGGAATGTTTGCCGGCACTCGAGCCGCCGATAACAACCACATCCCGGCATAGGCAAGGGCGATGACTACGACCACCCACTGCGGCAAAGCGCCCGATTCGTTCACGGCCCGGAGCAGGTAAGCGCCCGCAATTCCGAGCATGGCCTTACCCACCACCGGAAACATTCCTTCAGATTGGGGAAGGCTGGTCTCTTCAGCGGCAGGGGTTAGCCGGATAGGCGCGGCTACCGGGGAAGGGCGAGAATGCGCGGTTGCGGAGGAGCATTCCAGGGCGGAGACGCGCCGCTCGAGGTGCTCCAGTCGGTCGGTGAGCCGCGCTAAAGCGTCGAGAAGATCGTCCATAATCTCCACCGCTTTGAGACTGGCAAAGAATGCTGGTCGAACATCGTGCTCGAAACATCGTGCCCGGAACTGTCGTTGCCGAAACGTAGTGCTCGAAAATCAGTGGGCGGGTGTAGCGTCGGGAAGCGAGCCCGAATGTTTCTCCGGCCACGGTGGCAGGAGCTTCACCAGCACCCACAGGATCACCAGCGGCAGAACGGTCAGCACAATGGCCACGAGCAGTCCTTCGCGTGTGACCAGGCCCATCTTGTAAGTGGTGTATCCCAGAAAACTCTTGGAAAACAGCTGGCCGCCAATCACGACGTTCCACCGCATGGCAAAAATACCGATCATGGTGAGACAGCCGGCCAGGATGTAAATGCGTTTGCGGGCTATTTCGCCGAGCCGCGACACCTGG
>CAVZDM010000002.1:0-5253 GCA_963773955.1 uncultured Acidobacteriaceae bacterium | reverse complement strand
TTCTGCTTTCCGTCCTGATGTGGGCGGTGTACTTGCTGATGGTGTTTACGCGCCTGAATTCCGGATGGCGCGGACGCCGCGCCGCTCTGCTCGCCAGTGTGGCGTTCGTCGCGGCCATCGTGGCCTGGATTTCCAACTACTTCAGCGTAATGCACAGGTTCATCGCGTCATGAGATTCCAGCTCATCGGCGTCAATCACAAGACCGCGCCGGTCGAGGTGCGCGAGCGCCTGGCGATTCCTGAATCGCGCCTGCCGGAGGCCTGCAAGCGATTGTCCGAGCATCCTGCTGTGGCCGAGGGCATGATTGTCTCCACCTGCAACCGCGTCGAATTTATCGCCAACATGAAGAACGGTACTGGGGACCTGCGCGAATTCCTGCGCGAGTATTTCGGCGACGATCTCGACCAGTTTGAAAATCATCTTTATGAATTTCGCGAGGACGAAGCCATTCGCCACGTTTTTCGCGTCGCCGCCAGCCTCGATTCCATGGTCGTCGGCGAGCCTCAGATTCTGGGGCAGGTCAAGGAAGCCTACGCCACCGCCCGAGCTGTAGGAGCGGTGCGCGCGCAACTGGATCAGTTGCTCACCCGGGCGTTTGCCGTAGCCAAGCGCGTCCGGACCGAGACCGCGGTTGGATCTTCTTCGGTTTCGATTGCTTCGGTGGCGGTTGAACTGGCAGAGAAAATCTTCGGCAGCCTGAACGGCAAGAGCGTCTATCTGGTGGGTGCCGGGAAGATGAGCGAATTGGCGGCCCGCCATTTGCTGGCGCACGGCGCGGCGTCTTTATTTGTCGCTAACCGCACCTACGACCGGGCGATCCGGCTGGCGCAAAAATTTGACGGACAGGCCATCGAGTTCAGCCGGCTTTATGACACCTGCGAACGTGCCGACATTGTGATCACTTCGACCGGCTCGCCGCACTTCATCTTCCGCCGCGAACACGGCGAAAAGCTCATGGCGCTGCGCAAGAATAAGCCCATGTTCTTTATCGATATCGCGGTTCCACGTGACGTCGATCCGGAGATGAACAAGATCGATGGCATTTTTGTCTATGACATCGACGATCTGCAGCAAGCGGTCAGTTCGCACGTTGCCGATCGCAAGAAGGAAGCCGAAAAGGCGGAAGCGATCGTCAATGGCGAGGTCGGAAAATTTCACGCTCGCCTGCAGACTCTGGATGTCGTTCCCACCATCGTGAGCCTTCAGGACCATCTCGAAACCATTCGCCAGGCCGAGATTGATCGTGTTCGTGGCCGCCTTGGGTCCATGACCACCGACCAGGAACTGGCCGTCGAAGCGCTCAGTCGTGGCATCATAAATAAAATTATGCACACTCCCATCAGCACCCTGAAGACGGCTGCGCGTGATCCGGAATCTACCACGGTCATCGAACTGGTGCGGCGCCTCTTCAATCTGCACAACGAAGACGAAGAAAAAGCGGCTGCGGCTTCGAAGTTCGCCCGTCGTCGCCCGGAAGCGGAAGACTGATGGCCCGCTTGCGTATCGGCTCCCGCGGCTCGCAACTCGCGCTTTGGCAGGCTCATCACATCTCCGACCTGTTGCGCGCTCAGGGCCATACCGTGGAACTGGAGATCATCAAGACCACCGGCGATAAAATTACCGACGTTGCGCTCGCCAAAGTCGGCACCAAGGGCATGTTCACCAAGGAAATCGAAGAAGCTCTGGTCGAAAACAGGGTTGACCTCGCTGTGCACAGCTTGAAAGATTTGCCGACGGAGTTGGCCGCAGATTTCGAAATTGCCGCCATCACAGCTCGCGAAAATCCGCGCGACGTTTTTTGTTCGGTGAAGTTCGCGAACATCGAAGCGCTGCCGCAGCGAGCGAACGTTGGCACCAGCAGCCTGCGCCGTCAGGCCCAGTTGAAGGCGATTCGCCCCGATCTTCAGATTCACCCGCTGCGTGGCAATGTGGATACCCGCCTGCGCAAGCTCGAATCCGGCGACTACGATGCCATCATTCTGGCCGCCGCCGGCCTGAATCGTCTAGGCAAAACGCAACTGGTCCGTTTGGTGATCCCTGCGGAGGTGATGACCCCCGCCGCGGGACAGGGCGCTTTGGGAATTGAGATTCGCAATGGCGACAAGGCAACTCGCGCGCTGCTGGCCTTTCTCGATAACCCCGCCGCGCGCACCGCTACCACATGCGAGCGCGCCCTGCTCAATAAACTCGGCGGCGGCTGCCAGGTACCCATCGGAGCCTTCGCGGAAGTGAACGCTGGCCGAATTCGCCTGAACGCGCTCGTAGCCCATCCCGATGGAACCAAGGTTCTGCGCGAAACCCGCGAGGGCGATGATCCCGTGCGCCTGGGCGAAGAAGTCGGCGAAACCCTTCTCCGTCGGGGCGGCGATGTTATTCTCGAAGAAGTTTACGGCGAGGGCTTTGCTCTGCCGCAGCAACCGTGAAGCAGGTCTCAGGCGTCAGGTCTCAGGTCTCAGGATTTGCCCTCGGCCCTTCGAATTGATACCTGAGACCTGACACCTGAGACCTAAGACCTGATCCATGAAGCCCAACGAAAAACATCCCCTCGCCGGAACCAGAATTCTCGTCGGACGCGCCCGTCACCAGGCCAGCAGTCTGTCGGCCGGCCTGCGGAGTCTGGGCGCTTCGGTGATCGAAATCCCTTTCATTGAGATTCGTAAGCCGCAGTCGTACCAGCCGCTCGACGACGCTCTGAAGAATATAAAAACTTACGACTGGCTCATTCTCACCAGCGCCAATGGCGTCGAAGCGATGTGGGAGCGCGTCCGGAAATTTCGCATCACCCGCCGGAGTCTCGAGCATCTTCAGATCGCCGCGATCGGACCTGCCACCAAGAAGGCAATCGTAAAGCATGGACTGAAGGTCAAGATGGTTCCCGAGGAATACGTTGCCGAGTCGGTGGTGAAGGGACTGCGCGATAGGGTCGACGGCAAGCGAGTCGTGCTGATTCGCGCCAAGGTCGCGCGCGATGTGATTCCAGAGGAGCTACGCGCCGCGGGAGCGCACGTTGATGTAGTCGAAGCTTACGAAACCGTGGTGCCCGAGAAGTCGCGGGCGCGTCTGGGCGAGTTAATGAGAAATGCCGCTCGCCGCCCGCACGTCGTGACCTTCACCAGTTCCTCCACCGCGAAAAACTTTGCCGAACTGCTGGGCGAGTTCAAGGCGGGTTCAGTGGGCACGGGTTGGCTCAAGCATGTCCAGCTTGCTTCGATTGGTCCGGTGACTTCGGCGACGCTCCGCGAATTGCAGATGCCGGTCGCCATCGAGGCCCGCGAATTTACCATGGGTGGGCTGATCCGCGCGATTGTGCTGGCCCGCTACGCAGAAAAACCGCATTGAGCCATTGAATCATTTAGTCATTGAGGCATTGAACTTCTAAGCTCCCAGCGGTTTGCAAATGACTCAATGACTAAATGTTTCAATGTCACTCTTTTGGCTTGGGGTTTGAAAACGCTCTCGGCGGGTCAATCGCATCCAGGTAGCCCTGCATCTTTTGTTTGCCGTCGACGGGCAGACCGGTGAACTCGATGCCGTTGCCCACTCCGGGGTCGCAGGTTCGGACCACTGCGGTAATTTTGAGATGCTCCGAATCGAGCCAGAAATCAAGGCGCAGCACGGTTCCGAGCGGAAAAGGCAGCATGTTCTCCACGTAGCATCCATTGCCGCTCACGTCGGTGGCATTGATGCGGCTGGGCGCATTGACGCGCTCGTCGCGAATTTCCAGGGGAAGTGAGATCTTATGCCGGTGCCATTGCCGCCGGTTAGAGGGAGAAATCGTCACCGTCGCGTTTTCCATCGGCAGATGGGCCTTCCACGGACACTCCTGTTCGGCGACCAACTTCACTCCCACTTGATTCTTGTTGACCGCGCCGGCGTTCATCACCCAAATCACGGTGCAGCGCGTTTTTTTGTCCTCGAATTGCAACCCAACCACGTCCCCCACCTTAAGTTCGGTCTCGACGTCCGAGATCAATGCGCCCTCTGAACTGATGTTCTGAGCGCGAGCCTGCTGTGAAAAGGGACGTCCGTTGGCCCCCATCCCCCACATCCGCACGGGCAGGTCCACTGTAAGGCGAGGTTCGGTTTGGTCAGCCATGCCTTGTCCTCTTACTCATGTTTATCTGTTCATGTGATGATACCGCCCTCCGCCGCGCCGCGGTATTACAAAGTGAGCTGACGCAGTAACGAGCGAAGCACCACGCCATTCGCTCATCATCATTTAGATGCGGTCTTCTGCGAATTCACGGTAGCTGATAATCCGAAACTTCTGCTCCTCCAGGAAAGTTCGCAGGTCCGCCGAAGTCAGCAGACGCCGCTCATCCTCGCGAGAATCGAGCAATCGCGTGCGCACGGCGCGCAGGTCGGCGTCGTTGTAGCCGGGATGGCAGACTAGTTCCCATGTGCCCTCCGGCAGGCTGGCGAGCGTCTGACGCAGCAGGGAACTATAGCCGGCACCCTCAACCACGCCGGTTTCGACCACTCCAATCACACCGTCGGGCGTCAGCAGTCCCGCGCGCTTGGTGTGCTGGCGAAACTGTTTGGAGAAAGTGTGCAGCATGCGCACCTGGCCATAACGCTTCCACAGATCTCGATTGCCTTTGAACAGGCGCGCGGGCAACGCTTTTACCGGAACGATCGGATTACGGATGGCGCGCACGCCGCAAATCCGCGCGGCGCGCAGCAGCGCAACCAGAATCTCGGGAAAGATATGGGCGTGTTTGTGGGTATCGAGATGAGTCACCTGAAGACCGGTGGCTTGAAGTTTTCTAACTTGCGCGGCGACTTCCGCCACCAGTTGATCGCGATCGAAGCCTCCCAACATGGCGCGCGCCGCAAAAGCCGAAAGGCTGGAATAGAACTTGTCCGGATCTGCCGAGCGAATCGCCAGCAACGTATCGACTGTATCTGGGGATGACACCGGCGCTCCGTCCACCAACGTGACGTGGCATCCCACGGAAAGATTCGGCGCCGAGCGGGCCGCAGTCACCGCGTCGGCGAACGCGGCGCCGTTGGCCATCAATGTCGTCGACGACACAACTCCACCGCTGTGCGTCTCCACAATGGCCCGATTGACGCCGGCGGTCAGACCAAAATCATCCGCGTTGACGATTAGCTTTCGCACGCAGAAAGTGTAGCAGCCGCGCGCCATGTTTGACCGGCAAGGGAAGGGTCCAGTATTCTCGGAATAAGTTTTGCAGTAGCTTTTTCGCGAGCGGCCGGGATGAAACGCGCCGCGATCGCATCCGCGGGAG
>CAVZDM010000001.1:0-10674 GCA_963773955.1 uncultured Acidobacteriaceae bacterium | reverse complement strand
CCCACTTGTCCGGCGATGGCGTGATCCAGGGCTATGAGCTGACCCGTGAACCGGCACTGGTCGTCCAGTGCGTGACCGCGTTCGAGGCCGCCTGGCGGGTCGCGATCCCGCACGGCACAAATACATGCCGTCCTGACGGTGACCACGCCAGTCCAGCAGGCGCGAGAAGCGCTGGGTGCCCACCTGCGTGAGATCCGCAAGGACGCGAACCTGACCGCACGGGCGCTCGCTGCCGCCATGGGCTCGCATTTCACCAAGGTCAGCAAGATCGAGAACGGGGCGCGCATTCAGCCGCACGCGCTCGATGAGCGTCGGCCAGACTTCAATCGCCAGCAAATCGTCGTAGCGCGCGGGCGATTTGACGCGCAGCCGCGCCTCGATGACGGGAAAAATCACGTCGTTTTCCTGCCAGTGCAGAACCGTCGGGCCGAGCGAGCGGATGAATTCGCCGCGCGCCGCCTCCAGCAAATCGAGGTAGCGCGAGTGATAGACGTGGTTGCCGACGGTGCATTCGGCGTAGGTGACGCGGTGCGTGTGGCGGAAAATTCCAACGGTCATGGCGCGAGATTAAGCCGTCAAAAGCGAAGTTCAAGGCCGAAACCGGGGTCAATTGGGCCGGACATTTCTTGGCATCAAAAAGCCAAATAATTCTCACGTTGCACAAATGATTTTTGCGGTTATGTTTCCGCGTCAAATAGTGCAAGCCGTTCGCTTGCCAAAGTGGTTATTTGCGGTATTGTTTGTCATCATGGCCGTAACCAAAGTCAGTTCGACGGTTCATTTTGTTTCCCGGCGTTCGGCGGTGAGCGGGCGCGGCGGCGCGGCCAGTGGCCACTGGGTTCCCAACACGGATGTCTATACGACGGACCCCGCGAAAGCGAGGACCAAGCCGACACTCCCCAAGATCAGGGCTCGGCGCGAACGATAGAATTTCGCTGGAGTATTTGAGCGCTTAATAGTTAGCAAGGCGAGCTTGGCTCGCGCGATTGTGGATAGCGTGGGCGTATGGTGTCAGTTCGTCAGGAGCATCGCCGATAGCCGGGCAAGCCCGTGGGCCACGTCGGCCCGACGATCACTAGCGACCCCAAATTAGGACGGCGAGATAGAATATAGCAGCCCATCCGGCGACGAATCCTATAAGCCAGGTCCCCACGGAGAGGCGCAATGAAAGTGGCTCGGCCTCGCTACCGTTCGCCGACACAATCTCGAAATCGGGGCAGAGCTTGGCGTCATTTGCCATAGGAGTGTCGGCTAACATCCTAACCGCCGCCCGTCGTTTAGCGCTGATCTGCCTTGGCTGGCCGCGTCTTTCCGTACGCGCCCCTTTCCAGTTAAGAGACCGTCCTACGGCGCGCTGGCCACGGAAGCGCGCGAGCTGTACGAATACCTCGACGGTCTCACGCGCGGTGCCGACCTGCAATCTGGCGTCGGCGCGCGTCGTGGTGTCTACGTTGACCGGGATGCTCTCAAGAACGGTCGCCTTGAAACCCTGGGCTTCGACCCGGATTTGATAGGCTCCAACCTGGAGATGCAGTACACGGTAGTAGCCAATATTGTCAGTTTTGGTCTCGACGACCGCGCCGGTCTGAAGGCTGGTGATCTTGAGGTTGGCGCCCGCTACCGCTGCGCCGGTGACATCGGCCACAGCCCCGGCGATGCTGCCTTCGCTCAATTGCGCGTGCAGGGTGGTTGAAAGTGTCAACAGAAACAGAACGAATGCCGACCACTTCGCCATCTTGTTTAAATGCCTCATAGTACCCTCCGGGGTGGATCTCGAGCGACTGATGGGCACGAATTTGACTGCGCGTTTACATCGCTTTTCCGTTAGCAAGAGAAATTTGCGCATACTCTACAAGATTCCTGTAAAGTTTGCAAAAAAAGATTTTTGCCATGCCCGCTGCGGCGGACTGACTGCTCGGAATCACCTGCCCCGAGCGCGTCTGGTTCCGCAAGGTGGTAAGGTCTTCTGCAGCTTTTGCTTGACGGTACGGCAACTTTCTAAAACTAACAGCCCGAATGCACTGAGGAGACCAATGAAACGCCGACATGGGGTTACAGGACTGGCACTGTTTGTGACCATCTGCTTGGCTCCCGCCATCGCCCAGTCCTGCAAGGATGCTGACCTGCTCCTGCGCAATGGCCACATCGTTACGATGGACGGAGCGAAAAGCGTGGTCGGCGCCATGGCTGTGCGTGACGGCAGAATCCTCTCCCTCGGCGATGACGACGCGCTGGCAGGTTGCGCCAGTCCCCGCACCCAGTTGCTTGATTTGCACGGACAAACGGTTCTGCCCGGACTCATTGATGTCCACACGCATGCCATGGAGTGGGTAAAGAGCATTTTGAGTGGCGAGATTGATGCCGGATACCCCGCCGTCCATTCAATCGTGGAGATCACGCAAGGCGTGGCGCGCCGTGCCGCCACGGTTCCCCGGGGACAGTGGATCGTTGGTTCCGGCTGGGACGACGCCAAACTCGCCGAGCACCGCTACATCACGCGGAAAGACCTGGACGGGGCCTCACCGGACCATCCCGTTTATCTGAAACACGTGAGCGGTCACCTGAGCGTGGCCAACAGCGCGGCGCTCAAACTCGCCAACATCACCAAGGATACCCACGATCCGCCAGGTGGAGTGGTTGAGCGCGACGCGTCTGGAGAACCCACCGGAATCCTCAAGGACACAGCGATGGGACTTGTCGCCACCGTCCTTCCCGGAGATCCGCCGGATATTGACGTGCGGGCCGCCAGGCTCATATCTGAAAAAGCAGCAGAGGTTGGCCTAACTACCATCCACGACATCTTCATCTCCACCGACGAAATGCGCGGCTACCAGGAGGCACGGCATCGCGGCTGGCTAAAGATACGTGTGCAGATGTCGCCGAGGATCGGCAGCATCGCCGACGCTGAGAAACTTGCCCAGATGGGCGTTCATACTGGATTCGGCGACGATCTGCTGAAGTTCGGCGCCGCGAAAATGTTTGCCGACGGCGGCATGGGCGCGCGCACCATTGCCATTTACCCGCCGGGAGTGATCGGCGAACCGACCAATCTCGGCGTGCTCCGGTGGACGCCCGCCGATATGCAGAAGGCGCAGTTGCTTGCCGCCGGCGCAGGCTGGCAGTTGGAGACGCATGCCATCGGGGACCGCGCGATCGATGAGGTGCTGGATTCCTACGCTGCAGTGATCCAGCAGCTTGGTCTGAAGGACCACCGCTTTCGTATCGTGCATGCCGGCATTTCAACCCCGGCAGTGCAAAAACGACTGCGCGAACTCCATGTGCTGGTCGACGGCAATCCTCCATTCGTGTATTGGATCGGCAGTTGGTTCGCTAAGTACGGGCCAGAACGTGTGCGGTGGTCGTATCCGGCGAGATCCTATATCGAAAACGGAATTATCGAGGCCGCTGGTTCCGATGTTCCGGTGACGCCACTCAGCCCCTGGTGGGGGATCTGGGCCGCGGTGGTTCGCCGGGACCTGCAGAGTGGACAGATCTTAGCGCCGGAGGAACGCATCTCCGTCGAACAGGCGCTCACACTCTACACGCGCAACGGAGCCTACGTCGGCTTCGAAGAGGATCGCAAAGGAGCCCTCGAACCCGGAAAACTCGCTGACTTTATTATCGTTGACCGCAACGTGCTCACTGTACCCGCGGACGAACTCAAGGACGTGAAAGTCCTGCAAACATTTGTGAGCGGACGGAGCGTTTACGAGGTCCCTTCCGCCGGACACGCTCAGTGACAAAGCGGCGCAATTTTGTTGATCTCATTCACGGCCGCATACCAGATGAACTCATCGCCGTCGCTGAAGATGTAGTAGGTTGCGCCATTCGGCAGCAACAACACCGAGATTCCGCCGTAGCCGCTCATGAAAGACACCCAAAAGCTACAGCGGTACTGTGGGAATTCCTCCGTAGTCATGTGCTTCGCCCAGAACTCATTGTGATAACGGATCGTGTTCGGGACCACGGGAGTCCCGGTATCAGGTACGGGCACACCCAGACTGGCCGCATTTGCTGTACGGAACAGCGTCTCCTGCAGACGGCCCGGGTCCAGCACTTGAGCGTCGTTAATCACTCCCCGGCTGTTATTGAGGAAGCGGCCGATCTTGGCGATGTCGTCTTGGATAAAAAACAGCCCGTACCCCCCAAAGGGCTTTCCGGACGCGCTGTTGTCCGTACGCAGCATGGAGAAGCTCCCTTGGCTCATGTTCAGCGGCTTAAAAACGGTGTCTCGGATCGAATTGAAGATGTCCGCCCGGCTGCCCTGCTGTTGCTGCAAGTAGTTGTTCATGGCCTGCGTCAGGATAAAAGCGGCGTGGGTTTGGTACACCCACGTGGTCCCTGGAACAGCCTGGTGCGGGAATGGCGTGAATGCGTCCGCGATCCTCGTGTCGAAAGGCTCGGCTATAAGAAACGCGTGCTCCTGGGGGCCACCCTCATCTGCTTCCCTTCCTGCGCTGATGTAATTTCCGGTGGCCATGTCCGCCGTATTGGCGAACGTCACATTCGTCCAGTCGCCACCGTCCACGTACTGCGGCAGATAATCGCGAATCAGCCGGCCATACACCGCGCTTCCATATTGCTGTCCCAGCCACATCATCGCCAGTCCGGCAAACGACGACTTGGCTACCGAGTATGACGGCAAGCGCATGTTGTCACAGAAAGCGTAGGTGCCGAAGCGCGTCTGGCAGTTGCTGACGTAGTGGATGCCATTGATCAACAGCCCATAAGTCGTAATGTCGGCGGGCGATTTGAAGCCCTGGGTGAAGTTGTCAGTATTGATCCCGGAATTTGGGAAATCGGTCGCCAGCGCGCTGAAAGGCCTGGTGGGCATACGGTTTGCGACTTCGGCGGCTTCTGAGTTCTTCAGCGCCTCGGCGTTGGTGACGCTGCCGCGAGCATAAGTGGCCGCGAGTTGTCCCCACATGTTGAGCTTGAAATACAAGCAGGTTTCCTGCGTGACCTGATAGCGAACCTTTGAAATGTTAGGGCTCTTCTTGTTGTTGAACAAAAACGTCATTTCCCCGTTGTGCACGCAGTTTTGATTTCTCTCTACCAGGGCAAAAGGAAACGAAGCGCGTATGTAACCCTTATCGCTTTTTTCCTGCCACACCCGTCCGGGCCCGACGATGTAATTCCATGCCGTATTCCCGGTGATGACCAGACCTTGCTGAACGGGAATGAGGTGGCTCCCGTTCTGCACGAACTGGAGACTGAAGCTGGGCAGGTGCCGCCAAGCAGAGTTGGGCGCGGAGTCGTCCGCAAAGTCGTCTCGCAGAATCTGAGCACTACCGCCGTTTGCCGGGTCCGAAAGCGTGAGGCTGCCTTCGAAGGTCTGCGAAGGCGCGGCAGCGTTAGCTGGCAAGGCGAAGCCTGCGCTGTCTTCGATCGCAGCGGAGGGGGAAGTGTTGGAGAAAAGTTCGCTGTAAATGAGAACGGATCGATTCACATTTCCATTGCCGCGCAGGGGATCGCCCGGTACGGGAGTTGCGGCCAGCAAGGCTGGTGCACACCATCCAGCCAACGCCGGCCATAGAAACAGCAAAGGAAGAAGAGCCCGAGGTTTCACCGCAAGTCCCCCTGTCGAGAAAGAACACCGTACCCGTGCGGGCACAGAATATTGGGCGCGGCCGCCATGGTTCAAGAGAAAAACTCAGGTAACCGAATCCGCATTCTCATTCTCATGCTAACGGGTACTGCTATACTCCAGTTCGCTACGCGGCTGCGATAAGGGAAAATGACCACGGATTTCTTCAACCGCCTGCCGAAAGTCTCTCCGAACAGCATGCTGGCGCGCGTCCTGCTGGCATTTCTCGCAACCGCCGGATTTTTCTATGTCAACATCATGCCGGCACTGGTGGACGGGCTTAAGGTAGGACTCGGCTTTACCAACAAACAGGCCGGGTTGGTCGGCTCATGCAATGTCTATGGCGCGGCCGGCGGCGCATTCCTGATCGCATTTCTGGTTCGACGCATCAACTGGCGAACGGCCGCCCACTTTCTTCTGCTGGGGCTGATCGGCATGGATCTGCTGTCCATGCTGGTCAAAAATCCATTCGCGCTCATGGGCGCTCGATTCTTGCACGGTTTCATCGGCGGCATGCTGGTGGGGATAAGCTTTTCGATCTTCGCTCGCACCATAGCACCGGACCGCACCTTTGGTGTGCTGCTCCTGGTGCAGGTTTTCGCTGGCGGTCTGGGCGTAATGAGCTTGCCGTTACTGGTACCGAAGTTTGGCACCAATGTTTTGTTTTTCACGCTGATTTTGTTCAGTTTGACGACATTGATAATGCTGCAGTTCCTGCCGGATTATCCGGTAAAGGCGCTTGTGCCCCGCGCCGTGGGTGCCGCGCCCGATCAATTGCAATGGAAACCGCTGTTGCTGGCGTTGCTCTCCGTATTTTTCTTTCAGGCGGCCAACATGGGGCTATTTGCCTTCATTATCGGACTTGGGAAGCGCCATGGACTCGAAGTGGCGTTCATCAGCGAAACCCTGGGCATCGCCAATTGGTTCGCGACGCTCGGCGCAGTATTAGTGATCGTGCTTTCCACCCGCTTCGGGATTTTCAAACCGATCATCGGCGGCATGTTGTTGACGCTCGCCGGCACTTACGCCTTTAACTATTGCGAGGTGAAGTGGATTTGGATTGCGGCGAATATCGGCACCGGCATCACCTGGAACTTCGTGATTTCTCACCTGCTCGGCATGTGCGCCAGATTTGATCGAACCGGCCAGACCGCGGTATGGGGCGGCTTTGCTTCCAAAATGGGCCTAGCGTCGGGCCCGATGCTATTCTCATTTATTGTCGGAGCGAGTAATTACTCGGCGTTGATCGCGACGGCGCTCGTGCTGCTGGCTTTTGCAACTTTTGCGGCGGCGATTCCTGCATGGGCCCTGGATCACGGTACCGTCAACCATCTGCCTGACGCGTAGAGTGCTCGGGCCGTTTCATCGTCCTCGGAGGTGAACATGTCATTATTTTCGATTGCAGCCTTACAGGTCGATTTGCCCCTTGGCGACAACCGCGATCGTCTGGAAAAAGAAACCGCACGTGTGCTGGCGCGATTTCCGTGGGTAAGGATGGTTGTTTTCCCCGAGCTTTGTTCCTTTGGGCCTGGGCTGAGTTTTGCCGAGGAGATGCCCGGACCGACCGAAACCCGGTATCGAGCTTTGGCCAGGAAGAATAATGTATGGCTGATTCCGGGATCAATTTATGAGCGGGTGGGAGAGGATATATTCAACACCACGCCGGTCATCAATCCCGAGGGTGAAGTGGTCGCGCGCTACCGCAAGATGTATCCCTTCCTGCCCTATGAAAAAGGAGTGAAATCGGGAACAGAGTTTGTCGTGTTCGACGTTCCGGAGGTTGGTCGTTTTGGAGTTTCAATCTGCTATGACGGGTGGGTTCCAGAAACGACGCGCGCGCTGGTGTGGAAGGGCGCTGAGATCATTATCCATCCGACCATGACGGGGACCGTCGATCGGGCACAAGAGCTGATCATTGCCCAAGCCAGTGCCATCACGAACCAGTGTTATTTCGTTGACGTAAATAATGCCGGTCAATTGGGCAATGGACGATCCATAGTCGTCGGCCCGGAAGGAGAAATCATCCATCAGTCGGGTGAAGTAGGAGAACAGATTCCTTTCACCATCGATCTCAATCAAGTTCGAGAGGTGAGAAGGTCTGGCACCCTTCGACTTGGCCAGATCCTCAAGTCGTTCCGGGATACACCTATTGATTTTCCCTGTTATCGAGGCGCATACCAGGAATCGCCTTCGATGGCTGGCTTGGGACCTCTAACCATGCCTGAGGGACACTAGACAGCGGTTCGGACGTGGAGCCTTCCACGATTCAGAAGGAACCTGTGATTGGGATCTTGGGAACTGGCGGAGAGGGAGGGATTCGAATCCGCGCTGAAACGTACATTCAACAAGATGCAGAGCATCAGACGGCGCTTTAGGCGATCTTAGCACATGCAAAGCAGTGCGAACGGCAGGTGAAACGGCAGGTGGAGCGCTTATGAAAATGGGCTGTACAGCGGTTGTTGGTGTAATGGGGATATTTCGACAACTAACCACTCTATGCCGCGTTCGCCCGAATAACCTTTATCTCGGACTCGGCCTGAAACCAATCTTCCAGTTCATGACCGTCTGTCCTTCCGCGCTGCTCGTAGAGTTCGTAGGCGCGTTGCTGAATCCGCTGCTCAATCGGGATCAGGACGGTCGGCTCCTCCGACTTCGGCGCGAGTGTTGATGGTTTTGTTTTCATGGGGGAATACCTCGCACCTATTAGTTTCGCCCGAAATCGTTTTCTCGTCAGTGATGGCAGTCACCCTTTCGATGCTTAGGGCGTTTGGCCGATAAACCTGCGGCGGAGAGCGCCAGATATCGAAGATCGTAGCCGAAGTCTTTCAGTCCGCCGCGAATTTTCCGTGACTTGAAAGATCTGGGAAAGAGCGCGTGCTCGCCGCATGCGCGACATGGGATTCGAGCCCAGTGATTGTGGTCACTGACAGTTCGATACTCACATTGATTCAATTCTTATAGCGGGAAGGGAGAGAGCTATGCAATTCCACCTGGAGCCAGACGAGCTAAAACTGCTTGCGAACGTCCTGTTAGAACAAGATCCCAAGCCATACCAAGAACTGCTGAACAAGGTGCTGGCCCACGACTTGCGATTAGACGCCGATGAACTTGAACAAGCAGCGGACCTCCTGGCTGGCAAGAAGCATAGCCTGAAGGATGAAATTGACCGGCAGCGGAACACTGAATTGCAGATGGACCTACGGCGGCAGTTGGCACTGCTGGAACGGGTACTGGAGAGAGTCAACGAGGCCTGCGTCATGTTCTGAAGGCTGTCCACGCCGGGCAGAGCTTCGCCAGCGTCACCTTCGGTGCCGATCTGGCGATGCGACAGGAATATGCCGGCTCATCGGATGTTCTCTCCGCCAGCCCGCTCTAGAATGCTGATGTAACCAGGCGTTTACACTCAGAACCCGGTCGTTGGTGAGCTGACCCGATCCGAATGGATTCGGAGCACGATTCATGCCACACTTCAACGATAAGGAGTTCAAATTAGGACACTACCAGGGGTCGAATGAAAACACATCGGAGGTGGAGTTTCCCAATCACTGTATGCGCGCTGCTCATGGTAAACATCGCACTGCCTCAGCAGACATTGAAACAGGACAGTAGCGCAACTGTAACCATCGTCACAGCAGGTGATATCTCGGTCACCAGAGCGGCAGGCGGCAAGACCGCAGTGTCAATCAACTTCGTTCCAGGCAAAGCGAAATCAGGCGACACGCGAATTACGATTTCAGGCCCGTATTCCTTAGATGTGAACGGAGGCGTGAAGGAGGTCAAAGGCTCGCAGGGGGTCGAGCTTCATGTGCTGAGTCATGAAGAATTGCGGTTCGAAGCTCCAGAAATCAGTTTATGGGAACAATCACACACATTTTCCCAATCCTCTGCATGCAGCAAGATCCCAAAGTTCCCAGGATGTGGAAATCCAGTTTGTGACCAACCTGACCACCCGGAGGATCAATGCCGGTATAACAGTGGCTCCGGCTGCTCCTGTGTGGCCCTTGGCGGCGCTCCATGCTTGGAGACGGCGAATCATCCGCAAGAGAGGAAATAAAACAGAAAAGTGGCCAATCCGGGTCACTGAGTGAAATCGGGATGTTACGCCAACCGTGGCACCGGAGGCGGTGATAACTATTGTGCGGAGGCGGGAACATAGCAACCTCCGGGGGAGTGTGCTTTCTACTTGCGATTCTTTTGGCGTTGTCGTTGGGAACTGTGATTAGGGTCACAGACTCGCTGCGGATTCTATGGCTAGAGTCATTGCCAGCCACTGGCGTATCAGCCGCGAGGAGGATGGTGACAAACCAAGCCCGATACCTGCATTTCAATAACATCAGTATCGACAGCCCGTGTGTCGTCTCCAGTTGTAGCCGATGCGGGCAGGAATTTACCGCGGAACGTAAACCAGACGAAAAAATCGACGACGTTATTTTGCAGGTCCGTCAAGACTTCAATGCCCACGAGTGCAGCAACGCTTAGCGGTCGAAAGATCGGGTCAGTTGACGAGAACAGGCGATTATACTCATTGAGAATTGGTTGACCCGGGGTCAATGAGATCGGAGTAGGGATCGCGGTTGCTCGCGACCCCCTCCCCGGACCCGGACAGGCGCTCGTTAGCGCATCCGGTTCTTATCGCGGATGACTAGCGGCGAAGCGCACTACAGGATAGGGGTGGAGCACACACGGTTGAGGTAACCATCGTTCGCCCAGCGCCATCATCCGGGTCCACGAGAAGCGACGCTGCTGGCTCCGTCGACGGAGATTGTGCCACCACAGCGCCCGCACTCGTTTCCGAAAGATGGCTAAGCTATCTAGGTTCCCGGGTACCGCGTAGTAGTTGAAGTAACCCTGCACGACCGATTTGAGCCATCCTCCCGTTTCAGGCACCGGATCATGCATGCGCCGGCGGAGCTCCTGCTTGAGGTTTCGAAGCTTGGCTCGCATGCGCTTGCGGATCGTCGTGCGCCGCACGGTGAATCGCCCGAGCCTGTTCTTCCCACTTATATGTTTGAAGCCCAGGAAATCGAACGTCTCGGGTTTCCCTTCTCCTCTATGTTTCCGGTTCTCTTCGGCAAATCGCCCGAACT